>JBBASZ010000012.1:0-31851 GCA_040398965.1 Solirubrobacteraceae bacterium | reverse complement strand
GGTCAGCTGTAGCGGGAGACGACGCCGTCGGCCACGAGCTCCAGGGCCCGGCGGCGGTCGGCGTCGAGGTTCGGCGGGAGAAGCTCCTTGGCCTCGGCGACCATCTCCAGGGCCCGGGACCTGGACTCTTCGAGCGCGGCGGTGGCCTCGATCCGGTCGCAGAGCTCCGCGGCGGCCCCGGCGTCCCCGATGGAGCGAAGGTCAACGGCGGCGATCGCCGGGTCACGCTCCGCCGCGAGGATCAGCGGCAGCGTGACGGTGCCGTCGAGCAGGTCGGTGCCCCGCGGCTTGCCGGTGCGCTCCGGCGGCCCGGAGACGTCGAGTACGTCGTCGAGGAGCTGGAAGGCGAGTCCGATCCGCCGGCCAAAGTCGCGCAGCGGCTCCGGGTCGAGGCCGCCGGCGTCGGCGCCGACCGTGCAGGCCGCCTCGAAAAGCGCGGCGGTCTTCAGGCGGCAGCGCTCGAGGTATCGCTCGACGCTCACCCCCATGTTCCAGGCGTCCTCCCTCTGCAGGAGCTCCCCGCGGGCCAGGCCCGAGCAGGCCTCGCTCAGCTCGCGCACCGCGAGCAGGTCGTCGACTGCGGTGACCAGCGTGAAGGCGCGGGCAAAGAGAAGGTCGCCGGTGGCGGTGGCCATCCCCGGGCCGGCTGTGGCGAAGACCGTCGGGCGGCCGCGGCGCAGGTCGGCGTTGTCTAGCACGTCGTCGTGGACGAGCGTGGCACTGTGGATCAGCTCGATCGCCGCGGCGCCGTGGACCAGCCGGGCCGAGCCCTCCGGGCCGGCCGGCGGGCCGGCGACGAGCAGCAGCAGGAGCGGGCGCAGCCGTTTGCCGCCGGCGCTGATCGTCTGCTCGCCGTGGGGGCCGACAGGCTCGCCCCACGAGACGGCTTCCTGGCCCAGGAGGGCCTCCACCTCGCGCAGGAGTCCCGGCACGTGCTCGCCGCCGGCGAGGACCAGCTCGGCGGTCTGCGGAGTGGGGTCGCTCACGAAGCGGGTACGGCGCCGTGGTGGATCGCGATGATCCCGCCGGCGGTGATGAGCCAGCCGACGTCCTCCAGGCCGGCGCCGGCCATGCGCGCCGCAAGCTCCGGAGCGTCGGGGAAGCGGCGCACCGAGCTCGGGAGGTACTCGTAGGCGTCGGGATCACCGGCGACCTTCCCGAGCTGGGGCACGATCGTGTCGAACCACATCTCGAAGAAGGTCGAGAGCGGCGGCCTGGTCGGGGTGGTGATCTCCAGGACCACCACGCGGCCGCCGGGCCGCGTGACGCGAACCATCTCGGAGAGCCCCTGGTCGAGGTCGGAGAAGTTGCGGGCCCCAAAGCCGACAGTGACCGCATCGAAGCGGCCCGACTCGTAGGGGAGCTCCATCGCGTTGGCCCACTCCCACTCGATTCCCGGCTCCTTCACTCGCGCCCGATCCAGCATCTCCTCGGAGAAATCGGAGCCGATCACCTCGCCGCCGGGCATCACGCGCGCGGCGAGCTCGACCGCGAGGTCGCCGGTGCCGGTGGCCACGTCGAGCACCGAATCGCCCGGCCCGACGCGGGCCAGGTCGACCGCACGGCTGCGCCAGCGGTGGTGCATCCCGGCGGTCATGACCGAGTTCATCAGGTCGTAGACGCCGGCGATGCGGTCGAACATCGCCCGGACCTGGGGCTCCTCGAGGGTGCCGGACGCCGGGCCGGTGGTCACGGAACGGGCCCTACTTGAGGTTCGCCAGGTAGTCGACCATCTGGCGGAACTGCTTGGGGTCCTCCTGCTGGATCGCAGCGTAGGAGGGCATAGGCGCGGTCGGGTTAACCAGGGTGCGCTCGATCGCCTGGGCGGGAAGGCGGGCGCCGATGTTGGTCAGCTTCGGACCGGGCCCGTGGTTGCCGTTCTCGCCGAACTGGTGGCAGGCGGCGCAGCCGGACTGGGCGACGACCTGCTCGCCGGCGTTGAAGTTGGCGACGGCCTCGGGGCCCTGGGCCTTGACGTTGGCCGGGACCGGGATCTCGATCTCGGTCGGCGGGCCGGCCGAGGCGCCGAGGTAGGTGAGGAAGCCGATGGCGAAGATGGTGAGGACGCCGGCGGTGGCGGCGATCGGCCGCCGCTCGGGCCGCCGCTCGGGGTTGCGGTCGTAGAACGGGAGCAGGAAGAGGAGGATCAGGCAGATCGTCGGGACGCCGATCGTGGCCAGCGGCGTGAGCCACGGCTCCTTGATCACCTTCAGCAGCTCGAAGAGGAAGAAGAAGTACCACTCCGGGCGCGGCGTGTAGGTCGTCGAGGTCGGGTCGGCCTTGGGGCCGAGCTCGGCGCCGAGGATCAGCGACATCAGGATGATGACGACCATCACCATGATCGCCATGACGCTGTCCTTGGTGACGGCGTAGGGGAAGAACGGCTTGCCCTGCGACTTCAGGATCCCGTAGTCGCGCAGGTACTGCTCTTTCTCCTGCTTGTTCATGCCGTGACGTTCTCCTCGCGGAGCTGCTCGGGCGGCTGGGCCTTAACCCACGGCGGGGCGGTGGTGCCGAGCTTGGCCACGAGGTAGAGGTGGAATCCCATCAGGGCGGCAATCGCCCCGGGCACCGCGAGCATGTGGATCGCGTAGAAGCGCGAGAGCGTGGTCGCCCCGAAGTACGGGCCGGCACGCAGGAACTCGGAGAGGTACGGGCCGACGATCGGGCCGGTGCCGTTGATGTTCACGCCGACGATCGTCGCCCAGTAGGAGCGCTGGTCGAAGGGCAGCAGGTAGCCGGTGAAGGCCATCGTCATGGTCAGCACCAGGAGCACCACGCCGATCACCCAGTTGAGTTCGCGCGGGTACTTGTAGGCGCCGAAGAAGAAGGTGCGGCCCATGTGCAGGAAGATCAGGATCACCATCACCGACGAGCCCCACTTGTGCATGCCGTGGACGAACTCGCCGAGGAAGACCTCGTTGTTGATGTACCGGATCGACTCGTAGGCGCGGGTGGCCGACGGGTCGTAGTACATGGCCAGGAAGACCCCGGTCACCGCCTGGGAGAGGAAGGCGAACATCGTGGCCGAGCCGAGCGTGTAGAACCAGTTGGTCCCCTTGGGGACCTTTCGGAACATCATCCAGCGGGCGCCGCCGGCGAGCGAGGTGCGCTCGTCGATCCAGTCGACGGCCGAGGCGCCGGCCTCGCCGGCGTGCTCCTTGAGGTTCTCCGGGCCGGTCTTCTTGCCCGGTCGCTTGGGCTTCGGGGCGACGCGGTCGGGGATCGGCGGGGCGGGAAGCTTCAGTTTCGGCATCGTCTGGTTCCCCTAGGTGTTCGGGAGCTTGCGCATCGAGGGACGGGACGGGTAGAGGTACTGGCCAACACCGTCGAGCGGCTCGCCCGGGTCACGTGGCGAGAAGCGCCGCAGCTCGCTGTTGACCGAGAAGCGCGGGCCGATCAAGACGGTGTCGCCCTCGACGCGGGTGTAGAAGCGGTCGAGCGGGCGGACCGGCGGGCCGCCGGTGACCTTGCCGACGAAGTCGTAGACGCCGCCGTGGCACGGGCAGATGAAGCGCTGGGCCGCCGCGGTGAAGCGGACCGGGCAGCCGAGGTGCATGCAGAGCGTGGAGACCGCGATGTACTCGTTGTATTCGTCGCGCTTCTCGGTGTCGACGTTGGGGTTGTACTTGCGCATGTAGACCGTTGACTTGCCGGCGTCGCCGATCCCCTGCGTGAGCGTGATGGTGCGCGGTACGTAGGTGTCCTCGCTGAACTCGTCGACCTTGCCGACCGACTGCCAGGGCTGGTCCTCCTTCTCGAAGACCGGGCCGAGGGCGAAGCCCAGGGCGGGAAGGACGATCGCCGCGCCGGCAACCGCGCCCGCGGCCTGGCCGCCGATCACCATGGCGCGCCGGCGGGTGACGGTCTCACCCTCGAAAGCGCCCGGGATCTGGCGGTCGATCGTGTACTTGCTCTTGGGTTCTTTTCTATCGGCCACGATGGAGTCGGGCACGTCGCCCGGCGGGCAAACAGTACCGGTGATGAATCTTACGGCGCGGCGCGCCCGAAAGGCCGTCGGGTCAGCGCGTTTGCGCCAAATCGCCGCGTTCCTGGCGCGCCGCATCGCGCAGGAAGCCGGCCGCGCCGGGCTCTGCGGCCCGCGCTGCCTCCCAGGCCTGCGTCAGGGCCGGTGAGCGGCCCCACCCAATGCCCGTGGAGCCGGCCTCCCAGGCGGCCTCCGCGAGCTCCTCGTCGCCGGCTGCGGCGGCGTGGGCGCAGCAGGCGATGACCGACGCCAGCTCGGCGACGGCATCCAGCTTCCCGGCCCGTGCCAGGCCGGCGAGGCCGAGCGCGTAGAGCCGGTCACCGGCCAGGAGGGCCAGGTCGCGATCGGCCCCGTCGAAGAGGCGCGGGCAGCCTCGGTGGAGCAGGTAGCCCTCCCGAACCGCCTCGACCGAGAGGGCCACGACCTCCTGGTCGCCGGCGCGGGGGCCAGAGGCGGCAAGGCCGCCCCAGTCGGCCCCGCCGACCACCGGGGCTTCCACCAGCGCACCGGCGAGCAGGCCGCCCTCGGCGCGAACCTCGGCGGCGACGGCGTCCAGCGCCTCGCTCACGCGACCTCGGAGAAGGCGGCGGCCGCTGCGTCGATCGTCAGGGCCAGCTGGCCGGAGTCATGGACGATCGACGGGAACCAGGCCTCGAACTGCGAGGGCGGCGGGTAGACGCCACGGGCCAGCAGCTCGCGACACCAGGCGCCGTAGCGCTCGGTGTCGCAAGCCTGGGCGCCGGCGTAGTCGGTGACCGGGCGATCGCTGAAGAAGACAGTCACGAGGCCTGTCACCGCCACGACCTCGACCGGCACCCCGGCCGCCTCGGCGCCGGCCCGCAGCCCCTCGGCCAGGGTCTCGGTGGTAGAGGCCAGGCGGGCGTACGCGGCCTCGTCGAGCTGGCGCAGCGTGGCCAGGCCGGCGGCCACGGCCAGCGGGTTACCGCTCAGCGTTCCGGCCTGGTAGACCTCGCCGGCCGGCGCGATGAGCTCCATCAGGTCGCGTGAGCCGCCGTAGGCAGCGGCGGGGAGGCCACCGCCGAGGATCTTGCCGACCACGGTGAGGTCGGGGACGACACCGGCCAGCTCCTGCACGCCGCCGGGAGCCACGCGGAAGCCGGAGATCACCTCGTCGAAGACGAGCAGGGCGCCGCTCTCGTCGGCGAGCTCGCGCAGCAGCTCCAGGAATCCCTCCTGCGGAGGAACAAGGCCCATGTTGGCCGGGTAGGGCTCGACGAGGATCGCCGCCAGCTCGTTGGCGCCGACCGCCTCGCGGACGGCGTCCGGATCGTTCCAGGGCACGACGACCGTCGCCGCGGTGGCCGCCTCCGGAACCCCGGGACTGGTCGGCAGCGACTGGGTGGCCAGCCCGCTGCCGGCCTGGGCGAGCAGGCCGTCGAGGTGGCCGTGGTAGGCGCCGGCGAACTTCAGCAGGGTGGTGCGCCCGGTGGCGGCCCGGGCCAGGCGGATGGCGCTCATCGCCGCCTCGGTGCCGGAGCTGGTCATTCGCAGCATCTCGATGCCGGGAACGCGGCGCGAGACCTCCTCGGCGAGGTCGACCTCAATCGCGGTAGGCGCCCCAAAGGTGGTGCCG
Source organism: Solirubrobacteraceae bacterium (assembly GCA_040398965.1). Taxonomy (GTDB): domain Bacteria; phylum Actinomycetota; class Thermoleophilia; order Solirubrobacterales; family Solirubrobacteraceae; genus F1-60-MAGs163. Next base: position 26,269 of record JBBASZ010000012.1, on the reverse strand, counting down.
CCGGCTGCGACCTCGTCGATCGCCGCGACGACCGCCGGGTTGGCGTGGCCGAGGATCAGCGGCCCCCAGGAGCAGACGTAGTCGACGTAGGTGTTGCCGTCGACGTCGGTGATCTCCGCGCCGACGCCGCGCTCGATGAAGATCGGGTCGCGGCCGATTGCGCCCATCGCGCGGACCGGGGAGTTCACCCCTCCCGGGAGGTACTGGCGGGCGCGGGCATAGAGCTCCTCCGAGCGGGTGTCGCGCAGCGAGACGCCCATCTCAGACGCCGGCGTACTCGTTTTCCCAGTTGCGGAAGTCGTCGGTGAAGTAGAGGAGGCGGACCTTCTTGAACTCGGTGCTCGAGTAGAGGGTGGCCCGATCCTCGATCGGGAACTGGGCGGCGATGGCGTCGAGGATCGCGTCGCACTCCTCCTTGGAGCGCCCGTGGGCCATGGTGAAGACCTGGTAGGGCCAGTCCTCGTAGGTCGGGCGCTGGTAGCAGTGGGAGATCCCGCGGAAGGCGGCCATCTGCGGGCCGATCTCCTCGATCTGGTCCTCGGGCACCTTCCAGACGCCCATCCCGTTTGCCGAGAAGCCGGCCCGGCGGTGGAAGAGGATCCCGGCCACGCGGCGCAGCAGGCCGCGCTCCTGCATGCCGCGCAGGTGCGCGAGCAGGTCGTCGACGGGAATGCCGAGCTGCTCGGCGGCCGGCGCCCACGGCTCGGGGACGACGGGAAGGTTGCCCTGGGTCGCCACTACGACGTCACGGTCGAACTGGTCGTAGCTCTGGCGCTCGAGCTCGACCGCCTCCTCGACCTTGCCCTGCGAGGCGAGGGAGTCGGTGTCGCCCTGCATCTCGAGGTCCATGCGGATCTTGAAGAGCTTGAGCGTGGGGAGCTGGCGGATCGACTCCGCCCCGGTCAGCTCCTGGAGGACGTCGAGGGTGCCCTGCAGGCCGAGCTTTGAGTCCTCCTCGACGGCGATCGTGAACCACATGTTGAAGTCGTGGTTGCGCAGGTAGTTGTGGGAGACGCCGGGGTGGGAGTTGACGATCTTGGCGGCCCGCCAGGGGTGTTCCGGGTCGATCTTGGCGGCGACGAGCATCGAGCCGTAGCCGAAGGCGCGGGTGTCGTAGATCGGGGTGACCTGGCGGATGATGCGGTCGTCGAGCAGGCGCTGCACGTCGGCGAGCACCTCCTCCTCGGAGATACCCATCTCGGCGGCGACCTCGGCGTACGGGCGCTCGGCGATCGGGAAGGAGCCCTGCATCAGGTTGAGGAGCTCGCGGTCGCGGTCGCTCAGCGGGACGGCGGCGCCGTCCTTGCGGCTGCGGACCTTGGGCGTGGCGGCTAGTTCTCTTGAAGCCATCGGGCTGCTTCCTTGGCGTGGTAGGTGATCGTTATACGGGCACCGGCCCGCCTGATGGCCAGAAGCGCCTCAAGGACGCATTCGCGCTCGTCGAGCGCACCGGCCGCGGCGGCTGCCTTCACCATCGCATACTCGCCGCTGACGTTATACGCGGCGACCGGGGCGTCGGTCTCATCGGCGACGCGCCGGATCACGTCCAGGTACGGGAGCGCCGGCTTGACCATGACGATGTCGGCGCCCTCCTCCAGGTCCAGGCGGGTCTCGCGGAGCGCCTCGGCCAGGTTGGCGGGCTCCATCTGGTAGCCGCGGCGGTCGCCCTTTTCCGGGCTCGAGCCGGCGGCCTCGCGGAACGGGCCGTAGAAGGCGGAGGCAAACTTGGCGCTGTAAGCCATGATCGCGGCCTGGGCCAGCCCGGCGGAGTCGAGCGCCTCGCGGATGGCGCCGACCCGCCCGTCCATCATGTCGCTGGGAGCGACGATGTCGGCGCCGGCCTGGGCCTGGCTGACGGCGGTGCGGGCCAGCAGCTCGAGCGCGGCGTCGTTGTCGACGTCGGCGCCGGTGGCGTCGAGCGGGCCGCAGTGGCCATGCTCGGTGTACTCGCAGAGGCAGGTGTCGGCGATCAGCACCAGCCCCGTGTCGGCGGCGGCGATCTCGCGAAGGGCCTGCTGGACGATCCCGTCGGCGGCCCATGCGCCGGAGCCCTCGGCGTCGCGGGCGGATGGGATCCCGAACAGGATCACGCCGCCGATCCCGAGAGCGGCGGCCTCCCGGGCCTCCTCCACCGCACCGGCGACGGAGTGGCGCGATACGCCGGGCATCGCCTCGACCGGCTCGGGGCCGGAGAGTCCCTCCGCGACGAAGAGCGGCAGGACGAAGCCGGCCGGGTCGAGCCGCTCCTCGCGGACCAGCGAACGCAGTCCGGCGGTGCGGCGCAGGCGCCTCATTCGGGTCTGCGGGAAGGCCATCGGGGCCATCTTAGGGAGGGGCCGCCGGCCCGCCGGAAGCGTTCGTGCGGCAGACTGGGCGCGTGGGCGACGGAGCGGCAACGATCCTTTTCGTGGGCGACGTGGTCGGCGGCCTGGGCCGCCGCACCCTGCTCGGGCTGCTCCCTGAGCTCAAGGAGCGCTTCTCCCCCGACTTCACCGTCGTCAACGCGGAGAACGTCGCCGGCGGCCTGGGCATCACCCCGAAGATCGCCGACGAGCTGCTGGAGGCCGGCGTCGACGTGATCACGCTCGGCAACCACACCTACCGCCGCAGCGAGATCCTCGACTACCTCGACGACCAGGAGCGGATCCTGCGGCCGGTCAACTACCTGCGCTCCCAGCCCGGACACGGCAGCTGCCTCGTCGAGTCGCCTTCGGGCACGAAGCTCGGCGTGGTGAACGTCTCGGGGAACGTCTTCCTGCGCGCCGGCCACCCGGCCTTCCAGCACACCGACAGCGCCGTGGAGGAGCTGACCGCCGCCGGCGCCGACCAGATCCTCGTGGACATGCACGCCGAGGCCACCAGCGAGAAGGTCGCGCTCGGGTGGCACCTCGACGGGAGGGTGAGCGCCGTCGTCGGCACCCACACCCACGTGCCGACCGCCGACGCCCGCGTGCTGCCGGGCGGGACGGCCTACATCACCGACGTGGGGATGACCGGCCCGCGCGGCGGGGTGATCGGCGTCAAGAAGGAGCAGGCGATCGAGGCGCTGGTGAGCCAGATGAACGTGCGCTTCGAGACCTCCGAGGACGACCCGTGGCTAAACGGGGTGGTCATAGGCTGCCCGGAGCGGCTGCGGGCGGGCTCGATCGAGCAGGTGCTTCTGCCCGCGGCCGCCTGACCGGCAGCCCGGCGAGGGCGGGCCGGGCCAGGAAGGCGACCAGCGCCGGCCCCAGGAACCAGACGATGTAGAGGTAGAACCAGTAGGTCGCCGACAGCTCCACGGCGACCAGCACCGCCCCGGCCAGGGCGGCGAGGCCAATGAGGTCGTCGCGGCGCGGGACGAACGCCACCGCCACCGCGCCGATGAGCGTTGCCGCCTGCACCACCTTCTGGGCGACCTCCCAGCCTCTGCCGTAGAAGCCCCAGACCGAAAACGGGGCCTCGCGGCCGACCTGGTAGCCGACGGTCCGCTCCCAGAAGGTCTCCGCGCTTGTCGTCGGGAAGACGAGCGCGGCAGCGAGCCCGAGGACCAGGAGCGCCCCGAGGGCGAAGAGGCCGAAGCGCTTCCAGCGCGTGGAGCGCCGCAGCCAGCCGTCGCGCATGCCGTGGGTGGCCATGAGCGGCAGGAGCGCCAGCGGAGCGAACTTCGACATCCCGGCGGCCATGGACAGGGCGCCGCGGGCCATCGGCCGGGCATGGAGGGCCAGCGCGAAGAGCACGAGCGCGGCCGGCAGGGCGTCGTTGCTGCCCGAGTTGGTGACGTAGACCGTGAACGGGAAGGCCAGCCAGGCGTAGGCGAGGATCACTCCCAGGGCGTTGTCCCGCAGCCGGCGGCCGATCAGGAAGAGCGCCGCCACGCAGGCCACGTCGAAGGCCCCGGCCGCGGCGTGGGCCGCAGGCAGGTCGTCCCAGCGGCCCTGCCATGGCCAGATCAGCTCGAAGGGCGCGTAGGCGAGGTAGAGCAGGGGCCCGTATGTGTCGCCGGCGCCGTTGTCCTTGGGGAAGGCTCCGTAGAGCGCGTTTCCGTGCAGCAGCTTGTCGGCGCCGATCACCCCGGCGTAACCGACGTCGATCACGTTGCCGTCGACCATGTTGAGGGCGGCGCGGAAGCCGAGCAGGAAGAGCCCGATGAAGAGCAGCGCCTGCCAGGGGAAGAGAAGCCGCAGCGGCGGCGGCTCGCGCCCGGACCGCCGCAGCCCGACAGCCAGCAGCCGCGCCAGAAGCACGGCCAGGAGCAGCCCGCTTATCGGGACCGAGATACCGAGGTTGGCGTCGTTGAAGAAGGCCAGGGAGACCCCGAAGCCGAGCAGCACGAGCAGGTCGAAGTGCAGCCAGCGCAGCGGTTTTCGCCAGTCGAAGAAGGGGAGGAAGAAGAGCACGCTGAGCGTCACCCAGACCCAGGGCGAGTTGACCGACCGCCCGAAGGCGCCGGGGTACCCGCGCGCCATCGACCATGCGACCTGAAAACCGGTCCACGACTCGACCACCTTCCCGCTGCGGGCGTCGATGATCGCCAGGCCAACCTGCTTGGAGCTCTTGCCCGGGTCCCAGAGGGAGACCTCCCAGCGCTGGCCGGGCTTGCGGATGGCGCTGAAGTAGGAGTCGGGGTTCTCGCGGTGGACCTCCGCGAGCTTCGGCACCCGGGAGGCGATCTTCTCGGCCTGCGCCTCGTCGACCGCCCGCCGGGGGCCGGAGTCGCCGGCGCCGGCGGCGCCCGCGGGCACGAGGAGGGCGAGCGCGACCAGGCCGCCGAGCGCGGCCGGGAACCTCAGCACGGCGGGCCGATCGGGCCCGGGAGTGAAGGCTTCTTTTCGGCGGAAATCACGGGTCGGTCGGGTACCGTGCGGGAGGGATGACTCTAGAGAAGCAAGGGGCCGGCGGCGAAGGGCCATCGCCCTCCCGGGACCTGCGCCGCTACGCGGCCCTCTTCGCCTCCCGCACGCGCGTGATGACCTCCTCGGTGATGCGCGACCTGATGGCAATCACCGAGCACCCGGAGGTGATCTCGCTGGCCGGCGGCCTGCCGGACACCGCGACCTTCCCGGCGGAGGAGATGGCGCGGGTCATGGGCCAGGTGGCCCGTGAGAGCTCGGCCCGGGCGCTCCAGTACGGGCCCACGGACGGCCTGGCCTCGACGCGCGAGGCGATCGCGCAGGTGATGGAGTGGCAGGGGGTCGGCGTCGACCCCGGCGACATCCTGGTTACCACCGGCGGACAGCAGGTGATCGACCTGGTCTGCAAGGCGCTGATCGACCCGGGCGACGTGATCGTCGCCGAGGGCCCCACCTACCCGGGGGCGGTACCCACCTTCAGCTCCTACCAGGCCGACGTGGTGCAGGTGGGGATGGACGGAGACGGGATGAAGGTCGACGAGCTCGAGGAGACGCTCGCCCGCCTGGAGGCCGAGGGCCGGCGACCGAAGTTCATCTACACCGTCCCGACCTTCCAGAACCCGGCCGGGGTGACGATGTCGCTCCCCCGCCGGCGCCGCCTCGTGGAGATCGCCGCCGAGCGCGAGCTGATCGTGCTCGAGGACGAGCCCTACAGCCTCCTGCGCTTCGAAGGGACCCCGCTGCCGACGCTGCTCGAGCTCGACGGGGGTCGCTTCGTGGTCCACGCCGGGACCTTCTCCAAGATGCTGGCCCCCGGGCTGCGACTGGGCTGGGCGATCGCGCCGCGGCCGGTGATGGAGAAGCTCGTGCTCGGTGCCCAGGCCACGACCCTCTGCCCCTCACCCTTCACCCAGCTCTTCGTCTCCGGGTACATGGCCACCGGCCAGTGGGGCGGCTACATCGACGAGCTGCGGGGGATCTACCTCGAGCGACGCGACGCGATGCTTGCCGCGCTGGCGGCCCACTTCCCCCCGTCGGCCACCTGGACCCGCCCGCAGGGCGGACTCTTCGTGTGGGCGACGCTGCCCGAGTTCATCGACACGACCGACCTCCTCGCCCGCGCCCTGGCCGCCAACGTGGCCTTCGTTCCCGGGCGCGCGGCCTTCGTGAACGGCGACGGCTCCTCCTCGATGAGGCTCAACTTCTCCGCCTCGGACCCGGCGACAATCGAGGAGGGAGTCCGGCGGATCGGGGTGCTGGTGGCCGAGCAGATCGAGCTCTACGGGGCGATCACCGGCTCGTTCCCGGCGATCGCGGCCCAGGAGGCCGGGCCGCTCGCCGACGTGGTGGAGCTGCCCCGGCGCGAGGACGAGATGAGGCGGCAGGGATGAGCGGCGGGCTGAACGTGGCCGTGCTGAAGGGCGGGCGCTCCCTGGAGCGCCAGGTCTCCCTGGCCTCCGGCGACCGCGTCGAGGAGGCTCTCGCCCGGCTCGGCCATGCGCCGACCGGGATCGACGTGGGGCCCGACCTCGTGCCCCGGCTGGCCGAGCTGTCTCCCGACCTTGTCTTCATCGCGCTCCACGGGCGCGACGGCGAGGACGGCAGCCTCCAGGAGCTGCTCGAGACGCTCGACCTCCCCTACACCGGCTCCTCGCCGGCGGCCTGCGCCCGCGCCTGGGACAAGCAGGTGACCAAGGAGCTGCTCGACGCCGAGGGGATCGGGACCCCGCGGGCCCTCTCGTTCAGCGAGACCGCGCTGCGCGAGTTCGGCGGCTCGCAGGCGCTGGCGCGCGTCGGCGAAAAGCTCGGCTTCCCCGTGGTGGTCAAGCCCTGCCGGCAGGGAAGCGCGCTGGGCGTGCGCTTCGCCTCAGGGGCCGACGAGCTGCCCGAGGCGCTGCTCTCGGCCTTCTCCTACAGCGACCGGGCGCTGATCGAGGAGTTCATACCGGGCCGTGAGCTGGCGGTGCCGGTCTTCCGTGGCGCCGCACTGCCGGTGGTCGAGGCGAGGCCGACCGAGGACCGCTTCTACGACTTCGAGGCCCGCTACACGATCGGCAGCGCCGTGCTGAGCTGCCCGGCCGAGCTCGACGAGGAGACCGCCGCAAAGGCGCGGGAGACCGCGGAGCGGACCGTCGAGCTGCTGGGGCTGCGCAGCTTCGCCCGGGTGGACATGCTGCTCGACGAGCGCGACGGCGTGCCGAAGGTGCTCGAGGCCGACGCGGTACCCGGGCTGACCGACACCAGCCTGCTGCCCCAGTCGATCGAGGCGGCCGGGATCGGCTTCGACGAGTTCGTCGGCCAGGCGGTCGAGGAGGCGCTGGCCGCGGCCTAGCTGTCCCCGCCGGCGAAGTCCTCCGGCGAGACCTCGTCGAGGAACTCCTTGAAGCGGTCGACGACCTCCTCGGTGTCCTCAACCTCGTGCTCGAACTCGATCGCCGACTCCTCAATCACTTCCTCGGCGGCGTAGATCGGGGCGTCGGTGCGGACGGCGAGGGCGAGGGCGTCGCTCGGGCGCGAGTCGATCTCGAACTCGTTCTCGCCCTGGCGAAGGGTGATCGAGGCGAAGAAGGTGTTGTCCCGCAGCTCGGTGACCGCGACCTGGGAGCAGGTGACGTCGAGCTCGGTGAGCATGTCGACGAAGAGGTCGTGGCTCATCGGTCGCGGGGTGCTGGCGCCCTGGAGGCGCATCAGGATCGAGGCGGCCTCGGGATGGCCGATCCAGATCGGCAGGAAGCGGTTGCCGTCGACGGTCTTGAGGAGCACGATCGGCTGCTTGCCGACCATGTCGAAACTGACTCCGTAGATGACCATCTCCTGCACTTACTGCCTCCCCGTGGACGGGCACGGCCGCTGAACGGCTGAGAATAGCCCCCGGGGGGACGGTCCCCAAACGGCCGGCTCCCCTTACGCTTCCCGCGTGAGCGAAGCCGTCTACACGCCGCTCGGCGACGGGCGCTTCGAGTCCGGCGAGCTCTCGCGGGGTCCGTGGAGCCCTGACCACCAGCACGGCGGCGCGCCGGCGGCGCTGTTGGCCGGGGTGATCGAGTCGGTCGAGGCGCCGTCGCCGATGCGGATCGCGCGGCTCACGCTCGACCTCGTGCGCCCGGTGCCGATCGCACCCCTGGAGGTGGTGACCGAGGTGACCCGGCCCGGACGGCGCGTCCAGCTGGTGGCCGCGAGCGTGCTCTGCGACGGCGAGGAGGTGGTGCGCGCCCAGGCGCTGCGAATCCGCCGGGAGGAGGGTGAGTCCGAGAGGCAGGGCTTTGCCCCCGCCCCCGAGCCCCCTCCGGATCGCGCGCCGGACCCGGTGGCCTTCGACGCCGAGATGCTCGGCGGCCGGATGTTCGGGGGCGACGCGATGGAGATCCGCCTCGCCGGAGGCAAGGAGCGCTGGGAGGTTCCCGGGCCGGCGATGGCGTGGATGCGCCTGAAGGTGCCGGTCGTCGCCGGCGAGGAGACCATGGCGGTGCAGAGGGCGATGGCCACCGCCGACTTCGGCAACGGGATCAGCTCGGTTCTCGACTGGGGACGCCACGCCTTCATCAACCCCGACCTCTCGGTGACGCTGGGGCGCGAGCCCCGGGGCGAATGGATCGCCCTGGACGCCGTAACCTCGATCTCCGATGATGGAACCGGAATGTCGACCGGCGAGCTCTACGACACCGGCGGGCGGTTCGGCGCCAGCGCCCAGGCGCTCTTCGTGAGCGGGATCGAGCGATGAGCGAGGCACTCCCGCAGCCCGGCTGGTACGAGGACCCGCGAGGCGAGGCCGACCTGCGCTGGTGGGACGGCACAGCCTGGACCGCCCACACCGCGGCGCGGCCCACGATCCCGGCGCCGACACCCACCCCGGCCCCGCCGCCGCAGGCGACCGCTCCCACTCCCCCGCCGGCACCGGCGGCAGCTCCTCCGGCCGGAACCACCGACGCACCACGCGTCACCCCGCCGGCCATGCCGGGAGGCCAGCCGACGATCGAGATCGGTGGCGCGAGCCACACGCTCGCCTCCTGGTGGCCGCGCGCCATTGCCTACGTGATCGACGCCCTGGTCAAGCTCGCCTTCCTGATCCCCGCGATCGTGATCGCGATCGTGATCGGCGCCGGCGTCGACTGGCAGGCGATCGACATCGAGAGCATCCAGGACGGCCAGACGGTCGACGGGCGCATTCCCGGGCTGAGCGCCGCCGACACCGCGCGGCTGGGCGGCGCGATCCTGGTGATCGTGGCCTGGTCGCTGGTGGTCGAGCTGACCTACCAGCCGATGACCATGGCCCGCCGGGGGGCCAACAACGGCCGGACCTGGGGAATGCAGGCGATGGGGATCCGCGTGGTGCGCGACAACGGCCAGGCGATGACCTACGGGCCCGCGCTGGTGAGGCAGTTCCTGGTGATGGGCCTCCTCTACGGGCTGATCGCGACGATCGGCAACGCGGTTACCGTCATCGGCGGGACGGTAATCGTCCTCGTCTTCTACCTCTGGCCGCTCTGGGACGGCCAGAACCGGGCCGCCCAGGACTTCATCTGCTCGACCCACGTCGTGGCCGACTGAGATGGCCTGGCTCTCTTCGCTCCCGGGCTGGCTGATCGTCCTTGCCTCGGTGGCGCTCTTCACCGGTGCGGCGCTGGCCGTCCGGCGGCTGATCGAGCGAACCTCGCGGGACCAGCCGCGCGAGAACCATCACACGGTCGCCGGGCAGCTCATGCCCGGCCTCTGCGCGATCTTCGGGATCATCGCCGGGCTGACGCTCGTGGGCCAGGTCGACAACTGGAACCGGGCCCAGGACGCCGTGGCCCGCGAGGCCTCGGCCGCCGCCCGGCTGGCCTGGGCGACCGCCGAGGTGCCGTCACGGCAGGCCCACGCTCCCCTGAAGCGATTCCTGGAGACCGACCTGGGGCCGGGCTGGGAGCTGACGCTCGACGACCCGATGCCCGAGCCACTCGAGGCCTCGATCCAGGGGCTGGAGAGCGGAGTGCGCGGAGCCGCGTCGGCGGCGGACACGACCACCCAGGGCGGGGCCGAGATGCTTGCCTCGCTCGACGACCTGACCACGGCAAGGCGGGAGCGGGTAACCGCGCAGAGCACGCACCTGCCCACCATGTTCGTCTTCGCCCTCTTCCTCGCCGGGCTGGCGGTGGTCGTCAACGCCGCGGCGCTGACCGTCGGGAGGCCGAAGACCGGGCGGCTGATCGTGCTGCTGGTCGCGGTGGTGGCCGTCGACATCGCGCTGGTGATCGCGCTCTGGGAGCCCTTCTCCGGCGCCATACCGGTGAGCGACCGGCCGCTTACCGACGTGATCGCCCAGCTCGGCGACGGCTTCTTCGTTCTGCGCTGAGCCGCGCTGCGGTGCCGCCGGGGCCAGGCTGCGGCGCTAGGCGGCCGGGGCGGGATTGGCCTTCGCCCAGGCGATGATCTCCTTGGAGTCGCCGATCCCGGTCCCGTCGTCCAGCTCGAGCGCCGGGACCCAGGGGCTGCCGGTCAGGTCGACGACCTGCCTGCGCTTGGGCTGCATCCACATCGGCAGCGGACCCAGGCCGTAGACCTTCACGACCTCCGGGTCGTAGCCGGCGTCCAGCAGGGCCTGGTGGGCCTCGCCGCACGGGTGCTTGTGGCCGAACATCGGCCGCTTCCAGTCTCCGTAACAGACGTAGAGCTTCACTTCACCATCTCCTTTACCTTGGCGACCACGTTGTCCGGGGTGATGCCCAGCTTCTCCATCACCACGGAGGCCGGCGCCGACGCGCCGAACCTCTCTACCGACACGACTCCGTCCACCCAGCGCTCCCAGCCCTGGCCGATCCCGGCCTCCACCGATACCGACGGCACTCCCTCCGGGAAGACCGAGTCGCGGTAGGCCTGGTCCTGGGCCTCGAAGAGCTCCCAGCTCGGGAAGGAGACGACCCGTGTGGGGATGCCGTCGGCGGCGAGCGTGTCGGCGGCGGCCACCGCGACCTCGACCTCGCTGCCGGTCCCTACGACGATCGCCTTCAGCTCGCCCTCGGCCTCGCGCATGACATAGGCGCCCTTGTCCAGCCCGGCGGCCGACGCGAACGGCTCGCCTTCCCCCCGCTCGTAGACCGGCAGGTTCTGCCGGCTGAGGGCAAAGGCGGCCGGGCCGTGGAGCCCGTTGATGGTGATCCGCCAGGCCTCGGCGGTCTCGTCGGCATCGCAGGGGCGGATGACGGTGAGGTTGGGAATCGCCCGCAGCGCGGCGAGGTGCTCGACCGGCTGGTGGGTCGGACCATCCTCGCCAAGACCGATCGAATCGTGGGTGTAGACCCAGGCGACCGGCAGCTCCATCAGCGCCGAGAGGCGAACGGCGCCGCGCATGTAGTCGGAGAACTGCATGAAGGTCGACCCGTACGGGCGCAGGATCCCGCCGTGTGCGGCCATCCCGTTGACCGCGCCGCCCATGCCGTGCTCGCGGACGCCGAAGAAGACGTTGCGGCCGGGCTGGGTGGGGCTGAAGTGCTCGCTCTCGCCGCCCGGGAACTCGGTCTTGGTCGACTCGCTCAGGTCGGCGGCTCCGCCCATCATCGTCGGCGTGTACTTCGAGAAGGCGGCCATGCACTTCTGGCCGGCCACGCGGGTGGCGATCGAGTCGGTGCCCCAGTCGGGCGGCAGCGACCCGTCGAAGCCGGGCAGCGGCTTGCCGGCCCAGGCGGTCTCCCACTCCTCGACCAGCTCGGGCTTCTCCAGCTTCCACTCGGCCAGGCGCTTATCCCAGGCGGCCTTCAGCTCCTCCCCCCGGGCGGTCATGTTCATGTGCTCGGCGACGTCCTCGGGCACGAAGAAGGTCTTGTCGGGGTCCATCCCCATGACCTCCTTGGTGGCGCGGACCTCGTCCTCGCCGAGCGGCGCTCCGTGGGCGGCGCTGGTGCCCTGCTTGTTGGGCGACGGGTAGCCGATGATCGAGCGGATCCGGACCAGCGAGGGGCGCTCCTCCTCGGCGACGGCGCGATCGATCGCCTGCTCGAGGGCGTGGATGTCGTTCACGTCCTCGACGTACTCGACGTGCCAGCCGTAGGCCTCGAATCGCCTGGTGACGTCCTCCTTGAAGCTTAGGGAGGTGGGGCCGTCCAGCGAGATGTCGTTGTCGTCGTAGAGGTAGGTGATCTTGCCGAGCTTCAGGAAGCCGGCCAGCGACGCGGCCTCCGAGCCGATCCCCTCCTCGAGCTCACCGTCGGAGACGATGGCGAAGGTCCGGTGGTCCTGGACCTCGCTTCCGAAGCGCTGGGCGAGGAACTTCTCGGCCATCGCCATGCCGACGCCGTTGGCGAAGCCCTGGCCCAGCGGCCCGGTTGTCACCTCGACGCCGGGGGTCACCCGCGCCGGGTCGGGGTCGCGCTCGGGGTGGCCCGGGGTGATCGAACCCCACTGGCGGAAGGCCTTCAGGTCGTCCATCGAGAGGGCGTACCCGCTCAGGTGGAGCATCGCGTAGATCAGCGCCGAGCCATGGCCGGCGCTGAGGATGAAGCGGTCGCGGTCCGGCCAGTCGGGGTCGGCCGGGTCGTAGTTCATGACCCGGTTGAAGAGGACGTAGGCGGCCGGCGCCATTCCCAGCGGAAGGCCCGGATGGCCGGAGTTCGCGTTCTGCACGATGTCCATGCAGAGCGCGCGGATCGTGTCGATCGACTCCTGCGCGATGTCGTCGGCCACGGCGCTCAGTCGTCCGACTTGCCGGACTTGTCCTTCTTCTTGCCCTTGTCCTTCTTCTTCTTGCCGCCGGTCTCGATCGCCGGGGCGGAGCGGGCGGCGCGCAGCTCGTAGTCGCGGCGGGCGCCCATGTCGGCGGTGGCGAGGACCTGGTCGGCCTTCATGGCGCGGGTCATCCGCTCGCGGCCGCCGCGCGGCAGGATCGACATCACCTGCTGGAGCGTGCCTACAGAGCGCGGCACGAAGACGTCGAAGCGCGGCTCCTTCAGCGCCGAGAGGATCTCCTCGGCGACGTCCTCGGGCTGGGGCATCTTCACGCCGCGGGGCTCGGGGAGGCCGGCGCCCAGCTCGGTGTGGACGGCGACGGGCATGACGCAGGAGACGTCGATCCCGGTTCCGCGCAGCTCCGAGTGAAGGCCTTCGCTCATCCCGCGCACGTAGTGCTTGGTGCCGCAGTAGGTGACGCCGTTGGAGAAGCCGGCGGTGCCGGCCACCGAGGCGATGTTCACCAGGTGGCCGCGGCGACGGGCGACCATCTTGGGAAGAACCAGCTTGCAGCCGTAGTGGACCCCGTAGACGTTGATGTTGATCATCCGCTCGGTGGTGGCCAGGTCCTCCTCGATGAAGGGCCCGAGCTGCATGATCCCTGCGTTGTTGATCAGGACATCGACCGGCCCGAGCTGCTCCTCGGTGGCCTCGATGAAGTCGTTGAAGGAGTCGATGTCGGTGACGTCGAGCTCCATGCCCATGGCGCCACCGCCGATCTGGCCGGCGACCTCGGCCGCCAGGTCGCCGTCGAGGTCCCCGATCGAGACCTTCATTCCCTCGCGGGCGAGGCGCTGGGCGGTTGCCTTGCCGATTCCCCGGGCACCCCCGGTGATGGCGACTACCTGTCCGACGAGAATTCGCTGCTCCCTGGCCATGCTGGCTCCTCTGCGTGGTTGACGACCCTGAGCCGAAAACTACCGCACGCCCGGCCGCAGGTCAGGACTCGTCGGGATCGCGCCAGGCCGGGGAGCCTTCCCGGTAGAGCCCGTCCCCCCCGACGACGATCGCCGCCGACCGGCGCAGTATCTCGGCGTCGAGGCGCAGCGAGCGGTTCTCGATGTACCAGAGGTCGAGCTCGATCCGCTCGTCCCAGGGCAGCCCGGCGCGCCCGTTGACCTGAGCCCAGCCGGTGATCCCGGGCCGCACGGCCAGGCGGCCGCGCTGGCGCTCGGTGTACTGCTCGACCTGGGCGGGAACGGTCGGGCGCGGGCCGATGATCGCCATCTCGCCGCGCAGCACGTTCACGAGGTTGGGCAGCTCGTCGAGCGAGAAGCGCCGAAGGAACGCCCCGACCCGGGTGATGCGATCGTCGCCCTCGGTTACCGCGAGGCCGGCGCCCATCCCCTCGGCGCCGCTGACCATCGTGCGCAGCTTGATCACCTCGAAACCGTGGCCGTCGAGGCCGACCCGGCGCTGGCGGTAGAAGGGCGAGCCGCGCGACTCGAGCGGGATGGCTACGATCGCGACCAGCAGGAGCGGCGAGGCGAGGACCAGCCCGGCGGCGGCGGCGAGCAGGTCGAAGGCGCGGCGAAGCATCAGCGCGTCCCCTCCGGGGGCGCCCAGCCGGCGGGCGTGCCGTGGCGCAGGTGGTCCCAGAGGCCGGCGGCGATCGAGGCGGTGGTCAGGACGTAGTAGCGGGCGACCAGGAACGGCCGCGCGGGAACGACAGCGCCGAGCAGGGCGAGCGCGAGGACCGCGGCCTGCACGGCCAGCGTGACCACGTAAAGGGTGCCTGCGCCTGCCGCCACCAGGGCCACGTTGGCGGCCAGCGCCACCAGGTGCAGGAAGGGTGAGGCGTAGCGCAGCAGCCGGTGGCTGGCCACCATCAGGGCGTAGCGCGGCGGGTATCCGGCCGGCGAGGCCAGCCCGCCGCGCAGGACGATCGGCCAGGCGTGGCTCATCATCCGCCGCTTGCGCGCGAACTCGCCCTCGACGGTCGGGACCATCTTCTCCCGCGCCCGCGCCGCCGGCACGTAGACGGCGCGGCGGCCGCGCTTGACGAAGTTGAACGGGAAGGAGAGGTCGTGTCCCATGACCGGGTCGACCTCGATGTAGTCCTCCCGGCGGACCGCGTAGATCGCACCGTTGCCGCCGGTAACCGAGGCCAGGCGCGACTCCATCGAGCGGATCCACATCTCGTAGCGCCAGTAGAGGCCCTCCTGGTTGGTCGCCCCGTCCTCGCCGGTGAAGGTGACGCTCCCGCAGGCGTAGCCGGTGCCCGGGTCGGCCAGTGCCGCGGCCAGCTCGCGAAGGGCCTGGGGCTCCCACGATGCGTTGGCGTCGGAGAAGGCGATCAGCGTCGCCCGCGGGTCGGCGGCCTGGACGGCGGCGTCCTGGGCCCTCACCTTCCCGCCCCAGGGCAGGTCGAGGACCAGGTCGGCGCCGGCCTCACGGGCCCGGGCGACGGTCTCATCCGGCGAGCCGTCGCAGGCGACGATCAGCTGCAGGCGGTCGGCCGGCCAGTCGAGCTCGCGGACGTTGGCCACCCGCGCGGCGATCACCGGCGCCTCGCGGTGGGCGGCGACGACGAAGGCCACGAACGGCTCGTCGCCGGCGGCCGGCGGCACAGGCTCCCCGCCCCGGCCGGCCAGCGCCGTCCAGGCGGCGAGCAGGAGCGGGTAGCCGACCTGGGCGAAGACGAGCAGCCCGGCCGCGACCCAGAAGACGATCTCGAGGACGATCATCCTGCGACCGCCGTACGCCCGTCGAGCAGGCCCTCGTAGAGCTCCATGTGAAGGGCGGCGATCCGGTCCCAGTCGAAGCGCTCGCGGGTCAGCCGCGAGGCCTCCCCGGCCAGCCGTGCGCGGGCGTCCGGGTCATCGAGCAGGGAGCGAACGGCGGAGCGCAGGCCAAGGACGTCGCCCGGCTCGACCAGCTCGGCGGCGCCGGCCTTCGCGATCTCGGGAAAGCCGCCGACCGCGCTCAGCACCATCGGGGTGCCGAAGGCCATCGCCGTGAAGCAGACGCCCGACTGGTCGATCTCCAGGTACGGGAGCAGGGCCAGGTCGGCGCGCTGGAAGAGGGCGGGGATCTCGGCGTCGTCGACGAAGCGGTCGACAAAGCGGACGTTCGGCGGGGCCGCGCTGCGCAGCGGCCCGATGTCCATCCGCGGCATCCCCACGACCCAGAGCTCGGCGTCGTCGATGCCCCGCCAGGCCTCGATGGCGACCTCGATTCCCTTGTACGGGCGCATCAGCCCGAAAAGCAGGGCGACCGGGCCCTCCACTCCCTCGAGCTCCGCGGGCAGCGGCGCGGGAGCGGGAAGCTCGCGCAGGTGGGTGAAGGCGCCGTGCTCGATCACGTGGATCCGCCCCGGGTCGATGCCGAGATCGCCCTGCAGCCGGCGGCGCCCGTCCTCGCTGTGAACGACAACTGCGTCGGCGCGGCCCAGGGCGCGGCGCAGGCCGGCGACCTGGCCCGGGTGGGGCTCGCGGGGAATCACGTCGTGGGCGGTGATCACCAGCGGCCGGTCGGGCAGGAGGCGCGAGTCGATCGCCGGCAGGGCGAGCCACTGGAAGTGGACGACGTCGGCCTCCCGGGCGGCGCGGCGGTAGCCGGCCATCTCGAACGGGTCGGTCAGCGCACGGGCGGCGGCCCGCAGCGCCGAGCCGCTGGAGCCGGGCAGGTGGCGGCCGAAGCGCTCGTCGACCGCGTAACCGTCGGCGGGGGTTACCGCCCCGAAGGCGAACGGGGCGGTAACGAGGGTCACCTCGGCGCCCTGCCGGGCCAGCGCGCCGCTCAGCGCGCGGTCGTACGGGGGCGTGTACGCCGGGGGGTCGACGACGTGAACGTGCACCGCGGTCACAATAGGCGCCGTGGGGGAAGTCGACCTCAGCTACTGCGTAGTCAACACCGGCCAGCGCGACCTGCTGCTGCGCGGGCTGGACGCCATCGCCCGCGAGCGCGAGGGCCTGCCACTGCGTACCGAGGTGCTCGTCCTGGACAACGCCTCGCAGGACGGATCGGCGCAGGCCGCCGCCGCGCACCCCACCGTCGACCGCGTGATCGCCCTCGACCGGCGCCGCGGCAAGGCCGAGAACGACTCCGAGATCCTGCAGCAGGCCTCGGGGCGCTTCGCGCTGATGCTCAACGAAGACAGCGAGCTGCTCCCCGGGGCGACGATGGCCCTATACGGCGCCCTCGAGGCCGATGCCGGTGCCGCCGCGGCCGGGGCGCGCCTGCTGCGCCCCGACGGGACGCCCCAGCCGAGCGCCTGGGCCTTCCCCGGCCCGCGCAGCGCCCTGGCCTCGGCCCTCTTCGTTCACCCCTGGACGGTCGTCCAGTCCCGCGGCACGCAGACCCGGCAGGTCGACTGGGCCCAGAGCGCGGCGCTGCTCGTGCGCCGCGAGGCGGTGGAGGAGATCGGCTGGCTCGACCCGGACTTCTTCGTCTACTCCGACGAAGTAGACCTCTGCCGGCGCCTTGCCGACCACGGCTGGCAGACCCTCTACGTGCCCGCGGCACAGGCGATCCACCACGAGCAGCTTTCCACCGGCTCGGTCCCGGAGCGGCGGATCGTGGAGATGTCGCGCAACCGCGACCTCTACATGCGCAAGCACCACTCGGCTGCCGCGGCGGCGGCGGTCCGCTGGCTGACCGCCTGGGCCTACGCGGTTCGCGCGCTGGCGGCCAGGGTGCTCCCCGGCCACGACCCGGCGCGATACATGGCCCACGTGCGCGCCACGCTCAACCCCGGCAGGGGCGAGGGGCTGCGGGAGGCAGCCGAGGAGTTCAACCGCCGCGCCGCCGCAGGATCTTCGCCCACGGGGTGAGGACGAAGGCGGCGAGCAGGGCGAGAAGGAAGAGCTGGAGGGCGATCGCCCACGGCGAGCGGAAGCCCTCGTCGATCACCGAGGAGACCGTCTCCGCGGCGAGCGTCGCCCCGCCGACGTAGATCGAATAGGTGACCAGTCGCCCGAGGAAGAAGGCCAGCGTGACGGCGCGCAGGTTGACCTGCGGCGTCAGGCCGGCGGCCTCGAACAGCTGCGTGGACGGGAAGGGCGAGACGAGAAAGAGGGCGAAGGTGCCCCAGCGGCTTGCCCGGCGCTCGGTGAGCGCCTCGCCGACCGCCTCGAGGTCCCTGCGCTTGCCCTCGGGCAGGCGCCAGCCGATCCTCCGGAAGACCGAGGCCAGCACGAAGCGCCCGCAGGCTGCCGCCGCCGCGCCGCCGAGCACCAGGGGCACCGCCGGCACGTCGTACTTGATGCGGAAGAAGACGAGCACCGTCCAGGTCGGCGGGCCGAAGGCCGGCATCAGGTTGACGACGAAGACCGTGCCGAGCATCACGCCGATCCAGCCGAGGGTGCTCACGTCGCCGCCTGGCCTCCCCTCATCGAGCGTGCGGCGGACGCGAGCGCCCGCAGCTCCTCCGGGCTGACCGCGCGGGCGGCCACGAGGAGCGGCGGGATCAGGGCCAGGACGGCCAGCCGGGCCAGGAAGCCGGCGGCGCCCGAGGTGGGAAGGAGGAGGTCACCGGCAACGGCCAGCGAGCCGCTGATCAGCACGATCGGAACCAGCCGGCGCCACTGGAACGGCACGTGGAAGGCACCGCGGGTGAGGAGGAAGAGCGCGGCGAGCATCGCGACGTAGGCGGCGCAGAGGGCGAGCGCCGCGCCGACGATCCCCAGCGGGTCGACGAGAAGGAAGAGAAGGGCGACGTTCACGACGACTCCCAGCGCGGCGGCGGGAAGGGTGCGGATCGTCACCTCGGCTCGCCCGGCGATGGTCACCAGCACGAGGTAGAGGCCGTAGAGCGCCCACCCAAGCGCCAGCCACGGCAGCGCGGTATGGGCGTCGAAGAAGTCCGGCGCGGCGAGCAGCCGGACGACCCAGCGCCCGAGCAGGGCGAATCCGGCGACCATCAGCGCGGCGATGGCGATATAGGCGGTGGTGACCCGGGCATAAAGGACCCGGGCCTCGCGGTCGGAGCCGATCGAGTAGGCCATCGGCGTCCAGGCCAGCTGGAAGCCGCGGACGAGGATGATCACCGCGGTGGCGAGCTTGATCGCCACCGAGTAGAGGCCGGCGGCCTCCGGGCTCTCCGCGCGCAGCAGCCAGGCGCGGTCGATCACGTTGAGCAGGAAGACGGCGGCGTCGGCGGGAATCATCGGGGCGCCGAAGCGCAGCAGCCCGCCGAGCTTCACCCCGCCCCGCGGAAGCCCGATGTGCTCGCGGACGGCGAAGAGCCACAGCCCGAGCAGGACCACCCCGGAGGCGGCGTAGTTGCCGAGCACGTAGCCGCGAGCGCCCTGGTCGAGGATCACCACCAGGGTGACGGTGAGGGCGACCGTGAGCACCACGTTGGTCGCCGAGGCGACCAGGTACGCGCGGCGGCGCTCGTCGACGCGCAGGATCGAGTAGGCGACCTCCAGGTTGGTGAAGGTCCAGATGCCCAGGACGCCGTAGGCCATCAGCGTCGGGTTGCGGGTCCCGAGGACCAGCTCGGAGAGCGGCCCGGCGAGCAGGATCCCGGCGACCAGGGCGACGCTCGTGCTGACCAGGACGAAGCCGGTGGTGGTCCTGGCCAGCCGCCGGCGGGCATCGGCGCCCCCCGCTTCGTGCCAGTAGCGGACGAAGGCCTCTCCCAGGCCGAAGCGCAGCAGGATGCTGGCGAGGATCACCAGCGTGAGGATCGTCTCGGCGTAGCCGAAGTCGGCCTCGCTCAGCGACCGCGTGTAGAGCGGCAGCGTGAAGAGCGCGAGCAACGCGGCGAGCAGGCTGGCGGCCTGGTAGGCGAGCCCCGACGCCGCGAGGCGCTTGAGTGCGCCGTCCATCGGCACCTGACGCTATCCGCCCATCCGGGGGAGGCGGGCGCGGCTAGGGTTGCCGGCGGTGAGCGCCTCCCAGGCAAGCCGGCCCCCAGTCTGCGTGCTGCTGCTTCCGCGCACGCTCGAGAGCTTCATCCAGCGCGAGCAGGCCGAAGACCTCCTTCGCGCCCCCGGCGTGATCGCGGTCGACCCGCCGCGGCTGCGCTTCGGTGCCGTGGCGCGGATGCCGGAGGCGCTCGGGAACGCCATTGCCGCCCGGCAGGCGCGGCGCCTGCTCAGGGAGGTACGCCGCCGCGGCGAGCCCCGGGTCTTCGTGATCTTCCACCCCGTCCAGTACCCGCTGGCGCGCGCCCTCCTGGCCGACTGCCCGGAAGCGGAGCTCTGGTATTCGCGCTGGGACCGCTACGAGCTCGCCTACGACGCCGGCGAGGCCACCCGGGCGAGGCTGGCCGAACTCCACGAGCTTGCCGCCGCGCGGGCGGCGATCACCTACGCGGTCTCCGAGCCGCTGGTCGAGCAGGAGCGCGACGCCGGGCGCGAGGCGATCCTGATGACCACGCCGGCCGACCGCTTCCCGGCCCCCGACCCGGACGGGGCCGTGGTCGCCGTCTCGCTCGGCCACCTGGGCTGGCGGACCGACTGGTCGCTCCTGCGCCGGGTCGCCGAGACTCTCGGCGACCGGCTCGTCCTCTTCCTGGTCGGCGCCTGGCACGAGGAGGAGTGCGCCGGCGACCCCGACTTCCTCGCCTGCCGGCAGCACCCGTCGCTCGTGTGGCTCGGGCCGCTCGACGACGAGGCCGCCGCCCGCGTGATCCTCGCCTCCGACGTGGGGATCGTTCCCTTCCGGATCGAGCCCTTCAACGACGCCGGCCTGCCGAACCGCATCCTCAAGTACGCGCGCCTCGGGCGGATGACCGTGAGCCCCGACCTGGCCGGAGTGAAGACCTGGGATCGCGCGGTCCAGGTTGCCGGGGACCCGGGGGAGTTCGCCTCGCTGCTGGCCGCCCACGCCGGCGACCGCGCGCACCCCGACGCGCAGCTGCGCGAGTGGGCGCTGGCCCAGACGGCGCGCCACCAGAACCGGCCCCTCTGGGATCGGCTCGAAGAGCTCTCGATAGCCCGCGACAGCTGAGGATCAGCGGCAGGCCGCGTAGGCGGTGATCGCCCCGTGGCGGGCGACCTCGCGGAAGCCCTCGTCGGCCCGGTTGGTCTTCTCCTCCACCCCGGCGGCACGGCCGTAGCGGGCGGCGGCTCGCTCGCCGGTGAAGACCAGCGCAACTCCCGTCCGCGGACGCTCGCGGGAGCGCGCCACTACCTCGTCGGGCGGGGCGTCCAGGAGCCAGCGCGCATCGGGTACGAGCCGGAAGTTGGGGGTACTGAGGGGCCCGCAGCCCAGGCGGGAGCGGACGGCCGGGTCGTTGAGGGTGTCGACGAGGTCGTCATGGATGCCGGTGACGAAGGAGAGCTCCCGCTCGACCTTGCCGGGGACATCGGCGCGCACGACGGCCCAGAGCACACCGAGCACCAGCACCCCGGCCGCGACCAGTGCCCAGCGCGAGCGCCGGCCGTCATCGCGTGGCAGGAGCGTCCAGCCGGCGAGCGCCAGGCCGGCGAAGAGCGTGAGCGTGATCGCCGGCACGGTCAGGTACCGGGGCAGGAGCGAGAGCCCGGCAACCCCGGCGCCGACGAAGGCCGCCGTCCCGGTGGCAAAGAGGGCCGCGGGAACCTCCATCCGCCGGCCCCGGCGCCAGACGACCTCGATCGCCAGGCCGACGACGGCGAGCAGCAGCAGCGGTGCGCGCAGGACCTCCTCCAGGCCGGCGACGTAGGCCCGCGGCACCGAGGCCAGCCCGCGCTCGCGGCCGAGCGCCTCGGCCTGGGCGCCGGTGGAGGTGACGGCATAGAGGGGCTCGCCGGTGACCCACCAGTCGAAGGCCACCCAGAGGACGGGCGCGGCGAGCATCACCGCCAGCAGGGCGGGCTGGAGGTCGAACCGGCGCCCGTCGCGCGGCCACGCGCACCAGAGCCAGTAGAGCCCGGCGAGCAGCCAGGCCTCCGGGCGCAGCAGGCCGGCGAGGGTGAGGAGGACCATCACCGGCATCCCGCGGCGGGGCTTTTGGGCCTCGAGCGCCGCCGCCCAGAAGACCAGGGCCAGGAAGGGGATGTCGACGTACCCGCGCGCGGCGTAAAGCAGCAGCGTCGGCGCCAGCACGGTCAGGGCGGCGGCAGCCACGCCGGGCCAGGTCCCGTAGACGGTCCGGCCGAGGCGCATGACCGCCCACCCGCAGGCCAGCAGGGAGAGGACGCAGACCAGGACCAGGACGCGCTCGGCGCCCTCCCCGAAGGCCACGCCGAGCAGGGAGCAGAGCAACAGGTAGAGCGGGTGCGCGGTGGGAGCATCCGGCACCTCGATCTGTGGCCTGGCGCCCGAAGCAAGCTCCCGGCCCCAGACCAGGTGGTAGTAGGCGTCGTAGTTGGGGTAGCTGCGCAGCAGCGCCCAGGCGCCGACGGCGACGACCGCCAGGCCGGCGATCCACCACAGCTCCCTTCGGGCGTTGCTCATGCCCCGTCCGGCCCGGCGGCCCCGGGTGCCGGGTCCTGCGCCGGCCTTCCCCCGACCTCCGACGCGGAGCGGGAGGAGGCGGCCCCGAACGCCGTCGCGGCGGCGAGCAGTACCCAGGTGATGGGGTCCTCGAGGAAGGCGGCGTAGACCAGCGTGTGCACCACCAGCGCGGTGAAGGCGGCGGCTATCGCGGCGCGGATGGCCAGGTTGGGTGCCGCCCTGATCCCGCGCAGGCAGCGCGAGAAGGCGAAGAAGAGGAGCGCCAGGTAGGCGGCCAGGCCGATCACCCCCTGCTCGGCGGCGACGGTGACCGGGATCGTGTGGGAGGCCGAGGCCGCCTTGGCGGCGGAGACGTTCTCGGCCTCGCGGTATTCGAGGGCGAACGAGCCTGCGCCCCAGCCGACGACCGGACGCTCGGCGAAGAGCTCGACTCCCCCGGTGACCAGTGCCGACCGGCCGCTGGTCGCCCTGGAGGCGTCGTCGCCTCCTTCCAGGACGCCGGTGCCCGCCGCGAGGGCACCTGCGGCAAGGACCGCCGCAACGGCGACGACGGCCACCGTCCAGCGAACGCTCCAGCGCAGCGCGGCGAGCATGGCCAGGCCGGCCAGCAGCGCCGCATAGCTGGACTGCGACAGGGTCGTGAGCAGGCCCCCGAACAGGAAGGCGATCACCAGCGCCCCCGCGGCCACCGCCTTCTGCCGCTTCTCCCAGCAGATCCAGGCGACGAGCAGGACGATGACGATGGCCAGGAAGCGGCCGAAGATGTTGGGGTCGAAGAAGAGCGAGTTGACCCGGAAGTAGTCATTGACCTGGTTGGCGGCGATCACCTTGGGATTGAGGAGCAGGTGCCGGGTGGCGAACTCGACGAAGCCGATCGAGGTGAGAACCACGGCCAGGGCGGCAAGGACGGCCAGCACCCGAGCCGCCAGCTTCGGCGTCCAGTCGAAGCGGGAGAGGAGGACGTACCCGACGGCGAAGGGGATGTAGAAGAAGAGGACGTTCTCCAGGGCACGGTCGGGATCCGAACTCCAGGCGCTCTGGACGGCGTAGAGGACGAGGACAACGGCCAGCGTCCACTCCAGGCCGCCGACCGGCCGCTCGTCGCCGCTCTCCGGCCCCTCGGCCCGCAGGCGGGGAGCGAGCCAGGCGATCGCGCCGCCGGCGACCACCAGGTAGAGGGGCAGCAGCAGGCTCGCGGTAGCCCCGCCGATGCTGAGCGGGATCCGGAACGGGAGCGTCGCCACGACGGCGATCGGGAAGGCCGCCGGCACCCGGCGGAACCACCATGCGAGCAGGAGCGCCGCGGCGACCCCGGCCACCGCGGCAACGACGAGCAGCTCGGTCCGGCCCGAGATGCCCTCCAGCTGGTCGGCAGCGGCTACGTGGGCGAGCAGGAGCGCCGGGGCGAGCACGATCGAGACGAGCATCAGCCAGGCGCGGGCGCGCGCGGTCGGGGCGACGATCATCGCCCCGGCGACGAGGGAGACGACGATCAGCGCGACATCAGTTGCCATGAGCGCTCCATCAGCCCCTGTGCATCGGGGTCGGTCGACAGCCTGGAGGGAAGCTCGGGGAGGCCGAACCTGATCACCGTTCCGCGCCCGGCCCTGAAAGCGACCACGACGACCCGCCCGTCCTCGGTCACCGCGGTGGAAAGGACCTTGGCCCCGCCGGGCGCGACGGTCTCCTCGATCTTCGTGTAGCCGCGGAAGAGCCCCTCGGTGCCGTCGAAGAGGCCGATCGAGTCACGTGAATTGGTGACCGTGAAGCGCCCCGAGCGGCTCTCGGTCCGCGTTCCGAAGAGGTCGGTGGTGGCCGGGGGCAGCGGGTCGGTCAGCAGGCCGCTGCGCAGGGTGACGCTCCTGCGCAGCGAGTCGGGCGCGGCCTCCACGAGCGTGCCGCCGGCCCGCACGAACCGGCGCAGGCGGTTCTGAGCGGCGCGGGGAAGCCAGGAGGTGCTGCCGGCCAGCAGGACCCCGCTGTGGCCGGCGAGCAGCGGCGGGACGTTGCGGGCGATCGCATAGTCGGTGGTGATGTCGAAGCGCTTGCGGTTGCGGGTCAGCCAGGAGGCGACCGGCTGCTCGCTGGAGGCGAAGCCGGTGGGAAGCCGGGTGACCAGGGGGCGGCGCAGCCCGGCGTCGAGTCCGTCCTCGAGCAGGTCGGGACGGCCGTCCCCGTCACCGTCCACCGGGTTGCGCCCCTGCCAGCTGATGACGGGAATGACCACGAGGACCGGGTTGGAGCGGCGGTCGTCCACGGCGAACGGCGCACCGGCACGGCCCGCACCGCTGGAAGCGGTGAAGAGGAAGATCCCGGAGTTCTCGGCCGCCGGCTTGACCGAGATGAGAGTGCGCGAGGCCGAGCCGCTCTTCTGGGCCCTGGCCCCCAGGCGCCCCATCGACCAGCGGTAGCTTCGCCCGCCGGCCACGACCCCGACGCTCACCCTCTCCCCGGCGGGCGTGGCGACCAGCGGCGGGACGACTCCGACCGGCTGGATGGCGATGCCTGCCTGGCCCTCCAGGCGCTTGCCGTAGGGGAGCCTCGGCAGCCCGTCGGGATCGAGCGGCGTAGAGGTACCGGCCACCCCCGCGCCGTCGCGCCGCTCGACAACCGCCAGGTAGGTGCCGGGCGCCGCCGGGCGGCCGGACGAGGTGCGCCCGTCCCAGAGCGCCTTGGTGGCACGCCCGGAGAGCGGGCGCTCGTAGACGAGGCGGACCGGCTCCGGCGACGTGCGGAAGACCAGCAGGCGACCCTCGCTCACCCCGGGGCTCCAGCGGACCCGGACCTGCTGGCGGCCGGGCCGGGTGATCAGCTCCGGGCCAGGCCCCTTTCGCGGGCCGACAGAGAGAACCTCGACGCGCGGGGGAGTGGTGTCAAGGAGGAAGGACCTCGGGAGGACGATCGAGCGCCCCTCGCGCCGCAGCGTTACCCGGATCCGGTAGCGGCCGTCGGGGGCAACCCTGCCGTCGGCGTCACGGCCGTCCCAGACAAGTTCGGGCGACCGGCTGTAGGCCCGAAGGGAGAGGCCGGAGGCCAGCTCGCGAACGGCGTCACCCTGCCCGTCGACGACGGCCACGTCGACGGTCTCGCTGCGCTTCAGGCGGAAGCTGACCCGCTCGCGGTCGAGGCGGCCGTCACCGTTGGGCGAGAAGACCGGCGATGAGATTTCGACGCCCTGCACGACCGGCGGGGCGCTCTTGAGCCGCTGGGCGACGAAGAAGGCACCCACCGCGGCGAGGACGAGGAGGGCGAAGACGATCCGCGAGAGCAGGGTCACAGCTGGACAAGGCTTCCGTTCTCGGGCATCTCGTCAGGCTCGCGCCCGCGGGCGCGCAGGGCAAGCCGGATCACGTTGCGGTGGCATACGACGACGATTGGGAAGTCTGACTGGCGCCTTGTCAATTCGCCAAGTGCCTCCTCGATCCTCGCCGCCTGGGTTACGAAGCTCTCCCCGCCGGGGAACTCCCAGCGCTCGTCGAGCTCGAGGAAGGAACGGAAACCCTCCGGGTCCTCGGCGATCACCTCGTCGAAGCTGCGGTGCGTCCATTCGCCGGTGTCGGTCTCGGCCAGGCGCGGCTCCACCAGCGGCTTGAGTCCGGTCCCCTCCCCCACGATCCGCGCGGTCTGGAGGGCGCGCTCAAGGCTGCTGGAGACCAGGAGCCCCGGCCCGATCGCGGCAACGCGGTCGGCAAGCTGCCCGGCCTGCTCGACGCCCAGCTCGGTGAGGGGAACGTCGGACCAGCCCTGGAACCTTCCCTCCTCGTTGTACGGCGTCTGCCCGTGACGGGCGAGGTAGATCACTGGGCCTGGTCGGCACCGAGAACGACGGCGACCGGGGCGTTCTGCCCCAGTGCGCGGATGTTCGGGTCCATCGCCACGACCGCCGAAGCGTCGACCCCAAGCGCCTTGGCCACGTCGAGCCCCTCGGCGCGGGCCCCGGTGTCGAAGTAGACCTGGGTGGCGGGAACCGCCTGGTCGGGAGCGGTGGTGACCGGGTCGACCTGCTTGTAGCCGGCGGCGCTCAGCTTGTCGGCCGCGGTGCGCGCCAGGCCGCTGGTCGTCGTGCCGTTGAAGACGGCGACGCGGGTGGCGGCCCGGTTGACGGCTCCCGCCCCGGCATTGCCGCTCGTGGTCTCGGACCCGGCCTGGGTGGTGACGGTGTTGGCCGGCTGCGTCGTGGTGCCCGAGTCGCCCCCGCCGCAGCCGAAGACCTGGGTGACCAGCAGGAAGCCGATCACGACGACCGCCACGCCGGCGGCCCCGAAGATGAGCATGCGCCGGCGCCCCTCCGGCGACTGGCCCTGGCCGCCGTCGTCGCGCGGTTGGCGCGGGGGCGGCTCCTGGCGCTGCCGGGGCGGTGGGCCGTCTGAGGCCTCGCGGCGGCGGCGGCGGGGCGCAGCCGCGGC
>JBBASZ010000011.1:46164-71084 GCA_040398965.1 Solirubrobacteraceae bacterium | reverse complement strand
GGCAGTTCCGGCATTCACCCGGATATACGCGCCGGAAGGCCGACGGGAGCAGTGGGCCTAGAGCTCGGCGTCGCCGTCGTAGCGCTTGATGATCTTCACGGCGCCGTCCGGGGCGGCGTCGAGGCAGAGGCGGCACAGGACGCATTCGTCGACGTTCTCGTCGACCAGCTCCAGCGTCCCGCCCTCGTTGACCGCAAAGATGTCCACGGGACAGACCTCGGCCAGCTTGGCGGCCATCTCTGGGTCGGAGGCGACCGAGTCCTCGACCTCGACGGCGATGAAGATTCCCTCGGCGCGCATCACGAGCCCCTTTCGTCAATCTTGGCCTGGATCAGGGCGGGGATCTCGCTGATCTCCTCGGCGACGGTTATCCCGGCCTCGGCGAGCCGCGCGATCTTCTCGGTGGCGGTGTCCTCCTTGCCCTCGACGATCGTGCCGGCGTGGCCGAAGCTCATGCCCGGCATCTCGTCCATGAAGCGCCCGGCCATGAAGGCGACGATCGGCAGGCGGGAGTTGTTCTCGGTCACCCACTGCGCCAGCTGGGCTTCCATCCGCCCGCCCGGCTCGGTGTAGATGACGATTCCCCGGGTCTGCTCGTCGGCCTCGAAGAGCGGCATCAGCTCGGCGTAGGTGGAGCCGATGATCGCGTCGCCGCCGATGGAGACTGCGGTCGACTGTCCCAGCCCGGCCGCAGTGAGGGTGGAGCTCATCTCGGTGGTCATCCCGCCAGAGCGGCTGATGACCCCGATCGGTCCCGGGGTGTAAGCCTTGGCGGCGTCCTTGGCCGGGCCGCCGATGCCGCCCATCTTGACGACGTCCGGGACGATGATCCCCAGGCAGTTCGGCCCGATTATCCGGGCGCCGTGCTGGCCGGCCAGCTCGACCATCTGGGCGACGTCCTTGCGCGGGATCCGCTCGGTGACGATGACGATCAGCTTGATGCCGTTCTCGATCGCCTCGAAGACCGCGTCGCGCGTGAAGGCGGGGGGGACAGTCACGACGGAGCCGTCGATAGGCCCGCCGTGGTGGGCGACGGCCTGCTCGACGGTGTCGAAGACCGGAACGCCGTGAACCTCGCGGCCGAGCCGTCCGGGTGTCACGCCGCCGACGACCTTGGCGCCGGTGCCGTAGTCGAGGCACTCGCGGGTGAGGTTGACCGCCTCGCGGCCGGTGATGCCCTGGACGATAAAGGTGGTGCCTGAGTCGATGAGGATGCTCACGATCCCGCTCCGATCTTCTCGACCGCCCGCCTTGCCGCCTCGTGCATCGAGACCGAGCGGTCGGCGTACTCGACCCCATAGGCGTCGAGGATCTTGAACCCTTCGTCCTCCCAGGCGCCCGGGATGCGGAAGATGGCGATCTTCTCCGACGGGTCCATGTCGAGCTCCAGGCAGGCCTTGATTACGCCGCGGGCGACGATGTCCACGCGGGTGTTGGAGACGATCGACATCATCACCGCGATCTTGTCGACGCCGGGCTTCTGGAGGACGAGCTTGGCCAGCCCGCAGGCCTTGGCGACCGACGGGTTGCCGCCGATCTCGCAGTAGTTGGCGGGCTCGCCGCCGTGGGCGCGGACGGCGTCGAAGAGGGTCAGCGAGCCGCCGCCGGCGCCGATGACCAGGCCGAGGTTGCCGTCGAACTCGGTGACGTTTCCGGCCACGCCGCGGTGGTCCTGGGCGTCAACCTCCTCGCCGGCCAGCTCGAACGGGGTGGGCTCGCGGGCCTCGCGGGTCTCCTCGTCCCCGATCTCCAGGTCGGCCAGCAGCGCCTTGTGGCGGCCGCGGGCCTCGTTCTCGATGTCCATGTGGGCGTCGAGGGCGACGAAGGAGCCGTCCTTGAGCCGGCCGATGGGGTTGATCTCGGCCAGAGTCATGTCGTTGTCGACGAAGAGCTGGGCGAGCTTGGTGAGGATCGGGGTGAGCTTGTTCAGCTCGCTGCCGGTGACGCCGGTGGAGGCGATCGTCTCCTTGGCCTCGAAGCCGGTGATGGGCAGGAGGTTGGAGATGTGGCGCCGGCCGACCTTGTCGGGCTGTTCCTCGGCGACCTGCTCAATGTCGATGCCGCCGACGGGGCTGAAGATCATCACCGGCTTCTTGGCGGTGCCGTCCCAGACGACGCCGGCGTAGTACTCCTGCTCGACTTCGGCCTTCGGGTCGACCAGCACGCCGCGGGGCATGTGGCCCCCGATCTCCAGCTCGAGGATGTCGGCCGCGTGGCCTGCGGCCTCGTCGGGTGTGGAGGCGAACTGCACGCCGCCGGCCTTCATCCGCCCGCCGCTCAGCACCTGGCTCTTGACCACCGTCTCCCCGCCGATCCGCTCGGCGGCCTCGCGGGCCTCCTCGGGCGTCCTGGCGAAGCCGAAGTCGGTGACCGGGATCCCGGCCCGCCGAACGATCTCGCGTGCCTCGAACTCGTAGAAGCGCATCAGTCGAGCCCGTAGGCGGCGGCCAGTTCGGGGTCGTCGGCGGCGAGCATCCGGGCCAGCTCGACCATCACCTGACACTGCTTCCAGGTTGCGTCGTCCTGCATCTTGCCGTCGATCATGTGGACCCCGCGGCCGTCGGGGATCGCCTCGATCACCTTGAGGGCAAACCTCACCTCGTCGGGGTCGGGGGAGAAGACCTTCTTGGCCACGTCGATCTGCGCCGGGTGAAGCGACCAGGCGCCGACGCAGCCCATCAGGAAGGCCGAGCGGAACTGCGCCTCGCAGCCCTCGAGGTCCTTGATGTCTCCGAAGGGACCGTAGAAGGGCAGGATGCCGGCGCTGGCACAGGCGTCGACCATGCGGGCGATCGAGTAGTGCCAGAGGTCCTGCTGGGCGCTGGGGCGCTCGGCCTCCGGGTTGTCGGGGTCCGGGTCCTCGACCACCCGGTAGCCGGGATGGCCGCCGCCGACGCGGGTCGTCTTCATGCGGCGCGAGGCGGCGAGGTCGGCCGGCCCGAAGCTCATCCCCTGCATGCGCGGGCTGGCGTAGGCGATCTCCTCGACGTTGGCCACCCCGAGGGCAGTCTCGAGGATCGCGTGCACGAGAATCGGCTTGTCGAGGCCGGCCTTGGCCTCGAGCTGGGCGAGCAGGCGGTCGACGTAGTGGATGTCCCAGTCCCCCTCGACCTTCGGAACCATGATCACGTCGAGCCTGTCGCCGATCTCGGTGACCAGGGTCGTGAGGTCGTCGAGAACCCAGGGCGACTCAAGCGAGTTGATGCGGGTCCACAGCTGCGTGGAGCCGAGGTCGGCGCTCTTGCCGATGCTCACGAGCCCCTCGCGCGCAGCCTCCTTGTTGTCGACCGGGACGGCGTCCTCCAGGTTTCCCAGGAGGATGTCGGTCTGCCTGGCGATATCCGGCAGCTTGGCCGCCATCTTCTCGTTGCTCGGGTCGAAGAAGTGGATCATCCGCGAGGGTGTCACCGGAATCTCGTGGAGAGGCTCCGGAGCCCCGATCGCCATCGGCTTGAAGAAGTCCCTGGGGTGTCTCATGGCCCCGGAAGCTACCTACCTTCGCGCCGCGACGGCGGCTCGTATGACAGGCTTACCGGGCAGGTAATCCCCAACCCCGACCACGGAGACTCCAGACCAGATGCCAGAGAGCGGATTCACCACCGACCAGGCCGAGCGCGAGGCGTCAGGCGCCCACGCTTACGGGCGCTACCTCGAGGAGTTCGAGGTTGGTGACGTCTACAAGCACTGGCCGGCCAAGACCGTGACCGAGGCCGACGATCACCTCTTCTGCCTGATCACGATGAACCACCATCCGCTCCACATCAACGACGTCTATGCCGGTAATTCGCAGCAGGGAAAGAACGTCGTCGTAGGCCCGCTCGTCTATTCGCTGGCCCTGGGAATGAGCGTCAGCGACGTCTCGGGCAAGGCGATCGCCAACCTCGCAACGGAGGAGCTCAGCCACCCCAATCCGGTCTTCCACGGGGACACCCTCTTCTGCGAGACCGAGGTGCTCGAGAAGAAGGAATCGAAGAGCAAGCCCGACCGCGGCGTAGTGAAGGTCCATACCCGGGTCTTCAACCAGGACGGGGTGCTCGTGGCCGAGTTCAAGCGCCTGGTGCTTGTGCCGCGCCGCGAGCCGGGCGAGGCCCCCGGGGAGTAGCTTTCACGCCATGACCGACACGGCCGTTCCTACCGACAACGAAGCGCTGGCCTCCTGGGTCCAGGAGATCGCCGAGCTCGCCAAGCCGGAGTCGATCCACTGGTGCGACGGCTCGGCCGCCGAGTACGAGAGCCTATGCCGGCTCCTCGTCGACAACGGCACCTTCCGAGAGCTCGACGAGGCGAAGCGACCGAACTCCTACCTGGCCTGGTCGGACCCGGGTGACGTGGCGCGCGTCGAGGACCGGACGTACATCTGCTCGGCATCGGAGAGCGACGCCGGACCGACCAACAACTGGGAGGACCCGGCGAAGATGCGCGAGCAGCTCGTCGAGCTCTTCGAGGGCACGATGATCGGCCGAACGATGTACGTCGTCCCCTTCAGCATGGGGCCGCTCGGCTCCGACAAGTCGTACATCGGCGTCCAGCTGACCGACTCGCCTTACGTCGTGGTCTCGATGCGGGTAATGACCAGGATGGGCGCTGCCGCCCTGGACGAGCTGGGCACCGACGGCAGCTGGGTCCCATGCGTTCACTCGGTCGGGATGCCCCTCGAGGACGGGGTCGAGGACGTCCCGTGGCCCTGCAACGAGGAGAAGTACATCGTCCACTTCCCCGAGACGCGCGAGATCTGGTCCTACGGCTCGGGTTACGGGGGCAATGCGTTGCTGGGCAAGAAGTGCTTCGCGCTGCGGATCGCCTCGGTGATGGCCCGCGACGAGGGCTGGATGGCCGAGCACATGCTGATCCTCAAGCTCACCTCCCCGGAGGGGAAGGCGAAGTACATCGCGGCCGCATTCCCGTCGGCATGCGGAAAGACCAACCTGGCGATGCTGATCCCGACCCTCGAGGGCTGGACGGTCGAGACGATCGGCGACGACATCGCATGGATGAAGTTCGGCGACGACGGGCGCCTCTACGCCATCAATCCGGAGGCCGGCTTCTTCGGGGTGGCCCCCGGCACCAGCGACAAGAGCAACCCGAACGCGATGGCGACCATCGCCGGGAACACCGTCTTCACCAACTGCGCCCTCACCGACGACGGCGACGTGTGGTGGGAGGACATGACCGACGAGCCGCCGGCCCACCTGACCGACTGGCACGGCAACGACTGGACCCCCGACTCCGACACCCCGGCGGCCCACGCCAACGCCCGCTTTGCCGCCCCGGCGGCACAGGATCCGGCCATTGCCCCGGAGTGGGAGGACCCGGCCGGCGTGCCGATAGACGCCTTCCTGTTCGGCGGGCGGCGCGCCACGGTGGTGCCGCTGGTCCGCGAGTCCTTCGACTGGGATCACGGCGTCTTCATGGGCGCCACGATGAGCTCGGAGATGACCGCGGCGGCGGCCGGCGGCGTCGGCCAGCTGCGCTTCGACCCGATGGCGATGCTGCCGTTCTGCGGTTACAACATGGCCGACTACTTCGGTCACTGGCTCAAGCTGGGCGGGCGCGAAGGCGTCCAGATGCCGAAGATCTTCTACGTCAACTGGTTCCGCAAGGACGACGACGGGCGCTTCCTCTGGCCCGGGTTCGGCGAGAACAGCCGCGTCCTGGAGTGGGTCTTCCGCCGCTGTGACGGCGAGGGAGAGGCTTCGGAGACGGCGATCGGCCTCGTTCCCGACCCGTCCGACCTCGACACCGACGGGCTCGACATCGAACAGGCCGACCTTGATGCACTCCTGACCGTGGACGACGCGGCAGTGGCCGCCGAGCTTCCGCAGGTGCGCGAGCACCTCGAGAAGTTCGGTGACGACCTCCCCGCCCCGGTGATGGAGCAGCTCGAGGCGCTCGAACAGCGCCTGTCGGCCTGAACTTCCCGGAAGCTAGTGCTGGGTGTCGCCGGTCGCGGCCGGCGGCCGGCTCTCCTCGGCCAGTGAGGTGATGGTGAGGGGTCCGCGGGCGGCCTCTTCGAGAACCTCGCCGGCCTCCTCGAGCGACCGGGCATAGAGCTCCACGAGCATGTGGACCGCGATCTCGTCCTCCTCGTGCTTGTGGAAGCGCACGTGGACGAAGAACTCCCGCGTGCCGTTCTCACCGAAGGCCGCGTAGGCCAGCGACTCGCCGGCCTCCGGCCCCGAGCAGGCCTCGACCGCGTCGGCTCCGACGGTGACCGTGCAGGAGGCCACGCAGGGGGTCCCCGCGACCATGCGCTCCCAGCGGTCCTCGAGCGGGACTATCCGCCCGTCGGCGAACCCCAGGTGCGGCTGGTCGTGCATGCAGTCGAGGCACTGGACGACCGCCTCCTGGAGCTCGTCGATCACCTCGGCGCGCTCGCCGGTTGCGGGGTCGACCCGGTGGATTCCCTCGTAGTGGACCTGTACCTCGAGGTCGGTCGACCAGCACCGGTAGCAGCGCAGCCAGGCGTTGGTCTCGGCTCCGGGCTTCACGGCGGCCATTCTAGGCGGCTACCGTCCCACCGGTGGGAGAAGAGAGGCGAAGCGACGTGTTCGGGGCGGTCCTGGCGGGCGGTGCCGCCAGCCGCATGGGGGGAGAAAAGGCCGGCGCCCGGCTGGATGGCCGTCCTCTGGTCGAATACCCGCTTCGCGCGCTGATGGCCCGTCTCCGGGACGTGGCGGTTATCGCCAAGGTGCAGACCGTCCTGCCGGAGCTGCCCGACGGGGTGACACGGGTAGACGAGCCGGACGAGCCCCGCCACCCGGCCGCCGGGATCGTCGCCGCCCTGGAGGCGGCCGGCGGACGGCCCGCAATGGTGCTCGCCTGCGACCTGCCGCAGGTCGACCAGGAGACCGTCGACGCGCTGCTGGCCGAGCCGGCCGGGGGCTCCCTGGTGGTCGCGGCCGCATCGCAGGGGCGGGTGCAGCCGCTGATGGCCCGCTACGAGCCCGGCGCCCTGCCCGCGCTGGCCGGTTTCGACCCACATGTCTCGGCGACCGGGCTGGCGCTTGGCCTCGGGGCGTCGCTCGTGGCCGTTCCCGACGAGGCCGCCGTGGGGGTCAACGACTCCGGCGAGCTCGAGGAGCTCAGCCGCCGATGGCGCTCATCGTCCGGGCCGGCTGGATGAAGCCGGGCTCGCCGACGTGATGCTTGAGCTCCTTGCGCCAGACGGCCGCGCGGATCAGCTCCTCCAGGTCGTCATCGCCGGCCCCTGACCGAAGCGGCTCGCGCAGGTCGGTCTCGGTGAGGGAGAAGAGGCAGGTACGCAGCTTCCCTTCGGCGGTGATCCGGATCCGGTTGCAGTCGGCGCAGAAGGGTTCGCTGACCGGGCTCACCAGCCCGATTGACCCGCGGCCATCGGCAAAGCGCCAGACGCGGGCCGTGGAGCTCGGCTCGCGGGGGAGGGGTTCGAGCGGGGAGATCCGGTCGATCGCGGCGCGGATCTCCTCCCCGGTGAGGACGTCGGCCGGCCGCCACGAGCGGTCGGCGTCGAGCGGCATGAACTCGATGAACCGGACCTCGTAGGGGTTTCGGCGGGCGAAGTCGACGAAGGCCGGCAGCTCCTGCTCGGTGAAGCCCCTGATCGCCACGGCGTTGACCTTGATTGGGTGGGCCTCGGGGTGGCGGGAGAGCTCCTCGAGGCCGGCCAGCACCCGGTCGAGCGCGTCGCGGCGGGTGAGCTCGTAGAAGCGGTCGCGCTGGAGCGAGTCGATCGAGACGTTGAAGCGGTCGACCCCGGCCTCGACCAGCGCGGCGGCATCACGCTCGAGCAGGAAGCCGTTGGTGGTAACCGCCAGCTCGGAGACGCCCTCCAGCGAGGAGAGCATCGCGGCAAGGGCGGGAAAGTCCCGGCGGACGAGGGGTTCGCCGCCGGTCAGGCGAACGTCGGAGACCCCCATCGAGGAGAGCAGCGCCACCAGCCGCTCGATTTCCTCGAAGGTCAGGACCGAGTCGCGCTCCAGCCAGGGCAGCCCGTCGGCGGGCATGCAGTACTGGCAGCGGAGGTTGCAGCGGTCGGTAACTGAGATCCGCACGTCCCCGATCGCCCGGCCGTGGCCGTCGACCAGCTGCTCGCGGGCGCTCATGCGACCAGCTCGTCTACCGCCTCGGCGAAGAGGGTGGTGTGGAGGTCCACGTCGGCATCGGTGGTGGCGGGGGCCATCAGCGCCATGTTGTGGAAGGGCGTGATGATCAGCCCGCGGTTGAGGGCGTGGACATGCAGGTAGCGCTCGAGGTCGTCGTCGTGCGAGTGGTAGGCGACGGTGCCGTTGCGGGCCGGCTCGGGGAGGAACTGGTATTCGGCGCGGCAGCCGAGCTGCGTGATGTTCCAGGGCACGCCGGTTCTCTCGATGGTGGCGTTGACGCCGTCGGTAAAGCGCGAGGCGAGGGGAATCGTGTGCGCGAACGCCGTCTCGTCGAGGGTGGTGGTGAGGGTGGCACGCATCGCTGCCGCCGAGAGCGGGTTCCCGGCGAGGGTCCCGCCCACGCCGCCGGTGTCCTCGTAGTCGCCGTGGGGGTCGCTGAGGACGCGCTGACTCAGCTCGGCGGAGAGGCCGAGCGCCCCGCAGGGGACGCCTCCGCCGATCGCCTTGCCGATGGTGAAGAGGTCGGGCTCGAGCCCCCATGAGGCCGTGCAGCCCCCAGGCCCCTCGGAGAAGGTGTGGGTCTCGTCGATCAGGAGCAGCGTGCCGTGCCGGCGAGTCAGCTCCCGCAGCGCCTCCATGTAGCCGGGGTCGGGAAGGATGATCCCCATGTTGGTCATCGCCGGCTCGGCCAGCACGATGGCCACCTCGCCGCCGGCCAGGGCCTGTTCCAGCGCCTCGACATCGTTGAACTCCACGGCGACGGTGGTCTGCGCCGGGTCGACCGGGGCGCCGACGTTGCCGGCGCGGGCCACGGTCCGGCCGTCCTCGCCTACGGCCAGCGTCTCGTCGACCGAGCCGTGGTAGCAGTAGCTGTAGACCAGCACCTTGGGGCGGCCGGTCAGCTGGCGGGCCAGGCGCAGTGCCGCGCGGTTGGCATCGGTGGCGCTGAGCGTGAAGATCCAGTGGTCCATGCCGAAGCGCCGGCTCAGCTCCTCGGCGGCCACGATCGAGTCCTCGGTCGGGAGCATCGTGGTCAGGCCGTTTCCGGCCTGCTCGGCGAGGGCGGCAGCGGTCTGGGCGGGGGAATGCCCGGCCATCGAGCCGGTGTCGCCGAGGGCGAGGTCGACGTACTCGTGCCCGTCGACGTCGGTGACCGTCGTGCCGGTGGCGCGCTCGGCGAATATCGGGAAGCCGCCGGCCCAGCGCATCATCCACGGCATCGGCACCCCGCCGAGCATCGAACGGCCGGCCCGCTCGTAGAGCTCGCGGGAGCGCGGGTGGGTCTCGGAGAAGCGGTCGACCTCCGCCGCCAGCAGCTCGCGTAGGCGTCCGCGGTCGAAAGGTGGTGCGCCGGCCTGCGGCGGGGCGGTGTCGGTCATCGCGGCGCCCCCGCCTCGAGGGTTGCGTCAAAGTCGGTCCCGGCGATCGGGCCCAGGCACGGGAGGGTGGCGCCGGCCTCGCGGTAGCGCTCCAGCCCGGCCAGCACGTCGTCACGGTCGCCCACCGCGCATAGAAGGTCGAGGAAGTCGCCGGAGATCGCGGCGGCCATCTTTCCGGCGTCTCCTTCGGCGGCGTCGTAGGCGGCGATGTCGTGGCCGAAGCCCGAGCGCTCGAGCATCGCCCGGTAGAAGGGGAGTCCGAAGTAGGGGATCAGGTCGCGGCGTTGGGCGTCCAGCGCCGCCCCGGCGTCGTCGGTGCAGGCCCCCGGCACGGCGGCCACGATCTCGAACCCTTCGAGGCCAAGCCCGACGCGCTCGCGTCCTTCGGTCACCGCGGGAACCACTACGTCCCGGATGTAGTTGGGGTTGCAGAGCCAGAGGATCACCCCGTCGGCGATCTCTCCGGCGAGCCTGAGCATGTTCGGGGAGAGTGCGGCAACATAGATCGGCAGCCCGGGAAACGGCCCAATGCCCAGCGCGAAGGCCGTCTTCCACTTCTCGGTCTCGCCGACCGGCTCACCCCGCAGGATCGAGCGAACGATCCCGGCGTACTCGCGCATCTCGGTCACCGGCTTGTCGATCGACTGGCCGTGCCAGCCCTCGACGATCGGGCGGTGCGAGACGCCGATTCCGAGGATGAAGCGACCGCCCGAGAGGTCATCGACCGTGGCCGCTTCCTGGGCCATGGTGGCCGGAGTGCGGCTGTAGATCGGTACGACCCCGGTGCCGATCCTGATCGACTCGGTCGCCGCGGCGTAGGCGGCGCAGACGCCGAGGGCGTCGCGGCCGTTGATGTGAGTGGTCCAGGCCGAGGCGTATCCGAGCCTCTCGGCCAGCCGGACCCGCTCTATGGCCGGCTGGAAGCTCTTGCCGGTCGATATGAAGCAGCCCGTCGCCACGGGCCAACCCTAGCGGCGCCGGGCGCTCAGCCGCCGGCCGAACCGAGCGGCCGCAGCCGCCCGCCCGTGACCTGGTAGACGGTCACCTCGGCCTTCCTGGGGCCGGTCATCGTCTCTGGCGGCACGAGCATCCCGAAGCGGACGCCGTCGGGGGTGTCGTAGCTCTCGCCGACCGCCGCCACCGTGCCGTTCACAGAGACCGCGAGCGGCTTGCCGGATCCCAGCCCGGTGATCCGCCCGGCGACGTTGAACGGCAGTACCCCGCTGCCCGGCCTGATGTCGCGGTAGAGCGAGGGGTTGGCAATCCTGGCCTTCGCCTTGCCGGCTTCGGCCTCCAGCGGCGCGGCCTTCTTGCCGATCAGCTCCTGGTTGGGGCCGACGCGGTAGAGCGATTCGGTCCCTCCGGGGAAGAGCTTCGTCC
This sequence comes from Solirubrobacteraceae bacterium, assembly GCA_040398965.1. Taxonomy (GTDB): domain Bacteria; phylum Actinomycetota; class Thermoleophilia; order Solirubrobacterales; family Solirubrobacteraceae; genus F1-60-MAGs163. The sequence continues at coordinate 60,244 of JBBASZ010000011.1, read as the reverse complement.
AGCGGTCGACGATCACCCTTCGCTCGGCGAGCATCTTCTCGAACGGGTAGCTGACCGGGCCCCGCTTCTGGGAAGAGCGGACGGTCACCGGCTCACTGGGGAACTGCGAGTCGAGCGGCCGGCCCTGATACTTCCAGCCGGTCTGGACCTCCGTTACCTCGGCGATGGTGGGGAGGATGTCGATCGAGCGGGTGGGAGCGTCGCTGACCTTCCCGTCCTCCTGCCCGGGGTACTTGACGAAGAGCGGGGTGTTGGCCATCTCGGCGAAGTTCGTGCGGTTGATCGACCGCCGGGCCATGCCGGTCTGGAAGGTGGCGCCGTGGTCGGTGGTGACGATCACCATCGACTTCTCCCAGAGGCCGGTCGCCTTGATGTCGGAGACGATCGAGCCGAGAATGCTGTCGGCGTACTGGGTCTGCAGCAGGAAGCGCTGGAGCCCGACATCCACCAGGTACTGGTTCTCGTCCCAGGTGTCGTCTGAGAGGCCGGGGACCTTGTTCTCGGCGATGGGGTACTGGGCGCCGTTCTTCTCGAAGCGCCACGGCACGTGCGGTATCTCGAGATGGAGCACGAAGAGCGGCGGCTTGCTCCGGGGCTCGTCGATGGTCTCGGCCAGCTTGGCGCTGCGGGCGAGGATCCGGTTGGCCTTCGACTCGCCGGCCACCGGCTCGTTGTCGCCGAAGCGGGCGTCGCGTCCTTCCGGGTACTGGCCCGGCTTGAGGCTGAAGTCGATCTCGCCGCCGAAGTCCTCAAAATTGTTGTCGACGGCCGGCAGGCGGTTGGCCAGCTCCGGCGGGTAGAGGACGCGGCGCTCGACGACCGTCAGGTCCTTCATCAGGGTCAGGAGACGGTTGCCCCCGCTGTCGGCCTCCTGGGAGCGCACCCGCACCGGGCAGATCGTCCGCGGGCAGACGCGCGTCATCGGCTCGACGTTGGTGACGTCGTACCCGGAAGCCAGCAGCGTGTAGACGCTCTGTGGGTAGGTGCGGGTCGGGCTGGGCCGGTCGGCGGGCCGCTGGCCGGAGAGGATCGCCGGCACCCCGGAGATCGTCCCGTCGGCGACCGTGGTGTTATTCCGGTACCAGGTGGAGCTCTTCGCCAGGGAGCCGAAGTTGGGGAAGCGGGCCGAGTTGACGAGTTCCCTGCGATCCATCAGCGCCGCCGCGGGCGCCTCGTCGAATACGACCAGGAAGACCGGCGTGCCGTTCCCCTTGTCCTCGACCGCCTTCGTCTGGCCCTCGGCGGGGAAGAGGATGTCGCTGATCGGTGAGAGGAAGAGGAAGAGGACGATCACGACCAGCGGGGCCGGGCTGAGCCACGTGAGGACGCTGCGAACCGCCGCCTGGCGCGCGTAGAGCAGGGCGAAGAGCGCGCCGATGGCGAGGGCCAGGAGGACCGACGGGTAGGTCAGCGTGGGGAGGAGGTTCTTCGTGAACTGCAGGGCGAAGATTGCCACGAGCCCGCCGATGAAGACCAGGTGGACGATCCGGCCGGCCCGCTTCGACGCGAGGTCTACCAGTGCCTCGATGCCCACCATTACCAGCGGCGGCAGGAAGACGTGGATCAGCGTGTAGAGGATGATGTCGCCGGCGGTGTTGCCGCGGGCGACGAAGAAGTCCGGCTCGTTCTTGAGGACGTCGAAGACCGGCCAGACGACGGCGATCGACCAGAGTGCCGCCAGCTGGAGGCCCCGGACGACGAGCGACGGCCACGGGCCGGTGGCCTGCGCGCCTGCGGGCTCGGCGGCGGCCGGCGACTGCGCCTCGGCCCCCTGCGCCGGTGCCTCGTCCTGCGCCATCAGCCCCGGGGCTCGACCTCGTAGAGGATCCGCGTTCCCGAGGGCGTCTCTTCGCGCTCGGTCACCGTGAAGCACTCCTCGAGCACGGCTTCGAATACGGGGAGGTCGTAGTCGTCATGGATGCCTTCGCGCTTGGCGGCGATCAGGCTCCTGACCATCGGGTCCTCGCGCGTCGGGAACTCGATCACCATCGAGGAGTCAAAGCCGGCCAGCCAGCGGATCACCTCGGCCAGGGGCACGTTCCCGGCAATCGAGATGTGGTGGACGACCGCCAGGGCGAGGATCAGGTCCGGGGCCATCCGCTCGGCGAACGACGAGCGCTCAAGGTTGCGCCAGCCGAGGCTGGGGGAGGGGTCGGTGACGTTGCCGGTGAGGGTGAGGATCCGGTCCTGGCCCTCGCCCTTCATCTCCTGGTAGACGCGGTCGGCGGTCTGGAGGTCGGCATCGACGGCGACGACGTAGTCGGCGTGGGGGAGCGCCAGGCGGCTGTAGCGGGCGTCGTTGGCCCCGATATCCCACACCATGGAGCGGTGGCGGCGGGCAGCGGCGCGGCTGACGAAGCTGTCCTTCACCTCGCGGTCGGCGTCGGTGTAGGTATTGACCGTCTGGCCCGAGCTCACCGTCCCGTACTCGGTCCACTGGGTGGTGCCGCCCTCGTAGGTGAGGCCGCGGACGAGCTTCTGGAGCTTGCGGACGTTGTTGGTGACCAGCTCGGTCGAGAATCCGGCCGAGCCCAGGTCCTTCTGGACCTCACGGCCCTTGGTCTCGCTGTAGCGCTGCTCGAGCCGATTGTGCATCCGCACGTGGCCGAAGACGCCCTTGCGCCGCCTGTCCTTCCCGCTGCCGAAGATTCCCGCCGCCTCGGCCGGGGTGATGCCGTCGACCGATCCCCGCAGCCAGGGCTGGAACGGGACGTTCTTGTAGGCCTGCAGCATCAGCGGGTAGAGGTAGAGCATGCAGAACTGGCGGTAGCCGGCCCAGGGTTCGCCCTCGCGCAGAGGCTCGAACGAGCCGACGTCGACGAAGACCGGCTGAGCCCCGCGCCACTGGACGTTGTAGGGCGTCGCGTCCTTGAGCATCAGGCCGGCGGCGATCGCCCGCTCGATCAGTCTCAGCTGGAGCAGCGCGGCGTCCTGGAGCATCCCGAAGGTCCACTCGTAGGGCCACGAGATGAAGGGGATGCGCTCGTGCTCGAGGACCGCGGCGACCTCCCCGACGAGAATGCCGGGAGCGCCCGAAGAGTCGACTTCGGTCGTCGCGACGAGGCTTCCCTCCGAGACCAGCTCCTCGAAGAGGGCGCTCTCCCTGAGGGCGCGCCAGTCAGAGGCGCCGCGGGGGCTGAGTGCCCGCCGGACCTTCCCGTCGGCGATGAAGACGCGGCCGTCCGGATCCCGGAACGAGCCGGGCTCGGCCTCGACGGCGCTGCCGCTCATGGCCTAGGAGTTCTTGGGCTCGTCGGCTGAGGCTTCGGTCACCTTGGCGGTGGCCGGGGCGGCCTCGTCGTCCCCGCGGCCGAAGAAGCTCTTGATCTTCCTCCAGTACATCTTGATGGCGACCCCCGCCGCGGCAAAGCCGCCGACGAGAATCTGGGCGATCATGCTGCCGCTGCCGGCGTCCAGATAAGCGAGAAGAGTCTGCATAAGAAAGGAGAGGTTACCGAACTGTTACCCGGAATTTCGCCGGATCTGTGCCAATCCCTTCGCGCAGGCCCGGCGGCCGGCTACTCGCGCAGCAGCACCCAGACCAGCACGGCGGCAAATGCGAGCTGCCCGAAGGCCATCGCCGTTCCCAGGTTGGCCGCGCCGAGCAGTAGGGCGAGGAGCGTGCCGGCGGCAAAGCCGGCGACCAGGACGGCGAGCTGCGCCGGCCAGCTTCGGATCATGCCGGCGCCCCGACGCCGTTGTTCTCGGCCACGAGCCTGACGATGTCGCCGATTATCTGGGTTATCTCGAAGTCCTTCGGCGTGTACACCGCGGCCACGCCGGCCTCCGTCAGTGAGTCGGCGTCGGCGTCGGGAATGATTCCGCCGACGACCACCGGCACCTCGACCCCGGCCTCACGGAGGTCCGTAATGACCGCCGGGATGAGCTCCAGGTGTGAGCCCGAGAGGATCGACAGGCCAACGAGGTCGACGTCCTCCTGGTCGGCGCTCGTCGCGATCTGCTCCGGGCTGAGGCGGATCCCCGCATAGACGACCTCGAGCCCGGCGTCGCGGGCGCGGACGGCTATCTGCTCGGCCCCGTTGGAGTGGCCGTCGAGGCCTGGCTTGCCGATGAGGACCTTGATCCGGCGGCCCAGGGCCTCGCTGACGCGATCGACCTCCCCGCGCAGGGCGGCCAGGTCGTCGGTCGCTTCGGGGTGGCCGGCCGCCCCGCTGACGCCCGTCGGACCCCGGTACTCGCCGAATGCCTCGCGAAGGGTGGCCGCCCACTCCCCGGTGGTGACCCCGGCGCGGGCTGCCTCGATCGTCGCCGGCATGATGTTCGCCTGTTCGTCGCCGGCCACTCGGGCCAGCTCCTGCAGGGCGGAGGCGACCGCCGCCTCGTCGCGGTCGGCGCGCCAGGCCTGCACCGAGGCGATCTGCTCGGCCTCGACCGCCGGGTCGACGGTGAGGATGCCGCCGTCGGCGCCCTCGGTGAGCGGTGAAGGCTCGGTCTCGGTGAAGCGGTTGAGCCCGACGACAGTCTGTTCCCCGGTCTCGATCCTCTGCACCCGCCGGCTGTGGCTCTCGACCAGGGAGGCCTTCATGTACTCCACCGCCTCCACGGCGCCGCCCTGCTCGGCGACGACGGCCATCTCGGCCCGGGCGCCCTCCAGGAGCTCGTCGACGAGCGCGTCCATGACCTTCGAGCCCTCGAAGATGTCGGGGTAGTCGAGCAGGTCGGTCTCGTAGGCGAGGACCTGCTGGATCCTCAGGGACCACTGCTGGTCCCAGGGACGGGGAAGGCCCATCGCCTCGTTCCACGCGGGAAGCTGGATCGCACGGGCGCGGGCGTCGCGGCCCAGCGTTACCCCGAGGGTCTCGAGGACGATGCGCTGGACGTTGTTCTCGGGCTGCGATTCGGTGAGGCCGAGCGAGTTGACCTGAACCCCGTAGCGAAGCCGGAGCTGCTTCTCGTCGGTGACCCCGTAGCGCTCACGGCCTATCTCGGCCCAGAGCCTCGTCATCGCCCGCATCTTGGCCTGCTCCTCGATGAACTTCATGCCGGCGTTGACGAAGAAGGAGATCCGCCCGAAGACGGCGCCCATGCGGTCGGCGGGGACGCGCTCGGCCGCGGCATCGAGGACCGCAATCGCATTGCTCATCGCGAAAGCGATCTCCTGCACCGGCGTCGCCCCGGCCTCCTGCAGGTGGTAGCTGCAGATGTTGATCGGGTTCCACTTGGGAACCTCGTCGACGGTGTAGGCGATCATGTCGGCGATCAGCCGCAGGGAGGGACCCGGCGGGAAGGCGTAGGTTCCGCGGGCCAGGAACTCCTTGATGATGTCGTTCTGGGTGGTTCCGGCGAGGACCGACTGCTCGGCTCCCTGCTCCTCGGCGGTGACGATGTAGAGGGCGAGCAGCCAGGCGGCGGTCGCGTTGATCGTCATGGAGGTGTTCATGCGGTCGAGCGGGATGCCGTCCAGGAGCCGCGCCATGTCGCCGCGGTGGGCGATCGGCACCCCGACCTTGCCGACCTCGCCGCGGGCGATCGGGTCGTCGGGGTCGTAGCCGGTCTGCGTGGGCAGGTCGAAGGCGATCGACAGGCCGGTCTGGCCCTTCTCCAGGTTGGATCGGTAGAGCTCGTTGGACTTCTCCGCCGTCGAGTGGCCGGCGTAGGTCCGGATCATCCACGGGCGGTCGGGTTCGGGCAGTCGCGGGTCCATGGGCCGATTGTAAGGTCTTGGCGGTGTCGGGAAGGTCCGGGATAGATGTCTGTCACCTCGGCAATCCGGGGGTCATCTGCTGCTACCGCCAGGACGACGTGATCGTCGATCCGGGCCCCGCCTCCAGCGTCCAGAACCTGCTGGAGGGCCTCGAGGGCTTCGTCCCCCGGGCGATCCTCCTGACCCACGTCCACCTCGACCACGCCTCCGGCAGCGGCCTTCTCATGGAGCGCTGGCCGGAAACCGAGCTCTGGGTCCACGAGTCGGGCGCGCCCCACATGATCGACCCCGAGCGCCTGCTGGCCAGCGCCTCCCGGCTCTACGGCGACCGGATGCAGGAGCTATGGGGGAAGATTCTCCCGGTCGATCCGGCGAGGGTGCGGGCCCTCGAGGGAGGAGAGACCATCGGCGACTGGGAGGTCGCCTACACGCCGGGCCACGCCCGGCACCACGTCTCCTACCTGCACCGCCCGTCGATGGCCGCCTTCACCGGGGACGTCGCCGGGATGAGGATCGCCGAGGGACCGGTGCTGCCCCCGACCCCGCCGCCGGACATCGACCTGGCCGCCTGGCGGGGATCGATCGACGCGATCGAGGCCTGGTCGCCCGAGACGCTCGCCCTCACCCACTTCGGCGAGTTCGGCGATGTGGAGGTCCACCTCAACTCCCTGCGCCGCAACCTCGACATGGTCGAGCAGTGGGCCTCCGAGCTGAGCGTGGAGGAGTTCTCGGCCGAGATGGACGACTGGCTGCGGACCGAGACCAGCCACCGTGCCGCCGACGCCTACGCCCAGGTGATGCCCGCCGACGCCTGCTACGCGGGCCTCGAGCGCGCCCGAACCCGAGGCAGCGGTGGCTGAGCCTCTCGGCTAGCCTTCCGGCGATGTCGCAGACGGTTGAACTGCCCCGGACTGCCGGTCCCGGCTCCGGTCTCGGGGGCAGCTGGCGCGTGATCGTGCGTAACGACGATCACAACACCTTCGACCACGTCGCCTCGACCCTGGCCCGCTGCATCCCGGGCGTCACCCTCGACGGGGGCTACACGCTCGCCGACGAGATCCATAATCGCGGGCTGGCAATCGTCTGGACCGGCCATCAGGAAGCGGCCGAGCTCTACTGGGAGCAGCTGCGCGACGCGGGCCTGACCATGGCCCCGCTCGAGCAGGCCTGAGGCCCGCTCAGGCCTGGGGAGCCGGCTCGCCCTCGGGCTCAGGCGCGTCCTGCGGCTCGGTCTCGGCCTCGCTGCCACCCTCGTCGTCGCCGTTGGCCGTGATCCGGCCTTCGCCGACAAGGTCGCACCAGGAGTAGAGGACCGGCACGGTGAACCAGCTGGAGGCGATCGCCCGGAACTCGCTCATCTCCGGGCCTTCCCACCATGCCTCGAAGTCGATCTTCTTCTCGAACTCGACGATCTGTAGGAACTTGTAGCGGTCGTCACGGTTGCGGTGGACAGCCCAGGAGGTGGCTCCGTAGCGCAGCGCGGTGCCGGTGACGTCGTGGAGGGCGCTCTCCATCTTGTCGCCCCGGAAGCCGGTCGCGTACCAGGGGATGTGGACTACCGACTTCATGCTCCGACCTCTGCGTGTATTGCGGGTGGCTCGGCGGGCGTCTCGCCGCTGCGTCCCATGTTCTCAGACTCCGCACCGACCAGCACGGAGATCTTCCCGGCGTGCTTGTTCTCGTGCATCAGCTGGTGGGCGTCGGCGACACCCTCGAAGGGCATCGTCTTCCAGATGACCGGCTTGATCAGGCCGTCGTCGATCAGCTGGTTGGCCTTCGTGCACTCCCAGGCATTGGCGAAGTGCGATCCGATGATCTCCTTCTGGCGCATCCACAGGTAGCGCACGTCGAAGTCGAGCTCGTAGCCCCCGGTGGCACCGCAGATGACGACCTTGCCGAAGGGCTTGACCGTGAAGACCGAGGTCGGGAAGGTCGGGCGGCCAACGTGCTCGAAGACGATGTTGGGCGAGTCGCCAAGAATCTCCTTGCAGCGCTTGGCGAAGGCGCGCATCTCGGCGAAGCGCTCCTTCTCCTGCTCGGGGGTCTCGTCACCGGTGCGCATCATTCCCGCGAATTCCCGCCGGTCGATGTAGTCGGTGGCCCCGAGCTGCTTGACGAGCTCGCCCTTCTCGTCGGAGGAGACGACGCCGATGCTCTCGGCGCCGGCCGCCTTGACCAGCTGGGTGGCGAAGACGCCGAGGCCGCCCGCTGCGCCCCAGATGAGGACCCGGTCCCCGGCCTGGAGCCGGGCACGGTTCAGGAGCATGCGGTAGGCGGTGAAGTAGGTGAGTCCGTACGAGGCTGCCTCTTCCCAGGAGAGGGCCTTGGGCTTGGGAAGCAGCTGCTGGGCCTGGACCTTGGTGAACTCGGCAAAGGAGCCCCAGGTCGTCTCGTAGCCCCAGATCCTCTGGGAGGGCGCTGCCATCGGGTCGAGGCCATGGACTTCAGGGTCCTCGTAGGAGGTCTGGTTGCAGTGGATCACGACCTCGTCGCCCGGCTTCCAGCGGGTGACGCCCGGCCCGACCTTCCATACGACCCCCGAGGCATCCGAGCCGCCGATGTGGTGGCCGTACTCGGGGTGGTCGCCGTAGCCGAAGATCGACACCGGCTCCCCAAGGGCGGCCCAGACGTTGTTGAAGTTCACGCCGGCCGCCATGACCCGGACGATTACCTCGAAGGCCTCCGGTTCGGGGACCTCGATCTCCTCCACCATGAAGGCGTCCTTCGGCTCGCCCTCCCGCTCCTGGCGGATGACCCATGCGGCCATCGTCTCCGGGAGCTCGCCCGGCTCGGTCCTCACTTCGCTGATCTGGCTGGTGTCGACGCTCATGGGCGTCCATATTACGTTCCCGGCGCGGTCCCCGGTCATGCGGTCCGGCATCGGTCGGATAATCGCGGGCGTGGATCGTGACGCAGTGGCCAAGCCGGCCGACCAGCCTGCTGCCGGGCCCCCTGGTGACGAAGGGTTCGATCGCGCCCGGGCCCTGGCCCTGAGCGACGGGATATTTGCCTTTGCGCTGACCCTGCTGGTGCTGAGCATCTCGGTCCCCGTGCTCAAGGAAGCCAGCTCCAACAGCGACCTGGCCGAGGCGCTCTCGGACCGTTCCGGGGAGATCATCTCGTGGCTGATCAGCTTCGTGGTGATCGGGATGTTCTGGATCCGGCACAACGCCTTCCTTCGGAGGGTCGTCCGGGTCAACAGGGCGTTCCTGCTCGTGAACCTCGTCTTCCTCGCGCTGATCGCATTCATCCCCTACCCGACAGAGGTGCTCGGCCGGTACGGGAACGCCGTGGCCCTCGCCTTCTACGCCATAGTCGTTGCCCTCCTGATCTGCGCCAACGCGCTGGTCGCCGAGTACGCGCTCACGCACGGCCTGACCGATGACGAGGAGAGCCCGCGCGAGAGGCGCCGCAGGCTCTTCGACTCGCTGGTCCCCGCGGCGTTCTTCCTTGCGTCGGTGCCGGTCGCCTTTGCGGCGGGAACGACGTACGCCTACTTCTGCTGGGTTGCGCTCTGGCCGTTCGGCGCGATCGTCGACCGCGTCCGCCCGCCGGAAACGGGCTAGGGCAGCATCAGGTCGTTCTGAGAGCTCGGTCGCTCCGGTCCGACATAGAGGACCTCGGGGTCGATCGACTCGTCGTCGACCGTCACCGACCAGCTCGACCCCGGCTCCAGGTTGGCGCGAAGCAGGGCGTTCACGCCCGGGGGAAGGGAGGCGCTCTGGCCGGCCCCTGCGTCCTCCTGGCCGGCGGTGCCGGCCGGGGCGTTGGATGCGAAGGTCACGCGCCTGCGCGTGTCGCTCTCGTTGGTGATGGCCAGGGTCACCGGCCCGCCGCCGATCCTCGAAGGGGAGAGCAGGATGCCGTCGTCGGTTACCGCGGCGCTGATCAGTGCCGGGGCCGGGGGCCGCAGCTCCGAGGTGCGCTGCCCGCCCCCGTCACCGCAGCCGGCCACCACGGCCGCCGAGGCGGAGATGGCCAGCAGGAGTGTCGCTTTGCGGGTCGCCATGCTCTCTTGTTGTCCGCTGCCGGGATGGGCAGTGTCGGCAGGTCGAACCTACCCGAGATTCAGAGGCCGATGCTGGAGTGCTCCGGCTCGGCTTCGCGGGAGATGGCCAGGAGGTCGGCCTGGAGCCGGTCCCACGCGTGCTGCTCGGCCTCTTCGTACTCCCCGCCGTCGAGCCCCTCGAGGTCGCTGCGGTAGCGCTCCCAGGCCGCCAGTTCGCGCGGGTCGGTGGTCGGCTGCTTCTCGATCGCTGTGCTGGACACGAAAGCTCCCCTCCTCGGTTGCGGGGAATGTACTGCCGGCGGCGGCCGAACCGTGAGCGGCGGGACGTCAGCTGCCCGCAGCGCCCAGAATCTCGGCTTCGCCGCCGGCCCGGCCAACAGAGAGGGAGGAGCCATCCGGGGCCTCGCGGCGGACGAGCGCAAGCCCGAGCCGCCCCCGTCCGGGCGAGTCGGCGACGCTGGTCAGGATGCCCACCGCGCGCCCGTCAAACGTGAGCTCGTCGCCGGGGGAGGCGCCGCCGTCCACCGCGAGCAGGCAGAGCCGCCGGTTGGGCCGTCCCCGGTAGTGCAGGCGCGCGATCGTCTCCTGGCCGACGTAACAGCCCTTCTCGAAATTCACGAGCCGTTCGTTGAGGCCGGCCTCCTGGGGGATCACCGTCTCGTCCAGGTCCACCCCGTAGCGGGGGCGCCCGGTCTCGACCCGGGCCAGTTCGGCCAGCTCCATCGAGGCGGGCACCGCGCCCGCCGCCTCGAGCGCCGTCCGGACGGCGTCCCCGTCGCCCGCCGCGCAGAGCACGTCGACGCCGAGGTTCGTGGAGGCCAGGAGAACCGGTGCTTCACCAAGATCACCGGGGGCGTTGTCGCATTCGCCGGTCCCGAGACCGGCGGCGCCGGCGACCTCCCGCGAGAGGGGTCCCAGCAGGGAGAACTCGGCGGTCTCGAGCGTTCGCTTGTGCAGCTCGGCGTCGTAGCCGACCAGGCCGTGGCGGATCAGGTCGAAGACCGGCTGCAGGGAGACGCGCTCCATGTCGAGGATGAGCTCGTCGGCCGTGCAGAGCACGCGTATCTCGCCGAGCATCCGGCCCTTGGCCGTGCAGCAGGCGGCGAAGCAGCCGGCCCCGGGCTCGAGGCCCTCGATGTCGTTGGTGGCCAGGGCCCCCAGCGCTTCCCGAGCCTGGCTTCCCGTTATGGCCAGCCGGCCGAGGTAGGAGCGGTCGACCAGGGCGGCGCCGTCGCGGAGGGCGGCGATCTCCTGGTCGTCGGGGGGCGGCGCGCTCACGGCGGGCAAGGATAGGCGCAGCCCGCCTGCGGGAGGAGAAGTTCACAGTTGTTGATTCAGAAATTAGGCATGCCATAATCTGCCAATGAGCGTTTCGGTCCGGCCAAGCCCCGCAGTTGAGGACTACGCGAAGGCGATCTACTCGCTCGAGCGAAGCGGCGAAGGCGCCGTCACCACGAGTGACCTGGCCGGAAGGATCGGCGTCAGCCCCGCCTCGGCGTCGGGAATGGTCAAGCGCCTCGGCGAGATGGGGCTCGTATCCCATGAGCCCTACCGCGGCGTCTCGCTCACGCCGGCCGGCGAACGGGTTGCCCTGGAGGTGATCCGGCACCACCGGCTCCTCGAGCTGCTGCTGGCCGACCTCGGGGTGCCATGGGACCGGGTCCACGACGAGGCAGAGGTGCTCGAGCATCACATATCGGAAGAGCTCGAGGAGCTCATCGCGGAGCGCTTCGGCGACCCGAGCCGTGACCCTCACGGTGACCCGATCCCCTCCGCCGACCTGAGGATCGAGGAAGGCCCCTCGACCCGCCTCGAGGCTATGGAGCCGGGTGACACCGGGCTCTTCGTTCGCGTCTCGGACTCCGACCCGGAGGTCCTGCGCCATCTCGACGGACTGGGCGTTGCACCCGGCGCGACCTTCACGGTCGTGCGCCGCGAGCCGTTCGGCGGCCCGCTGGTCGTCGACTTCGGGCCGGCCGGCGAGCACTCACTGGCCCCGGGCCTCACACGGGCCATGAGGGTCGAGCCGAAGCGGTGAGCGACGAGGCAGCCAGCGGAGCCCGGGCGCCGGAGATTCCCGCCGGGCTCGACCCCGAGACGGCGGTAGAGCCTTCTGCCAGCGATCTCGAGCTTGCGCGCTCGAAGGGCCGCGTCCGCGGCCTGGTCGCCGTCCTGGGCCCGGCCTTCGTCGCTTCGGTGGCCTACGTCGACCCCGGCAACTTCGCCAGCAATATCGCCGCCGGCTCGACCTTCGGCTACCTCCTGGTCTGGGTCCTCATCTCGGCGAACCTGATGGCGATGCTGATCCAGTACCTCTCGGCCAAGACCGGGATCGTCACCGGCCGCAACCTTCCCCAGCTCTGCCGCGAGGAGTTTCCGCGCCCGGTGAGCCGGGGGCTGTGGGCCCAGGCCGAGCTGGTGGCGATGGCCACCGACGTCGCCGAATTCGTCGGTGCCGCCCTGGCCCTGAACCTGCTCTTCGGCATCCCGCTCTTCCCGGCGGCCCTGATCACCGCGGTTGTCTCATTCGGGATCCTCGGCCTTCAGACCAGGGGCTACCGGCGGTTCGAGATTGCGATCGCCTTCTTCTTCGGGATCATCCTGCTCGGCTTTCTCTACAACCTCCTGCGGATCGGGTTTGACGCGGGCGAGGCGGCGGCCGGGCTCGTCCCCTCCTTCGAGGGCACCGACAGCGTCCTGCTGGCCGCGGCGATCCTCGGGGCGACGGTGATGCCGCACGTGATCTACGTCCACTCGGCCCTCACCCAGCAGCGGATCAGGCCGCGCGACGACCGGGAACGGCGCTCCCTGCTCCGTTTCCAGCGAGCCGACGTCGTCGCCGCGATGGGCCTCGCCGGGCTGGTCAACCTCTCGATGCTGCTTATCGCCGCCTCACTCTTCTACGACAGCCCGCTCAACGCCACCGACACGATCGAGGGCGCCTACGCGGGCTTCAACTCGCTGGTGGGGCCGGAGGCCGGCCTGGCCTTCGCGCTGGCCCTGCTGGCCTCCGGCATGTCGAGCTCGAGCGTCGGCACCTACGCCGGCCAGGTGGTGATGCAGGGCTTCATCGACCGCTCGATCCCGCTGGCGCTCCGGAGGGCGGTCACGATGGCGCCGGCCCTGGTGATCATCGCCATCGGAGTCAGCCCCACCGATGCCCTGGTGATCAGCCAGGTGGTCCTCTCCTTCGGCATCCCGTTCGCCCTGGTCCCGCTCGCCATCTTCACCAGCCGCCGCAGCCTGATGGGGAACTTCGTGAACGGCCGGCTCACCGTCCTGGCTGCCGTGGTGGTGGTCTCGCTCGTCGTCGCGCTGAACCTGTTCCTGCTCGCCCGCCTCTTCTTCGCCCAGGGGTAGGCCGGAGCCGGGGCCGGTAACCTCCGTCGCGATGGCGCTTTCAGACACCTTCCAGGAGGCGATCGACTCGCTCCCCGACGACTGGTCGGACCTGGAGATGGACCTGCGGATCTTCGACGAGAGCCGCTACGTCGAGGCCGCGACATTCCTCGTCGTCTGTAACGCCCAGCCCTACTCCCGGCACGACTGGCACTGGCGAATCCTCTGCGCGCACCGGTTCGGCCACGCCGCCGCGCCCGAGGCGGTACACCGGGGGCTGCTCTTCCTGGATGAGGCCGGGATCGAGGGCGAGCTGGTCGTGCGTGACGTGCGGACCGGCCGTGCCCCGGTCTTCGAGGCCTGGGGCCGGCCCGAGAGCGTGCGCGAAGAGTTCCGTCGCGTCTACAGCCAGTAGCCGGTGGCCGAGGTAGTCGCCCTGGTGCCCGACCTGCTCTTCGGGTCCAAGGTCGAAGCGATGCTCGCCGGCGCCGGCCATTCGGTAACCCTCGTGGCCGAGCCCGGGAGGGCGCTGGAGCTCGCGAAGGGGGCCGACGTTCTCGTGGTCGACCTGGCCGGTGGGGAGATAGACGGGCCGGCACTGCTCGCCGGCGGGCCGGCGGGAGCAAGGACGCTCGGCTTCTACAGCCACGTCGAGCCGGAGGTCCGCGACCGGGCGCTGGATGCCGGCTTCGACCAGGTGGTTCCGAGGTCGCGGATGAATCGCGAAGGCGCCGACCTGGTCTCCAGGCTCGCGCCCGGGCCATAGACTTCGCTCGCTCCATGAGCCGCCGGGTCACCTTTTCGCGCAACTACACGCTCTCGCTCTCGCGAACGTGCCAGTGCTACTGCAAGTACTGCGCATTCAAGACTCACCAGGCCCACCTTCACGACCCGGACGAGGTCGAGCGCCAGATCGAGCAGGCGGTGCGCCGGAACGCCAAGGAGCTGCTCGTCCTCACCGGGGAGCGGCCCGAGGTCAACCCGCGCGTCGCGGAGATGCTCGCCGGATGGGGCCACGAAGACTTCACCTCCTACGTGGCCTGGGCCTGCGAGCGCGCGCTCGGGCG
>JBBASZ010000011.1:0-46064 GCA_040398965.1 Solirubrobacteraceae bacterium | reverse complement strand
GCCACGAAGACTTCACCTCCTACGTGGCCTGGGCCTGCGAGCGCGCGCTCGGGCGCGGGCTGCTCCCGCACACGAACATCGGCGTGATCGACCGCCACGACCTCCTGCGCCTGCGTGAGGTGACCGCCTCGCAGGGGCTGATGCTCGAGTCGCTGCGCGACGACCTTCCGGCCCACCAGGGTTCCCCGACCAAGAGCCCCGCCGTCCGCCTGGAGATGATCGAGGCGGCCGGGGAGCTGCGGATTCCCTTCACCAGCGGGATTCTCGTCGGGATCGGGGAGAACGAGGCCGACCGCTTCGCCGCCCTGGACGCACTCGCCGGCGTGCACCGTCGCCACGGCCACATCCAGGAGGTGATCCTCCAGAACTTCGTCCCCCACGACTCCTACTACGGGCTCGAGGTCGCCGACCTGGCGGACGAGACGGCCAGGCGCTTCTGGGCTACCGGGGTGGGGGACCGGCCCGCCGCCGACCTGCCGGACTGGGCCACCGGGGTGACCGTCGAGGAGCTTGAACGGCTTGTCGACTACGCGGCCAGGGCCCTGCCGGGCGTGGGAATCCAGGTGCCTCCCAACCTCTCCGGTGCCTGGCCCGAGCTGGTCCGCGCCGGCGCCACCGACCTCGGTGGGCTCTCGGCCAACGGCGACCACATCTCGCCCGAGCAGCCGTTCCCTTCGCCGACCCAGGTGCGCCGCGAGCTGCGCGACCAGGGCGTCGCCGTCTCGGAGCGGCTCTGCGTCTACCCGTCCTATATCGCCCCCGACTGGCTCGCCCCGTCGGTCCTCGACACCATCGCCTCCCGCTACTGGAGCTTCATTCCCCGCGGAGGCTCGGGGCGCCGCGAGCCTCCGTTCCCGCTGCGCTCCGACCTGGCCGCGGGCGCGATCGAGCGTGCTTCCCGCGGTGACGAGCTGGCGCCGGAGGAGCTGACCGCCCTCTTCGCCGAGCGCCGGCCCGAGGTGGTCGAGGAGATCCGGCTCGCCGCCGACGCGCTCCGCGAGGAGGTCGCCGGCGACGGGGTCTCCTTCGTGGTCAACCGCAACATCAACATCTCCAACGTCTGCACCGTTGGATGCGCCTTCTGCGGCTTCGGGCAGGGCCGCCGCTCACCCGACGCGTACACGATCGATCGCGGGGAGTTCCTGCGCCGTGTCGGTGAGGCGGTCGACTTCGGGGCCACCGAGCTCTGCATCCAGTCGGGGATCCACCCCGACTGGGAGCTCGAGGACTACCTCGCCTGGCTCAGGCTCGCCCGCGAGGCCGCGCCGGAGCTCCACCTCCACGCCTACAGCCCGATGGAGATCGCCCACATGTGCGACATCAGCGGGCTGGCTCCGGGCGAGGTTTTCGCCCGCCTGGCCGACGCCGGGCTTGGGTCCACGCCGGGCACCGCCGCCGAGGTTCTCCACGACGGGGTCCGGGAGCGGATCAGCCCGAACAAGCTGCCGGTGGCCCGCTGGGTCGAGATCATCGAAGCCGGCCACCGGGCGGGGATTCCGTCGACGAGCACCGTCATGTTCGGCCACATCGAGGAGCCGTGGGAGCTGGCCGAGCACATGCGGGTCATCCGCTCGGTTCAGGAACGAACCGGGGGAATCACCGAATTCGTCCCCCTCTCCTTCATTCCCTTCCACACGCTTCTCGGGCGCACCCACGGGATCGAGGAGATCTCCCGTGAGGAGAACCTGGCCCACACCGCGGTCTTCCGCCTGGCCCTGGGCCGCACGGTCGCCAACCTCCAGGCCAGCTGGGTGAAGATGGGGCTCGACGCGGCCACCGAGGCCCTGCGCTGGGGCGTCAACGACCTTGGCGGAACACTTATGGAAGAGAACATCAGCCGCCTGGCCGGCAGCCATCACGGCGTTCGCCTGGACCCCGAAGAGCTCGTGGCCGCGGCGCACCGTGCCGGCAGGACGGCGTTCGAGCGCGACACGCTCTACCGGGTCCGCCACCGCTATCCGGTCGGGAGGGTGCCCGAATCCGACAGGGACGTGGCCGCAGTCGGCGACCCGCTGGCATCTGGGATGGTTATGGCATGAGTTCCGAGGACGACGAACTGATCACGCCGGAGGGGCTGGAGGCTCTCAAGGCCGAGCTTGCCGAGCTGGAGGGGCCTCGCCGCGCCGAGCTCTCCAAGCGCATTCAGGCCGCCCGGGAGGAGGGCGACCTCAAGGAGAACGCCGAGTACCACGCCGCCAAGGATGAGCAGTCCCACATGGAGACCAAGATCCTTCGCCTCCAGGAGCGGCTTCGGAAGGCCAAGGTCACGGAGGTTGACGGCAAGAGCGGGAAGGTGGCCTTCGGGGTGCCGGTGACGGTGACCGACGTGGAGGCAGGCCGTGAGCAGACCTTCACCATCGTCGGGCCGACCGAGGCCGATCCGTCCTCGGGGAAGATCTCGAGCGAGTCGCCGGTGGCCAAGGCCCTGCTGGGGGCCGGGCCGGGGGAGACGGTCAAGGTCGAAAGTCCCGGCGGCCAGCGCAGCTGGAAGGTCGAGAAGGTCGGCTAGAGGAAGAGGTCCTCTTCCGCCGCTCGAAGAAGCGCCGCGGCGCCCGGGCCGTCCTCCTCGGTCACGTAACGGCCGAGCCCCCTGAGCAGGACCGCCGGCTGGCCGGCATCCTTCCGGCGCGCCAGGTCGGCCGCGGAGGCAACCTCGTCGGCTACGGCAATCCAGGTGGCCTCGAGGGGCCGGCCGCCCGCGTCGTCCCGGCCCCGCCAGTCATCGAGCGGCGCGAGGCCGGCGATCCCGATCGCCACGTCGGCCTGGCCCAGCCGCCAGGCGCGGCCGAACGAGTCGGTGATCACCACCGCCGGGTGTCCCGGCAGGGCCGCCCGCAGACCGCGGGCGCTGGCGTCCGGGTCCGCCGGCAGGCAGACCAGCACGCCTTCCTCGGCCGCGTTGGAGGCGTCGACGCCGGCGTTGGCGCAGATGAAGCCGTGGTGGGTCCGGCAGACGAGTACGCCGTTCTGCGCCCGCACCACCTCGGAGCTCTGGTCGAGGATCACCTGGACGTGGCGCGGGTCGCGGCCCTGCTCGGAGGCGATCGACCGGGCCTCTTCGCCGGGCTCGACGGTGGAGAGTTCGACCAGCGCCCCTTCGGCCTTGGAGACGGCCTTGTGGGCGATGGCCAGCACCTCGTCGGCCGCGAACGGCCCCCCGGCCTCCTCGAGCAGGCCGGCGAGGTCGTCCCCGGGGCGGATCTCCGGGATCCCCTCGAGGGCGAGCGCCTCGACCCGTCCCATCCGGACCTAGCGGCCCTGCCGCGCCAGCACCGCCCGCGTGTGGCTCGCGGTGCCGGGATCGGCCGGCTCGAGCGAGGAGGCGAGCTCGCGCAGGTCGGAGACGGTGTCGACATCCAGCCCCAGGGAGCGGCACTCGAAGACCGTCACCTTCACCCCTGCCGCACGGGCGAGGCTCTCGTGGCGCTCCCGGCTGCCCTCGCCGAAGGCCGGGCGGATCGCGCCGGGAGGCTGGAGCAGGAGCGCGTTTGTCCCCTCGCCGTGCCGGTCGGGCACGATCACGACCTCGGGCCCGTCACCGGTCGAGTCGATGAGGCGGTCCACCTCTTCGGGGTCGAGCCCCGGGGTGTCGCTGGCCACGAGCAGGACGGCGAATGCCCCGTCCGCGACCGCCCACTCGACCCCGCGCACGGCCGCCGCGCTGTGATCGTCCTGCGGCGAGTCGGCCAGCACCTGGGCCCCGGCCCCGCGTGCCAGCGACTCGGCACCCGGCTCGCTGGTGACCACCACGACATCGTCGACGTGGTCGCAGCGGCGCAGCGCGGCCAGCACGTCGCTGAGCATCCCGGTGGCCAGCGCTACCCGCTCGGCGGCACTGAGCCCGTCGTCGGCCAGGCGTGCCTTGGCGCTCGAAAACCGCTTGACGGGCAGGACGGCGACCAGGCTCATGGCTGTACGGATAGCGCGTCGGCGGCCTCGAGCGCTTCCCGGGCCACCTGCTGCCGGCGCATCGGGGTGTCCATCAGGGTCTGCACCACCTGAACCGGCACCGGCACGCCGGGTGCCGGTTCGTCGGCGAGCAGCAGGTCGGCTACCCCGGCCCATGCTGCGGCTACGCCTTCGTTTGTCGCGGGGAGGCCCCAGGCGGCCAGGCATTCGGCGGTCGGTCCCTTGAGGACCCGGCCGCCGACTATGGGAGAGACGGCGACCACCGGTGCCGGTGCGTCGGCAATCGCCTCCTTCATCCCCTTCAGCGCGAGGATCGGGCCGATCGAGATGACCGGGTTCGAGGGGCCGATGACAATCGCCCGGGCAGCTGCGACCGCCGCCAGCACCTCGCCGGTCGGGGTGGCGTCCTCGATCCCGGAAAAGGCGACTGTCTCGACCGGGCCCTGGCCCTTCTCGCGGATCAGGAACTCCTGAAGACCCATGGTCCGGCCACCGGCGGTGACCTCGGTCCTCACGGGCTGGTCGGACATCGGCAGCACCGAGGCCTTCAGGTCCAGGCTGCCGGCCAGCTGGGCCATCGCCTGGGTGGGGGTGAGCCCGTCGTCGAGCAGCTCACGACGGCGGCGGCACCAGCCGAGGTCGCGGTCGCCGAGGTTGAACCAGACCTGCTCGCCCTGCTCGCGCCGGCGATCCATCTCCCCGAAGGTGTCGCCATCGATGCCCCAGCCCCGCGAGTCGATGATGTCGGCGAGCGTGAAGGAGACGAGGTCCGGGTCCGGTGAGACCGCGGCGCCGTAGATGTCGATGTCGTCGGCGGTGTTGGCGACCACGACAAGGTCGTCGCCGACCAGGTCGAGCATGCCGCGGGCCAGCTTCGCTCCGCCGGTGCCGCCGGCGAGGACGACAACCGGCCCCGCGCTCACAGCCCGGTGATTCGGATACCGGCGTGTGTCTTGTTGCGGATGTTGATGCCGATCATCATCGCCGTGAGCGATTCGGCTATCCGCGACTGCTCGAGCCGCCCGGCGTCGACTGCGCGCAGGCCTTCGATCGCTTCGACCAGGCCAAAGGCGACTGCCTTGGCGTCGGCGTCGTCGCCGCAGACCAGCACGTCCTCCTCGAAGCGGTGCTCGGGGTCGGCGAGCATCGCCGCGCTTACGGTGTGGAAGGCGCTGACGACCCGTACGCCGTCCGGGACGAGCTCGGCGGCCTGCTCGGCGGCCGAGCCCTGCCAGACGCCGAGGATGCGGGTGGGCTTGCCGCCCACGGCCGGGGCGAGCGGGACGGTTGCATCGACGACGATGGTTCCGGGAGCCAGCGCGTCGGCGATCGACTTGTAGGTCTGCGCCTGGGCGGCAAAGGGAACGGCAACGGCTACGACGGGGGCTGCCTCGGCGGCGGTGTGGTTCTCCCCGAACTCGACGTCGGCTCCCGGCACGGCGCCGGTCACCTCTCCGGCGGCGGACTGGGCGCGGGAGGCGTCGCGGGAGCCCAGGACGAGCGGGATACCGGCCGCGGCCCAGCGCCTGGCCAGGCCCTGGCCGAGGGCGCCGCTGGCGCCGACGATCGAAACACGCTCCGGTAGCGGCATGGCGGCGAGTATAGGTTTGGCCCCGCTCAGCTGCCGCTGAACGAGGGATCGCGCTTCTCGCCGAAGGCGCGGACCCCCTCGGCGAAGTCGTCGGTGGCGGCGCAGACCGCCTGGACCGAGACCTCGTGGTCGAGGTTGACGGCCAGGGCCGGCTTGGCGGCGCCGTCGATTACCCGCTTGGCGAGCCCCACCGCCACGGGAGCGCAGGCGAGCAGCTCGGCGACCAGCTGGTCGGTTGCCGCCCCGAGTCCGTCGGGCGGCGCTACGCGGTTGGCGAGCCCGATCCGCTCGGCCTCGGTTCCGTCGATCAGCTTCGAGGCGAGGATCATCTCCTTGGCGCGCCCGAGGCCGACCACCGAGGGCAGCCTCGACGACCCGCCGACGTCAGGGATCAGGCCGACGCGTGTCTCCGGGAGTCCGACGATGGCGTCGGAGGCGACCGTTCGCAGGTCGCAGGCGAGCGCGAGTTCAAGCGCCCCGCCGATGCATGCTCCCTGGATCTGGGCGATCGTGGGCTTGGGCATCTCCTCAAAGAGGTTCCAGGCTTCCAGGATCACGCGGCGCATCGGCCGCAGGGTGGTTGGGTCGTCGACCAGCGGCTGGAAGGCGGCAAAGTCCATTCCCGAGGAGAACATCGGCCCCTCGCCGCGGAGAACAACGACCCGAACTTCCGGGTCGTCGGCGGCGTACTGCGCGGCCTCGCGCAGCTCGAGGATCATGGTGTCGTTGAGAGCGTTCCGCTTCTCGGGGCGGTTGAGGACTATGTGCCGGACCGGCCCGCGGTCCTCGGTTACGACGAGCGACATGGATTGAGCCTCCTGGTTGGTGGGTCAATCATGACGCTTTCAGCGCCCCGGTGGAGGCGCGGGGAGCCGGGCTTCGGTCAGGAAGAGCCGGACTGGACCGGCGCGGGTGCAGGGGCCGAACGGTCCGGTTCCTGCCAGCCGCCCTTCTCGTCGCCCTCGAAGCTCTCGGCGAGGACGCTGCCGACCACGGCGCCGAGCGCCCGCCCGGCGACGCTCTTCAGGTCGCCTTCCTCCCCGGTCCGCTCGGCCGCCTGGGCTACGGCGGCCGGCTGCTTGCCGGCGCCGACGGCCGGGTCGCGCCCGAGCATCAGCTGCGCGGTCATCAGCACGAAGAGCGCGGAGAAGAGCGCCCCGCAGGCCATGAGCGTGCGCCCGAACATGCGGCGACGCACGGCCCGCTGCTTCTTGACTGCCTCGGAGGCCATGGCGGCTACGGGTAGACCTGCTGGCCGGTTTCGGAGTCGGTGACGACGATCGCCACGGACGGGCACGCCTCGGCGGCGGCCATCAGGAGGTCGTCCGGCCCGGTGCCGATGACCGTCGCCACATCGCCCTCAAGGGAGAAGATGGTCGGCGCGATATCTACGCAGTCGCCGTGTGCGGCACAGCCGGCGGCGTCGATGGTGGGAATGAGGCTCATGCGGTTCTGCTCCTGGTTCGGTTGGACGCTTCACAGCTTGGCCGAATGCCGGGAAATCCCCTGGAAATGGAGGGGAAAGATTCGGTAAAGGATGCTCCGCGCTCAGGTGGCGGAGAGCAGCTCGCGCAGCCGTGGCACCTCGCGCGGGCAGGCAACGGCGAGAGCCCCGACGGGAGTGCCGTCGCGCAGGGCGACGGCGGTAAAGGAGGGCTCTTCCATATCCCCCTCGATCTGGAGCTCGTCGGCATCGTTCGAGCTTCCGAACCCCTGGATGCGGACACCGTGGATGTCGGTCCACCAGCTGCTCAGGGCCTCATCGGCCGGCGGGTTGCCGAGGATCTCCTGGGCTGCGGCGCGCCCCTGGCGGCCGGCCGCCTCCCAGTGCTCGCCGCCGGCGACATCGCCCGCGGCATGGATCTCCTTGCGCTCAAGGAGCGTCTCGAGGCTTTCCGGGAGCCACTCGGCGGCCGGGCGAATGCCGATGGCGACGAGGACGTGATCGGCCTCGAGGCGGCTCCCGTCACTGAGCTCCAGGGCCACCGCCCGGTCGCCCTCGCTGGTGATCTTCGTGACCGCGGTGTCGAGCCTCACGTCGATCCCGGCCGCGCGCTGCATATCGACCAGCCAGAGCGCGAGGTCGGGGTGCAGGGCGCGGGCGAGGGGAAGAGGCTCGGCCTCGACCAGGGTCACGGCCACGTCGCGCTTCGAGGCGGTGGATGCCACCTCCTGGCTGATCAGGCCGGCGCCGACGATGGCCAGGCGCGAGCCGGGACGGAGCGCCTCCCTGAGGCGCAGGGCGTCGTCGACCGTTCGCAGCGCCTGGACGTTCTCCAGGCCCTCGGTATCCGGGAGCATGACCGGGCGGCTGCCGGTCGCGATCACCAGGTCGTCATAGGCGAGCTCGGCGCCCGATTCGAGGGTTACGAGCCTGGCGTCGGGGTCGAGGGCCACCGCCGGGTCGCCCAGAAGGAGGTCGATCCCCTTCTCCTCGTGCCACTCGTCGGGCCTGAGGGTGATCTCCTCGTGCTCCTTGTCCCCGGCCAGCAGCTCCTTTGAGAGGGGAGGGCGGTCGTAGGGGGCGTGGGGTTCGGCGCTGACGATGCGCACCGGACCCCCGTAGCCGCCCTGCCGCAGGGCCTCGGCGCAGCGCTGGCCGGCAAGGCCCCCGCCGACGATCAGGACCCCGTCGCTCACGATGCGCTCGGGCCTGCCGGCCGTGCCCTGCGCACGCGCGCCCTCGCCCGGGCTGCGGCCCTCTCGACCGGCGTCGAGTCGGGTAGGGGAGCCGCCTTGGGCTTCGATGCGGGGATGATCCGGCGCAGGAAGAGGAAGATAATCGGCAGCCCGGTGACCACGAGGATCCCCTGCAGCCAGAGGCTCCCCGCGTCGGTCCCCGAGCCGAGCGTGTGGACCACGGCCAGGGCCCAGACGACGATCGTGGCGCGGTGGATTGAGCGCCAGCGCTTGTTTCCGATCATCCGGCGCGCGTAGAAGCTGAGGCCGAGGAACATTGCGGCCCAGCCGGCGATGATTCCGAGGCCGGTGTAGAAGGGCCGGTAGTCGATCGTGAACGGGATTGCGATCTGGGAGATCGTCGGGTGCAGGTAGCTGTCTCCAAGCAGCGTCAGCCCGTGCACCGCTATGGCGACGAGGCCGGCGAGTGCCGTCGACTCATGGACCGCAACGAGCTGCTTCTTGATGCCGGGGCGCCTGGGTAGCCCGTTGGCCATCATCAGCCCGATGATCACCGAGATGGCGACGGCGGTGAAGGCGACCACGCCGGAAGAGCGGGAGGCCAGCCACCAGCCGTATTCGAGGGGATTGGGACCGGTCATCGGGTGTTGCCTCCTGGAAGCTTGAGCTTCACGACCGGCCGTGCGTCGAGCCGGCCGATCCTTTCGGGGTTTCCATTCTCGTCGACGGTGATGCCGCCGTGGCGGGCGAGGATCCGGCGGGCGCCGACCGGCCCGCTGAGCAGGGCGGTCTTGGCGAGCGTTTCGGCCTCGAGGGCGGTGGGGGCCAGGGCGGTCGCGGAGACCAGGCCGGTGAAGGCGGGCCTTCCGGTGGAGGGGTCGAGGATGTGGTGTGCCGGCGCGCCGTCAGGCGAGCGCCAGATACGGGAGCGCATGCCGCTGGTGGCTACCGCGCCGCGCCGCACGCCGATCGACTCGCCGGGCGCTCCGGTGAAGGCGTCAAGGATCTCGACCTCGCGCTCGGCGGCCAGCTCGCCGCCGATACGGATGTCGCCGCCGCAGTCGACGGCCCAGTGCTCGTAACCGTCGAGGAGCTCGGCGGCGAGGTCGGCGGCATGTCCCTTTCCGGAGCCGCCGTTGTCGATCTGCAGGCCGGCCGGGCGACGGATCACGCGGGCCTCGTCATCGACCTTGATCTCGCGCCAGCGCTGCTGCGCTGAGGCGGAGGCCGGGGCGGGCTCCGGGCGCTCCCCCGCAAGGGCTTCGGCGAGGTCGATCCGCTCCTCACCGGTCCAGCGGTCGGCGTAGCCCGCCGCCTGGATGTCGTCCAGGAGGGTCGGGTCGACGAGGCCGCCGCTGATTTCGGCTGCCTTGATCGCCGCGCTGACGGCGCTGCGAAGCAGGTCGGAGGCGGGTACCTCGTCACGCGGGTCGGCGTTGAGGAGGCTCAGCTCCGAGTCCTCGCGAAAGCGCGAGAGGCGGGCTTCGTAGTCGCGCAGGAAGGCCTCGACCCGATCGGCCGCAGCCTCGGGCGCGTCGACGCCCTCTCGAGTCGGGAGACCGACGAGGATTCGTACGCGGGTGCCCATCAGCTCCAGGTCCCGTTCGGCCGGCGACATCCGGGCGGCTGCAGTGGTGGTCGCTGCCGGCACTCAGGAGCTCCCGCTCTGGACCGGCGCAGGAGCCGGTGCCGGGGCAGGCTGCGCCGGGGCGCTCTGCTGGACCGGCGCCGACGAGTAGCCGCCACCGGCGGCCGGTGCAACGGCTGCCGCGGTACCCGCGGCAGCAGCCGGGGCCTCCTGCTTGACGACCACCTTCCTGGTGATGATCACCTTCTTCACCGTTGCCGGCTGGACCTGTGCGGTCGCCTGCTTGCCGGAGCCGATCAGGGGGTCCTTGCCCTCGGCCATCTGGGCACCGAGGAACCCGGTCACCCCGAGGAAGGCGACCGCGGTCGCCGCAGCCACGGGAAGGATCGTGCGGTTGCGGCGCCGGGGGCGCCTGGGGGCCGGGGTGGTATCGGGCGTGCTCATCTCTGCTCTTCTCTCTCGTTGCGTTCAGGGGCGGCGATCAGTCGTCGCCCTCTTCGTGGTCGTCGTCCTCTTCGTACTCCTCGTGCTCTTCTTCGTCCTCGTACTCGCCCCCGCCGTAGGAGGGGCTGGAGCCGCTCTCGACCTTCTTCGGGGCCGAGCCCGGCTGCTGGTAGCTGGCGGGCGCCTGGTACGAGGCTGGCGCCGAGTAGCCGCTGGCCGAGCCGCCGGATCCCGAGGATCCGGAGCTGGAGCTGGAAGCCGGAGCCTTTTCGCCGGCCTTGCTCTTCTTGACGACCTTCACCGTGCGGCGTTCCACGACGGTGCGGACGGGCGGCGCGGCCTGCGTTGAGGCCGTCTCCCCGTTTTCCCCGGAGCTTCCGGAGGCGAATGCGACGGCCCCGAGGGCCCCAAGGGCCAGGACGGTTCCGCCGGCAGCAAATGCGTTTCGGTTGATCTTCATGGCTGCAGGGTGCCGGTGGGGCGGCAAACGGCCAGCGAATGCAGGGGAAAGAGTTGGCAAAGCCTGCCGGGACGCCCTGAGGGCGGGATACCCTCCGGCCGTGGCCGGCCCCCGGATACTGGTAGTCGAGGACGAGTTCTCGATCTCGGAGCCATTTTCGCGGCTCCTGGCCCGCGAGGGGTTCGATCCCGTGGTGGCACCGACGGTCGCGGAGGCCCTCGAAGAGTTCACGCGCCAGCGCCCCGACCTGATCCTCCTCGACCTGGGACTTCCCGACGGCGACGGCCGCGATCTTGCCCGCGAGGTCAGGCGGGAGAGCGAGGTACCGATCATCATGCTCACCGCGCGCGGGACCGAGACCGACCGCATCGTCGGCCTGGAGATCGGGGCCGACGACTATGTAGTCAAGCCCTTCTCCAGCGCCGAGGTGATTGCCCGCATCAGGGCGGTGCTGCGGCGTGCGCCGACCGAGGAGAGCGAGGAGCAGGACGACCGCGAGGCGATCGAGGTGAGGGGGCTGCGGATCGACCCTGCCTCCCGCAAGGCCTCGCTCGACGGAGAGGAGCTCGAGCTCAGCCGCAAGGAGTTCGACCTGCTCGCCGAGATCGCCTACGCGTCCGGTGACGTGATCCCCCGTGACGAGCTGATGAGCCGGGTCTGGGACGAGAACTGGTTCGGCTCCACCAAGACCCTCGACGTCCACATCGGCTGGCTGCGCAAGAAGCTCGGTGATGATGCCTCCGACCCGCGCTGGATCGAGACGGTCCGTGGCGTCGGGTTCCGGCTGGCCGACGACGGCGGCTAGGCATGAGCCTTCGCGGCGGCATCCTGCTGGCGCTGGCCTACGTGCTGGTGCTCTCGGTCGTGGCCCTCCTGGTCCCGCTGGGGATCAGCCTCCGGGACCGTGTGGATGCCGAGATCCGGCTCGAGGCCCGTACGCAGGCCGAGACGGTCGCCGCCCGGGCCGCCAGCCTTCTCAACCCCCCGCGCACCGGCGAGCTGGAGGCACTGGCCAGGCGGTCCTCCCTGGCCGTAGGCGGGAGGGTCCTCATCGTCGACCGGCGGGGGCGAGTCGTTTCCGACTCGGCCGGGTTTGCCGCTCCCGGGTCGCGGTATGGAACCCGCCCCGAGATCGCGGCTGCCCTGAAGGGCGAACCCGAGCAGGAGATCCGTCGGTCCGAAGACCTGGGCGAGGAGATCCTGGCTACCGCGGTGCCGGTCTATGCCGAGACGCGGCCGTCGGGCGCGGTGAGGGTTACCCAGGGCGTCAGTGAGGTGAACGAGGCGATACGGCGCTCCTGGCTGGGCCTGGCCCTGATCGGGGCGCTGGTGATCGGCCTGGGGCTGATCGCCGGTCTCGTAATCGCGCGCCTGATCTCCGGCCCGATCGTCCGCCTCGACGGGGCCGCGCGGCGTGTCGCCGACGGCGACCTCGAGGTCAGGGCGAAGGTGGAGGGAAGCACCGAGCAGCGGACGCTGGCCCGGAGCTTCAACACGATGACCGAGCGGCTGACCGTTCTCCTGGCCTCGCAGCGCGAGTTCGTAGCCGATGCCTCCCACCAGCTCCGCACCCCACTGACCGGGCTGCGCCTGCGCATCGAGGAGATTCGCGCCGATTCGCGGGGGGACGCCGAGAAGGGGAACGCCGACGCCGCACTGGCGGAGGTTGACCGCCTCTCGCTGATCGTCGACGAGCTGCTGGAGCTCAGCCGCGCCGGCGAGGCGCCGCCTCCGGACGCCTGGGCCGACCTCGACCGGGCCGTCGTCGAGGCGGGGGAGCGCTGGGATGCTGCCGCCACGGAAGCCGGATGCCGCCTCGCGGTAGAGCCGGGCGGTGGTGGGGAGGTTCGCTGCCACGCGACCGAGATCGACCGGATCCTCGACATCCTGCTGGAGAACGCCCTGTCCTACGCGCCCGGGGAGCCGGTGGAAATTGCCTCCGGCCCCGGGGCAGTCACCGTCACCGACCGTGGGCCAGGCCTCCAGGGGCAGCCTCCCGGCGAGCTCCTTGAGCGCTTCCGGCGGGGCGAGGCCTCGAAGGGCGGTCCTGCCGGAACCGGTCTCGGCCTGGCGATCGCCCGCGAGCTGGCCTCGCGCTGGGACGCCACGCTGACGCTGGCCGACGCTCCCGGTGGCGGCCTGGTCGCCGGGCTCTCCTTCCCGGACGGTGAAGCTTTGCCTTCTCTTTCCCCGGCCGGCCCTACGGTCAAGCCATGAAGTCCCGCGTGGCCCTGACCGGAGTTCTCGCCGTCCTGGGCGTGCTGGCGGCAGCCGGGGTCACGGTCGCGGCCGGCGAGATCGTCTCGCGCCCGATCGGCCTAAACGGCAGCCCCGACGACCTGGGCCGGTCCCTCACTCCATCCTCCGGTGCGGTTACCACGGTGACCGTCAAGAAGACGGTCAGGGAAGGGAAGGACGAGCGCGGCGACGACAGCACCGAAGGAGGTTCGTCCCCGCCTGCCCCGTCGGGCGAGCCTTCGGGGGGAGGCGGCGAGGAAAGCCACGAGGAAGAGGAAGAAGACGGCGAAGGTCACGACGACGACGACTGACCGTCCTGCCGGAGCTCCTTCCGGTCCCCAAGCTCTTCGTCCAGCTGGCGGACGATCGCCTCGCCCAGCTCCACCACTCGCTCGACCGGATCCAGCGGCTCCTTGTCGCTGACCGGAGGCCCCGGCTTCCGGTTGCCCTCCGCGGAGTCGTCATCTACCGGCCTCTCTTCTTCCTCGGCGGCGCGCGAGCCGATCGCCAGCGCCGGCCAGCGGCCGCCCCGGGCGACCCCGGCGGCGGTTGCATCCGGTCCCGAGACCGGCCGGGCCCCGAGCCAGGGCAGCTCGGTCGCGGCGCGGGTCGCCGCAGCCTTGAGCTGGGGGTGAAGGCCGGTGGCCACTACCGTGCCGTCGCGCTTCCACCAGACCGGGGTTCCCTCGCGGCAGCTCTCGACGGCGAGGATCGCGGTCTCGCGCGGGTTCATGCCTCGCCGCCTGCGTGTCATGAGCCAGTGGCGCAGGCCGATCGCGTGGGCGTCGCCGCCGCCCGCCAGTACGACGGCAACCGCCAGGTTCTCCGGCGGGTCGGCGTCGAGCACGGCCACGAGCTCCAGTACGGCGTCGCAGGCGCTCGTGTCGCTCTCGGGATTCGCCGTGCCACGGTCGAGGAGGGCAAGGATCATCGCCAGCAGGAACAGGGTGGGAAGCAGCTGGGCGATGTCGAGCAGCAGCCCGCCGAAGCCGGCCAGCCGGATCCCCGCGCAGACGGCCACCAGGGCAAGGGCGATCGCATTGGCGAGGATCAGCGAGCGGGCAACTCCGGCGCTTCTTGCCGGCCGCCGGTCGTCGATTGCGGCGGTCAGCACCAGGAATACACCGCCCGGGGGAGGGTCGGCCAGGGGGCGCGAGACGACGTTCTGGCCGCCGCGGGCCGGGGTCAGGCGCCTGATGGGCCGGAACCTCGTTTCGTCGGCAAGGGAGAGCAGCAGCGCCGCGAAGGCAATCAGGAGGCCGGCCAGGGGCCCCCGAATCGCGATCACGCTCGCGATGACCCCAATCGCGGCACAGATCGCCTGGGACGCCCACCAGTAAGGACGGGCCCAGAAGGGCTGGACCGCGGCTTCGCGGCCCATCTCCTCCAGCCGCCCGGCGAGCTCCTCGGCGGCGATTCGCTCGGCCTCGCCGAACGCGGGGCGCGGCTCGCCGGGGACGTTGCCACTGGTCGCGATGGTCGCCACTGCGCGGGGAGACTAGTGTTCGCCCGGTAATGGACGCCACAGATCTCGCCTACGCAGGAGCCGCCCGCCAGGCGCAGATGGTTCGCGACGGCGAGTGCACGGCCCGTGAGGTGGTCGAGGCGACGCTGGAGCGGATCGCCGAGGTTGACCCCCTGCTGAACGCCTACCGGGTGGTCTTCGCCGAGGAGGCGCTTGCGCAGGCGGACGCCGTCGACGCGGCCGGCGGCGGCTCCGCGCAGGAGAAGCCGCTTCTCGGCGTTCCGGTCCCGATCAAGGACGACACCGACGTGGCCGGCGAGCGCACGGCCTGGGGCAGCCTGGCAACCGACCGGCGCCCGGCGCCGCAGGATTCCGACATGGTGGTCCGGCTCCGTGAGGCGGGGGCGATCATCATCGGCAAGACCAACGTCCCGGAGCTCACGATCTGGCCCCTGTGCGAGACGCTGGCCTTCGGTTCGACCCGCAACCCCTGGAATCCGGACTTCACGACCGGCGGCTCCAGCGGTGGCGCCGGCGCGGCGGCCGCCGCGGGCCTCTGCGGGGTGGCCCACGGCTCCGACGGTGCAGGTTCGGTGCGCATTCCCGCGTCCTTCAACGGCCTTTTCGGCCTCAAGCCCCAGCGCGACCGGATCTCGCTCGGCCCCAACCACTTCGACGGCTGGAACGGCCTGACCGTCTACGGCCCGCTGGCCCGGTCGGTGGCGGACGCCGCCCTCTTCATGGACGCCGCGGCGGAGGAAGGCCCGCCCGAGGGTTATGCAGCCGCTGCGCAGGCCGACCCGGGCAAGCTGCGTGTTGCCGTGTCGGTGAAGCCGCCGCCCGGCGCACTGACGAAGCTGGGAGCCGATCAGCTTGCTGCAGTCCACCAGACCGCCGATCTGCTGAGAGACCTCGGCCACGAGGTTTTCGAGCAGGAGATCGACTATCCGCCGGCCGCCTTCCTTACGACCGTTGCCCGCTACCTGCGTTCGATCAACGACGACGTCTCCGGCCTGCCCCACCCGGAACGGCTGGAGCGCCGCACGCGGGGCATGGCCCGGCTGGGAAGCCTGGTCTCCGACTCGATGCTGGCCCAGGCCCGGGCCGCCGAGCCGGCGATTGCGGCGCAGATCAACTCCGTCTTCGACCGCGCGGACGTCGTGCTGATGCCGGGACCGTCGGGGCGCCCGTTCGAGGTTGGCGAGCTCCATGGTCGCGGCGCCATCTGGACGCTCAACGCGGCGGCGGCCCGGGTGCCCTGGTACGGGATCTGGAACACGATCGGCCAGCCGGCCGCCTCGCTGCCCGCCGGCTTCGACGGGCTGGGACTGCCCCTTTCGGCCCAGCTCGGCGGGCGTCCGGGCGACGAGGTCACGCTGATGCAGCTCGGCTGGCAGGTCGAGCAGGCCAGTCCCTGGGTCGACCGGCGTCCCGCCCTCGACCTGGCGGCTGCGTGAGCGAGCCCGACGACGGGCAGCTCCTGGCCGTCGCGCAGGAGGCGGCGCGGGCCGCGGCCTCCGTATTGCTCGACTGCCAGGGCCGGGTCGCCGGCGCAGTCCAGACCAAGAGCACGCCCACCGACCCCGTAACGGAGGCCGACGTTGCCGCCGAGGAGGCGATTCGCAGGGTGATCTCCGAGCGGCGCCCGGACGACAGCGTCGTGGGTGAGGAAGGCGAGGAGCGCGCCGGCTCCAGTGGGCTGCGCTGGATCGTCGACCCTCTGGACGGGACGGTCAATTACATCTACGGAAACCCTCTCTGGTGCGTCTCGGTCGCCTGCGAGGGGCACGCCGGAGTGGTCTACGACCCGGTCGGCGAGGAGTGCTTCACCGCCCCCGCCGGAGGGACGCCGGAGCTGAACGGAGCAGGGATTGCTCCCACGATGGTCACCGACCTTGGCCGTTGCCTGCTGGCCACCGGCTTCGGTTACGACGCCGAGGTGCGGCGCGGCCAGGCGGTCACCGTGGCCCGGCTCCTGCCTGTGGTCCGGGACATCCGCCGAGGTGGAAGCGCCGCCCTCGACCTCGCCTGGCTGGCCGCCGGCCGGTGCGACGCCTACTTCGAGCGCGGCGTGAAGGAGTGGGATGTGGCCGCGGGCCGCATTATCTGCGAGGCCGCCGGACTCGAGGTCAGGGAGCTGGAGCCGGCCGGCGACCTCCCCGCCGGGGTGATGGCCTGTGCTCCGGGCATGGCCGACGAGCTCCAGGCGCTGCTCGCCTGAGCGGCGGCGATATCTTGACCGCGATGCAGCACACCGCTACAGGCTGGTGGATCGAAGAGGCCGGCGGCCCGCCCGAGGCGGCGCCGCCGCTCGAGGGGCCGCTCGACGCCGACGTAGTGATCATTGGCGCCGGCTACCTGGGAATGTGGACCGCCTGGCAGCTGCTGGAGCGTGACCCTGAGACAGAGGTTGTCGTGCTGGAGGCCGGGCAGGCCGGCCACGGCCCGAGTGGGCGCAACGGAGGATTCGTTAACGGCTACTGGGAGTACGTTCCCGAGCTCGCCGGCACCTACGGCCTGGACCCGGCGCTGGAGCTGGCCAGGCAGGCCGATCGCTCGATTCTCCAGATCGGCGAGTTCTGCCGCTCGCAGAAGTTCGATGCCTGGTACCACCAGGCGCCACACCTCGAGGTCTCGGCCGCTCCCTACCAGGACGGCGCCTGGCGCGATGCGCTCTGGGGCCTGAGCCGCCTTGGGATCGATGAGGAGGTCGTCGAACTGCTTCCCGAGCAGGTTGACGAGCTCTGCCGGTCGCCGGTCTTCCGTGGCGGCGCATGGAAGAGGATCGGGGCGACGGTCCAGCCGGCACGCCTTGCCTTCGGCCTGCGTGAAGCCCTGCTGCGTCGCGGGGTGAAGCTCTTCGAGCACAGCGAGGTCGGGGAGATCGACCAGTCCGAGCACTCGATCACCGTGCGTACCGGGCGGGGGCGCGTCCACGCCGGAAACGCCGTCCTCGCGGTCAACTGGCGGACCTCGCGCTGGCCCGCCTTCTCGCGCGAGATCAGCGTCGCCTCCAGCCACATCGTCCTCACCGAGCCGGTGCCCGACGTGATCGAGGAGATCGGCTGGACCGGGGGAGAGGCGATCACCGACTGCCAGAAGATGATCCACTACTTCCGCACCACCAGGGATGGGCGCATCGCCTTTGGCTGGGGCGGCGGCCGCGTGGCGCCCCGCGGGCTCCATTCCCCGGAGCTCCACGTCGACCCGGAGGTCGTGGAGCGGACGGCCGCCACGATGCGCCGCTTCTTTCCCGCGCTCGAGGGACGGGAGGTGACCGACGCCTGGGGTGGGCCGATCGACGTCGCCCCCCGGACACTCCCCATCTACCGCAGCAGCGGTCGCCTCCACGCCGGCTGGGGGTTCACCGGCCACGGTGTCGGCCCCTCGCACCTTGGCGGCAAGATCCTCAGCGGCCTGGCGCTCGGCGTCGACGACGAGTACACGCGGCTGCCGCTGGTCGAGCCGAGGGTCAAGGCGTTTCCCCCCGAGCCGGCGCGCTCGATCGGCGGGAACCTGATCCGCGCAGCGATGATCCGCCGCGAGGACGCCCAGGCGCAGGGGCGGCGGGTCGACCCGGTGACCGGCCTCATCAGCGAGCTGCCAAGGCTCGTCGGGCTCAACCTTCCGCGCTGACGCCGGTGGGCCGCCGGCTCGCGATCGTGCTGGTCGTCGGGGTTGTCGGCGTAGCCGTGGCCCTTGCCGTGGCCCTGCTTTCGGGGAACGGGACAGATGGCGGCAGGGGTTCGACCCAGCGCACGCTGACCGGCGAGCAGGATGCGGCACGGCAGGGGCAGGCCGGGGCAGCGACCGCCCGAAGCGTCGTTCTGGGGGCCGTTCGGGGCCCCGTGACCGAGGCCTCTGGCCTGGCCGCCAGCCGCACGAACCGAGGTGTGGTCTGGGCCCACAACGACAGTGGCGGGGCGGCCAGTCTCTACGCGCTGGGAAGCGACGGACAGGTCAGGGCCACCTTCCCACTGGCCGGGTCTGAGAACGTCGACTGGGAGGACATGGCCCGCGGTCCCGGCCCGGCGGGATCACCGGACTGGATTTACGTCGGCGACATCGGTGACAACGATGCCTCGCGCGGCTCCGTTCGCGTCTACCGCGTTCCCGAGCCGGACCTCGGCGCCTCGACCAGCGGGGCGGTGCTGCCGCCGGCGCCGGCGGACTCCGTCGACCTCGTATACCCGGACGGCCCGCGCGACGCCGAGGCCCTGGTCGTGGATCCGCGGAGCGGAGACCTCTTCGTCATCACCAAGCGGGAAGACCGCTCTCGCGTCTACAGGGCCACGGCGCCTTCGTTCGCCGGCGAGACCGTCACGCTCGAGTACCTGCGCGAGCTGGGGGAGGGCCTCGTCACGGCGGCCGATGCCTGCCCCGACGGAAAGACGGTCCTGGTGCGCAGCTACTTCGGCCTCGACGCCTACGGCGGGTCCTCGGTCGCTGACGCGCTCAGGAAGACTCCCTCGCCGCGGCTGGCCGAGGTCGAGCCCCAGGGCGAAACGGTTGCCGCGGCGCCGGACTGCGCGGGCTACTACACCCTCAGCGAGGGGTCCGGCCAGCCGCTGGTCCGCTACCTGCGCTGAGCGTCTTCGGGATCCGGGGCGGCGTCCGCAGGACGCACGGGTCCGGAACCCTCGCCTCCGGCCTGGGCAGGCAGGGGCTCGGCGGCCTTTGGGGGAGCACCCATCAGCGGTGAGTCCATCAGCTTCCTGAGCATCCTCCGGGGCCAGTGGAACTCCAGCGAAAGGATCCCCAGCCCAACCGCTATCAGCAGGAACCCGGGGCCCGGAAGCGGGATCAGGACGATGCCGACGGGGATCAGTACCGCGCCGAGGCCGACCAGGAAGGCCCGCAGCACCGGGTGACGGTCGCGGTGCGACTCGTGCTGGCCTTCGAGCCACTCATGGGCTCGCTCGAGGTAGTCGCGCATGATTACCTCCGGAGGCTAGTGGCCGTCAGGCCGCGCCGGTGGCGGAGCCGCAGTGCCCGGGGCGGGATTCGAACCCGCACGTCCGTGAGGACAGGGGTTTTTGAGACCCCCGCGTCTGCCGTTCCGCCACCCGGGCCGGGTGATGGTCGCGCGCCGGAGCGATGCTCAGGCGCCGGCGGGCAATCGTCCTTCCTCTTCGGGCCAGTGTTCAACCTCGACGTTCCACTTCTGGTTGAACGCATACATCGCGGCCGCGATGAGGAGGATCTGAACCGGCACCAGCAGTGCGGTGAGGGTGCCGAGCACGCCGGAGTCGATCGCCGGCTGCGTGAGGCCGGGGGCGTTGCGGTCGGTCCACGCAGGGACGGCAACCAGGGCGAAGACGCCCATCATGGTGGCCAGGGCGGCAATCACCGGCAGAAGTCCACGGTTCCACTTGCCGACGTACCAGGCGCAGGCAAGGTAGAGCAGGATCCAGGCGATGCAGACCGCCTTCATCCCCATCAGGACGCTCCAGCCGCCAAAGGTGACGATCGCGATCAGGAGGGTGGAGGCGAGCAGCAGGATGATCACGACAGCCCGCATCGACTGGGGGCCCGACCCCTCGCGGTTCGGGTGCTCGATTACCGGCTCTCCGATGTGTTCGACCCTGGTCACCGCCAGCGAAGATATCGGGAGCTTCGGCAGCGCGCCAGCGGCGCACCGGGGCTGCCGCGCTGCGGCTAGGCTCGCGGGCGCGCGGGCGTGGCGGAATTGGTAGACGCGTCGGCCTTAGGAGCCGGTGGCCTTGGCCGTGGGGGTTCGAGTCCCTCCGCCCGCACTCCCTCCCTGAGGGGCGTGCTCGCCGGTCAACCGGTGTAAGTGACCTGGAAGCTCATCGTGATGTCGGTCGCCGTGTCGGCGCCCTTGAAGTTGCATTCCCAGTCAACGACGTCGGGACCGGTCGACTGGACCGATGGCTCGCACTGGAAGCCGTCCGCGTTCACCGGCATCTCGGCACCGCCGGCGGTCACCTGGCGGGCGACGACCTTCGCCTCCGGGCAGGTGGCCGAGTCGGCCTGGCTCGGGTCGACGTTGCTGCCGGTGATCGTCACGGTCGCCTGGCCGCCCTGGACGTTCTTCAGCCCGCCCACGTTGCAGGTGAGGTTTACGTCTCCGCCGCCGGTGGTGACCGTGTCGGTCACGGTGTCGGTGGCCTGGACGGTGTCGGTGACCTTGTCGGTCACGTCGACGGTCTCGGTCTGGTCCGAGCCGCAGGCGGCGAGTCCGAGGGCCGCCACGGCGGCGACGGCAACAGCGGGGAGAACGGGATGGCGCATGGGACCTCGATTCGGCGGGTTGGCTGGCAGGCCGACCATATTCGCCGCCCGGACGGCTCCTGCGCCGGGGGCCGGTGCCGACCGGGGCATCGGCCGGCGGGCTATCCTCCGGCCCCGCTGGGGGACTGGTGTAATGGCAACATAGGGGTCTCCAAAACCCTTGCTCGAGGTTCGATTCCTCGGTCCCCCGTTGTCGCTCAGGCGGCGACGCCCAGCGGAACGGCGCTCTCCAGCCGAGCGAAGACCACGATCCGCTGCGCGGTGCTGTAGAGCGGGTGGCAGGCGGTAAGGACCAGCCGCTCCCGTCCCCGGCCCGCCGCGAGCACGCTCACCTCCGAGGGCCTGACGATCCGGGTCTTCTCCACCAGGTATGTGAAGCGGCCGTAGGCCATGGCCATGACCAGGCGGTCGCCGGCCTCCAGCTCGTTGATCCGCCGGAACGGCTGCTCCCAGGTGGTGCGGTGGCCGGCGATCCCGACCGTCCCCCGCTGGCCTGGCAGCGACGTGGGCTCGTAGTGGCCGGGCCCCTTGCGCAGCTCGGCCTGTCCCGTCCCCTGGAGGACGATCGAGCGCTGGCTGATGGCGGGCATCTCGAGCCGGCCGAGAGGGTCCCCGGGCCGGGCGCGTTCGGCGAACGCCCGTGCCGCAAGCGCAATCCGGAGCTCCGGCGACCCGCGCTCCGGGAGCTGCCCGGCGACCGACGCCCCGAAGCTGCGGTCGACCTCGTCGAGCTGTTCGGAGAGCCGGGACTGGTCGCCGCGGCTGAGCAGCCAGGTCACCGGCTCTCGCCAGGCGACGGTCAGCGCAACGTCGAGGAGGACCAGCGCGCCGACGACGGCGAGGATCGTCCCGGCGGTTCGGCGGCTCACGCGCCGAGTCTAGGGGCGCGGTTGGCGCGTCACGCGCGGTACCCTCACCGCGTGGGGAGGCTTCTGCCGATCGGGTTGGTCGTCTGTTTCGCGGCGGCGCTGGGTGCCGCCCCGGCCGAAGCAGGCCCGCAGAAGCTCACCTTCACCTCAAAGGAGATAACCGTCGACGGCTACGCCGTCGAGAAGGCGGTCACGCCCGGCGTGGCGAAGCCCCCGGGCGACGGCTTCATCACCGAGATGGCCGCCGACGTGGTGGACCCGAAGACCGGCCGTGAGGTGCCGATCAGCCGGATCATGCTCCACCACATCGTGTTTGCCGCCTACGGGAACGGACCCGGTAACCGACCGTTCTACGGAGACGGCGAGGAGCGGGCCATCATGAAACTCCCGCCCGGTTACGGGTATCGCGTCGAGGCGGCCGACAAGTGGGCGATCGTCTGGATGCTCATGAACCACCGGGCCCAGGTGGACTCGGTGAAGATCCGGTGGACCCTCACCTGGGACGACGACCCGACGCTCAAGCCGGTGACGCCGATGTCCTTTGACGCCTCACGCGGCCGCCAGGGGCTCGTATACGACGTTGCCGGCGACGGCAGGCCCGGCAGCCGCGACGTGAAGACCCATGTTCGCCAGGCGCCGTTCAACGGACGGATCGTGGCCGGCCTCGGTCACGTTCACGGCGGCGCTTATGAGCTGACCCTGAGCCAGCCGGCCTGCGGCGACCGTCCGCTCTATCGCTCTCGTCCTACCTGGGGACTGGCGAGCCATCCCTTCTACAACGTCAAGCCGGTCCTCCACGAGCCGGGGCCGATAAACATGAGCCGGCTGGAGAGCAGGTCGGGAATCCCCGTCCGGGCCGGCGAGGATCTCAAGCTCTCTTCCATCTACGACAACTCCCGCCTCCACACCCGGGCTATGGGCCTGATGCTGGTCTACCTGGCCCGGGAAGAGCAGGCGCCCGGCGGCTGCCCGGCGCTTCCGGGCGACGTGAAGAACATCGGCACCAGCACGCCGGGGCGCTCCAAGCCGCCTGTCTACCGGGTCCCGCTGACCGGACTCGGGTCCAACGGCCGCGCCCGCACTATCGGCAGGCCGCCAGGCTCCCTCCTGCGCGGGGGTTTGGCCGCATCCCTGAGCATCGGCGATGCCTACTACACGCGCCAGAACATCTCGATCCGCAAGGGCGGGAGAGTCAGCTGGAAGTTCACCGGCGACCTGCAGCACGACGTGACCGTCGCCGACGGGCCCCGCGGCTTCAGCTCGGACTGGCAGAAGAAGGGAACGACCTTCACCCGGCGCTTCGACGTGCCCGGGCGCTACAAGCTCTTCTGCTCGCTGCATCCGGTGCAGATGACGCAGGTCGTCACTGTTCGCAAGCGCTGAGAGAGCGGCCGGATACTGGCGGCGCGCGATAGCATTGGGAGCGCTTGCGGGCGAAGTGTTGTGGTTGCACAGGAGCCTTCCAAGCTTCTAGGGCGGGTTCGATTCCCGTCGCCCGCTTGCGGGAATGAAGGGCCACGGGGAGTGGCGCAGTCTGGTAGCGCACCCGGCTGGGGGCCGGGCGGTCGCAGGTTCAAATCCTGTCTCCCCGACTAGTGGCTGCCGCCGGGTCAGACCCCGGCGGCAGCGGCCTCCCTCTCCTTGACGGCGTCCTCGTGCATGATCAGCAGGGCGCCCTCGCCGGTGGCGTAGGCCTCCTCGCCGTGGTCGACAATGTCGAGACCGATGGCCTCCTGCTCCTCGGTCGCCCGCAGCGGCCAGACGGCCCCGATGAGCTTGAGCAGCACGAAGGTGACGATGAAGGCGTACGCCGGGGTCACAACCACGGCCAGGAGCTGCCAGAGGAACTGCTCCGGGTTGCCGTAGATAAGGCCGTCGGCCACGCCGTTCCAGGCCTCCTGGGCGACGAGGCCGATCACGAGAATTCCCGTCAGGCCCGCGATCCCGTGGGCGGCCAGCACGTCGAGCGTCTCGTCCACCCGGGTGCGCGTCCGCCAGGCGATGACCGCGTAGCTGGGGACGGCGGCAACGATGCCCAGGGCCATGGCCCAGGCCGGGCTTATGAAGCCGGCCGCGGGGGTGATGGCGACGCAGCCGACGATGATCGCCGTGGCGGCGCCGATAGCCGTTATCCGCCTGGTTCGGATCAGGTCGAGCACGAACCACGCCGCCAGGGTGCAGGCGGGGCACAGGAGGGTGTTCACGAAGGCCAGGACGCTGGCCTGCCCGGCACCAAACCCGCTGCCGCCGTTGAACCCGAACCAGCCGAACCACAGCAGGCCGGCGCCGAGTAGGACATACATCGAATTGTGGGGCAGGAGCGCCTGGCGCCCGTAGTCCCGTCGCGCGCCGACCACGAGGGCAGCAGCCAGGGCCGAGAAGCCCGAGGCCATCTCGACCGGGATGCCGCCGGCGAAGTCGAGCGTGCCCTTCGCCTGGAGCCAGCCGCCGCCGAAGGCCCAGTGGGCGAGTACGGCATAGACCAGCACCGACCAGAGCGCGGCGAAGAGGAGGAAGGGGCCGAAGCGCATCCGCTCCACGACCGCCCCGCAGACCAGGGCCGTGGTGATGATGCAGAAGGTCGCCTGGAAGGCCATGAAGAGGAGGCCCGGGATGGCCAGGCCTTCACGGGGCTCGAAGCCGACGCCGTTGAGGAAGGCGTTGCCGAGCCCGCCGATGATCGGCCCGTCACCGTCGAAGGCCAGCGAGTAGCCGACGGCCGCCCAGGTGATCGTCGCGATCGCGAGCGCCGCCGCGCACATCATGAAGGTGTTGAGCGTGTTCTTGGAGCGCACGAGGCCGGCGTAGAAGAGCCCGAGGGCCGGGGTCATCAGCAGCACCAGCGCCGTGGCCATCATCATCCACGCCGTGTCTCCCGTGTCGATCCCGGCAGGCATCAGGCGCCCACCGGCGTGACGGCGCTCTGGTCTTCCTGGCCGGAACGGATGCGGACGACCCGGTCCAGGGGAACGACGAAGATCTTGCCGTCGCCGACCTCGCCGGTCCGGGCGCCCTCGCAGAGGGCGTCGACGGTCGGGTCGACGAACTCGTCGGAGACGGCGATCTCGATCCGCACCTTCTCCGACAGGCCCATCTTGACGCGGGTTCCGCGGTAGGTCTCCACGCGGTCCAGTTCACCGCCGTGCCCCTGCACGCGGCTCATGGAAAGGCCCCTGACCTCTGCGTGGTAGAGAGCCTCGAGCACCGCGTTGGTGCGCTCCGGCCGAACGATGCCGATCACCAGCTTCATTGCCTTGTCCTTCCCTCGCTCCCGCCGCACGCACCCGGGCGGTGCACCGCGGCCCGGCTGCCGATGATCGTCGTCCCGGATAGCGGCGTCGTTCGACCGCTGTCCAAGTCTCCACCGCCGGCCTTGTACACGCGTAGAACCGAACCGGCCCCAGCGACTTCGCAGTTTGCGGGTTTCCGGACCGGCTCGGCTACAGCTCGCGTATCAGTCGCGTCGCGGCCCGCTGGCCGGCCAGCCAGGCGCCGTCCATGGTCGACGGTCGCGCGATGCTCGTGTGCTCCCCGGCGAGGATGACCCTTCCTGCGGGCCGGCCCATAACGCTGCGGTCTGCAGCGGCTGCGCCGGGGGCGAGGCTCGAGTAGGAGCCGCGGGCGAACCGGTCCGCCTGCCAGGCGGTGGAGAGGCTCTCCGCGGGTGCGGCACGGTCGCCGAAACCCGCCCGCAGGCTCTGCACCACCGCGTCGGTGGCAGATCCCGAGCGCTCGAGCGCCCTGGCCCAGCTCCCGCCGGTGAAGCCCACGGCGAGGGGCGTGCCGGTCATGCGCGACAGGATGAACGTCGCTACCGCGCGGGAGGGTGGAGCGCCGACCGTTCCCAGCACCTCGGCGTCCCGTTGCCACCAGCTCTCCCCGTAGGAGAGGAATGTCTTCTCCAGCAGGCCGAAACCGACACGGGTGATGGCCCTGCGGTGACCGGCGGGCAGCGGCGGATCGAAACGGATGGCGCCGGCCTTCAGGACGCCGAGGGGGACGGTCACCACGCACCCGTCGGCGGCGACCGTCTCGCCCGAGGCTGTGATCACGCTGACCCCGTTGCTGCGGCTGCGGATCGACGTGACCTCGGTCCCGGTCCTGGGCTGCAGCCCGGCGGCGACGGCGTCGACGAGCTGCCCGGCGCCTCCCCGGACCAGGAGGTCCGGTCCCCCGCTCCAGCTCTCGCCCTCGTAGTAGCCGTCAAGGCTAAGCCGGTCGGCGTCGGCGGCAAGGTCGAGCGGGATCTCGATACCGAGAATCCAGTCGAGGACATTGCGGTCGGACGCTGAGAGGCTCCGGCGCGAGATCTCGGCCCGGAGTGCCGGGGCCAGCGGCGAGCGCGGTGAGCGACGGGCGCGCCGGTAGAGCGAGGACTGGATCGAGTCGTAGGCGCCGAAGACCCGCTCCAGCTGGGCGGCGGAGACCGGCTCGCCGCCGGCGAAGCGCGCCAGTACCGCCTGGTAGTCGGTCGGGACGGTCTCCAGCCCCGCCCGGCGCGCCACTTCGGTCAGGGGGTTACCGCGGCTGTCGTGGATCCACGAGGCGCCGAGGTCGATCTTCGTGCCGAACCGCTCCACCGTGTGGACCCGCCCACCGATTCGGTCGCGGGCTTCGAGCAGGATGACCTCTACATCCCGGTCCTTAAGCACCCGCGCCGCGCCGAGCCCCGCCATCCCGGCACCGATGACCACCACCCGGCGGCGCTTGCCGGTTATTGCTCCGGCGCGGCCACCGCAGCCGGCCAGGGCCGTCCCCGCTCCGGCCAGGCCGGCGAGGAGGGCTTCTCGTCGGCTGATCATCACCGGACCGTAGCGACGCCGCGATCGCAACTCGCCGGTCCGGCGTGGGTTAGCGTTTCCGGGATGGGAAAGAGCACGCACCTCGCAGCGATGGCCGTCGCGATCGGCGCGGCGGCTCTCCTTGCCTCACCGGCGCAGGCTGCCTCCTCCACAGCCGGCGCGAGCCAGAAGATGCTCTCCGGCGGGGGGAAGTCACGCAACACGTCGATGAAGACCCTCAGGCTGGGAGACGGCCGCGTGGCCTACCTGAAGTTCCACGTCCCCTCGTCGTGGAGCGGCTCCGACGTGCTGCTCTCCCTGGACCCATCGGTCGCGTCCGCCGGGGTTGCTGCCAGAAAGGTCTCGGCTTCGTGGAAGGACGGCGAGGCCCACGATGTCTCCTCATACAAGACGGTCTCCTCGATCGCAGGCCCGGCCCTGCTGGACGGCGTCGACTCGGCCATCGACATGAGCTCCCAGCTGGCGGCCGGCAAGAGCTACACGCTCAAGCTCTCGGCCCGCAGCGGGACGGTCCGCACCTCGGCGATACCGGTACTGGCCCGGAGCACGCCCGCACCGGTGGCGGCCGTCGGCGACATCTCGTGCCCGGCCTCCAGCAGCCAGTGGAACGGGGGCCAGGGGACGGCCACGCGCTGCGGCCAGGCCTCGGTCGCGGCGCTCGTCCGGGACTCCGAGGAGAAGGTCCTGCTGCTGGGAGACAACCAGTACTCGAGCGGGAAGCTCTTCGATTACCAAAGCGCCTTCGCCCTCTCGTGGGGCCCGCTCGCGACTCGCCTGAGGCCGGTGCCCGGCAACCACGAGTACTACACCGCCGACGCCTCCGGCTACTTCGACTACTTCGAGAGCATTGGGGTCGAGACCGGCGACCGCGGCTCCGGCTGGTACGCCTACGACTCGGGCAGCTGGCGAATCCTGGCGCTCAACTCGAACGACGCCTGCACGGTGGTTGCCTGCGGCTCCGGATCGGCCCAGGAGCAGTGGCTGCGCAGCGAGCTGACGCAGGCGCGCGCAGCCGGTAAGTGCACGCTGGCCTACTGGCACCACCCACGCGCCTCAGGCGGAAGCCACGGAGACCAGTCGTCGGTCTCTGCCCTCTGGGAGGCGATGTACGAGCTCGGGGGCGACGTGGTGCTCAGCGGCCACGACCACCACTACCAGCGCTTTGACCCGCTCGACGCGAGCGGCCAGCCCTCCGCCGACGGACCGCGGCAGTGGGTCGTCGGTAGCGGGGGCTACAGCTTCTACCCGGCCATCGACCGGGCGGGGAGCGCCAAGGTCATCACCGACACCTTTGGGCTGCTGCGGCTCACTCTCTCCGGCGACTCCTACGAATGGGAGTGGGCCGGCGTGGCCGGCGCGGGGTCGGACACCGGCTCGGCCTCCTGCCGCGCCTAGACCGGCTCCGGGCTCCGGACCGGCGCCTCCTGCTCCTCCTGGCGGAGCATCGCCGAGACCGTTCCCAGGGCGGCGAGGGTGACGAGCAGCCCCGAGACGGCGGCGAAGGAGCTCTCGGCGAAGATGAACGGGTAGGTGATGAAGACGGAGATCATCAGGGCCAGCCTGAAGCGGCGGTAGGCCTTGATCCGGTCTCCCCGGACCAGCGGGACGATCCCCGCTATTCCGATCGCGCTCGCCACCGTGCTCGACAGCAGCGGGAACAGGTTGCCGACCTTCAGGTTCCCGAGGCCGTCGGTTCGGTAGCCGGGCGCCACCGCGGATCCCGGGCTGCCCGACAGGAAGATCAGGTCGATGATCCCGAAGGCGGTAACCAGGATCGCGACCACCACCGCGCCGATCATCGTGGCCTGGAACCAGCCGGTCTGGACCCAGTCGTCGTAGGTGCGCTGCATCCAGAGGACCAGCCGTTCGAGCCGCCCGGGCTCCTCCTCGGCGTCCGGCCGGGTGGCCTCGATCGCGCCGAGCAGCTCCTTCGCCTGGGGATTGCCCCGGATCGGCTCGAGCAGCTCGATCGCCGTCTGGCGCTCGTAGGGGCTCATCCCGTCGATGTACCTCTCGCTCTCCAGGGCGGCTGCGTTGGCGATCCGCTCCCGTTCCCCCAGCCGGCGACTCCCAATCCACCTCGAGACGAGGAAGAGGACGATGAAGACGACGTAGATGATCGCCGCGGTCGGCTGGAAGAAGTAGTCGTTGTCGGCGGTGACGAACTTGCCGACCTCGTCGATGAAGAAGCCGAATCCGACGCCGCCGATAATCACCGCCGGGGCCACCAGGCGCCGGCCGATGTAGGAGGCGAGCATCCAGATGGCAGCGGTCATGAAGACGCCGCCCCACAGGAGGTGAGCGATGTGGAGCTTGCCCGGCGACAGCGACGGGTAGTTGGTGATCCACAGCTGCAGACGGATGACGATCACCGTGGTCACCGCGGCGATCAGGAAGAGGTCCTGACGCTGGCCTACGTCGAAACTGCGAACCGGCCGCCCGGTCTTTGCGCCTCTGGCCACGGCCGCAATTGAAGTTGACGGCCCGGTCCGAATTGCCGTGGGGGTGGGCCGGCGAGCTTGGCCCAGACTGTATACAGTTTGCGCCGCGCAATCGGCCAAGGGGAGATTCAGGTGGAAGAGGTTCCAGTTCTGGTTGTTGGGGGCGGGGGAGCAGGGCTCACCTCGTCGATGCTGCTGTCCCGCCTGGGGGTAGACCACCTGCTGGTCAGCTCGCAGCCGACCACGTCGACGCTCCCCAAGGCCCACGTGCTCAACCAGAGGGCTCTCGAGATCCTCGACGACTGCGGCGCTTACGAGGAGATAGAGCGTCAGAGCACCCCGCCCGGGCAGATGGCAGCGACCGCCTGGTACTCGGGCCTGTCAGGAGGCCACCCCGACGACGGGCGCCTCCTGGCCCGGCTGGAGTGCTGGGGCGCAGGCGGCGATGACGAGAGCTGGCGCTCGGCCAGCGCCTTCCGGCAGCTCAACCTTCCCCAGATCCGCCTCGAGCCGGTGCTCAAGGAGCGCGCCGAGGAACTCGCCCCCGGGAAGATTCGCTTCGGCCACGAGTTGACGGCCCTCGAGCAGGACGACGACGGGGTGACGGCGACGATCCTCGACCGTGAGGCCGGGAGCGAATACCAGGTGAGGGCCCAGTACCTGGTCGCCGCCGACGGGGGCCGCACGGTCCCCGAGCTCGTCGGGATCGGCTACGAGGGCTTCGACAGGCTCGCCATCACCTACTCGCTCTACGTGAGCGCCGACCTGTCGGGAGTGACCGGCGACGAGGAGGACGTTCTCCTGCGCTGGGTCGCCGCGCCGCGCAGCGGTGCGAGCTTCGTGCTCGCCCCGATGGGCCCCGATCACTGGGGTCCGAAGTCGGAGGAATGGGCGATTCACATCATCTTCCTTCCCGACGATCCGCGGATGCCCGAAGAGGATGCCGTCGAAACGATGGTCCGCGAGTCGCTGGGCATCGAGGAGCTCGAGATGGAGGTCCACCGCGTAACCCGCTGGGATGTCGGAGCGGTGCTGGCCGAGCGCTTTCGCGAGGGCCGCGTCTTCCTCATCGGCGACGCGGCTCACCGTCACCCGCCAACCGGGGGGCTGGGGCTGACCAGCGCCGTCCATGACGCCCACAACCTCTGCTGGAAGCTCGCCGCCGTGCTGGAGGGGCAGGCGGGTCCCGGCCTCCTCGACACCTACGAGGCCGAGCGCAAGCCGGTGGACGCGCGCAACGTCCAGAGGTCGATGGAGAACGCGCTCGGGCAGCTGATGATCTTCAACGCAACGGGGCTCAGCCCGGAGCAGGACGAGGAGGCAAACCGCGCCGCGCTCGCGCGCCTCTGGAGCGGCAGGGAGGAGGACGCCGAGGCCCGTGGCGCCTTCCTGGCTGCGGTGCGCGCCCAGTCACAGGAGTTCTCCGAGCACAACGTCGAGTACGGCTACGCCTACGAGTCGGCCGCCGTCGTGGAGGACGGCACCCCGCCGGTCGAGAGTCCGGACGACATGAGAATCCATATTCCGTCGACCCGGCCGGGATCTCCGCTCCCGCACGCCTGGGTCGACGACGAGGAGGGCGGGCGCAGGCCGATCAAGGACCTGGTCGAGCCCGGTCGTTTTCTGCTGATCGCCGGCGAGGACGGCCAGTCCTGGCTCGAAGCTGCCCAGGCCCTGGCCGCCGCCGGGCAGCCGGTCGACGCCGTCAGGATCGGCCACGTCGAAGGCGACCTGTTCGACCCCAGGAGCCTCTGGGCGCGCAATCGCGGAATCTCGCGCGAGGGTGCCGTGCTCGTTCGGCCCGACCGGTTCGTCGCCTGGCGCAGTGCCGGGGCGGCAGAAGATCCGGCGGCCGAGCTGGGCTCGGCCCTGAACGCCGTGCTCGCCGGCGCCTGAGCGAGCGGCGCCGGGCCGGCGCTAGGAGGCGGCGCGGATCGGGTTGGTGACCGTTCC
Source organism: Solirubrobacteraceae bacterium (assembly GCA_040398965.1). Taxonomy (GTDB): domain Bacteria; phylum Actinomycetota; class Thermoleophilia; order Solirubrobacterales; family Solirubrobacteraceae; genus F1-60-MAGs163. The sequence goes on along the minus strand of JBBASZ010000011.1, from coordinate 15,409 downwards.
CAGGCCGTCGACCTCGACCTGGACGGTGCTCCCGTCCCGAAGGAATATGCCCTGGATCCCGCCGACGCCGGCCGGCGTGCCGGTGGCGATGATGTCGCCAGGGAGCAGCGTCATCGTGCGAGACAGCCAGGCGACCGTCTCGGCTACGCCGAAGATCATGTTGCTCGTGTTGCCCTCCTGGACGACCTCGCCGTCCAGGTAGGTGCGCAGGCCGAGTGCCTGGATGTCGCCGGCTTCGTCCAGGGTGACGAGCGCCGGACCGCAGGGCGCGAAGGTGTCGAGCGCCTTGCCGCTGGTCCACAGGGGGTTCTCGAGCTGGAGGGTGCGGGCGCTCACGTCGTTGAACGGCATGGCACCGGCGACGTAGTCGAGCGCATCGGCTTCGCCGACGCGGTGCGCCTCGCGGCCGATAACTACGGCCAGTTCGGCTTCGTAGTCGACGTGCTCGCCATGGACGACCGGAAGGACGATCTCGTCCCGGTCGCCGATCAGCGAGTTGGCGAACTTGGCGAACCACATCGGGTTCTCGGGGATCTCCTTGTTGGCCTCCTCGGCGTGGTCGCGGTAGTTGAGGCCCAGGCAGATGATCTTCTGCGGGTCGGGAACGGGCGCCAGGAGGCTCACGTCGGCGCGGGGGATGCGGTCGCCCGCATCTGCGGCGGCGGCTCCGAGCTTCGCGAGGCCGTCGGCGTCGAGCGCCTCGAGGATCCCGCGGACGCTGGAGCCCGGGGCCCCAGCGGCTTCGGCGTCGACGATCGCCTCGTCGAGGAGGATCCCGGCCCGGGGGCCATTGCCAGAGTCATAGGTGACCAGTCGCATGGCGCGAAAGTGTATACAGTTGCCGCATGGTTTCCCGTATCGGTCACATGGGTCTCCGGGTTCGCAACCTCGACGAGGCCGTGGCCTTCTTCTCAGACGTGCTGCTCCTCCAGGAAACCCTGCGGGAGCCCGGCCGGTCGTTCATGACCTGCAACGACCGCCACCACGAGCTGATCCTGATCGAAGGCTCCAGGGGCGGCTGTGACCACGTCGGCCTCGAGGTCGACGGGCCAGAGGCCCTCGATGAGACGCTCGCCAGCGCCGAGGCCGCCGGCGGCAAGCGCCTGGGGCCGGTTGCCGGTGAGCCGGGCATAGCCGGCGGAGAGTTCATCGAAGGCCCGGGGGGGCATGTCTTCAAGCTCTTCTACGGGATGGAGACCGTCGCGGCCCCCGAGCCCGAGCCGACCGGGGTGCGGCCGTCGCGCTTCGAGCACGTGGCGCTGAAGCTGGTCAACCCCGCCCCGATGGAGCGCTTCCTCTCCGAGGGCCTTGGCTTCGAGTTCTCCGACCGCATGGGGGGCAAGATGGCCTCCTGGTGGCACTGCGACCCCGACCACCACGGGATCGCCCTTCAGCGTGCCCCGGCCAACCAGCTCCACCACCACGCCTGGACCCAGACCGACCTCAACGCCCAGGGAGCCACGGCCGACCGCCTGGCTGCCCGTGGACAGACCCTCCACTGGGGCCCGGGACGCCACGGGCCGGGGAACAACCACTTCATCTACTTCAAGGGCCCGTCCGGCGCACTGATCGAGTGCTGCTCGGATATCGCCCAGTTCGGCGCGGGATCGACCTACGAGCCCAGGGACTGGACCTTCCGCCCGTCGTCGGTGAGCCTGTGGGGTGGGGTCACTCCCCCGCGTTTCCTGCTCGCCGGGGCGCCGCTGGTTCGCGGCTGAGGTGGCCGGGCGCAGGCCGGGGGCGCCCAGCCCCCAGGAACGCAGGAGCACCGGCTACGTCTATGCGAGGCTGCGCTCGATGGTGCTCGGGGGGGAGCTGCCGGCCGGCAGCACCCTCTCGCAGGCCTCGCTGGCCGAAGAGCTTGGGGTTAGCCGGACACCGTTGCGCGAGGCGGCGCGGCTGCTGCAGAACGAGGGGCTCCTCGTCGGCGAGCCCAACCAGCGCCTTCGCGTAGCCGAGGTCTCTCTCGAGGATCTCGACCAGCTCTACGCGATCCGGGTCGCCACCGAGGCCCTGGCGCTCAGGGTGGCAGTGCCCCGGATGCGGGAAGAGCACGTGGAAGCGCTGGAAGAGGCGCTGGAACAGATCGGGGAGAGGGCCGTCGCCGGCGGCGACTTCGACGAGGCCCACCGGCGCTTTCACCGGCTGCTCGTGGAGCCTGCCGGAGAGCGGTTCGCCTCCCTCGCGCAGACCTCCTGGGATCACACCAGCCGCTACCGGGTGGCTTACCTCTCGGCAGTGCCCGACGTATCGGGCGCCCTGCTCGACGCCCAGCACGACCACCGCAGGATCCTCGAGGCCATCCGGGCCGGCGACGGGCCGGCGGCGGCCCTGGCCCTGGCCGACCATTACGGGCGCACGGCCCGCGCCGTCTTTGAGGCCGTGGACGGCGGCTTCACCCCCGCTGCGCTCGATGAGGCAATCGCCTCCGTGCGCCTGGCCTGCGAGGCCTGAGCCTCAACGACAGCCGGATCCCCGGGATTCCCGGCGGCTTCGGAGGCCGAGGGGCAGCCACGGCGCCCCGGTGTTCCGGGACGCCGCGGTCTGCACTCCCCGCCGCCCGGCCCGGCGTGCGGGCCTGGGCGGGGGCGCCCTTACGGGCGCGAGGGCGCTCAGCCCTCCTTGACTGCCTTCTTGAACGCGCCGAGGGCCGAGAACTTCGGCGCCTTGCTGGCTGCGATCTGGATGGTTGCGCCCGTGGCGGGGTTGCGCCCCGTGCGGGCCTTGCGGTGGGCGACGGTGAACTTCCCGAAGCCCGCGAGGTTCACTTCGCCTCCGCCGGCGACCTCGCTGACGATGGCGTCGAGCGCGGCGTCCACCGCGCGGCCGGCCTCGGCCTGGGTGGTACCGGTCTGTTCGGCGACCTTCTGAGCCAGTTCCTGCTTGTTCACAGCTTCTCCTTAGTGTTGGGAACCTGGGGGCAAAGCTAAAGAGCAAGCCGGTCGTATTGGCGGTTTTCTGGCGAATTTGGCCCCAAAACACCGGAAATTGGGGCAATCAGATGGGAGCTGCCGACGGGTTCGGCCGGGCAAATCCCTTAGAAACCGGGGTTTCCAGAGGCCCGGCCCGCCGTCCGGGCCGGTACGCTCCCGCCGCGTGGCCGGGACGGTGCTCAGCTTCAACGGGGTAAGCAAGTCGTACGGCTCGGTGAAGGCCGTCGACGACCTCAGCTTCGCCGTGGAGGCGCAGAGCGTGACCGGCCTGCTCGGCCCCAACGGTGCCGGAAAGTCCACGGTGATGAAGCTGTGCCTGGGTCTGGCCCGGGCCCGTGAGGGCGAGATCGAGCTCTTCGGGGCACGCCCCCGCAGCCGCGCCTTCCGCTCGGCGGTGCGGCGAACCGGCTCCCAGATAGAGCTGCCCGCCGTCTACGAGCGGGTGAGCGCGCGCCGCAACCTCGAAATCCACGGCGCCGGCTTCGGCATCAGGCGCCGGGACCCGTGGATCGGGCAGGTCCTCGACCTCGTAGGGCTCTCGGGCCGCTCCGAGGACCGCGTCAAGGGTTTCTCGATGGGTATGCGCCAGCGCCTCAGCCTCGGCCTGGCGATCCTCAACCGGCCCGAGCTGATCATCCTCGACGAGCCGGTGAACGGCCTCGACCCGGCGGGGGTCGTCGAGATCCGCGAGCTGATCCGGTCGCTGCCGTCGGGCGGGGCGACCGTACTGGTCTCCTCGCACCTGCTCGACGAGATCGAGCGGACCGTAGACCGAGTCCTGATCATCCGCGACGGGAGCCTGGTGACCGAGGGCGCCATCGACGAGATCGTCTCCAGCGGCTACACCCTCGTCCAGGTGGCCAGGCGCGAGGCCCGCGATGCGGTAGACGTGCTCACCGCGTACGGGATGGGGGCGACGGCCGGCGAGGGGGGCCGGGTTCGTGTTGACACCGGAGGCCGTCCGGCCTCCGACGTGGCCAAGGCCCTCGCCGACGCCGGCATCTACCCGACAGAGCTGCGGCCCGAGCACAACGACCTGGAGAGCACCTTCCTTGGCCTGCTGGACAACGGAGGGGCCGATGCTCAGGGTTGAGCTGCTCAAGATCCGGCGCCTGCCGACCCCCCGCTGGGTCTTCATCGTCACCTTCCTCGCCGTGCTCGTGGCCTCGGCCGTGGTGATCGGCCTCAAGCCGACCGGGCAGGACGTCGACTGGTACGTCGACGGACCGAAGCTGGCCGGCGAGATCATGGGCCCGGTCGGGGCGATCATCCTCGGGGCATGGATCGCCGGCCTGGACTTCGCCAGCAAGACGATCCGCCTGAGCGCGACCATGCAGCCGAGCCGGGGCCGCCTGCTGGCGGCAAAGCTCGCCGCGGCGGTGATCATGGTCATCGTCTTCTCGGCCTTCGCCTTCGGGCTGGCCTTCGGCGCGGCAAAGGGCTGCACGCTCTACGGCGACGTTCCCTTCCCCGTGGAGGCACAGCTGCGCGACTTCGGGGGAGCTGCCCTGCAGGCGGCGCTCTGGGGGCTGCTGGGCTTCTGTTTCGCCCTGCTGCTTCGCAGCTACATCGCCGGCCTGGTGATCACGCTCGTTCTCGCCATCGGGGTCGACAGCCTCCTCCAGCTGATCCCCACGGTCGGCCGCTACATGTTCGGCTCGGCGACCACCTCGCTGGCCGACTCGATAGCCCAGCGCAGCGCGGAGTTCCCGGTACCCGAGGCCGCCGGGGTGGCGGCGGCCTGGCTGATTGTCCTGTTCCTGCTGGGGGCGATCCGCTTCCGGCGCGGCGACCTGGCCTGAACGGCTCGCGCCGCCCTAGTCCTCGTCGTGCCGGCCGCTGGCGATGGCGGCCTGCAGCTGCTCCATGACCGCCGGGTCACGAAGGGTGGTGACGTCGCCCATCTCGCGACCATCGGCGATGTCGCGCAGCAGCCGGCGCATGATCTTCCCGGAGCGGGTCTTGGGGAGGTCGTCGGCCCAGAGGATCCTCTTGGGCCGGGCGAACTTGCCGATCCGCTCCCCGACGTGCGTGCGGATCTCGGCCTCCATCTCCTCGTCGCCCTCGTAGTTGCCCTCGAGGGTGACGAAAGCGACGATCGCCTGGCCGGTCAACTCGTCCTGCTCGGCGACCACGGCCGCCTCGGCCACGGCATGGTGGGCGACGATCGCCGACTCGATCTCCGCGGTCGAAAGCCTGTGGCCCGAGACGTTGAGCACGTCATCGACACGGCCGATCACCCAGAAGTATCCGTCGTCGTCGCAGCGCGAGGCGTCCCCGACGAAGTAGGTCTCCGGCCCGAAGCGCTTCCAGTAGGTCTCCACGTAGCGCTCGTCGTCGTGGTAGAGCGTGCGCAGCATCGACGGCCACGGGCGCGTGAGGGCCAGCAGGCCCTGCGGGCCACCGGGGTCGACCGGATTGCCGTCCTGGTCGAGCACCTTCGCCTCTACGCCGGGCAGCGGGAGGGTGGCCGAACCCGGCTTGGCCGCGGTCACGGCGGGCAGCGGGCTGATCATGATCGAGCCGGTCTCCGTCTGCCACCAGGTGTCGACGATCGGGCAGCGGCCCTGGCCGATCACCTCCCAGTACCAGAGCCAGGCCTTCGGGTTGATCGGCTCGCCGACCGACCCGAGCAGCCTCAGGGAGGAGAGGTCGGACTTCGCCGGGATGTCGGCTCCCCACTTCATGCAGGCGCGGATGGCGGTCGGCGCCGTGTAGAAGATCGTCGCCTTCGAGCGCTCGACCAGCTCCCACCAGATTCCCTTGTGCGGGTAGTCGGGGGCTCCTTCGTACATGACGCTGGTCGCGGCGTTGGCCAGGGGGCCGTAGACCATGTAGGAGTGGCCGGTGATCCAGCCGACGTCGGCCGAGCAGAACCAGACGTCGCTCTCGGGCTTGAGGTCGAACACCTCCTTCTGGGTGAAGGCCACGCCGGTCAGGTAGCCGCCGGTCGTGTGGAGGATCCCCTTCGGCTTGGCGGTCGAGCCCGACGAGTAGAGGATGAAGAGGGGGTGCTCAGCGGGCAGCGGCTCGGCCGGGCACTCTGGGTCCGCCGCGGCGCAGGCCTCGTCGAGCCAGACGTCGCGGCCCTCGGTCATCGGGGTCTCTATCCCGGTGTGGCGTACGACGAAGATCGTCTCGAGGTCGTCGAGGTCGCCCATCGCCTCGTCGACGTCGGACTTGACCGGGGCGGTCTTCCCCTTGCGCCTTGCGCCGTCGGGGACGAAGAGCGCCCGGGCGTGGGAGAACTCCATCCGCTCACGTACCGAGTCGGTGGAGAAGCCGCCGAAGACGACGTTGTGGGGAGCGCCGATCCGGGCGCAGGCCAGCATCGCCACCACTACCTCGGGGATCATCGGCAGGTAGATGCCGACAACGTCGCCGGCCTTGATTCCCCTCGCCTTGAGGGCGTTGGCCGTCCGCTTGACGTCGGCCAGCAGTTCGGCGTAGGTGACCTCGCGCTCCTCGCCCTCCTCGCCGTACCAGTAGTAGGCGACCCGGTCTCCCAGCCCCGCTTCGACGTGCCGGTCCAGGCAGTTGTGCGAGGCATTCAGCTCGCCGTCCTCGAACCACTTGTAGAAGGGAGGGTTCGAGGCGTCCAGGCCGGTGGTGAAGTCCTTGAACCAGTCGAGCTCGCGGGCGCGCTCACACCACCATGCATCCGGGTCGGCCTGCGCTTCGGCGTAGATGTCGGGGGAGTTGATCTGCGCGGCGGCCACGAAGTCGGCCGGCGGCTCGAAGAGCTCCTGGCCCAGCAGTTCTTCCAGCCGCGTCTCCAGCTGGCTTGAGTTGTTTTCGGCTTCACCCATCGGTACCTCCGGTCTGCCTCCCTTGAAGGGCGCGATCGTATACCCGGCAGGGTCCCGGGCCAATCGCCGCCCAGCTTGCGCCTGCGAGGATTGACCTCATGGCAAACCGGCTCGCCCACGAGAATTCGCCCTACCTCCTGCAGCACGCCGGGAACCCGGTCGACTGGTACCCGTGGGGTCCGGAAGCCCTCGAGCTCGCCCGCGAGGAGCAGAAGCCGATCCTCGTCTCGATCGGCTACTCCTCGTGCCACTGGTGCCACGTGATGGAGCACGAGTCCTTCGAGGACCCGGAGGTCGCCCGGTACATGAACGATCACTTCGTCTGCATCAAGGTCGACCGCGAGGAGCGCCCGGACGTCGACGCCATCTACATCGACGCGTGCACGGCGATGACCGGGCAGGCCGGCTGGCCGCTTAACGCCTTCCTGACCCCCGACCAGGTGCCCTTCTATGCGGGGACGTACTTTCCGCCGGCCGACCGGCCGGGGATGCCTTCCTGGCGCCGGGTAATGGAGGCGGTCGTCGACGCCTGGGATAACCGCCGCGAGGAGATCGAGGCCGAGTCGGACCGCACGCGCGCCCAGCTCTCCGGTGCGGCGAGGCTCAAGGCCCCGGAGTCCGGGATCTCCGGCGGAGAGCTCGACGCGGCGGTCGATCTCCTCCGGGAGTCCTTCGACCCCGTCAACGGCGGCTTCGGCGGAGCGCCGAAGTTCCCGCCGGCCTCGCAGCTGGAGTTCCTGCTGGCCCGCGGCGAGAGCGCCATTCCCCGGCTGACCCTCGCCTCGATGGCCTCCGGCGGGATCTTCGACCAGGTGGGCGGCGGCTTTTCCCGCTACTCGGTCGACGCCCGCTGGGTCGTGCCCCACTTCGAGAAGATGCTCTACGACAACGCACTGCTGGCCCGGGCATACCTGCACGGCTGGCAGGCGCTTGGCGACAAGCGCTTCCTCGAGGTCTGCGAGATGACCCTCGACTGGGCCCTGCGCGAGATGCGCGGGCCGGAGGGGGGCTTCTACTCGGCCCTGGACGCCGACAGCGCCGGAGGCGAGGGCCTCTTCTATACCTGGACCCCGGAAGAGATGAAGGAGGCCCTGGGCGAGGAGATGGGCAGCGAGGCGATCTCCTGGTTCGGGGTTACGGAGGAGGGCAACTTCGAGGGCCGCAGCGTCCTCGTGCTCGCCGGCGACCCGGGGCCGGAGGAGCTGGCTGCCGTCCGCTCACGGCTGCTGGAGGCGCGCTCGGACCGCGAGCGCCCCGGCCTGGACGACAAGCGCCTTGCCGCCTGGAACGCGCTGATGGCCCGGGCGCTTGCCGAGGCCGGCGCGGCGCTGGGGCGTGAGGACTACATCGCGGCCTCGGCCGCCTGCGCGGATTTCGTCCTCGCGGAGATGGTCAAGCGGCCCGAGGAGGGCCCGCTCTGCCTCATGCGCACCTGGAAGGACGGGGAGGCCAAGCTGAACGGCTACCTGGAGGACTACGCCTTCCTCGTCGAGGCACTGGTCTCGCTGTACGAGGCGACCTTCGACGCCCGGTGGCTCCAGGCGGCCCGGGAGGTCGCCGACGCGATGGGCGAGAGGTTCTGGGACCCCGCCGGCGGCGGGTTCTTCTCCACCGCCTCCGACCACGAGGAGCTGATTACCCGACGCAAGGAGATCGACGACAACCCGATCCCCTCGGGCAACTCGGCGGCCGTGCTCGGCCTGCTGCGCCTCTATGCCCTCACGGCCGAGCCGCGCTACCGGGAGCAGGCCGACCGCACCCTCGCGCTCCTGGGACAGTTGGCGGTCCGCCACCCGCAGTCCTTCGGCTACGCGCTGCTCGGCCTGGACTGGCAGCTGGGAGCGGCGCGCGAGGTGGCTCTGGCCGGCGACGACGGCACGCTTGCCGAGGTAGTCCGCGGCGCCTACCGGCCCCGCCTGGTACTCGCCGGCGGCGATCCGGACGGGGTGCCGCTGCTTGCCGGCCGGGAAGCCGTCGACGGGCGCCCTTCGGCTTACGTCTGCGAGAACTTCACCTGTGCCCGGCCGGTCGGGGAGCCCGCTGCGCTGGAAGCGCTGCTGGCTACTTGACGCGGAAGGCGCCGCGCATGAACGGGTGCACGCGGCAGAAGTAGGTGAAGGTGCCCTTCTTCGTGCCTGCCGGCATCGACCAGTCGGCCCGGTTGGCTGCCGCCGTGATCCCGACGGGGCCGAAGCCGAGCTCGCCGGAGTCGACCTGCTTGGCGTCGGCCAGCGGGTAGCTGATGCCCGAGCTCTTGTTGCAGGGCGCCTTACACGGGGTGACGGTGTGGAAGATCTCGCGCAGCGGGTCGCGGTTGACGAACTTCAGCTGCTTACCCGGGCGCACGACCGGGGGGCGGCCCTTGCGGCCGGGGAGCGAGAGGTCGCCCTGCTGGTAGAGGAAGTCCTTGATGGAGACCGAGCGCAGCTTCGGGCCGTCCTTGAGCTTGCGGGGATCGGCGAGCCCGGGGTTGGGCCGGCCGCCGGTGTCGCGGTTCTCCTTGAGCTCGCCGTGGGTCAGGACCTCGGTCTGGTCGGGAGCGGTCTCGAATGGGTCGATGCCCCCGTCGGGCTCGGTGGTGACCATCGCCGGGGAGATCGCCATCGACTCGTACCAGGCCGCCCTGGTCGTGTCGTAGGTGCCCTGGACGCTCAGGATGTCGCCCCTCTTGAGCGCGATCCGCCACTTGTCGGTGGGGACGCCCATCGAGACGTTCCAGGAGGTGAACTTCGCGCGCCCGTAGTAGTAGGCGTTGGAGCGGAAGAGCTTCACGGTGCGGTCGCCGCGCGTCAGGAAGAGCTCGGTGTAGAGGCCTCCGGGGTGGAGGTGGCCGGCCGTGCCGACCAGGGTGCCGTCGCGCCTGATGACGACGCGGTTGCGTCCGGCCAGGGATGCGGAGGTGTCGCGCGGGTAGGTGAGCTTGCCGGCGACGCCCTCGCCCTTCTTGACGTCGAAGACCGGGTAGGCCATTCCGCCCATCGCGTCGACGAACTGGGTCTGGACCTCCTTCATGGAGGCGGCGGCCGGGGCCGAGTCCGGCAGGAAGTCGAGGTCCATCTCCACCCACACCTTCTCCGGGCTGGCCGTGAGGTTGTGGATCATGTGGTTGAGGAGCCAGCGCTGGTCGGTCGTGTACCGGTAGCCGTAGCCGGTGGGGGGAAGGATCGACGTCTTCTCCTCGCCGGCGGCAAAGGTGATGCGCCCGTCGGCGAGCCAGACTGCATGGTGCAGGTGAATCTCGTCTACCGGCGGGGTGCTCCCGTCCATGCGCTTGAGGTTGGGCCGGAACCCGACGATCCAGCCGTTCTCCTGCGGCCTTTCACCGGCCTTGTTGAGGTAGTCGTAAAGGTTGAGGTTCTGCCCGGGCTTGACGTTCAGCGCGAAGCGGTAGTTCTTGGTGACCGTCCCCTCGGGTAGCGCCGGCTTCTCGACCGGCGGGGGCGACTGCGCCGCGGCCAGCGCCGGAAGCGCAAACGAGGCCGCGCAGGCGGCAACGACGATCTTCGGAAAAACCCTCCCCATGCGACCCATTACGGTCAGTGTAACCCCCGGGTTCACCGGACGATGCGGTCTGGCGCACCGGCGGGCACGCCCGCTGTGGCGGGTGATGCCTCGACCATCGCGGCGAGCTCGTCGCCACCGAGGGCGTGAACGTCGCAGACGGTCCCCAGCTGCACCAGTGCCCGGGTCTCCTCGGCAATGTCCCCCTCCCGGATGCGCATGACCACGCGAAGGTCGTCGCGGGCTGCCCTGGCCGCCACCGCGATCTCGACGTTGGCCAACTCGTTGGAGGTGACGGCGGCCAGCGCCCGGGCTCTCCCGGCGCAGACGCTGCGCAGCACGCCGCGGTCCTCCCCGTGGCCGATCACCACCGGAATCCCGTACCCGCGAGCCAGGCGGACGTTCGGCGCGTCGGGGTCGACCTCGATGCCGACAACCGGCACCTGCATCTCGCGAAGCATGGTGCAGAGCCGCAGGCCGACCTGGCCCAGGCCGATGACGATCACGTGGTCGCGGCGGGGAATGGAGCGCCGCCCGAAGACGGTGGCCAGCCTCGGGTCGAGCAGCCTCTGCACGAGGCCCGCGGTGAACATCGCCGCGAAGGCGATGGTGAGGAGCATGCCGGCGGCCGAGAGGATCTTCAGCCAGCCGGGCCCGGTCGAGAGGGCGGGCTCTGCCGCGACCGTGGTGAGGGTCCGCGCGGCTCCGTAGATCGCGTCGACGGCGCCGATGCCGAGGACCGACGCGAGCAGGACCGAGTCGATGACGAAGATCGAGAGCAGCCCCACGAGGCCGGCCAGGAGGATGCGGGCTCCGGCGTAGGTTGGGTTGACCGAGCCGACGACCTGGTCAAAGGCCCTTGCCGGCCACGGCGGCCGGCGCGGAGGCTCTCCGGCGAGGCAGGCTTCGGCCAGTGTCGGGGCGGCGATGTCGGCCAGGGAGACGACCCGGCAGCCCGGGACCGACCGGCGCAGCTCACCGGCGACGGTGCGGTCGAAGACGGTGACCACGAGGGGAATGCCCGGCCGGAAGTGCTCGACGATCAGGGCCAGGCGCAGTGCGACGACATCGTCACGGGCGATTACCGCCACCGAGTCGGGTCCCGACTTGACCTCCCGGCGGATTGCCCGGTCCCCGGGGTCGCGAAGGACCGTGAGCTCGACCCCGTGGCCCCGCAGGGCCTCGCCGGTCGCGGCGCCGAGGGCCGTGCCGTCGGTCAGCAGGAGGGTTCTCACCGCCCGAACCTACCCGCCGGGTGCCCTGCCGGTGCGGGGACGGCGCGCGGCCGTCATGCGGATGAGAGGACTCGAACCTCCACGGAGTCGCCTCCACACGGTCCTGAACCGTGCGCGTCTACCAATTCCGCCACATCCGCGCGGCCGGGCGGCGACAATAGCACCGGGCCGTTGCTAGCCTTGCCCGCGTCTGGCCGCCATCGTCTAGGGGACTAGGACGCCGCCCTCTCACGGCGGAAACAGGGGTTCGAATCCCCTTGGCGGTACTTCCCGTTGCGCCTGCTCAGTCGCGGAAGCGGCCCGGCTCCCAGAGGGGCTCGTCGCCGGCGTTGGCGCCGCGGCTGAGGATGAAGAGCAGGTCGGAGAGCCGGTTCAGGTAGCGGACCGTCTCCGGGTTGGCGCCCTCGACCTGCAGCGTGCGCCGCTCGGCGCGCCGGCAGACGGTCCGGCATACGTGGAGGTGCGCTGCGGCCGGCGTCCCGCCGGGGAGGACGAACGACTTGAGCGGCTCCAGGCCGCCGTTCACCTCGTCGCAGCGCTCTTCGAGCCAGGCAACCTGCTCGGGAAGTACGCGGAGCTTGTCGTCTCCTCCTTCGCTGCCGGGGACCGACAGGTCGGCACCTACGTCGAAGAGGTCGTTCTGGATGTGGCGCAGCCACTCGGCGTACCGGCCAGGCATCCCCTCGACGGTGAGCGCGACCCCGATCTGGGCGTTCAGCTCGTCGACCGTCCCGTAGGCCTCGATCCGCTCGTCGGTCTTGGGGACGCGGCTCATGTCGCCCAGGTGGGTCTCACCATCGTCGCCCAGGCGCGTGTAGATCTTCGTCAGGTTGACCGTCACCTTTCGAGCGTACCGGTCGTGTAGGGTTGACCGGGATAGGGCCGGTGGTGAAGGGAAGTCCGGTGAGAGACCGGCGCGGACCCGCCACTGTGACCGGGTGAGGCCAGCCGCATGAGGCCACTGGCGCGACGAGCGCCGGGAAGGCGCGGCAGGTATGCCCGGGAGCCAGGAGACCTGCCTCCGGCCAAAGGCACATAGACCCTCGTGGAAAGGGGTTGCTCATGTTCAGCAGCAAGAGAAGGACCGGCATCGCCGTGGCCTGCGCCGCGCTCGTGTCGATGGCGGTACCCGCCGGCTCAATGGCGGCGGTCAAGGTCGACCTTCGGGTCGAAGGGGCGTCGAAGACGCTCATCGAGAAGGCGGTTGCGGCGAGCCCCGCGACGCTCCGGTCGAACGTCGGTCCCAGCCCGGGGCGCTTTCCGTGCAACGTGGTCGACAATGGAGGCTCGGGCAAGCGGGCGGCCACGCCGATCTCGGCGCTGGCGCCGAACCGGCTGAAGCTTGGACTCAACTGGTACCCGGAGTACACGGGGTTCCTGGTCGAGTCGATCCGGGGTGAAGACCCGGCAGACCCCGCCTACTGGGACTTCTGGGTCAACGGAAAGGGGGCGGTCGAGCTCGAATACCTCGGCGGCTGCCAGCTCGGCCTGAAGAAGGGCGACTCCGTCGTCTGGGCGGTGACCGACGGATCCCAGTCGCTCCTCGTGCTCAGGGCATCCGGGGCCGGCACGGCTCCCGCCGTGACGCTCACGGCAACCAACGGGGCGACAGGAGCCCCGGTCGCCGGCGCGAAGGTGGGACGGCTGACCACAGGACCCGACGGCACCGTCACTGTCCCGCGTCCCGAGCGGGGGGCGGTTCGCCTCAAGGCGACGGCCGACGGCTTCATCCGTTCCAACACGGTCAGGGTCGGCGCGCGGCGGCGCTGATGCTGCGCAGGCTCTCCGTTCCGCTGGTCGTCCTGGCCCTCACGGGCGTGGCCGGCTGCGGGCCGGGAGCAGGGCCGGGTGACGGCAGCGTCTCGCTCACCGTCACCCGTGACTTCGGCAGCCGGGAGCTGATCTCGAAGTCGGTGGGCGGCCTTCCGGAGTCCGAGACGGTGATGAGGCTCCTGGGCCGGGAGGCCAAGCTCACGACCCGTTACGGGGGCGGCTTCGTCCAGTCGGTCGATGGGCTGAAGGGCGGTCGTCTCGACGGGCGCCCGGCGGACTGGTTCTTCTTCGTCAACGGACGGGAGGCCCCGAAGGGGGCTGCCGCCACGAAGGTCAGGCCGGGCGATGCGATCTGGTGGGACTTCCGCGACTGGGGCGAGGCAACGAACGTGCCGGCGGTCGTCGGCTCGTTCCCGGAGCCGTTCCTCCACGGTCCGGGCACAGAGAAGAAGCTGCCGGTGAGGGTCGAGTGCATCGAGGTCGGGTCCGCGCCGTGCCGTGCCGTATCCCGCGCCCTGGCCGAAGAGGGCGTGCCGGTGGCCACGCAGGCCTTCCGCTCGCAGGTGGCAGACGAAACGATTCGGGTGCTGGTCGGCCAGTGGCGGCAGCTCAGGGACGAGACCTCGATCCTGTCGATCGAGGAGGGCCCGCGCGCGAGCGGGGTCTACGCGCGCCCATCGGCCTCCGGGGAGGAGATCGCGCTCCTGCGGCCGGACGGCAGCACGGCCCGGACCCTCGCGGCCGGTGCCGGGATCGTGGCTGCCACCGCCTTCGGGGAAGGTCCGCCCGTCTGGGTCGTTGCCGGGACCGACGACGCCGGCCTTGTGGCCGCGTCGAAGGCGTTCAACGCACGGAGCCTTCGTAACCGTTATGCGGTGGTGGCCGAGGGGACGCAGGTCACCGGGGCGCCCCGGGCAGGTGGTGGCCGGTGAGGCCGCCGGTGGCCTCGGGGCCGCTCGGTGGCGCCCGCGCGGCGCTGGCCGCCTCCTGGGGGCTGCTGCTCGTGGCCTTCGCCCTGGTCTGGTCGAGCCCGGTGGTGCTCGTCGCCACAGGGCTCGCCGTCGCCGCCGCGGCCGCGCTGTGCGGCGTGGGCGGCGACCTCGCCCGGGCGGCCCGCTTCTCCGTCCCCCTCGTGTTGACGATGGCCCTGATCAACGCCCTGGTCGTCCGCGACGGGGAGACGGTGATCTGGCGCTTCGGCGAACTCCCGGTTGCCGGCCAGGTCGACCTGACCGCGGAAGCCCTCGCGTACGGGCTGGTGCTCGGCCTGCGGATCGTGGTAATCGTCAGCGCGTTCGCCCTGCTGGTTGCGGTGGTGGATGCCGACGAGGTGCTGCGCAAGATGCGCCGCCCGGCCTTCCGCTCGGCGCTGACCGCCACGCTGGCCACCCGGATGGCCGGCGTGCTTACCCGCGACGCGAGGCGGATGAACGACGCCCGCCGGGCGCGTCCGGCCAATGGCGGCGGTGGGCGGCTGGCCCTGGTCCAGGCAGTTTCCACCGGGGCGCTCGACCGCGCCGTCGACGTTGCGGCGACCCTGGAACTGCGCGGCTACGCGACACGCGGGCCGGTCGTCGCCGGACGCGAGCCGTGGTCGCGAGACGACCAGGCCGTTGCCTGCTCGATCCTGGTGCTCGCCGCGCTCATGGCGTGGGGGGTGGTCGCCGGCATTGGCTCACTTCAGCCCTACCCGACCTTCTCCATGGACGCGGGAGCGATCGAGGCCATCTTCGCCGCGGGGCTCTTTGCAGCCGCGGTCCTTCCGCTGGCGCTCGTGGCCCGGGGCGGGAGGCGGCGTTGACCGTACTTCGGGTCGAGAACCTCAGCTACCGGTACCCGGGCGCCGACAGGCCTGCGCTGGACTCGGTCTCACTGGAGGTCGAGCCGGGCGAGTTCGTGGTCTGCACCGGCCTCTCGGCCTCGGGTAAGTCGACGCTCCTGCGCGCCGCCTGCGGGCTGGTGCCCCACTTCCACGGCGGGGGTGTCTCGGGGCGCGTGACCGTGGGGGACCTTGACACCCGTGAGCACCAGCCCGGGGATCTCGCCGGCGTGGCCGGGACCCTCCTCCAGGATCCCGAGACCCAGGTGGTGATGGGAACCGTTGGCGCGGAGCTGGCCTTCCCGCTCGAGAACCAGGGACTCGGCCCGTCGGCCGTTG
>JBBASZ010000010.1:20969-77994 GCA_040398965.1 Solirubrobacteraceae bacterium | reverse complement strand
CGGGGCGCAGCCGCGGCCCCTGCCGCAGCTCCCGCAGCGGCGCCGGTGGCGACGCGGGCGGCGGGGGTCGACGGGGCAGGCTCGGGCGGCGATGCGGCGGGTGGCGGCTGGGGCGGTGCCGGCGGGGGAGTTGCCGGCGGAGAGGTGGCGGGCGTCGCGGCGGCCGGGGCCGCCGGAGGCTTGGGCGCATCCGGCGTGGCCGGGGGCTGCTGGGCCGGGGGCGCTCCGGCGTCGGAGGGCTTGGGCGGCTGGCCGGCGGCCGGGGATGCGGCGGGCCGGCCGGGAGAAGGCGGCTGGCCGACCGGGGGCCTGGCTGCCCCCGGGGCGCCGGGAGCGGGCGGAGCCTGGCCGGCGGGGGCCGCGGGCGGCGTTCCCGGTGCCGGGGGCTTGCCGGGAGCCGGAGGGGCGCCGGGAGCCGGTGGCTTGCCCGCGGCGGTGGCTCCCGCGGCGGCAGCGGCAGCGGGGGTGCCGGGCACCGGGGGAACGCCCGGACGGGAGCCGGCGCCTGGAACCGGCGGGCGCGGGGGCGGAGCCGGGGCGCCGGGCGCAGCCTGGCCGGGCTGGCCCGGGACGGCAGCACGGGGGCGAGCCGCAGCGGCGGTGGCCGCAGTCGCCGGCGCGGCGGCGGCAGCAGCGGCCTGGCCGGCAACCCGCTCCTGCTCTTCGGCGTCGCGCTCGGGCGAGCGGCCGGCCCAGTCGCGCAGGCGCTTTACCTCGCGGGCCTGGGCGAAGTAGAGGGCGGCGAGTACGCCGACGCCGACGATCGCGGCAACCCCGGCGTAGGTGCCGACCTGGTCGAGGACGCTCGAAAGCGAAATGGCGTGCGGGAGCACGGGCATGCGGCCCGGATCCTAATTGCTGGTGTCGCCGGACAGGCCAAAGCCACCGGCAGCGGGCGTCTCTGCAGGCTCGGAGACCCCGGCCAGGGCCGAGACCCTGGCCGCCAGGCCGGCCGCGTCGCCCCCCATCACGAGGAGCTCGATCTCCTCGAACCAGTCGGCCACCTCGACCGGGTCGCGCCCGTCCCGTGAGGCGTGGAGGATCTTCTCGGCCGGTGTGGGCTGCGGGCGCTCGTAGGGGTTGAAGAGCTCCTCGTGGAGCTTCTCCCCCGGCCGACGGCCGACGACCTCGATCGCGATGTCCTTCTCGGGCTCGAGGCCCGAAAGCTCGATCATGTCGCGGGCCAGCTGGACGATCGAGACCGGCTCGCCCATCTCCAGGACGAAGATCTCGCCCGAGGCGCCCAGCGAGCCGGTGCGGATAATCAGCTGCACCGCTTCGGGGATCGTCATGAAGTAACGGGTCATCCGCTCGTCGGTGATCGTCACCGGGCCGCCGCGGGCGATCTGCCGCCGGAAGATGGGAACCACCGACCCGGAGGAGCCCAGCACGTTGCCGAAGCGGACGCTCGAGTAGCTGGTCTCAGGGAACCGGGCGCTCATCTCCTCGACCGCGAACTCGGCCAGGGCCTTGGATGCGCCCATCACCGTGGCCGGCGAGACCGCCTTGTCGGTCGAAACCAGCACAAAGGAGCGCACGCCCATCTCACCGGCCAGGCGGGCCATCAGGCGCGTGGCGATCGAGTTGTTGCGCACCGCCTCGACCGGGTTGCCCTCCATCAGGCCGACGTGCTTGTAGGCGGCGGCGTGGAAGACGTGGGTCGGCCGGTGGCGGCGGAATACCTCGGCCATCCGCTCGCGCTCCTTGCAGTCGGCCAGGACGGCCGAGACCGAGGAGGGATGGACGTGGCGGTCCTCCTCCAGCTCGCGCTGGATCTCGAAGAGGTTGTCCTCGGCGTGGTCCACCAGGACCAGCATCCGCGGGGCGACCCGGGCGATCTGCCGGCAGAGCTCGGCGCCGATGGAGCCGCCGGCGCCGGTGACCATCACGACCTCGCCGCTGAGGTAGGAGCCGACCCGGTCGATGTCCATGCGGACCGGCTCGCGCCCGAGGACGTCCTCCACCTGCACGTCACGGACCTGCCTGACCACGAGACCCGAGCCGGCCTGCAGGAGCTCGAAGACGGTCGGGAGGGTGCGGACGGGAATGCCGCGATCGCGCCCGGCCTGAACGACCTTCCCGCGAACGGTGCCGGGGGCCGACGGGATGGCGATCATGATCTCGTCGGGCTCGGACTCGTCGAGGATCCGGCCGAGCTGGTCGGTGCCGCCGAGCACCTTCACCCCGTCGAAGCGCAGGCCGAGCTTGAGCGGGTCGTCGTCGACGAAGCCGACCGGGTTGAGGTTCAGCTCCGGATTGCGGACGATCTCGCGAAGGGTCAGGCGGCCGCCGTCGCCGGCGCCGACGATGATCACGCGCCGTGCGTCGCGGCTGGCGCGGAACCCGCGGATCGGGCGTTCGTTGATCGCGCGGGCCAGGAACCTGACCCCGCCGGTGAAGAGGAGCGTAAGGAGGAAGAAGAGGGCCAGGACGCCGGTCGGGATTGTCAGGTTGACCAGGCCGTCGGGCGAGTCAACGGTCACCGGGTGGACCAGGGCGACGAGGCCGGCCACGGTGACGGTCAGGATCACGACAGCCTGGAGCACGCCGAAGAAGTCGCGCTGGGTGAGGAAGCGCCACTGCTTCTGCTCGACGCGAAGCAGCGCGAAGATCACCACGGCCGCGACGAAGACCCAGATGATCGTCGCGTCGAGCAGCCGCTGGTAGCGCTCGGGCACGACCACCCCCTGGTCGAACCGCAGGCGGTAGGCGAGGAAGTAGGCCAGGGAGGCGAGTGCGCCGTCCACCGCCAGCTGGATCAGCGAGTGGCGGTGAAGCGGCGGCATAGCCGTGCGAAGGCGCCGTCGCATCTACTGCGGATTCTACCCCGGGACGGCAGCCCCTTCAGGGACGGCAAGGGTGCTGGCAGGAGGGCCAAGGGCGCTGAGCAGCAGGTCGACCAGGAGCTGCGGGTCACGGCGCACCCGGTCCTCGCCTGCGCCGTCGGCGCGGCGCTCGAGGACGATCTCGCCGACACCGTCCAGTCGCTGCAGGCGCCCGTCGGCCAGCAGCGCCTCGTCCACCCCGCCCATCCGGCCCTCGAAGGTGGTGATTACCGGCGTGCCGAGCGCGACCGCCTCGCGGTTCATCGTGCCGCCGCCGCTGACAACCAGGTCGGAAAGGGCCACCAGCGAAGGGGCGTCGATCGCCCCGTCGGGAACGATGAAGCCACCGAGACGCTCGATCTCGTCGCGCTGGTTGGGGTAGCGCGGCAGGACTACGACCTGGCCCTGCTCGCGCAGGCTCGTGAGGACGTCGCCGTAGGAGCGGTTCTCGAAGCGGTGGTAAAGGGCGACCTCGGGGGCGGGGCGCACCAGGGCCAGTGGCTGGGAGCGGTCGACGCCGAGGGCGTCGAGAACCCCGGGATCGGGCTCGAAGTCACTGAGGTAGTACTCCTCCTTGAGGCCCGGGTAGCGACGCAGCTTGCCGCGCGCGCCGTAGCGGTCCAGCCGCCCGGGAGGAATCAGCTCGGGTACCACCACCGCGGCGGCGAGCCGGCAGTTGACGTTGTGCTGCACCGTCGCCCACTCGTAGTCGAACATCGTCGCGCTGGGGATCCCGAGCGTCCGCGCAGCAACGGTGAGGTCGTTGGAGCCGTGGGCGATCGCGATATCGAAGCGCCGGCCGCTCGCCCAGCGGCGAAGGTCCCGGGAGCGGTCGAAGAGCCCACGTGCCTTGCCGGCGAGCGAACTGCCCCCGTGGCTCCCGATCACCTCGGCGTCGATGCCGTGCAGTTCGCAGAGGGCGACGGTCTGGGCGAAGTCACGGGCGGTCACCTCGACCTCGACTCCCTGGGCGCGGAGGCGATCGATCACCGGCTCGAGGACGAGTACGTGAGGCGAATTGGTCAGGTCGACCCAGGCGCGCATCAGGCCAGCAGCTCTTTCACCGCCCCGGCCACCTCGTCGACCTGGCCGTCGGTGATCGTGGCGCTGATGGGAAGCGCAAGGTGGGTCCGGGAGGCCTCCTCGGTTCCCGGAAGGTCGGCATCGGCCCCGTGCCAGCAGGCCATCGCCGGCTGGCGGTTGACCGGCGTGCGGTAGTAGCCACGGGCCTCGATCCCGCGGGAGGCGAGCCCCTCGGCGAGACCATCGGGATCGGGAGTGCGGATGACGTAGAGGTGCCAGGCCGGCCCGGCGCCGTCGGTGGCCTGCGGGAGTCCGACCACGCTGTCCAGCGCGGCGGCATACCGATCGCCGGCGGCGCGGCGGCCGGCTGCCCAGCCGTCCAACTCGGGCAGCATCACGCGAAGAACGGCGGCCTGGATCTCGTCGAGGCGCGAGTTGTAGGCCGCCTCCTCGTAGACAACCTTGTCACGGGAACCGTGGAAGCGCAGCATCCGCACCCGCTCGGCCAGGCCCGGGTCGCCGGTGGTGATCGCGCCCCCGTCGCCGAAGGCGCCGAGGTTCTTGGAGGGGTAGAAGGAGTGAGTGGCGATCGTCCCGACAGCTCCCGGGCGGCCGTCCGGCCCGGTGGACCCTGCGGCCTGGGCGGTGTCCTCGACCACGGGGACCCCGAGCGCCTCGATCTCGCGCACCGGGGCCACGTTCCCGAAGAGGTGCACCGCCACCACCGCCTTGGTCTTCGGCGTCATCGCCGCGCGTACGTGGTCGGCGGTGGAGACGAAGCTCTCCGGGTCCACGTCGCAGAAGACAGGCACCGCGCCGAGGGCCGGGATCGCCTCGGCGCTGGCGAAGTAGGTGAACGAGGGCACCACGACCTCGTCGCCGGGGCCGACCCCGAGCGCGCGCAGGGCGATGGTGATCGCCTCGGTCCCGTTGGCCACGCCGACGGCGTGGGGCGAGCCGATGGCGGCGGCAAATTCCGCCTCGAAGGCCTCGACGTTGGGGCCCAGGATGAAGGCGCCGCTGTCCACGACCTCCGCGATCGCCTCGTCGATGCGGGGGCGCAGCGGTTCCAGCGCCGTGCGCGAGTCGAACAGAGCGATCCCCATCAAGGGGCAACGGTACCCTCCCGTCCGGTGCCGACCGCCTCATTCCTAGTCACGGCCGCGATCACCGACAGGCTGGCCGACTGGGCCACCACCGTTGTCGGCGACCTGGGGCTCCCGGGGATCTTCGTCCTGATGACGCTGGAGAGCGCCTGCATCCCCGTTCCCTCGGAGCCGACCATGCTCTTCGCCGGGTTCAACGTCGACGAGGGCACCTACTCCTTCCTGGCCGTGGTTTCGGTCGCGGTGGCGGCCAACGTCGCCGGCTCGTGGATTGCCTACGCGGTCGGGCGGTTCGGGCGCTACGAGCTGGTTCACGAGCACGGCAAGTG
The DNA here is from genome assembly GCA_040398965.1 of Solirubrobacteraceae bacterium. Classification (GTDB taxonomy): domain Bacteria; phylum Actinomycetota; class Thermoleophilia; order Solirubrobacterales; family Solirubrobacteraceae; genus F1-60-MAGs163. Next base: position 72,711 of record JBBASZ010000010.1, on the reverse strand, counting down.
GCTCCACATAACCCCCGAGCGACTCGCGCAGGCCGACCGCTGGTTCGAGAGATACGGCGGGGCGGCGGTCTTCTTCTCGAGGATGCTGCCGATCGTCCGGACCTTCATCTCGCTTCCGGCCGGGGTCGCGAAGATGCCCTTCGGCCGGTTCACCCTCTACACGGTCCTGGGCTGCATCCCGTGGATGGCCGGCCTGACCTTCATCGGGATGGTGGTCGGCGAGAACTGGGAGGCGTGGAAGGAGAAGCTCCACTACCTCGACTACCTGGTCCTCGCGGTGATCGTCGTGGGCGGCATCTGGCTCTTCCTGCGCTGGCGGCGAAACCGCGGCAACCGCGCCGATGCCAGCGCCGCCTGAGCGGCAGGAGGTGATCTCGACCGGGCAGGCGGTCGCCCTGGGCCTGCTCCACGGGCCGACGGAGCTGCTGCCGGTCTCCTCCTCGGGCCACACGACACTCGTGCCCTGGCTCGTGGGCTCCTCTTACCCGAAGCACGACCCGGCCCTGCGCAAGAGCTTCGAGATCGCGCTCCACGCCGGCACCGCCGCCGGCCTCCTCTGGGCGCTCAGGCGGGAGGTGGGAGAGGCCTCGCGAGGGCTCGACGCCCGCCGGCTGGCCCTGATTGCCGGCTCCTTCCTGCCCCCGGCGATCATCGGCTACACGCTCGAGGGGCCGATCGAGGAGCGCCTCGGCACGCCGAAGACGATCGCGCTCGGGCTGATCGCCGGCTCGGCGGTGATGGCCGCCGCCGACCTGCTCGGCCCGCAGGTCCGGGAGCGCGAGGAGGCCGGAGCGCTCGACGGGCTGCTGCTCGGCCTGGCGCAGGCCACCGCGCTGATACCCGGCACCTCGCGGGGAGGAATGACGCTGGCGGCTATGAGGGCCCGCGGGTTCAAGCGGCCCGCGGCGAGCGCCCTCTCACGCCACGTGGCCCTGCCGGTGATCGCCGGCGCGGCGGCGCTCAAGGGCGTGAGGCTGGCCCAGCGCGGCCTGCCGCCCGGAAGCGCGCGGCCGCTGGCCATCGGGGCGCTGGCGTCCGCCGCCTCGACCGTCGTCGCCGCCCGGCTGGTGCCGGTCGAGAGGGTCGGCTCGCTGCTCCCCTACGCCGCCTACCGCTCCGCCCTGGGCGCGATCGCTCTGCGGCGTTTGGGAGGATCGGGGAGATGAGCGACGCCTATGCCGCCGCCGGGGTGGATACCGACCAGGCCGATCGCGCCGTCGCCTCGCTCGTCGGCGTGCTGGCCGGGATCGATACCGGCTCACCGTCGCGGTCGATAGTCCGCTCCGGGCACTACGCCAGCGTCCTGCGCCTGACCGACGACCTTGCCCTCGCCTGCTCGACCGACGGGGTCGGCTCGAAGCTCGTCCTCGCCGAGCAGGCCGACCGGCTCGAGACCGTCGGGATCGACTGCATCGCCATGAACGTCAACGACGTCGTCTGCGTCGGGGCCGAGCCGATCGCGATGCTCGACTACCTGGCGGTGGAGCAGGCCGACCCGGTGGCGCTGGCGCGGATCGCCGAGGGCCTGCGCGCCGGCGCAACCGACGCCGGGATCGAGATCCCCGGCGGGGAACTCGCCGTGCTGCCGGAGCTGATCCGCGGCCACCCCTCCCCCCACGGCTTCGACCTCTGCGGCGCCGCCTTCGGGCCGGTGCGGATCGACGACCTGATCCTCGGCGACCGGATCGAGGCCGGCGACGCCCTGGTCGGGATGCCCTCCAGCGGAGTTCACTCCAATGGCTACACGCTCGCGCGCCGGGTGCTCGTGGACGACGGCCCCGGCCTGGACGCCACCCCGGAGGAGCTGGGCGGGGCCACGATCGCCGACGCCATGCTCGAGCCGACCGTGATTTATGTCCGTGCCGTGATGGACCTGATCGGCTCGCCGGTCGACGTGCGCGGCCTGGCCCACATCACCGGCGGGGGCCTGACCAACCTGACGCGGCTCACCCCGGGCCGCCTGGGCTACGAGGTCGACAGCCCGCTGCCGGCGCCGCCGGTCTTCGGGCTGATCGCCTCCCTCGGGAAGGTGCCGGTCGAGGAGATGTGGGAGGTCTTCAACATGGGCTGCGGATTCGTGGCCGTCGTCCCCGAGGCCGATGTCGACGAGGCCATCGGGATCCTCTCGGCCCGCCACCCGGGAACGGCGAGAATCGGGACGGTCACCGACCGCCCCGACGAGACCATCGGACCCGGAGGAATCAGGGTCGGAGCCGGCCAGGAGCGGTGAGCGCGCAGGCCGGAACGGTCCTCGGGGATCGTTACCGAATCGACAGGCCGATCGGGCGGGGCGGCATGTCGACCGTCTACCTCGCCTTCGACATGACCCTCGAGCGGCCGGTGGCCGTGAAGCTGATGCACCGGGAGGTCGCCCGCGAGAGCGACCAGATCGAGCGCTTCCGGCGCGAGGCCAGGGCGATCGCCAAGCTCTCCTCCCCCTACGTGGTCGGCGTGATCGACGCCGACGAGCAGGACAGCACCCCGTACATCGTCCTGGAGTACGTCGAGGGCTCCACCCTCAAGGAACAGATCCGCTCGAGGGGCCAGCTGCCGGTGGAGGAGTCGGTCGCCTACGCGATCGAGATCGCCCGCGGCCTGCAGGCCGCCCACGAGGCCCACATCGTCCACCGCGACGTCAAGCCCCAGAACGTCCTGCTGGACGAGGACGGCGGCGCGCGGGTGACCGACTTCGGTATCGCCCGCTCGCTGATCGACGAGGGGCTTACCGCCGACGGCCGGGTGCTGGGAACGACCGACTACGTCAGCCCCGAACAGGCCCTCGGCCATGCGGTGACGCCCCAGTCGGACCTCTACTCGCTCGGGATCGTCCTCTTCGAGATGCTCACCGGGGACGTTCCGTTCCACGGCGAGAACCAGGTGGCGATCGCCATGTGCCACGTACGCGACGAGCTGCCGGACGTGATGGAGCGCCGCCCGGGCATGTCGACAACGCTGGCTTCGGTGGTGGACCACGCCACCGCCAAGGACCTCTCGGTCCGCTACCCGGACGCCTCCTCCATGATCGCCGACCTCGAAGAGGCCCTCGCCGTGGAGACCTCGCGCTCGGGACAGATCACCGGCGAGGCCACCGCCGTCTTCGAGACGCTTCCCTCGGGAACACGGGAACGGGTCGAGCCGAAGATCCGCCACCCGAGGCGCTGGATCGCGGGGCTGGCCGCAGTCGTCGTGGCGGGTGCGGTGGCCGTGGCCGTGGCGCTCTCACTGGGCCAGCGCGGGACGGGAACGAAGGACGCAGCGCCGGGGGCCAACCTGACCGCGGTCTCGCTGAGCCAGGGCGCGGTAAGCGCCTACGACCCGGCCGGAGACAGCGCCGAACACGACGAGGAGGCTCCCTTTGCCGTCGACCGCGACCGGTCGACCACGTGGTCGACCGAGAGCTACCTGAACGGGAACCTCGCCAAGCCGGGAGTGGGCCTGGTGGTCGACGCCAACCCGGCCCTCAAGGCGCGTGAGATGGACATCGTCACTCCCACGCCAGGGTGGCGCGGACGCGTGCTCGGGGCCGCGGGGCCGGCCCCTCCCGCGACAATCACCGACGCGGCCTGGAAGGAGATAGGAACCATCCCCTCCGCCACCGGCCGGACCAAGGTGCCGCTCGACACCGGCGGCCAGGCCCTCCGCTGGTACCTCGTCTGGATCGAGGGCTTCGCCGCCGGCCAGGAGGCCGTGAAGATCAGCGAGGTCTTCCTCTACCGCTGATCAGAAGCGGTGGCGGCGGCGCTCTTCCTGGTCGGCCACCGCGATCCCTACCAGCCGGTCGCAGAGCTGCGGATAGGGGAGCCCGCCGGCCTCCCACAGGGCCGAGTAGACGCTGGTCGGCGTGAACCCGGGGATGGTGTTGATCTCGTTGATCAGGACCTCGTCGCCCTCGACGAAGAAGTCGACCCGGGCCAGGCCGCTGCAGCCGACCTGCGTGAATGCCGAGAGGGCCTCCTCGGCAACCCTGGCCGCTGCCCGCTCGGAGATCCGGGCCGGCACCTGGAGCTCCATCCCGCCTTCCTTGTACTTGGCGGCGTAGTCGTACCAGCCACCGGGCGACTCGCTTCCCTTCACGACTATCTCCCCGGCGACCGACGCCTCCGGCGACCAGGTTGAGCCGAGCACCGCCACCTCAACTTCGAGGCCGGGGGAGGCCGCCTCGACGATCACCCTCGGGTCGTGGCCGAAGGCGACCTCGAGCGCCGGCGCGAGCTCGTCCGCGGCGGCGACGCGCACGATCCCGACCGACGAGCCGAGCCGCGCCGGCTTGACGAAGACCGGGTATCCGAGGTCGTCGACCCGGGCGAGCGCCTCCTCGCGTCGGGCCGGCGGCTCGTCCTCGACCAGGCCGACCCACCGGACCTGCGGCAGCCCGGCCGCGGCCACCGCCTCCTTGAAGCGGATCTTGTCGACGCAGATCGCCGAGGCCGAGACCCCGGACCCGACGTAGGCAACGTCGAGAATCTCGAGCAGTCCCTGGACGGTCCCGTCCTCCCCGTAGGGACCGTGCAGCACGGGAAAGACCACGTCGGCGTCGAGCAGTCCTCCTCCGGGGTGAAGCTCGAGCGGCGCGCCGTCGAAGCTCCAGCCGCCTTCGCGGTCGAGCGTAACCTCGAGGACCTCGTGGCCGGCCTCCCTCAGCCCACCGGCCACGGCGGCTCCGCTTACCAGCGAGATCTCGTGCTCGCTGGAGCGGCCCCCGCTGAGTACGGCGACCCGCATCAGCCCCCCGGCGGGGGGACGTAGCGGCCTACGACGATCGTCACCGTCGAGCCGACCTTGGCCCTGCCGCCGGTGGGGTTCTGGTCGACGACCGTGCCCTCGTCGGCCTCGTCGCTTACCGGGACGCGCTCGATGCTCACGCGGAAGCCCTCGCCCTGAATGCGATCGATTGCCGTCGCCTCATCGGTGCCAACCGTATTGGGCACCGGGGCCGTAGTGGCCTTCTTGGCGACGACGATCGCGACCGTCGAGCCGCGGTCGGCCTCGCTGCCGCCCGCCGGGTCCTGGCTGATCACCGTGCCCGGCTCGGCAGAGGAGCTCTCGCGCTCGGTGATGCTGACCCCGAAGCCTGCGGCCCGCAGCGTGGTGTCCGCGTCCCCCTGGGCCTGGCCGACCACCGAAGGCACCTTGACCTTCTCCTTGCCGGTGGAGACGATCAGGGTCACGGTGGAACCGAGCGGCGTCGGGGTGCCCTCGGGAGGCAGGGTCTCCACCGCGTCCCCGGCGGGGACCTTGTCGTCGGGTTTCTCGCGCTCGCGAACATTGAAGCCCGCGTTCTCGAGCCTTCGCTTGGCCTTGGATGCGGTCAGGCCGGTCACCGAAGGCACCGCGACGCTCCTCGGCCCGTCGGAGACGGTGAGCGTGACCGTGGAACCCTTGCCGGCCCGGTCTCCGCCGGCGGGATCCTGGGCAATCACCTGGCCCCGGGGGCTGTCGGACTGCCTTCGCTCCGATTCGGTGTCGAAGCCGGCCTTCTCGAGGACGGCCTGGGCCTCGGCCTCCTGGCTCCCGACCACCGACGGGACTGTCACCTGGGGCCCCCGGAGGATCAGCAGCAGCGCAATCACGGCGGCAGCGGCGACGACCCCGGCGGCGACGAAGATCCACCAGCGCCGGCCCGGCCCGCCGTCCCCGTCGTCCTGGCCCTGGCCGGTAGCGGCCAGGGCGGCTCCGGACATGCCGGCCTGTGTCTGGCCGGCGGCGAGCGCGGTGGCCGCCGGGACGGCAATGGACGCAGTGTCGGGAAATACGCCCTGCTGGGCGGCGTCGAGGGCGGCGATGAAGTCGTCGGCACTCGCAAAGCGACGTGCCGGGTCCTTCTCCAGCGCCTTGAGGATCACCGCCTCCAGCGCCGGCGGGATCGCCGGATTGACCGAACGGGGCGGTGGCGGCGACTCGCCGACCTGCTTCATGGCGATAGCCACGGCGCTCTCGCCGTCGAAGGGCAGCCGGCCGGTGGCCATCTCGTAGAGCACCACCCCCGTCGAGTACAGGTCGGACTCGGGTCCGACCGGGTGGCCCTGGGCCTGCTCGGGCGAGAGGTACTGGGCGGTGCCCATGATCGAGCCGGTCTGCGTCATGTCGGACGCGCCCGCCCGGGCGATGCCGAAGTCGGTCACCGTGGCCAGGCCGTCGTCGTCGACGATCACGTTGTGGGGCTTGATGTCGCGGTGAACCACGCCGCGGCGGTGGGCGAAGCGCTCCGCGCGGAGGATCTGCGAGGCGAGGTCGGACGCGAGCGCCGGGTCGAGCGGGCCGTAGTCCTGGATGATCTGCTTGAGCGAGCGGCCCTGCAGGTACTCCATCGCGATGTAGTAGGTGCCGTCCCACTCGCCGCGGTCGTAGACCGAGACGATGTGCTGGTGCTGGAGGCCGGCGGCGTTGGAGGCCTCGCGCCGGAAGCGCTCGACGAACTCCGGGTCCTGCGCGAAGCGGCGGTGGAGGATCTTCACTGCGACCTGGCGGTCGAGCTGGAGGTCGTCGGCGAGGTAGACGTCGGCCATCCCGCCGGAGCCGATGCGGCGCACGATCCGGTAGCGGCCGTCGATAACGGTCTCCGGTCCCAGGTCGCGGGTCATTGCAGGAGCGCCTCCATGACCGCCTTGGCGATCGGCGCGGCGTCGGTTCCGCCGAAACCACCGACCGTCTTCTCGATCGTGACGGCGATAGCGACCTGCGGGTTGTCGGCCGGGGCGAAGCCGATGAACCAGGGCTGGGTGATGTTCTGCTCGATGTTTCGCTCCGCGGTGCCGGTCTTTCCTGCCACGTCTATCCCCTCGAGTGCCGCCGCGGTTCCCGTCCCCTCCTGCACCACGCGCGTCATCATGGCCGTCAGCTCCGACGCGGTCCGGGAGGACATCGCCCTCGAGTAGGTGCGCGGCTGGATGTCGAGCGCGGTACGGCCCTCCGGGTCGATCGTCCGCGTTCCAATCAGCGGGTGCATCAGGACGCCCCGGTTGCCGATCGCAGCGGCGACCATCGCCATCTGAAGCGGCGTGGCCAGCAGCTTGTCCTGGCCTATCGCCGTGCGGCCGATGTCGACGCAGCTCGCGGTCAGCTTCACGAGCTCCCTCTCCCCGTCACGGGTGCAGTAATCGCCGCTGGCGAGGCGCTCGTTGGCGGGGAGGTCTGCCGGGACCTTGCGACCGAATCCGAGCCGCTCGGCGTAGCGCTGCATCGTCCGCTTGCCGAGCTTCTCGCCGACCTGGGCCCACCAGGTGTTGACCGACTGGGTCAGGGCGGTGCCCATGTCGATCTCCCCGTACTCCTCGCCGCCGGCGTTGTTGAGGGGGACGCCGGAGATCGGCAGCCCGTTCTTGCCGCTGAGCACCGAGTCGGGGGTGAAGCGCCCCGAGTCGAGCGCGGCGATGGCGGTGACCGCCTTGAAGGTCGAGCCTGGCGGGTACAGGCCGGCGGTGTTGCGGTTGAGCAGCGGCGCCCCCGGGGCCTGGTTGAGGGCGCTGGTCGCCTTGGCGCTGCGCAGGCTGTTCGGGTTGTAGTCGGGAATCGAGGCCATCACCTCGACCCTCCCGTCCCGCGGGTTGAGGGCAACGACGGCCCCCGCCCGGCCGGCGAGCTGCTCGATGGCGACGCGCTGGGCGGCCGGATCGAGGGCGGTCCGGAGAGTGTTCCCCTCCTCGCGCTTGCCCTGGAGCTTGCGCAGGGTGTTCTCGATCCCCTGTGTGCGGCCGGTGAGCTGGCCGTTGTAGAAGCGCTCGAGGCCGGCGGTGCCAGGGTTGAGGTAGGAGTACCCGACGGTCTGCGCGAAGAGGCCGTCGAACGGGTAGGTACGCGTGTACGTGTCGTCCCGTCGGCGTAGCGACCGGGCCAGGAGCGTGCCGTCGCCGGCGTAGATGGAGCCGCGCTTGATCTTCTGCTGGGCCAGGAGCGCCCGCTTGTTCTGGGGGTTGTCCTCGAGCTCGTTTCGCTCCAGGACCGTCCAGCGAAGGGTGAAGAAGGCGAGCAGGCCGAAGAGCACCAGCGTGACGCCGAAGACCCGGATGATCGGGCCGTTCATCGGCGCGCCTCGCGCCGGGCGCGGTCGGAGACCAGGAGCAGGAGGGCCACGATCACGAAGTTGGCCACGATCGACGAGCCGCCGTAGGAGACGAACGGGAGCGTGACGCCGGTGAGGGGGATGACCTTGGTGACGCCCCCGACGATCACGAAGACCTGGAGAGCCACGACGGTGATCAGGCCGGTGGCAAGGAGCTTTGAGAAGGAATCGCGCGCCAGGACGGCGATCCGGAAGCCCCGCTCGACAAGGAGCAGGTAGACGAGCAGCAGCGCGATCGCCCCCACGAGCCCGAGCTCGTTGACGATCACGGCGTAGATGAGGTCGGTCTGCGCGGCCGGCAGGATCGGGCTGTCGCCGACCTGCACCAGGGCCTGGCCGAAGCCCTGCCCCCACATCCCCCCGTCGGCCTGGGCAAAGAGCGATTGGGCGATCTGGTAGCTGCCGCCCACCTGCTCGTAGAGCCTGGGGTCGAAGGGGTTCTGCCAGGCCTCGATGCGGTCGCCGACGTGGCCGACGGTGGCCGAGAAGAACCAGGCGCCGAGGGCGAAGAGGCCGAGTCCCACAACCGGGAAGATGAGCCGGTTGGTGGCCACGTAGAGCATGGCCAGGAAGCCGCCGAAGAACATCACCGAGGAGCCCAGGTCGCGGATGAAGACGAGCATCAGCATCGCCAGGCCCCAGACCAGGAGCAGCGGCCCGATGTGCTTGAGCCGCGGGATGGTGATCCCGAACTTCTTGCGGTCCACCAGGAGCGAGCGCGTGTCCCGCAGGTAGCTCGCCAGGAAGATGATGATCCCGATCTTCGCGAACTCGGCCGGCTGGAAGCTGACCGGGCCGATATCGATTCCGAGGTAGGCGCCGTTTACCTGGGCGCCGATACCGGGGATGCGCGGCAGCAGCAGGAGCAGGATGCTCCCGGCGGCGATCACGTAGCGGTAGCGCTCCAGTACGCGGTAGTCGCGCAGCAGGAAGATCGTCAGCGTGAAGGCGATCAGCCCGATCACGAACCAGGTCGCCTGGTCGCGGGCCAGGGTCTCGTTGAGGCGGTAGATGACGACGAGCCCGACCCCGGCAAGGACGGCGACGATTGGCAGGACGTAAGGATCGGCGTCGGGGAGCCGGATCCTCAGGACGACGTGGGCCAGGAGGCATAGGCCGAGGAAGATTGCCCCGTAGGTGAGGGAGAGGTCGCCGAGGATCGCCGACTCCTGGACGAAGACGGCGCCGAAGCCGGCGACGACCAGGAGCGAGGCGGGGATGAGCCCGAAGAGCTCGCGGTTACGGGCGCTCAAGGAACCCCCAGGCGCCCGGTCTCCAGCTGGCGGACCAGGTCGTTTGCGTCGGCCAGCGAGCGCATCTGGTGCTCGGCCACGGTCTGCCGCTGTGCCGGGGGCAGCTGGCTGACGTTGAGGCCGGAGCTGTAGTCCTCCCGGTAGAGGTCGATCCCGGCGGGCAGCTCGTAGGGGACGCCCTGGTAGACGGTGACGAAGCCCTCTTCGTCCGAACCGACGAAGTAGACGGCCTGGGAGGCCAGGAACGCGGCGGAGGCGACGACGAAGACGAGTACGGCCAGCAGCAGCGTGCCGATTCCCGGCCGCCAGCCGCGCCTCTTCTCCGGCTCACGCGGGGCGCGCGGAGCGCGGCGCTCAACGGCCGCGGCGACCGGCGGGGCGGCGGCAGGAGCGGAGACGGCCTCCATGTTCAGGCGCGTCAGCTCGACCTCCTCCTCGGCGGTCGTTCCAACGCCCTCCAGGCGGAAGAGGACGACGGTGATGTTGTCGCGGCCACCGGCCTCGTTGGCCCGGTCCACGAGGGCACGACCGGCGACCTCGAGGCTCCCGGTGGAGCCGAGGACCTCGGCGATCTCGTCCTCTCCGATCATCGAGGTGAGGCCGTCGCTGCAGAGGAGGAAGAGGTCGTCGCCGCGGGCGGGAACGGTGAGCGTGTCGGGCTCGACCGTGGCCTCCGGGCCCAGGGCGCGGGTGATGATCGAGCGCTGCGGGTGGATTGCCGCCTCCTCGGGTGTGAGGCGGCCCTGACGCACCATCTCCTCCACGAGCGAATGGTCGTCGGTCAGCCGCTCGAGCCGGCCCTCCCGCCAGCGGTAGCAGCGGCTGTCGCCGACGTGGACGAGGGTTACCTCCTTCTCCCCCACCCAGGCGGCGGTGAGCGTGGTGCCCATCCCGGCCCGCTCGTCGTCGCTGACCGAGAGGTCGTGGATCCTGCCGTTGGCATTGCGAACCGCGAGGGCCAGGCGCTCCTCGACCGTGCCGCCGTCGGCGGGGATCCCCGCAGAGAGCATCTCGACGGCGGTGCCGGAGGCGACCTCGCCGGCCTGCGCACCACCCATCCCGTCGGCCACCGCAAAGAGCGGTGCCCGGGCGTGGAAGGCGTCCTCGTTCACTCGCCGCTGGCGGCCGGTATCGGTCCGCTCGAAGTGCTCGCCGACCCGGAGCATCAGCTGTCCACGTAGGTGAACTCGCTGTCGCCGATCCGGACGCGGTCGCCCTGGTGGAGCGGCTGCGGCCCGGCGACCTCCTCCTCGTTGAGGAAGGTGCCGTTGGTCGAGCCGAGGTCCTCGAGGACCACGCGGCCGCCCTGGAGGGAGAGGCGCGCGTGGCGGCCGGAGGCGTAGGGGTCGTCGAGGCGGATCTCAGCCTGGTCCCCCCGGCCGAGGATCGCCCCGTCTCCGATCTCGTACTCCATGCCCGCGGTATGGCCGGGGGCGCGCTCGACGATCAGCCTCGGGTCGACCGCGCTCCCGGCACCGACCGTCTCGGCGCTGTGGATGCCGGTTGCGTCGGAGAGCGGCGCCCCGGCGACCATCCGGGCCGAATCGGGGCGACGCAGGTCGCGAAGCGAGCTGCGAACCACCCAGGCGACGAAGAGGAAGAGGACCGCCAGGAAGGCGACCTGGAGGATTACTGCGGTCGGCTCAAGCATCAGCGCTCGACGAAGCTCCCGTTCACCTTGCCGAAGGTGAGCTGGTCGCCGCTGGCGATCGGGTGCGCGCCCGAGATCCGGCCGCCGTTGACCGCGACCCCGTTGGTGGAGCCAAGATCTTCGACCAGCCATCGCCCGTCGGCTCCCATGACGATCCGCGCGTGGCGGCGTGAGACGTCGGGGTCCTCGAGGACCACGTCGCATTCACGGCTGCGGCCGACCAGCGTGCCGCCGGCAGCGACGGTGAACCTCGTCCCCTCGATCTCCAGGAGCGCGCGCCCTTCCACCGGCTCGCGCTGGGGAACCGGGTCGGCGACCGCGACCGGCTCGGACACGACCGGCGGCTCGGAATCGAGTTCGGCAACCGCGAGCGTCTCGATGCCGAACTCGCCGAGCTTGAGGTTCTCGTCGATCGCCATCTCGATGGTCGGCGAGGACGGGAGGGTAAGGCGCTCGGCCCGGGCGTGCTCGAGCAGGAAGCCGGCGAGCTCGCCGGTCACCTCGGCCTCGCGCCCCCGGAAGCCCTCGTAGTCGTCGGGGGAAAGCCAGACGACGTAGTCGGCCGGGGCGGTGGGCCTCGATGACGGCCCTTCGCGGTGCTCGTCCATCTCGCGGGCCAGGCGGCGCGCAATCTCGGAAACACCGACTTCGGTCCGGAAGGCGCGACCGAAGCCACCCTCGACCAGGCCGGCGAGCTTCTGTTCGAGGTTTCTCAGGACGCTCATGGTCTGTTGGCGGGGCCGACAGCCACGGCCCTTCATGGGCCGGGCCGGCAGGGTCCAATGCTACGGACTCGATCCGCCGCCAGGAAACGGCGCGGCAGCCACGCGGGTTACTCGCGGGGACGCATGGCCACGCCCACCAGCGCCACCAGCGCGGCAACCGCCGCCCCGGCCACAAGGCCCCGCAGCGGGGCGCCACCCGGGAGGGGCAGCAGCAGGCCGGCCGAGAGCGCGGTAGCGGCCGCCAGGCCGGCGGCCCAGAGGGCGAGGAAGGCCAGGTCGGCGACCGACCGGTGGCCGACCGGCAACGCGGGAAGGAGCCACGCCGCCCCGGCCCAGACCAGGGCGATGAGCGGCGCACCGCTGGCAATCACGGGAACGAGCACGTCGGCGACAGTGGCCGAGACCGAGGCCTCCCAGAGGCCTCGGTCGGGAATTGCGGCGGGGTCCCCGAGCAGGAGGGTCGGCGCGAAGAGCGCCTCGGCCATCAGGAGCCACCAGAAGCCCAGGCCGGCGACGATGGCGCGGCGGGACGGGCGCGAGAGCTGCCCGGCCAGGGCGGGGAAGGCGAGCGAAATGCCGGCCAGCCCAAGGACCGGGGCGCACGCGGGGGCCAGCCACAGGAAGCCCTCGCGCGGAAGCAGGAGGAGCCCCGGCAGGAAGGCCGCGACCAGGAGTACGGCCCAGCCGGCCACCCCGCAGGCCATGAAGACGCCGGCCAGCGCCACGGCCGCCACCAGCGTTCCCAGCCGCGGGAGGAGCCCGCAGGCCAGGGCCGCGGCGAGGGCGGCCACCAGGGCCGCGCCGCGGTCGACCGGCGCGCCGGCCGGGAGCGCAGCCACGCCGAGGCCGCAGACCAGGGCGGCGGCGGCCGCAGCGAGGACCCGCTCGGGGACGGTGACCGGGTTGCGCACGGGGCGCGGGCGCAGGAGCGGCGCCTCGAGCGCGGGCGGGAAGGCGAGGGGCGGGGGCGCGCCATCGGGCGCGGTCTCCTCGAGCGAGTACTCGAGCTCCTCTCGAAGCTCGGCAACCGTGCCCCGGTCTTCGGGATGCGGAGAGACCGCGCGGTCGACGGCCAGGCAGAGCTCCGCCGGAAGGTCGGGGCGCCAGTCCCCCAGGGCGGGAAGCTCCATCCCAACGTTGCGGGCGGTCTCGGCCGGTGTCTCGCCGCGGACCGGGTTGACACCGCAGAGGGCTTCGTAGAGGACCAGCCCGAGCGAGTAGAGGTCGGTGGCCGGGGTGGCCTGCACCCCTTCGGCCTGCTCGGGCGCCATGTAGGAGAAGGTGCCGACGATGTCCCCGTTGCGGGTGATGGTGTCGTCACCGGCCAGGCGGGCGACGCCGAAGTCGGTGAGCTTGACGATCGCCGCCTCGCTCTCGGCGTTGTCCGGGATCATCACGTTGGCCGGCTTGATGTCGCGATGTACGACTCCCCGGGCGTGGGCGTGGTCGAGGGCGTCGCAGAGAGCAGAGCCGATCCGGACGATGTCGCGGTCCGAAAGCCTCTCGTCGGCGAGCAGCTCACCCAGCGTGCCGCCGAAGACGAGCTCGGAGACCAGGTGGATGGCGTCCGGCTCGCGCGCGGACTCGTAGAGGGCGACGATCCCGGGATGGGTGAGCCGGGCGGCGGCCTGGGCTTCCCGCTCGGCCCGCGCCGCCACCTCCGGGTTGGAAGCGCCGATCGTCTTGACGGCCACGAGCCGGTCGAGCTGCTCGTCGTGGGCCTCCCACACCACGCCGAAGCCTCCGGCGCCGAGACGGCGCACAAGCCGGTAGCGCCCCATCACCAGGCGGTGAACCTCGGGCCCCTGGGCTTCGCCATCCTTCTCAGGAGGCTGGAATATCAGCGTCTCGGTGCGTTCCACCACCGTTGGAGTTCGCCGGCGGGGCTGCTCTGCCTGCCGCCCCGGAAAAAGCGGTGATCTGGCCGAAAATTTGCAGCCTTCTGCGCATCAGGCGCCCGACGGTCATACTTTCAGCCGTCCGGTACCCCCGGAACTGCCCGATGTCCTTCTTCGACGACGACCCAACCGAGATCTCGCCGCCTCCCCGGCAGCCTGCCCGTCCGCGCCGCCCGGCGGCCGAGAGCACCGCCACCGGCGGCGGCGCGCCGGTCGACCGCAGCCAGGCGCGCACCCGCCAGCTGATCGCGGCCGGGGTCGGCCTCGTGATCCTGCTGGTCCTGATCTTCGGCGTCCGGGGCTGCCTGGACACCCGTGCCGAAGGCGCCCTGAAGGACTACAACCGCAACGCCTCGGCGATCATCAACAACTCCGACAGCCAGGTCGCCAAGCCCTTCTTCGAGCTGCTCGAGAGCGGCGGGGGGACCGACGCAGCCGGGGGCGGCAACGACCTGCAGGTGCAGATCAACCAGATCCGCCTTGCGGCCGAGGAGGACTCCAAGCGTGCGGCCGAACTCGACGTGCCCGGCGACATGCGCTCGGCCCAGCAGAACCTCGAGCTGACCCTTCACCTGCGCGAGGAGGCGGTGACCCGCGTCGCCGAGCTGCTCCCCAAGGCCCAGGGAACCGGGCAGGGCGCAGAGACGGCGATCAACGAGATCGCCGGCGAGATGCAGGCCTTCCTTGCCTCCGACGTCGTCTACTCCCAGCGCACCGCACCGCTGATCAAGCAGGCCCTCGACGGCGCCGGAATCACCGGCCAGACGATCGCCACGAGCCAGTCGCTTCCCAGCTACTCGTGGCTGGCTCCCAAGACCGTCGCCGCGGCGCTCGGCGGCAACGGCACGCCGGCCGGGCAGCCGGCTCCCGGCACCCACGGCCACGAGCTCGTCAGCACCTCGATCGGCGCTACGACCCTCGAGCCTTCGCCGGCCGCCAACAAGGTCTCGGCCAAGCCGCCGGTCGCCGTTGTCGTCAAGTTCACCAACGGCGGCGAGAACAACGAGCGCAACGTCAACGTGACCGTCACGATCACCGCCCCCGGCGCCAAGACGGTCACGGCCAAGAAGGTCGTCAACCAGACCAACGCCGGCGAGGACACCACCGTCTCGATCGCCCTCCCGTCGGTTCCCACCGGCGGCGCCGCCACGATGAAGGTCAAGATCGATCCCGTCCCCGGCGAGGAGACGGTCGACAACAACGAGCAGACCTACACCGTCCTGTTCAGCGGCTGAGCCGCGCTGCGTCCCTGACGGCGCCCAGCGCCGCTCCTATGCTCTGGCCCCGTGGCCGGGCTGTCCCAAAGCACTACCAGCCTGATCGCCGTCGCTGCGGCGGCGGTCGCCGTTGTCGCCCTCGTGCTGGCCGCGGCATCTCTCTGGCGGCTGCGACGGGTCAGGCGTGACCAGAGCGCGGTCCTGGGCGACAGCCGGCGTGACCTCCCTGCCCACGCCGCCGAGCTCGAACGCGACTTCCGGGCACTCAACGAGTACCTCACCGACGTCGCCTCCCGGCTCGACGGCAGGGTCGGCGCAGCGGAGGCAGCCCTTGCCGGTGCGGTCACCCACTGGGCGATCCACCGCTACGACGCCTACCACGAGATGTCCGGGCACCAGTCGTTCTCGATCGCCCTGCTCGACGACCACATCTCCGGCGTGGTGATCTCCTCGATCCACCAGCGCGACAGCTCGCGCCTGTACGTTCGCGAGGTGATCGACGGCGAGGCACCGATCGAACTTTCCCCGGAGGAGCGCGAGACGGTCCGGCTGGCGATGGCCGGTGGTCCGGGCGACCGGGCCGGGAGTTCACGGTGAGGATCGGCTACCTCGGGCCTCCGGGAACCTTCTCCGAGCAGGTTCTCCAGGAGTCGGGGGAGGCGGCCGGGGCCGAGACGGTCGCACTTCCGACCGTCCGTGAGACGGTGATCGCCGTTCAGGAGGGGGAGGTCGACCGCGCGATCGTGCCGATCGAGAACTCGCTGGAGGGAACGGTCAACGAGGCGATCGACGCGCTGGTCCACGAGGCACCCGACGTCAGGATCGTCGGCGAGGCGATCCTCGACGTTCGCCAGTCGCTGGTTACGCGCGGGCCGGTCGATCCTGGCGAGGTAGCGGCCGTCTACTCGCACCCCCAGGCGCTCGCCCAGTGCGCGGCGACGCTGCGCGAGATCGTCCCGCAGGCCGAGCTGCACCCCACGGCGTCGACGGCCGAGGCGGTGCGAATCGTCTGCGAGGCCTCAGGGCCCCTTGCCGCCCTGGCCGGTCCGCTGAGCGCCGAGCGCTACGAAGCTCACGTCCTGGTCGAAGACGCCGGCGACTCGGCAGGCAACACGACGCGCTTCGTCTGGCTCGGGCGCGAGGGCGAGGTCGGCTCCGGAGGGGACTACAAGACGGCAATCGTCTTCTCCGGCCCAGGCGACAACTCGCCGGGGTGGCTCGTCGGCTGCCTCTCGGAGTTCTCCGAGCGTGGCGTAAACCTGACCAGGATCGAATCGCGGCCCTCGAGGCTGGAGCTTGGCCATTACCTGTTCCTGATCGACGTGGCCGGCTCGGCCGACGGCCCGGGAGAGACCTCCGATGCGATCGAGGCCCTCGCCGGCCACTGCCGGCAGCTGAGGATCCTCGGCTCCTTCCCGGCGGCTTAGGGGGCCGCGGCGGGTAGACTGCCGCAGGTCAACGAGACGCCATGGGGACGATCACGCCACCAGCGCCAGTCGGGTCCACGCCGGCCTCCGGGCACCGGCCGCGTGGACGTGAGGGTGGAAAGGTGCTCGTCCTCAACGCGACCTACGAGCCGATCAACGTCTGCTCGGTCAGGCGGGCCGCCGTCCTGCTGCTCAAGGAGCGCGCAGAGATGATCGAGGAGGGCGAGCTCCTGCTCCGTTCGGAGCGGACCACCCTGGCGCGGCCGGTCGTCGTGAGGCTCCTCAACTACGTCCACGTCCCGCGGGACACCAGCCGGCGGAAGATCACCCGACGCGCCGTCTTCGCGCGCGACGGGTGGGCATGCCAGTACTGCGGCACCCGATCCAACCTGACCGTCGACCACGTCATCCCCCGCTCAAAGGGCGGGGGCTCGACCTGGGACAACATCGTCGCCTCATGTGCCCCGTGCAACCGGCGCAAGGGCAACCTTCTCCCTGCCGAAGCGCGGATGCATCCCCAGCGCAAGCCCAAGACGCCGGGACCCCACGTCTTCATAACCGTCGCCGCCCAGAGGATTCCCCCGGCGTGGCGTCAGTGGCTGCCCGCCGAAGCGGCCTGAGGCGATCCCGGCACGGCGCCGCTGGTTGCGGTCCCTCCCCGCTGGTAGCTTCTCCCCTACCAGAGAAAGGGGGTGGTCCAAATCGATTCATCTAGTTCTTGCGGGACCCTGGAGGTGACCGGGCGCTAGCCACGGTTGACTGGACCGCCTAGCGCAGTCCAACCCGGGACACCGCCGTTCGATCAGCCGGGAGTGGTCCCTCCGGCCTCCTGCCCAGGCAGGCGATGGAGATCGTGCGGTTTACGTCCAGTTGACGTTCGGGGCGTCGGAGCGAGAGCTCCGGCGCCCTTTACGTTTCAGGACTTCTTCTTCGGCGCCGGCTTCTTGCGGGCCGCGGGCTTCTTCTTTGCCGCCGGCTTCTTTGCGGCCGGCTCCTCAGTCTCCGGCGCCTCGTCCCCGCCGGCCTCGGCCTCGGGCTCGGCGGTCAGCTCCGGCTGTTCGGGCTGACCGTCCGCCGCGGCCGGGGCCTCCTCGGCGTCGACGACCAGCGCGATGGCGCTGACCACGTCCTCGTCCTTGACGTTCATCACCTTCACGCCCTGCGCGGCGCGGCCGTAGCGGTTGATCCCGCCCGCTGCCGTGCGCTGGACCATCCCCTCGCGCGACATGAAGACGAGCTCGTTGTGCTCGCGCACCACGAGGGCGCCGGCGAGCCCGCCCTTCTTCTCGGTCAGGGCAATCGTCTTGACGCCCTTGGCTCCGCGCTTTGTCTTGCGGTACTCGCGGATCAGGGTCCGCTTGCCGAAGCCGCCCTCGGTGACGACGAGGAGGTCCATGTCGTCGCGGGCGACGTCCATCGAGATGACCTCGCCCTTGTCGCCGACGTCCATCCCGCGAACGCCGGTGGTCGAGCGGCCCATGGAGCGGGCGTCGGCCTCACCGAAGCGCACGGCCAGGCCGGCGCGGGAGATCATGATCACCTCGTCCTCGGGGTCGACGCCCCGAACGGCGATCAGCTCGTCGTCGTCGCGGATCTTGATGGCGATGATCCCGTCGGCCTTGATCGGCGTGTTGTACGCGCCGAGCTCGGTCTTCTTGACCACGCCTCCCCGGGTAGCGAAGACCAGGAACTCGGTCTCGCTGAAGTCCCGCGTGGAGAGGACCGACTGGATCCTCTCCCCTTCGCGGAGCGGCAGCACGTTGTTGAGCGAGCGCCCCTTGGCGGTTCGCGAGGCCTCCGGCAGCTCGTAGACCTTCGAGCGGTAGACCTTCCCGCGGTTGGAGAAGAAGAGCAGGAAGTCGTGGGACGAGCAGACGAAGAGGTGCTCGATGTAGTCGCCGTCCTTCATGTCGCCGCCCTTGATGCCGCGGCCGCCGCGCTGCTGGGCGCGGTAGGTGGCCAGCGGGAGCGACTTGATGTAGCCGCTGTGGGTGATCGTGATGACCATCTGCTGGTCGGCGATGAGGTCCTCGATGTCGATCTCGTCCTCGCTGGCCGAGATGTCGGTGCGGCGCTCGTCGGCGAACCGCTCGGAGATCTCCTGGAGCTCCTCCTTGATCAGGTCGAGAACCGCCTGCTCGCTGCCGAGCAGCTCGCGCAGCTCGCGGATCCGCTCGGTAACGTCGGCGTGCTCGCTCTTGATGGCGTCGGACTCGAGGGCGGTCAGCTGGGCCAGGCGCAGGTCAAGGATCGCCGTGGCCTGGACCGGGGAGAGGTCGAAGTCCTTCACCAGCTTCTCCCGGGCGATATCGCGGTCCTTGGCCGCCCGGATCAGCTTGATGACCGCGTCGAGGTTGTCGAGGGCGACCAGGAGGCCGAGGAGGATGTGGGCCCGGTCCTCCTTGATTCCCAGCTCGTGCTTGGCGCGTCGTACGACGACCTCGCGCTGGTGGTTGACGTACGCCTCCAGCATCTCGCGCAGCGAGAGTGTCTTGGGCACCCCGTCGACCAGCGCGACGGCGTTGACGCCGAAGGTGGCCTGCATCGAGGTGTGCTTGTAGAGCTGGTTGAGAACGACCTTGGGGATCGCGTCCCTCTTGAGCTCGATGACCAGGCGCATGCCGTTGCGGTCCGACTCGTCGCGCAGGTCGGTGATCTCGGTGATCTTCTTGTCGTGGACGAGGTCGGCGATCTTCTGGATCAGGCCGCCCTCGCCGCCCTTCTTGACCATGTAGGGCAGCTCGGTGACGACGATCGCCTCCTTGCCCTGGGTCAGGGGCTCGATGTGGGCCTTGGCCTGGACACGAACCCGGCCACGGCCGGTCTCGTAGGCGTCACGGATTCCCTGGCGCCCGAGGATCGTCCCGCCGGTCGGGAAGTCGGGGCCCTGGATGTGGGTGAGCAGCTCGTCGACGGTGATGTTGGGGTTGTCGATCAGCGCGACGGTGGCCGAAATCACCTCGCCGAGGTTGTGCGGCGGGATGTTGGTCGCCATTCCCACGGCGATCCCGGATGAGCCGTTGACGAGGAGGTTGGGGAAGCGGGAGGGAAGGACCACCGGCTCCTGCGTGCGCCCGTCGTAGTTGGGCACGAAGTCGACCGTGTCCATGTCGAGATCGCGCAGCATCTCGGTGGAGAGGCGCGTCAGGCGCGCCTCGGTGTAGCGCATGGCGGCGGCCGGGTCATCGTCAACCGAACCGAAGTTCCCCTGGCCGTCGACCAGCGGATAACGCATCGAGAAGTCCTGAGCGAGGCGGACGAGGGTGTCGTAGATCGCCGAGTCGCCGTGGGGGTGGTAGTTGCCCATCACCTCGCCGACGATGCGGGCGCACTTGGCATAGCCGCGGGTCGGGCCCAGGCCCAGCTCCGACATCCCGTAGAGGACCCTGCGGTGGACCGGCTTGAGGCCGTCGCGCACGTCGGGCAGGGCGCGCCCGACTATCACCGACATGGCGTAGTCCAGGTACGCCGTCTTCATCTCGTCTTCGAGCGCGCGCGGCTCGAAGCGATCGGTCAGGACGTCAGCAGAGGCCATTTCTCTCCGGTCGGGTCATGGGTCAGACGTCGAGGTTCACGACGTCACGGGCGTTGTCTTCGATGAACTCACGGCGGGGCTCGACGACATCGCCCATCAGCTTGGTGAAGAGGCTGTCGGCGGCGGTCGCATCGCCAACCGTCACCTTCTGGAGCGTCCGCGAAGCCGGGTCCATCGTCGTATGCCTGAGCTGCTCCGCATTCATCTCGCCCAGGCCCTTGAACCGGCTCAGCTGGACCCCCTTCTGGGCGACCGACATTACGGAGCGTCCCAGGCCCTCGAAGGAAGGGGCGATCTCGGTGCGATCCTTGAGCGTGACGGTGAAGGGCGGCGTACCGGCGAGCTTGACGAGCTCGCCGTGCACCTTGAGGAAGCTCTTGTACTCGGCGCTCTCGAAGAGCTCCCGGGGAAGGCTGTGGGTCTGGGCGAGCCCGGTATCGACCTCGGTGCCGAGAATCGTGAGCGCCTCCCCGCTCTCGGCCTCGAGCGAGGTTTCCAGCGGCGCGCCCTTGACATCCTTCTTCTTGATCAGGGCGACCATCGCCTTGTCGGAATCGACGCCCTCGTCAAGGGCGCCCGACTGCTCGAGGAACGCCACCGTCGCAGCGCTGTGATTGGCACGCAGGGCAGCGGCGAGCTGCTCGTAGCGCCGCATGCTGCGCCGGTAGGACTGCCAGCGGGCCTCGGTGACCTTGAAGGGCTTCCCGCCGGCGTCGGCGATCGCGAGCTCGCCGTATACGTCGGCGAGCAGGACCTCCTCCAGCTCGGACTCCTTCTCGATGTACTGCTCCTGGGAGCCCTGCTTGAGCTTGTAAAGCGGCGGCTTGGCGATGTAGACGAAGCCGGCGTCGATCAGCTCCGGCATCTTCCGGTAGAGGAGCGTCAGGACGAGGGTGCGGATGTGGGCGCCGTCGACGTCGGCGTCGGTCATGAGGATCACCTTGTGGTACCGGGCGTTTTCGATGTCGAACTCGCTCTCGATGCCGGTCCCGATGGCGGTGATCAGGGCCTGGACCTCCTGGTTCTGGAGGATCTTGTCGATCCGCGCCTTCTCGACGTTCAGGATCTTGCCTCGCAGGGGCAGCACCGCCTGCGTGTGGCGGTCACGACCCTGCTTGGCCGAGCCGCCGGCGGAGTCACCCTCGACGATGAAGATCTCGGCAAGGGAGGGATCCTTGACCGAGCAGTCGGCCAGCTTGCCGGGAAGCCTTGAATTCTCGAGTGCGCTCTTGCGGCGGGTGAGGTCGCGGGCCTTGCGGGCAGCGCTGCGGGCCTGCGCCGCCTGGACCGCCTTGCGGATGATCGCCCGCGCCTCGGCGGGGTTCTCCTCGAGGAACTCGGCGAGCTTGGTGTTGACCACCGACTCGACGAACCCCTGCATTCCGGGGTTGCCGAGCTTGGTCTTGGTCTGGCCCTCGAACTGGGGGTCGGTGAGCTTGGCCGAAAGGACCGCGGTCAGGCCCTCGCGAACGTCCTCGCCGCTGAGGTTCTCGTCCTTCTCCTTCAGCTCGCCCTTGTCGCGCGCGTACTTGTTGAGCGTGCGGGTGAGCGCAGAGCGCAGCCCCGAGAGGTGCGTTCCCCCCTCGTGGGTATTGATGTTGTTGGCAAAGGAGAAGACCGACTCCTGGTAGGAGGAGTTCCACTGCAGGGCGATCTCGACCGCACCCTCGTCGCTCTCGGACTCGAAGTAGACGACCTTCTTGTGGATCGGCTCCTTGTTCTCGTTCAGGTACCTGACGAAGTCCTCGATCCCGCCCTCGTAGTGGAAGTCGGCGCTGCCTCCCTCGGCGCGCTCGTCGGTGAGGGTGATGCGCAGCCCGCGGGTCAGGAAGGCGGTCTCGCGCAGGCGCTGCTCAAGGACCGAGAAGTCATATTCGGTCGTCTCAAAGATCTCGGCGTCGGGGAGGAAGGTGATCGTGGTACCTGTCTCCGAGGTCTTGTCGCCCTTCCTGAGCTCCGTCTGCGGCACGCCACGCGAGTACTCCTGGATGTGTTCGCTGCCGTCGCGCCTGACGACGACCTGGAGCTCCTCGCTGAGCGCGTTGACCACCGAAACCCCGACCCCGTGCAGCCCGCCGGAGACCTTGTAGCCGCCGCCGTCGCCGAACTTGCCTCCGGCGTGCAGGACGGTGAGGACGACCTCGACGGCCGGCTTCTTCTCCTTCTTGTGCATCGCCACCGGGATCCCGCGGCCGTCGTCGGTGACGGTGACCGAGTTGTCGGCGTGGATGACCACGTCCACGCGCGAGCAGTGGCCGGCCAGCGCCTCGTCGACGGAGTTGTCGACAATCTCGTAGACGAGGTGGTGCAAGCCCCTGACGCCGGTCGAGCCGACGTACATCCCGGGGCGCTTGCGAACCGCTTCCAGCCCCTCGAGGACGGTGATGTCGCCGGCGTCGTAGCTGGCCTCCGTCTTGGTCTTCGAGGCGCTCTTTTTCTTCTCAGTCATGGGGCTCCGTCTACGTGAAAAACCCCGGTCCGTTGATCTCTCCTGAGCGGCCCGGGGTGGGGTACTTCCGGTATCCAGAACAATAGCAGCGGAAGGGGCGGAAACGGACCCTCCCGAGGGCGCTAAATCCCTTATTTCATCGGGCTTTTTCGGGGCTGGTAACGATCGTGACCATCGCCGTTACAGATCCCCCTCCGACCACCTCCGGGCCGGCACGCTCTGGCACCTCAGCGAGGCGATCCGCTCATCGCCCAGGGCAGCGTTCAGGCGCTCGGTCAGGGAGGTCGACATCAGCTCCAGCTCCTGGGCCCAGACGGCGCTCGAGCAGGTCACGGTCAGCACCCCGCCGGCCTCTCCCGTAGGCCTCGCCTGGGCCGCGACCGCCTCGCCGGCGACCTGGTCCCAGACGGCCTGCACGGAGGCGAGCGTCCCGGGCGGGGCGAGGCCCTCCGCCAGGGCGCGGATCCCCGGGCCGGCGGGCTTGAGGGGGCGGGGCCGGGAGGTCACCGGGCAGGCTCCCGCTCGACTATGCGGGCTCCCTCGACGGAGACGGTCAGGGCGTCGGAGACACCCTCCAGGGGAACATGCGCGAGGTCTGTGGTGGTGATGACCGTCTGCCCGGCACGGGTGACCCGGTCGACGAGCATCTCCCGCCGCGAAGCGTCCAGTTCGCTCATGACGTCGTCGAGGAGCAGGATCGGTGCCCGCCCGCGGGACTCCGTGAGCGCTTCGCGCTCGGCAAGGAGGAGCGAGAGCAGGGCGAGGCGCTGCTCTCCCTGGGAGCCGTACGAGCGCAGCTCGCGGCCGTCTCGCTCCAGGCGCAGCTCGTCGCGGTGGGGACCGTGGCCGGTGAAGCCACGCTGGAGGTCGCTGTCCAGCCTCTCCTGCAGCTCGGCCGCGAACTCGTCGGCGTCCTGCGCCGTGCTGCGGGGCCGGTAGGAGATCTCAAGGCCACCCGGCAGGCCGAGGTCGACAGATATCGAGCTGGCCGGCTCGCGGACCGCTTCAAGCGCTTCCAGGCGGGTATCCCGCAGGGCGATGGCATGCCGTCCCAGCTCCAGGTCCCAGGCGGCAATCGCCTCGCGGCCCGCATCACCACTGCGGATGCGGGCCAGCAGGGCGTTGCGCTGGGCAAGCGTGCGGGAATACTCGGCGCGGGTGCGGGCCCGGGCCGGCCAGAGCCCGGCCACGAGTCGGTCCAGGTGGTCGCGCCGGACTCCCGGGGACCCCTTGACCAGCTCAAGGTCGTCGGGAAGGAAGACGCAGGCCAGCGGGCGGAAGGTAACGTCGCCCAGCTTCTCGACCGTGCCACCGTCGGCGGTGACCCTGCGGGGGGATCCCGGCTCGAAGCCGATCGCCAGCTCGTGGACCCCGTCTTCACCTTCGACATCGAGCTCTACGCGCGATGCCTGCCGGCCGAAGCGCACGAACTCACGGCCGTTGGAGGTGCGGCAGGAACGGCCGGTGCAGGCGAAGTAGAGCGCCTCGAGGAGGTTGGTCTTGCCCGCCCCGTTGGGACCATGGATCACGGTCAGGACCGGGCCAAGCTCAAGCTCCTCTTCTTCGTAGGAGCGCACATCCCGAAGGCGAAGCGTGCGCGCCAGCAGCATCAGACGTTCAGGCGGATGGGCATGATCAGGTAGAGGAATCCGCTGTCGTCGCCGGAGACGATCAGCCCCGGCCTGAGCGGGCTGATAAGGCGCAGGAGGACATCCTCGGAATCGGCGCTCTCCAGGCCGGAAAGCAGGAACTCGGGGTTAAAGCCGATCTCCATTGGTTCGCCCGCGAACGGAACCGGCATCTTCTCGCTCGCCTCGCCGACATCGGGGGTCTGGGCCGAGATGGTCAGCTCTCCCTCGGAGAAGGCAAGCCGCAGGGGCGCATTCTTCTGGGCCAGGAGCGAGATACGCCTGGCGGTGGCCAGGAACTCCTCGGTCGGGATTCGCAGCTCGTGATCGAACTCATCGGGAAGGAGCTGCTGGAAGTTGGGGAACTGCCCTTCGATCAGCCGGGTGGAGAGGGCAACAGCGCCGATCATGAAAACGGCCTGGTTGTCTCGCACGGCGACGGAGATGGACTCGGTTTCCTCGCCGGCAAGTCGGGCCAGCTCTTCGAGCGCACGGGCCGGAATATTGGCCTCGAACGCCTCGCTGATCGAAGAGGGCAGGGCGGTCTCCTTCACGCTCAGCCGGTAGGAGTCCGTAGCCACCATCCGCAGCTTCTCTCCCTCGGCCGAAACGAGGACACCCGTGAGGATCGGCCGCGTCTCGTCGCGGGAGGCGGCCCTGGCAACGCGCGAGATCGTCGCGACGAACTCGGCAGCGGGCAGCGCCACGGCTTCTGTACCGGCCGGTTCGGGAAGAGGGGGAAAGTCTTCGGTTCTAAGGGTCCGGAGGTGGAATTGGGCCGTGCCGCCGACAATCTCCACGTCCTGTTCCTTGCCCCTGTACTCAAGGCTGACGGTGTCACCGGGAAGCTGGCGAACGACGTCGAGGAGCAGCCGGGCGGGAAGCACCACCGTTCCCGCCTGGGCGACATTTCCTTCCAGCGGCACGCGAAGAGAGAGCTCCTGGTCTGTCGCGCGGAGCTCGATCGCCTTGTCCGAGGCCTCTATCTGGACGCCGGCGAGGGCCTGTATGGCGGAGCGGGCAGAAGCGACTCTCGCGAGGGTCTGGAGATGCTCCAACAGCTCTGGCGTCTTAACTGAGATCTTCATGTTCTTCCTTGAAAGTCTTGTTGAAAGTAGGGGTGTGAGTTTGTGAAAAGCGCGGGTAGAGCCTTATTCGATGGGCTTCCCGTCTGGTCGTGGCTTTGCTGATTCTGTCAGCAGCTCCGGTCGCCCGAAGTGTTGCTCACAGTCGACAACAGGCTCGCTGACAGCATTCGAACGTCCTGGTCTGCCTGTGGTTCCGAGGTCATCTTCTCTTCCGCTCTTCTTGCCGCGTAGAGCACCGCGCTATGGGTTCGTCCCCCAAAGTAGGCACCTATCGACGAGGTACTCGACCTGGTGTGCTCCCTCGCCAGGTACATGGCTACCTGGCGAGCCCAGGAAACCTTCGCCGATCTGTTTGGTCCCCGCAGGTCGCTCGGCTTCAGGTCGAAGCCTCCGGCAACCACTTCGGTCACCTGCTCCACGGAGCAGTGGTGGTGACGGAGCTGCCGTGCCGGATCCTGGTCGCTACCCAGGTCCCTGAGTACTTCGGCAGCCATCTCGGCGGTTACAGGTCGCCCCGACAGAGAAGCGAAGGCAACCACCCGGATCAGGGCGGCTTCGAGCGCCCTGATGTTCCCCGCATCCGATCCCTTCGCAATGACGGCCAGGACCTCGTCGTCTTCCACTTCGATCCCGTCTACAAGAGCCCGCTTGCGCAGGGCGGTTATCCGGGTGGCGGGATCGGGCGGACCCACCGGAGCCACCAGCCCCGACCCAAGCCTGTCCCTTAGCCGGTCCTCCAACCGCTCCAGCTGCGGCGGCGGCCTGTCACAGGCAAGGACGATCTGGGAGCCGCTCTCGCTGAGCGCGTTGAAGGTATGGAAGAACTCTTCCTCGGTGCGTGCCTTGTCCATGAGGAACTGAACATCGTCGACGAGGATCATGTCCACCTGCCTGTGGTGTGCCTTGAACTCGTCCATGCGCCTCGACCTGAGCGCCTCCACGAACGAGCTGGCGAAATCTTCGGCGTTGGTCAGCAGTATGCGCCCGCCCCCGTGCCGGCGACCGTAAGCGGCGATTGCGTGCAGAAGGTGGGTCTTCCCGACACCGGGCGGGCCGCAGATGAAGAGCGGGTTGTAGGTGACCCCGGGGTTCTCGGCCACCGTGAGGGCGGCGCTGTGCGCGAACCGGTTACCGGGCCCGATCACGAACTGCTCAAAGGAGTACTTCGGGCTCGGGTCCCTCGATGGCAGGGGCGTCTTGCCAACCAAGGCCTGGTCTTCCCGCGAAGGCCCTTTCAACCTGGCGCCCTGAACGTTTCCGGCCGCGTCGGAGGCGTCGACTATTCGCACCTCTACGGTTGCCCCCAGGGCCTTTGAAGCGCTCCTGGCAATGATCGCTCCATACCGGTCTGCCACCCAGGATCTGGTGGCTGCAGGGGCACTGACCGTGACCAGCGACTCGTCGATCGCCTCGAGCCTGAGCGGCGCCAGCCATACGTCGTAGAGCTCTCCACCGACGGCGGCCCTGAGCTCCGTCGCGATCAGGTTCCAGACGGTGTCGGTAGAAGTAACGGTCACGTTCTCGTCGCTGGGGACGGGACCGGCGCGGTTACCCACCGTTGGCGCCCCTGGCTGGCGCGGCAAGCTAACAGAGCGCGAGTGGTCTCTGGACGGCCCGCCGATGATCACTTCGCAAATGCGGACAAAGCGTTGCCGTGGGCATCGGGAGCCTCCGCGAGGGCGCCGCGGCGGCTATCATGACGCGGTCCCCACCCGCCCATGAAGCGCACTTACCAGCCCAAGAAACGCAAGCGAGCCCGCGCCCACGGATTCCGTGGCCGGATGAGCACGCGTGCCGGCCGTGCCCTGCTCAAGCGCCGGCGGGACAAGGGTCGTAAGCGCTTGAGCACCTGAGCGTGGAGCTCCCGCCCCGAGCCCCCAGGCGCCGACCCAAGCGCCGGCTCTCCCGGAGCGCGGACTTTGAGCGCGTATATCGCCAGGGACGCTCCTACGGCGGCCGCTTCTTCATCCTTCATCTCTTCCCCCGGTCCGAGGAGGCGGGCGCGCCGCCCGAGGGGCCGCGTCTCGGACTCAGCGTTTCGCGCAGGTGCGGGGGCGCCGTCGAGAGGAACAGGATCAAGCGTCTCCTGCGTGAGGCATTCGAGGCGCAGGCCCAGCGCCTGCACGTCGCCGATGACGTCGTCGTGGTTGCGCGGCCCGACGCAGGCGACCTGGCCGAGCGCGAGGGGCTTGAGGGAGTCGAGAGGGAGCTCTCCGAGCTGGTCTCCCAGGCTGCCTCCGAGGAGAGTCAGTGACCGGTATCGCCAGGCGAATCGCCACGGCGCCGATCGTCTTCTACCAGCGCTTCGTCTCTCCCGGGCTGCCGCGTCGCTGCAAGTACGAGCCGACCTGTTCGGCCTACGCAGTCCAGTCGGTGCGCGAGTACGGCATACTCCGCGGCCTTGTCCTGGGTGGCTGGCGCCTCCTCAGGTGCAATCCATGGAGCAGGGGCGGTTTCGACCCGGTCCAGGATCAGCGCCTGTTTGGCCGCTGCCATCACGAGACCGCAGGTAACCCAACTCCATGACCACGCCGCTAGCGCTCTCCGCCACCACCTTCGACAACGTGATCAAGACCGTTCTCGGTCCGCTGATCACTGTCCTTGACGCGGTCGTCACCTTCTTCCACGGACTTGGCCTTGGCTGGGGGCTGTCGATCATCGCCCTGACCGTTGTGGTGCGGATCATCCTCCTGCCCCTGACGATCAAGCAGTTCCGCTCGATGCAGGCCCTGAGCGACCTGGCACCGCAGATCAAGGAGCTACAGGCGAAGTACAAGGACGACAAGCAGCGCCTCAACCAGGAGATGATGAAGTTCTACTCCGAGAACAACGTCAACCCGTTTGGCTCCTGCCTGCCGCTGCTGGCGCAGATCCCGGTCTTCATGGCGCTCTTCTACATGCTCCGTGTCGACCTGAAGATCGACATCTGCCCGACGATCGCCAACAACTCGCAGAAGTTCATCCAGAACAACTTCTGCGTCGACAAGTTCAGCCCGGTTGGCGGCCCGGCGAAGTTCCTTTTCATCGAGGACCTGACCGCTCCCGGCGGCCAGGGCTTCAACCCCACGTGGGTTCTCGTCTTCCTCCTGGTCCTGTACGTGGGCTCGCAGCTGCTGTCGAGCATCCTCATGGCGACGTCGGTGGATCGCAACCAGAAGATCATCACCTACGCCCTTCCCTTCATCTTCGTCATCTTCATCCAGTCGTTCCCGACCGGCCTGCTGGTCTACTGGATCACCACCAACTTCTGGACGGTCGGCCAGCAGTACTGGATAAAGAGAGCCACCGGACAGCTGCCGACCTGGCTCGGAGGCGAGCCTGAGCTCGCTACGGCCGGAGCTACGGCCGGTGGCGGTTCCTCTTCGGCAAAGGCAAAGGGCAAGGGGAGCTCCAAGGGCGGGTCCTCCAAGGCCACGCCGCCACCACCTCCCCGCAAGAAGAAGAAGCGATCAGGTAAGAGAAGCTGATGGCCGTCGGAGAAGAAGCACTCGATCGCGTCCGCGAACTGCTCGAGGAGATCGTCGAGAGCCTCGACCTGGATGCCGAGATCAAGGTCAGCGAGACCGAGGACGGGATTCTCGGCGAGCTCGATGGCGACGACCTCGGCCTTTTCATCGGCCGTCGCGGCCAGACGATCGACGCGGTCCAGCACCTGGCAACCCGGATCGTTCAGCGGGATGCCGGGGAGGGCGAGCGCGTCCGTGTGACGATCGATGCCGCCGGTTGGCGTGAACGCCGGCGGGAGGCGCTGGAGGAAGAGGCCGACGATGCCGCAGAGACGGCGATCAGCGAAGAGCGCCCGGTTTCCCTCGAGCCGATGAGCGCGGCAGAGCGCCGGATCGTCCATCAGCATCTGCGCGACCGCGAGGACATCGAGACCCACAGCGAGGGCGACGAGCCCCGCCGCTATCTCGTTGTCAGCCCCGTTATCCCCTGACCGGTCAGAACCGCGGCTCCAAGCCTGCGCGTTTCACGTGAAACGCAACGGATCGGCAGAATGGCCGGCGTGACGGTTCAGGATCGATGTGCAGAGCTGGCAGCAGGTTTCGGGCTCCCTTCTGACACAGCCCAGGTCTTCGAACGCCTCCTCGAGCTGTTGGCTGCCGAGCCTTCGGCGGTCACCAGCGTCCGTGACCCGGAAGAGGCGGTGGAGATACACATCGCGGACTCGCTCACGGGCCTTCTGGTACCTGCTGTCGCTTCGGCCACAAGGATTGCCGACATCGGTTCAGGCGCTGGCCTGCCCGGTCTCGTCCTGGCGATAGCGCGGCCCGAAGCCCACGTGACCATGATCGAGAGCGTGGGCGGCAAGGCCGCGTTCATCGAGCGATCGGCCGGCGAGGTGGGGCTCAAGAACGTCGAGGTAATGGCGCTCCGTGCAGAAGAGGTGGCCCCCGAGCCCGGCTTCGACGTGGTCACCGCGCGGGCGCTCGGATCGCTTCCTCTCGTTCTTGAGTACGCCGCTCCGCTGCTGGCCCCCTCGGGCACCGTCGTGGCGTGGAAAGGCTCCAGGAACGAGGAGGAGGCGGCCGCAGGCACCGAAGCTGCAGCCGAGCTCGGCCTCTCTGAACCGGTGTGGATACCGGTGGAGGAGGGGGTTGTCCGCGGCGCCCGGTCGCGCCACCTGGTTACCAGTGAGAAGATCGCCCCGACGCCCGATCGCTTTCCTCGTCGCCCGGGCGCGGCCAGAAAGCGGCCGCTCGGCGGCTGAGCCCGGAAAGACGGCTCAGTTCGTACACGAATCGTTCGCGCTCAGGCCGATTTCCCGACCGAATGCGCCGGTAGCTTGGCCGTGTGGGGACGATCTACGCGATAGCCAACCAGAAGGGCGGGGTTGGCAAGACGACTACGGCGGTCAACCTGGCCGCCTGTATTGCCGAAGCCGGCTACCCAACGATTCTGGTCGACGCCGACGCCCAGGCCAACGCCACTGTCGCGCTGGGCGTCTCGAAGCTCACCGTTCCCAACCTTTACGACGTCCTTTCCGGCCGCGCGAATGCGAATGACGCGCTGCAGCCGACCTCGATCGACAACCTCCGCCTGCTTCCGGCGCACCCGGACCTGGCCGCCGCCAATATCGAGCTGCCCAGGACACCGGGGTCCGAGACGAGCCTGCGTGATGCCCTTGGCCCGCTGAGGGAGGAGGCCACCTACGTGGTGATCGACTGCCCACCTTCGCTGGGCCCGCTGACGATCAACGCGCTGGCTGCTTCGGACCGCGTGATCGTGCCCGTGCAGACGGAGTACTTCGCCCTTGAGGGGCTCGCCGGCCTGCTCGACACGCTCTCGCTCGTCCAGCGGGAGCTGAACCCCAACCTGGTGATCGCCGGGATGCTCCTCACCATGCACGACGGGCGCACCAAGCTCTCCCGTGACGTGGAGCGGGAGGTTCGACAGCACTTTCCCGAGCTGGTCTTCGACACGGTCATCCCCCGGAACGTCAAGGTCAGCGAGGCCCCCAGCTACGGCCGTCCGGTCACGCATCACGACCCAAACTGCGCCGGTGCCGGCGCCTATTTCGAATTAGGAAGAGAGGTGGCAGCCCGTGGCTGACTCAGGAATTGGACGCGGCCTGGCCGCGATCCTCGAAGTGAGCGGAAGTGGCGAAGAGGGCGCCAGGCTCCAGGAGGTTCCCACCGGGCTGATCGCCGCCAACCCCAACCAGCCGCGCCGCCGCTTCGACGAGGAAGCGCTGCAGGCACTTGCCGACTCGGTCGGCCAGCAGGGGGTTCTCCAGCCGGTGCTGGTCCGGCCCGTGGCCGGTGGTCGCTACGAGCTGGTGGCGGGCGAGCGGCGCTGGCGGGCTGCCGGGATTGCCGGCCTCGAGAGCATTCCCGCGATCGTGGAGGAACGAGACGACGCAGCCTCGCTGGAGGCGGCGATCGTGGAGAACATGGCCCGAGCCGACCTCAACCCGGTAGAAGAGGCCCGGGCCGTGGCCGCGCTGGTAGAGGAGCTTGGCCTGACCAAGAAGGCGGTAGGCAAGAGCGTCGGCCGCAGCCGTTCGGCGATCTCCAACCTCCTGAGGATTCTCGAGCTGCCCGACGAGGCCCTCCTGCTGCTGGAAGAGGGCAGGCTCTCCGAGGGGCACGGCAAGGCGCTCCTGCTGGCCGACGACAACGGTGACCGCCGTCGCCTGGCCCTTCAGGCGGCCGAGGAGGGCTGGTCGGTGAGGGTCCTCGAGGACCGCGCCCGCAGCTCCAACAAGGGCCGCGGGAAGAAGGGTGCCAAGCAGGCGAAGAGCGTCCACCCCGACCAGCAGGCCGCCTGCGAGGAGATCTCGCTGATGCTCTCCGAGGCGATGGGCGCCGAGGTGAAGGTTCGGCCGCGGGGCACCGGCTACAAGGCCGAGATTGCGATCGAGAACCTGCAGGACGCCGAGGAGATAGCCGGCCGCGTGCGGGCGGCGAGACTGCCCTGACCGCTGCGCCGCCGCCGTCTTCCATCGCTATCCTGCCGGTCTCCGCGGGCGATTAGCTCAGCCGGTTAGAGCGCGTCTCTGATAAGGACGAGGTCCCAGGTTCGAGTCCTGGATCGCCCACTCTCACTACCGCGGACGCATCTGGCGATGGAGCTAGCCGGACTCGAACCGGCGACCTCCTGGGTGCGATCCAGGCGCTCTCCCAACTGAGCTATAGCCCCGCGAACGCCTGATTCTAACGGGCGAGGCCCGCCGGCCGTCCGGGGTACCACAGGCCGGCGGCGATGTCGTAGGCTCTTCGGAAATGGGAATGCTCGACGAAGCCATCCGTGAACACTTCGACCTTAAGCGCCGCAACGGAGCCGATCCGGCCGTGATCGCTGTGGAGGAGCGTGAAGCCCTCGGCGATCCGGCCCAGCGCGAGGCCCGCGCCGCCCAGATCGCCTCCGACCGCAGTCGCGAGATCGCCGGGGAGGAGGTCGAAGCGGTCGTCGTGGTCGCCGAGGAGCCTGGAGCGGTTGCCATTGTCGAGCACGAGGTCCTCGAGGCCCCCGATGTGGTCGTCGAGGACGAGACCGTGGTCGTTGCCCCCGAGACTGAACCGGTCGTCGAGTCCGAGGTGGTTGAAGAGGTTGTCGTCGAAGAGGTCGAGCTGCCGGCCGAGACTCCGGAGCAGGAGACCCAGGCCTTCACTATCGAGGAGTCGCAGGACGCGGTAATGCCGGAGGCCCCGGCCCGGCCGGTGGGCGCCCCGCCGCCGGCCTCCGCCGAGCCCCAGGCTCCGGGCGCTCCTGGTGCGGCGGGGGGCGAGCAGGCCGAAGAGGCCCGCGACGAGCTGGAGGAGACCCCGGAGTTCCTCGAGGAGACCCCGGAGCACGACCGGCTCTGGTTCGAGCGCAAGCCGCCTCGGGACTTCGACTTCTAGGCCGGGCCCCGCGGGCTAGACTTCGCGCCGCAGGGGGCCATAGCTCAGCTGGGAGAGCGCCTGCTTTGCAAGCAGGAGGTCGCCGGTTCGATCCCGGCTGGCTCCACTAGAGCGAGTGGTAACAAGAGACCTCAGAGGTCCCGCGGCGGCTCGGAAGTGCCGCAGACAAGCCTGCAATTCGTGAGCTAGCCCAGTACGAAGGCGCCCGACGTGGTGGCGAGCACGATGAAGCCCGCCAGCAGCCCCACCGCACTGAGGGCGAGGAAACCGATCTGGATCGACCTGCGCTGAACAATGGTCGTGAGACCGGCGACAAAGAGGACGACGGCGAAGAACACGTTGGCCAGGTCGAAGCGGTCGGAGTCGGCGTCGGCCTTCTCGGCGGCAACGCGCAACTTGTCGGCCTCCTCGTCCTTGGCCTGTCCCTCGGCCAACAGCTGCTCGCTGGGCAGGTTCGCGAATTCGGGGTTCTCCGGGACGAACGGAGTGGGCGGAGTGGTCTTCTCCGGCTCCTCCTGCCACCACTTGAAGGCTGCGTACAGCTCCTCGCTCATGATCCCCTTGGTGAGGTAGTCGAAGAGAGCGGCGCTGCCGTCTTCCTTGTTCGCTTCGACGGCCGCGTCGACGAACAGGGTGATCTCCTGCTGGCGCTCCTGACCGGACCGGATGTAGGCATCGTTGGCCAGCGCGGTAACGGCCTGCTGCTCGGAGTAATTCTTCAGCACGAGGTCGCTGGTGAGCGAAGCCCGGTACGCCGACCATGCCGTGAGCACAGCGGCGATGCCGAGCAGGACCGCCGCCGCGATCGCGAGGGAACCCTGGGTCACATTTGTCCGTTCGGCGCCTGCGTCACTCATAGGGAAAAACTAAACCCAATTGCGGTCATCAAGACTCCGTGGTCGCCGGTTCGATCCCGGCTGGCTCCACTCCTCAGGGATGCGTGCTGCGCTCGGGCCTCAGCCCGTGAAACGCGGATACCGGGGCGCTACGACCATCAGCCGGCTGGAGTCGGTGGCCCTGGCGGTGGCGCCGGAGCCGTCAGAGGCTGAAACCGCCCCTCTTATCGTGGCCCGCCCGGAGCTGCTCCTGGAGGCGCGGACGGTGGTGGTGTAGGTAACCGACCTGCCCACCGCCAGGGAGGAGCGTGTCCAGCAGATCGTCCGCCCCCTGACCTTCCCCGAGCCGCGCTTTACCACCGAGAGGCCGCCGGGCAGGGTGGCGCAGGTCTTGACCGACTGCGCGCTGGCGCCGGCCGACGGGGCATTGGCGGTCCTGACCTTGACCTGGAAGCTCCTGCCGGCCTGCACCTTCTTCGGCGTGCTGATCGAAAGGGTCAGTTTCGGCCGGTTTGTCGAGAAGGTAGCGGTGACAGATCGCGATTCGCTCATCGTCACCTCACATCTTCCCGTTCCCGAGCATCCTGCACCGGACCAGCCGGTGAATGTCGACCCGGAGGCCGCGGTGGCGGTCAGGCTGACCCTGGTCCCAAGGTTGAAGGTGGCCTGGCAGGACGAGCCACAATCGATGCCCGAGGGGGAAGAGGTCACGCCGCCCTTACCCTCGCCGGCGAGCTGGACCGCCAGCGGGTAGGTCGTCGGGGCGGTATTCGCTGCCTGGATCCTGCTGAAGCCCGCGGTGTATTGGGCCCAGACGGCGGTGACCGCTCCGTCGGGCGCTATCGCCAGCTGGGAGCTGGGGGGCGTTGCCCCGGCCGCCGACAGGTTCGTGACCGTTCCGAAGGCGCTTGCTCCGGCCGACCGCGAGGCGGCCTGGACCGTGTGATCCCCGGTTGCGAAGTCCTCCCACTCCCAGGCGACGGTGATCGCCCCGTCGGGTGCCGCGGCTACCTGGATCGCCGACTGGTTACCGATCTCTGAGATTTCTTCGGTCGCACCGAAGGTGCCCGAGCCGGCCGGTCGGGTGCGGGCTCGCAGCGTGAGGCGGCCACCGACTGGCGCGGCCCAGACGACGGTGGTTGCCCCATCAGGCGCCACTGCCAGATTGGGAGGCAACGCATCCCCTGCGCCTACTGGTGATACGTCCTGGGCCGACCCGAAGGTGTTCGATCCGGCCGGGCGAGTCGCGCTCTGGGCCGTATAGGCGCCCGAGGCGCTGAGTGTCCAGACGACGGTGGCTGCCCCGTCGGCCGCTACTGCCAGATTGGGGTTAAGGGCCGCATTGCTGGTTGGTGAAACGTCCTGGGCCGGGCCGAATGTGCTCGATCCGGCCGGCCGGGTGCGGGCCTGGACCAGGTAGCAGGTGGGGCCGGGGCTGCATGCGGAGGTGAGGTTCCAGGTGACGGAGGTTGTTCCGTCGCCCGCCACCGCCACCCTGGGTGCGGCGGCATTCTCGCCGATTCCCGACAGGTCCTCGACCGGGCCAAAGGTGTTCGATCCGGCCGCCCGGGTCGCGGCCCGGATTGTGTCGGGTTGGCCGGTCCAGGTGACGGTGGTTGTCCCGTCGGCCGCTACCGCCACGCGGGGGGAGCCGGAAACGCCCGAACCCTGGTTGGTTGCCAGGTTCTGGACCGCCCCGAAGGTGCTCGATCCGGCCGGCCGGGTGCGGGCCTGGATCGTGAAGGTGCCGCCGACGATTTGGCCCCAGACGACCGTGGTCTCGCCGTCTGGCGCAACCGCCACCTGAGGGCCGGAGGAGAGCGGCTGGGCGTCCGACAGGGGCTGGGCCGCCCCGAAGATGCTCGAGCCGGCCGGCCGGGTCGCGGCTTGGGTAATTCCGTCGAGGTCGCGCCGCCAGACTACGGTGGTTGTGCCGTCGGGCGATATGGCTACCTGGGGCTGCTCGGAGTCCTGGCCGGCTGCCGAGACGTCGGTAGGGGGAAGAGTCCAGGGGTTCGCCAGGGCAGCTGGCGCCCCCAGCGCCAGCGTTGCCGCCACGACCGCCGGCAACGCAAGGGTTCTGGGACGCAACGGTGATCTCCAGCCGCCCGCCCCGCGTAGCCTCGGGGCATCGGCGGAGAGCCTCGCCCTGCTCGCTCTATAGGACCGCCTCATCGAAATCCCTTCCGGATCGACGAAGGCGGTCAGGCCCAGCGCCTCTCACATTGGTTCCCCTGAAGAGCGGCACTCTACCCGGTCGCCGGCCCGGTCCCGGCCGGCTCCACCTGGTTCTGCTCTCGAACGTATCCGGGGCGGGAGGTACCTTGACGCCGCGATGATGGCCGCGCTCTTCCTCGCCTGGTTTGCCGCCTTCGTGCTCGCGTGGACCGGGCGGCGGGTCGCATCGGTGGTCGTGGCACTCGTGTCGCTGCTGCTCTGCATGGCGATGCTCCGGTACCACATGTCCGACGACATCACGATCAGCCTGTGACCGACGCCACGGCATCGACGGCAGGCGGGGCCAAGCCCTCATGGGACACCCGCAGCGTCGTCCAGATCTTCAACGGCCTGGGTGCGCTCACCGTCTTCGGCGTGGTCTTCGGGGCCTACGGGTTCCAGTTCATCCTCCTGGAGCCCCCGTGCCCACTCTGCCTGCTGATCCGCCTGGGCATGATCGGGGTCGGTTTCGGGCTGGCCCTCAACGTGCTGTTCGGCCCGCACGTCCTCCATTACGGGCTGGCGCTGCTGGCCGCGATGTTCGGGGCGCTGGCCTCGCTGCGCCAGGTGATGCTCCACATCGTTCCCGGCACAGGCTCCTACGGCGACCCGGCCTTCGGCATGCACCTCTACACGTGGGCTTTCATCGTCTTCGTGACGATCACGCTGGCGATCGCGGTCGTCCTCTTCTTCCAGGACCAGTTCAAGCCGGCGACGGGACCGGTGCCGGCCGCCGTGCGCTGGATGGCGATCATCGTCATGGCGGCCGGCCTCTTCCTCGCGGGCGCCAACGTCATCACGACGCTGCTGGAGTGCGGCGTCGGAGCCTGCCCCGACGACCCCACGACCTTCCTGTGATCGAGCCCTCCATGTTCATCGTCACCGGCCTGGGCCTGCTGTGGCAGCTGCCGCCGATCATCTTTGCCTTCGCCGTGCTGGTCGCCCTCTTTGCGGTGCTCCGCGAGCACTGGGGCAATCTCGGGCGCCGCGAGCCCGAGACCCGCGAGCGCGACTGACGGTCGCCCTTCTCGCCGAGCTGCCGGAGCGGCGCCCGCCCGGCGCATTGTGAAAGGCTCCGTACATGGCCACTTACGATGTTTCCGGCAAGGTTGTCCTCATTACCGGCGCCGCCCGCGGCATCGGCAACGCCCTGGCCCGCCAGCTCCGGGCGAGGGGAGCCCTGATCGCGGTGGTCGACCTGCGTCCCGACGACGTCGACCGGGCGGTTGAGGAGCTCGGCGGCGATCCCGTCGCGATCGGCTTTAACGCCGACGTGACCGACCGCGGGGCGATGCAGAGGGTGGTCGCCCAGACCGTCGAGCGCTTCGGTGGCCTCGACGTAGTCGTCGCCAACGCCGGGATCGTCTCCCGGGCGGCAACGATGCGGTCGATGGCTACCGAGACCTTCGACCGGATCCTCGACGTGAACGTCAACGGCGTCGTCCACACCGTCCAGGCCGCCCTGCCGCAGGTGATCGAGCGGCGCGGGCAGGTGATCGTCATCTCCTCGGTGATGGCCTTCGCCAACAGCGCCGGCAGCATCCCCTACGGAATGAGCAAGGCGGCGGTCGAGGCCATGGCCCGCGGCCTGCGCGTCGAGCTGCTGCCCCTCGGTGCCTCGGCAACCTCGGTCCACTTCGGCTTCATCGACACCGACATGGTCCAGAAGGCCCTGGATACCGACCCGGTGGCGTCCAGGATGCTCAAGACTCTCCCGCCGCTGCTGGGCCGGCGCCTCAAGCCCGACGAGGCCGCTGCCGCTGTAGTCGCCGGTATCGAGACGCGTGCCGCCCGCGTGATAACCCCGGGAATCTGGAAGGTGTTCTTCTACCTGCGGGGGATCATCGGCCCGCTGCTCGACCTCCAGGCCGAGCGCGACAAGGGAGCCCGCTCCTCGATGGTCGCTCTCGACGACCGTGAGGGCGAAGAGCTGGAGATGACGGCCTGACTTTCCCGGGCCCCCGGCGGCTAGCCTGAACCCATGGCCCACGCTCGCGAAACCGTCGACAGCACGAAGTCCCGGCAGGAGGTCTTCGACTACCTCTCGGACTTCACCACCACGGCCCACTGGGATCCGGGGATCGTCAAGGCGGAGAAGATCACCGACGGGCCGATCGGCGTAGGCACCCAGTTTCGGGTCGAGACGAAGTTCATGGGTCGCACGACCTCGCTCGTCTACGTCATGACCGCCTACGACCCTCCCGGGCGTTTCGTGGTCAGCGGCGAGAACGCCACGGTCACCAGCCTCGACGAGATCACCGTCGAGGCTGTCGGCGACGGCTCGCGGGTCACCTACGACGCCGAACTGACGCTGAAGGGGCCGGCGAAGCTCTTCGACCCGCTCCTCTCGCTGGCCTTCGGCCGGGTTGCCGACAAGGCGATTTCCGGCCTCGAGAAGGCACTGAACTCCTGACGGCGAAGACCGGGGAATGACCCGGTCCACCGCGCTCATCATCGCCCTGGTGATCGCCGGCGGCGTCGTTGCCGCCCTCATCCTCGTCAACGGTGGCGGCTCGGGCTCAAGCGATACGCCGACCGTCGCCACCATCCCGCAGACGGTGACCAGCGAGGCCACGGCGACCACTACCACGACCTCGGACAAGCCCGAGAACGTCCAGGTCGAGGCGACGGTCACCAGCTACGTCTCTGCCGCCGAGGAGGGAGACGCCACGGCGGTCTGCAACCTCCAGGTCGACGGCCAGGGCTCGGGTGCCACATCGGCCCAGGCCTGCGCCTCCAAGGCCGGCATAAACCTCGAGGCCCTTCCGGCCCTTTCGCGGCTGAAGGTCCAGGACGTGAAGGTCGACGGCGACCGGGCAACAGCCAGCCTCGGACGATTCGGGCAGTTCACCCTCCAGAAGAGCGTGGGCCAGTGGAAGGTCTCCGGCTTCAAGGCCGCCGCAGCGCCGTCCACGGGCTCCGGCGGATCGTCAGGCTCCTCCGGCGGCTCTTCCGGCAGCTCGTCGCCGGGGTCGAACCTCCGCGAACGGCAGGATTCGGGCGGAGCCGCGGCGCCTTCGGGCACCGGTGGCGCCAGCGCCCCCTAGCCGCGGGGCGTAACGATCGGGAAGCGCGGGTCGGGTTCCTCGAGAAGCCCGAGGAAGCCGGCGAGGGCCATGCCGTCGCCCTCGACGGCGATGGCCCCGGAAGAGAAGGCCTCCATCGGGTCGATCTCCTGGAGGATCAGGGAGTTGAGCGTCTCGCGCCTGGTGGTGACGGTGGCCTGGGCGTCATCCGCGAGCCTCCCGTGAACCGAGCTGAGGGCCCCGTTCTCAACCCGCAGCGTCCACTGCTCGCCGGTGTCGGTGAAGTCCCACGCGAGCACCAGCGGCGCCTGCGCCGCACGGTGGCCGTCCATGCGAGTGGCCATGGCGTCGAATAGCTGGCCGGTGTCCAGCGCCCGGACGATGTCCGGCGCCTGCGCCCGCAGGCCGCCTTCGGGAACCCCCTCGCGCAGCTCCATCGCTCCGGAAAGGTAAGCGTTGCGCCAGGTCGCGTTCTCGGTCTGGTAGGCGAGCTGCTCGAAGGCCTCGGCCTGCAGCTCGCGCGCGGCCTGGTTGCCCGGCTCGGCGAAGACGACATGGCCGGCCAGGGTCGCCGCCCAGCGCTCGTCGCCGCCGTCGAGCGCCTCACGGGCCAGCTCAAGCGCCCGGGCGCCACCGCCGATCGCCTCTACGTAGCGTTCGGCTGCCGCCGTCGGGGGAAGCGGGTCGAGGTTTACCGGGTTGCCGTCGTAGACGCCGAAGTAGCGCTGGTAGACGGCGCGCGCATTGTGCCTGAGCGAGCCGTAGGCCCCGCGGGTGTGCCACAGGTCGGCCAGGCTGGGGGGAAGTTCGATCTCCTCGGCGATCTCCTCGCCGGTGAGGCCCTGTCCCGAGAGCCGGATCGACTGGTCGTGGAGGAAGCGGTAGAGGTCGCGCTGCTGGGCCAGGAAGGCGACAATCTCCGGCCGGCCCCAGGTCGGCCAGTGGTGGCCGGCGAAGAGCACCTGTGAGCGGTCCCCGTAGAGCTCGATCGTCTCGTTCAGGCACTGCGACCACCAGAGCGCGTCGCGAACCTCGGCGCCACGGATGGTGAGGATGTTGTGCAGTACGTGGGTGGCGGTCTCCACCACGCAGAGCGCCCCGGACTGCGGCAGGAAGAAGTTGAGCTCGGCCGGCGCCTCGGTCTCGGGGACGAGCTGGAACTCGAAGGTGACGCCGTCGATCACCTCGGACTGGCCGGTCCTGGTGACCTCGTTGGTCACGGCGCGCAGTGAGGGACTGCCGCTCGACACGCCCTTTCCGATGCCCACGTCGACCTGCCCCAGCGGCCCCCGCTCGAGGCCGGCTCCGTACATGTAGCCGGCGCGGCGGGCCATCGCCGGCCCGCCGATCACGTTCTCGCTGACCGCTGCGGCGGTGAAGCCCTCCGGCGCCCAGATCGGCACGTCGGCTCCGTCTTCGATCACGCCGGCGACTCCCCCGAAGTGGTCGATGTGGCTGTGGGTATGGAGGACGGCGGTGACCGGCCGCTCGCCGCGGTGTTCGCGGTAGAGGGCCAGGGCGGCCGCGGCCGTCTCGGGCGAGATCAGCGGGTCGACGACGATCACGCCCTTCTCTCCCTCGACCAGCGTCATGTTCGAGATGTCGTACCCACGCACCTGGTAGACGCCCTCGGCTATCTCGTACAGGCCGGCGGTGAGGTTCAGGCGTGCCAGCCGCCACAGCGCCGGGTGGACGCTCTCCGGGGCCTCCTCGCTCTCGCGCAGGAAGGCGTAGGGAGCAAGGCTCCAGACCACCCGACCGTCTTCAGTGGTTATCTCGAGGTCTTCGGGCGCTGCGGCGACGAGTCCCCGCTCAGCGTTGGCTGCGTCGGTGCCGTCGTCGGCCGGCAGCTCCGCTAGCGCCCTCGAATTGCGCTCGCGGGTATGTGCGGACGGCTCCGAGGGACCGCCCAACGCCCTCTCCTAAACCGCCGCTACCGGCCCGCGGCCCTGGAGCAGCTCCTCGGCCACGCGGTCGGTGGCCATCCCGGTCCCGCCCACCAGGCGGCGGTTGAGCTGCGAGCGCCGGAAGAAGAGCGGCGCGTCGTGCTCCCAGGTGGCACCTATGCCGCCGTGGACCTGGATCTGCTGGCGGCCGGCGAAGTCGAGCGCGCCCCCGGCCACCGACCGCGCCGCGGAGGCGGCGTAGGCGAACTCCTCGGGGGAGTCGGCGAAGGCGTAACCGGCGTAGATGCAGAGCGAGCGCGCGTTCTCCAGGCGGCGCAGGATCTCCACGATCCCGTGCTTGATCGCCTGGTAGGAGCCGATCGCCCGCCCGAAGGCGTAGCGCTCCTTGGCGTACTCGACCGAGACTTCGAGTGCCGTGGCAACCGTCCCGGCCGACTCGGCCGCGATCAGGGCCTGGGTGAGGTACCAGGCGCGGGCGATCTGCTCCTCGTCGACGTCGAGCTTCGACCCTGTCGCCTCGGCGAGGGTGATCGTGCCCAGGCGCCTGGTTGCGTCGTAGCGCCAGCCGCGCTCCACGGTGACGCCGTCGGAGCCGGCCTCGACCACGCCGGCGACCGGCTTGCCGTTCTCCACGCCGATGACGACCAGCAGGTCGGCCTCGCCGGCGTCGGGGGCCCAGGCAACCGTCCCGGTGAAGGTGACCGAGTCGCCCTTGACCCCGGCCTGCGGGGCTTCGGGGCGGTCCATGCCCTCGATCGGGTCGACCGTCCACTGGTCCTCGAGCGAGCTGGGCGGCGCGGCGGGAAGCCAGGCAGCCTTGGTCTCTCCCGCGGCGACGGCGCCCACGCGCTCGTCCCCGCCGAGGTCCATCAGCATCGACGCCGGCAGCGTCCCCAGCAGCGGGGCGCCGGCGAGCACCTTCCCGGCCTCCTCGGCGACGAGCATGGCGTCGTAGGCGCTCAGGCCCGCTCCACCGTTCTCTTCGCTGACCAGCAGCCCGAGCCAGCCGGCTTCGGCGGCTACCGGCCAGAGGTCGGTCAGTGCGTCGTCGTTCTCAAGGGCCTCCCGGGCCTCCTCGACCGTCTTGATCCTCGAGAGCGAACCGGCGGCCGCCTCGCGGAGGAATTCCTGCTCGTCGGAGAGCTCGAGGTTCATGCCGGCACCCCTTCCTTCTCGAGGGCCCGCAGCTCGCTGAACGGGACGCCCTTGTCCAGGCGCGGCTCAGGCGGAAGGCCGAGCACCCGCTCGCCGATCGTGTTGCGCAGGATCTCCTCGGTACCGCCGGCCGACTTGAGGCCGGGGAGGAAGGAGATCATGTAGGCCCACTGGCTCTCTTCGGCGAGGGCCTCGGGGCCGACGACGTCGGCGATCAGGTCGCCGGCCTTGATGGCGCAGTTGACGGTCGTGATCTTGGCCAGGCCGAACTCCGGCCCCGGGATCTGGCCGCCCTGGAGTGCGCTGATGGCGCGGTAGCCGCCCCAGCGCACCGCTTCCAGCTCGGCGGCCAGGTCGCCGAAGTCGTGGCGGACCTCGCTGTTATTCGCGGCGACCTCGTCGGAGCTGAGCGCTTCGGCGAAGCGGACACCGCGGTAGCCGAACGACGATGACCCCACGCCGATCGTGAGGCGCTCGAACATGAGGGTCGTCAGGCCGGTTCCCCAACCGTTGTCGACCCCACCGACCACCGAGTCGGCGTCGAGGACGACGTCGTCGAGGAAGACCTCGTTGAACTCGGCCTCACCGGAGATCTGGCGCAGCCCCC
The DNA here is from genome assembly GCA_040398965.1 of Solirubrobacteraceae bacterium. GTDB lineage: Bacteria > Actinomycetota > Thermoleophilia > Solirubrobacterales > Solirubrobacteraceae > F1-60-MAGs163. The sequence continues at coordinate 30,687 of JBBASZ010000010.1, read as the reverse complement.
GGATCGTCACGCCCTCGGCGTCCATCGGGATGATGAACATGGTCATCCCCTTGTGCTTGTGGGCGTCGGGGTTGGTGCGGGCGAGCATCAGTCCGTAGGCGGCGTACTGGGCGTTGGTCGTCCAGACCTTCTGCCCGTTGAGCTTCCAGGTGCCATCGTCCTGCTGAACGGCCTTGGTCTGGACGGCCGCCAGGTCGGAGCCGGCGGCCGGCTCGGAGAACATCTGGCACCAGACCTCGTCGCCGGTAAGCATCGGGCCGAGGTAGCGCTCCTTCTGCTCCTCGGTGCCGTGGGCGATGATCGTGGGGCCGAGCATGCCGACCCCGATCACGTCGAAGATGTTGGGGACGCCTGCGCGCTGGAGCTCCTGGGAGATGATCACCGATTCGATCGGGCCGACTCCCTGGCCGCCGTACTCCTTGGGCCAGGTCGCGCCGGCGAGTCCGCCCTGGGCGAGCCTGGCCTGCCACTTGCGGTGCGCGGCCGTTATCTCGTCCGGGTCGGTGAGCGCGCCTTCGCCCTGCAGCACCGGCGCCTCGCCCTTGTTCTCGTCGAGCCAGGCACGGACCTGGGCCCGGTACTCAGCCTGTTCTGGGGTGTCGTTGAGATCCACTCTTCGCTCCTTGGACTGACTGGTCGGTCAGCAGAGCATACGCTTAACCGCCGGGCCGTGGATTACGGCGCAGGGGAGGCTCAGTCGTCGTCGGCCGGGCTGCCCAGGGCGCCGAAGATGCCGATCGACATGATCCCGACGATCAGGAGCGAGATGACGGTCAGGATCGTGAAGCCGCGGTCGATCGCCGCGTAGATGGTGATCCCGAAGAAGCCGAGCAGGAATACGAAGGCGACGGCGAGAACGGTGGCCCTGCGCATCGCCGGCCGCTCTCAGGCGGCTGCGGCGCCCAGCGGGCCGACGCCGGGGCGCTCCTGGGGAACGTGCTCGTCGGCGTGGTAGCTGGAGCGCACCAGCGGCCCGGCCGCGATGTGGTCGAAGCCGAGCGCGTAGGCGGCCTCCTCGAGGGCCTTGAACTCGTCGGGGTGCCAGTAGCGGACCACCGGCAGGTGGTTCTCGGTCGGACGCAGGTACTGGCCGACGGTCAGCACCCGGACGCCGGCCTCGCGCAGGTCGCGGAAGGCGGCGACCATCTCGTCGTGGGTCTCGCCCAGGCCGACCATCAGGCCCGACTTGGTGACCAGCCCCTCATGACCGATCTCGCGGGCGTTGCGCAGCACCCGCAGGGAGCGCTCCCAGCGCGAGCCGCGACGGGCCAGCGGGTAGAGGCGGGGAACGGTCTCGACGTTGTGGTTGAAGACGTCGGGCTTCTCGGCGAGCACGCGGGCCAGGGGCATCTCCTCGCCCCGGTAGTCGGGGGTGAGGACCTCGATCTTGCAGTCGGGTGCCTGGCGGTGGCACTGGCGGATGGTCGCCGCCCAGATCCCCGCGCCGTAGTCGGGAAGGTCGTCGCGGTCGACGCTGGTGATCACCGCGTGGCGCAGGCCCATCTTCGCGATAGAGCGCGCCACCCTCGCCGGCTCGAGCGGGTCGTTCCAGGTCGGCTTGCCGGTGTTGACGTTGCAGAATCCGCAGCGGCGGGTGCAGGTGTCGCCGAGGATCATGAAGGTGGCGGTGCCGCGCTCCCAGCACTCGCCGACGTTCGGGCAGGCCGCCTCCTGGCAGACGGTGTGGAGGTTCTCGTCGCGGATCATCGCCGAGAGCTCGCGGTAGCGCTCGCCGCCGGGCGGGGGCACCTTGAACCAGGGCGGCTTGCGGCCCCGGATCGGCTGGACCTCCTCCCCGAGCACGTCGAGGACGTTCATCCCGCCCGGGTTGGCCCGCGAGCGGGTCTGGTGGCGCCGTTCCTCGGGAGTGGTGCCCATGGTCAGGCGACCCCTGCCGGGACGCGGGCCACGATCCCGCGCAGCCGGCTCTCACTGACCAGCCGCTGGCGGCGCCCGCAGCGCTCGGTCCATGCGTAGGCCACCCGCTTGCGCAGGCAGGGCAGCAGTGGAGAGCGGCCGGTCTCGATCTCAGTGGAGGTCATCGGGGTGGAGAGGCCGCAGGGGACGATCCAGCCCCACGGCTCCATCTCCATGTCGGCGTTGACCGAGAAGCCGTGGGTGCTGACTCCGCGGCGCACGTGGACCCCGATCGAGCCGATCTTGCGGTCCCCGACCCAGACCCCGGTGAAGTCGGGCCCTTCGTCGGCCCTCGACCGGGCCCCGATCCCCTCTTCGGCCAGGGCATCGATGACCGCCTCCTCCATCCGGCGCACGTGGGCGACCACGTCGTCGACCCGCATGATCGGGTAGCCGACCAGCTGGCCCGGTGCGTGGTAGGTGACCTTCCCGCCGCGGTCGGTCTCGACCACCTCGATCCCGCGTGCCGCGTACCAGCCCGGGTCCATCATGAGCTCGCCCTCGCCGCTGCGCCGTCCGATCGTGAAGGTCGGCTCGTGCTCGAGCAGCAGGAGGGTGTCACCGATGCGGCCCTCTTCCACCGCGTCGCGCACCTGCTCCTGGAGCTCCAGGCCCTCGGCGTAGGGGAGGCGGCCGAGGTGGACGACCGTCAGCTCGTCGCGTGAGTCCGCCATTGCCCCTCCAGCGTACCCTCAGCGAAGTGCGGAACGGGGACGAACGGTTCTTCTGGTTGCGCCGCCTTCGCTGGCGCCTGAAGGGCGCATGGCTGGTACCGGCCTTCTTTGTCGCCGTTGCCCTCGACACGCTGGTGGTGTGGCTGCTCCCGTTTTCCGGTGACCGCTCGATCGGGCCGGTCGGCTCGTTCCTGATCGTGGCCTTCCTGAACCTGCTCGTGGTCGCAGTCGTCGCGCCGCTTGCCGGGATCTGGCTCCGTCGCCGGAGCCCCACGCTCCCGGCCTTTGCCGCCCGTGACCGGGCGGGCGTCGCGGCGCTGGGGGCGTTGTCGATCGTCTTCCTTGCGGCCGGCGTCCTGCACCGCCCGGCGATCACCGGCCAGCAGGACGAGGTTGTGGCCCAGGCCGCCGCGGCACGCGAGTGGTTCCACCGCCAGGCCCCGAGCTCCTACCTGCGCAACCTGCGGGAGATCTCGAGCTGGAAGGCGGGGCCCGAGCTCTACCGGACCTGCCTGCCGGGACCCGACCCGTCGAAGGCGATCTGCGTTTACGTCAACACCGACCAGGACCCGCCGGGTGTCAGCCGCGACCCAAGCCAGGAGCCCAACGCGACGCTCGTCGGCCCGGACAACCCGGGCTCCTCGCTGCGCTGATCAGCGGGCGAGCGAGAGCGGAGCCTCGAGCAGCGCGCGGATTCGCTCGAGCAGCCGGGCGCCGTCGGCCCCGTAGAGGACGCGGTGGTCGCAGGCGAGGACGAGGTCCATCAGCATCCGGGGCACGACCTGTCCGTCGTGGACGGCGGGCCTCTCCTGGACGGCGCCGACGGCGAGGATCGCCGCCTGCGGCTGGTTGATGATTGCCTCGAAGGCACGCACCCCGAACATCCCGAGGTTGCTGACGGTGAAGGTGCCGCTGCTCAGCTCGGGCGGGGTTATCTCGCCGGAGCGCACCCGGGCGGCCAGGCCCTGCGTCGCCTCGGCGATCTGCGCGAGCGTGAGGCGGTCGGCGTCGAAGACCGTCGGGACCACCAGCGAACCCTCGCCGGCTACGGCGACCCCGACGTTCACCCGCGAGTAGCGCTCGAAGTGCCCGTCCCGCCAGGCGCCGTTGGCCCCCGGCTGCTCGCGCAGGGCGATGGCCGCCGCCTTGACGACGAGGTCGTTGACGGTGGGGACCAGCTCGCTGTCGAGGGCCGTCTCCTTCATCTCCGCCCGGAGCGAGACGGCGGTCGTCATGTCGACCGTGGTCTCGAGGGTGAAGGAGGGAACCGTCGCCCGTGACTCGGCCATCCGGCGGGCGATCAGCGCCTGGGCGCGGCTCGGCTCGGTGGCGGTAACCGTCCCGCGCCCGCTCTCCCCGTCGGCCGGCGCGGGCGCCGGGGGCACCGGCGCCGGGGTGCCGGGAGTGCCCGCAGGCTCCTGGGCGGCGCCCTCCACGTCGGCCTTGACGATCCGCCCGCCGGGCCCGCTGCCGGCCAGCGAGGTGAGGTCGACGCCGCGCTCCCGGGCGATCCGTCGGGCCACCGGCGAGGCGAAGACCCTCTCGCCCGCCTGCGCTGCTGCCGGCGGCTGGGGCGCAGGCTGAGCTGCCGCGGGTGCGCCCTCGACCGGCTCCGCACCGGCCGCCGCCGCGTGAGTTTCCGCGGGCGCTTCAGCGCCCTCCCTGCCGGGGGCCGGCCCTGCCTCCTCGCCGACCGTGGCGATCACCTCGCCGATCGGGAGCGTGCGGCCCTCCTCTACGAGGATCCGCAGGATCCCCTCCGCGTCGGACTCGTAGGGCATCGTGGCCTTGTCGGTCTCGATCTCGACGAGCTCCTCACCGCGACGGACCTGGTCGCCGTCGGCCTTCAGCCAGCGGACGATCGTCCCCTCCTCCATCGAGTCCGAGAGCCGGGGCATGACGATCTCGGTCACGGCGCGCCCACCTCCCGGCCGACCGTGGCGAGTACGGCGTCGACCACGTCCTGCCCGTGCGGGAACGAGAGCTGCTCGAGGTTCCGCGCGTAGGGCATCGGCAGGTCGGCACCGGTCACGCGGGCGACAGGGGCGTCGAGCCAGTCGAAGGCCTGCTCCTGGATGAGCGCCGCGAGGTTGGCGCCGACCCCGCCGTGGGGCCAGCCCTCCTCGACGACGACGCAGCGGTTGGTCTTGCGCACGCTCTCGAGGATCGTGTCGAGGTCGAGCGGGCGCAGGGTGCGCGGGTCGATCACCTCCGCCTCTATCCCGTGCTCGGCGGCGAGTGTCGTCGCGGCCTCCTCGGCGGTGATCGCCATCCGGGAGACCCCTACCACCGTCACGTCGCTCCCCTCCCGCCGTACGGCGGCAACCCCGAAGGGGATGGTGAAGTCGGGGTCGTCGGGTACCTCGCCGCGCATTCCGTAAAGGGTCTCGTGCTCGATGAACACCACGGGGTTGTCGTCGCGGATTGCCGTCTTTAGGAGTCCCTTCGCGTCGGCCGGCGTGCTGGGGACCGCCACCAGGAGCCCGGGCACCTGCAGGTAGAAGGCCTCGAACGAGTGGGAATGGGTCGGCCCCAGCTGGTTGCCGGCGCCACCGGGCATCCGCAGCACCATCGGAACGGTCGCCTGGCCACCGAACATGTAGTGGATCGCCGCGGCGTGGTTGACCACCTGGTCGAGCGCCAGCAGCGAGAAGTTCACGGTCATGATCTCGACCACGGGCCGCAGCCCGGTCATCGCCGCGCCGATCCCGATGCCGGTGAAGCTGTTCTCGGAGATCGGGGTATCGCGTACCCGCTTCTCCCCGAACCTCTCGAGCAGCCCGTTGGTGACCTTGAAGGCCCCGTTGAAGACACCGATGTCCTCGCCCATCAGGAAGACGGTCTCGTCGCGCTCCATCTCTTCGGCCAGCGCCTGGTTCAGGGCTTCGCGGTAGCGCATCTCGGGCATCAGCCGGCGGCCTCCTGCCCTTCCGTGCTGCGCCCGACCTCCCGGTGGTCGGAGTACCAGCCCCGGACCTGGCCGCCCAGCACGTAGATGTCGTCGTGGAGAGAGCCGGCCTCGGGCTCGGGTGAGGCCTCGGCGAACTCCAGTGCGCGGTCGACCTCGGCGACCGCTTCGGCGTCGATCCGCTCGCGGTCGGCGCCGCTGACGATTCCCGCCTCCTCCAGCCGGTTTCCGAAGAGCAGGATCGGGCAGCGCTCGCGCCACTCCTCGACCTCCTCGCTGGTGCGGTACTCCTCGGGGTCGGCCACCGAGTGGCCCCGGAATCGGTAGGCCTCGGCCTCGACGAGGATCGGGCGCCTCTCGCTGCGGGTCGTCTCGACCGCGCGGGAGACCGTCTCGAACGTGTCGACCACGTCCATCCCGTCGCACTCGACGCCCTCCACCCCGAGGCTCTCACCCCGGCGCTTCATGTCGGGCTGGGCCGAATGGCGCTCCACCGCGGTGCCCATCCCGTAGAGGTTGTTCACCACCATGAAGACGATCGGGAGGCTCCACAGCGCCGCGAGGTTGAGGGTTTCGGCGAAGGTCCCCTGGTTGACCGCGCCGTCGCCCATCTGGCAGAGCGTTACCTCGTCGGTCCCCCGGTAGTCGCTGCTGAGGGCGATACCGGCACCGATCGGGAGGTTGCCGCCGACGATTCCGTAGCCGCCCATGAAGCGCACGTCGGCGTCGAACATGTGCATCGACCCGCCGCGGCCCCGGCAGAGGCCGTCGACCCGTCCGAAGAGCTCGGCCATCACGCGCCCCGGGTCGCTTCCGCGGGCCAGCACGTGGCCGTGGGTGCGGTAGGTGCCGATCAGGTAGTCGTCGGGCCTCAGCGCGGCCACCGTCCCGACGATTGTCGCCTCCTCGCCGATCCCCAGGTGGAGGAAGCCGCCGATCTTCGCTCGGGTGTACTGCTCGCCGGCCCGCTCCTCGAAGCGGCGGATCAGGACCATCTTCTCCAGCCACCGGCGGGCGGTCTCGGGATCTGGCAGCTCGCCTGCGCTCATCACCGCTGACCCTAGAGCCCGCCGCCTAGATGTCGTCGGGGGATACCACGGCACTCCAGCGGGAGAGGAACTCACCTTCGCCCATCCGCGCGAGCTCCTCGCGCAGCGCCGCCTCCATCCGGGCGGTCTCCCGCGCCGGAACGTCCCAGAAGAGGACGACCTCCATGTCCTCCAGCGAGATCACCTCGACCAGGTCGAAGCGGCCCGGCGAGGCGAGCCTGCCGGGCGCAATGCCCGCCCTGGTGACCTTCACCTCGTAACTGCGGGCGGCGCTCACGGTGACGGGACCCGTTCGCCGACGGCCGCCGCGGCCGCTTCGAGCTCGTCGTCGCCGTGGAAGACGAGGTCGGGCTCGCCGTCCTGGCCCGGTACCCAGACCGCCGGCACGTCTCGCACCTCGCGCTCGCGGGCCAGCGCGCCGGCCGCGTCGAGCTCATCGGCCACGGTGGCGGTCTCGATCGCCTTGAGCAGGGCGGTGGGGTGCATCTCGCAGGAGGAGCCGGCGATCGCGATGCCGTCGTCGTCGAGCGTCCGCCCGGCGGCGAATGACTGGCGCCAGGCGGCGAGCGCGAACGGCACCGCCCGCCCGATCTGCCTCGCGTAGGTGGCGGCCAGCATCGGCCGCCGCGAGTCGAAGGGGAACGGGTCGGGGAGCCGCAGCTCCTGGAGTCCCCGCGAGTCGATCCGGTCGCGCGCGAGCTCGACCTGCGTGGCCGGGTCGGACGGCGCGGCGAGCCCCGCGGCGCCAACCCCCACCCACTCGACCGGGGCGGGCATGAGCGAGAGGATCCTCTCGGCGCTCAGATAGGCCTCGAGGCTGGCGAGATCGAAGTAGAAGGCGGGGAGCCGGTCCACCGCTCAGCCGTGAATCAGCCAGCCGTCGGCGGCGCGGGCGGCCTCCATGACCGCCTCGCTGAGGGTCGGGTGGCCGTGAATCATCCGGGCTACCTCCGGGTAGCCGCCCTCGAGCAGCTTGGCGTTGACCAGTTCCTGGATCAGGTCGGTTGCCCGGTAGCCGACGATGCTCGCGCCGAGCAGCTCGCCGTAGCGCCTGTCGCCGACCAGCTTCACCATGCCGGACTTCTCGCCGTATACGGCCCCGGCGCCGACCGCCCCAAAGGGAACCTTGCCGACGACGACGTCGTGGCCCGCCTCCTTCGCCTGCGCCTCGGTCAGGCCGAAGCTGCCGACGTTCGGGTCGCAGAATGTGGCGCGCGGAATGTCCTGGTAGTCCAGCGGGTGCGGCTCCTGGCCGGCGGCGGCCTCGGCGGCGATGATTCCCTCCTCGCTGGCCTTGTGGGCCAGGGCCGGCCCGGGGACGATGTCCCCGATGGCGAAGATGCCTGGGGCGCTCGTGCGCATCTGCCCGTCGACCTTTACCCGGCCGTCGTCGCCGAGCTCGACGCCGGCGACGGCCAGGCCGAGGTGCTCCTCGTCGGGCCCGCGGCCGGCGGAGATCACCATCCACTGTGCCTCGTGCTTCTCGCCGCCGCTCTTCCAGGTGACGGAGTCCTTGCCGGCGGAGATGTCCGAGAGGTCGGCGCCGGTGACCACCTCGATCCCCTGCTTCTTGAAGGTGCGCTCGACGAGCCGGCTCACGTCGGGATCCTCGGTAGGGAGGACGCGCTCGGCGACCTCGTAGAGGGTGACGTCTGTGCCGAACCGGGCGTAGGCGCTGGCGATCTCGCAGCCCGAGGCGCCGGCACCGACTACGGCCATGCTCTGCGGCATCTCGTCCATCGCCCAGGCCTCCTCGGTGCCGATGATCGGGCCCCCGAACTCGGTTCCGGGAATCGGGCGCCCGACCGAGCCGGTGGCGACGATGATCGCCTTAGTGGCCTCCAGCTGCCGGCCGTCGACCTCGACCCCGAGGCCGCCGGTAAGGGTGGCCGAACCCTCGATCAGCTCGATGCCGTTCTTCTTGAGCAGCATTCCCACGCCGCCGGTCAGCGCCTTGATCACCTTTTCGCGGTGCTCGGCGACCCCCGGGAAGTTGACGGTCGGCTCGTCGACGACGATTCCGTGCTCGCCGGCCTTGCGCACCTCCTCGAGCAGGTCGGCCGACCTGAGCACCGCCTTGGCGGGAATGCAGGCCACGTTGAGGCAGCGGCCACCGATGTGGCTTCGCTCGATCACCGCGGTCTTCATCCCCAGCTGGGAGGCCCGGATGGCGGCCACGTAGCCGCCGGGTCCCGAGCCGATGATGATGCAGTCGAAGCTGTCCTGCGCCATGCGGCGAGTCTATGTAACGGGTTCCCCCGGGGCGGCCCGGTTATTGCGGGCGGGCGTGGTCGCCGGGCCGCGGGACCCGCACCCGGCCCATGACGCGAATCAGCTTCCAGAAGAGCCAGCCGCCGAGCAGCAGTACGGCAAGGCAGAGAACCAGGGCCAGGACGTTGCCGGCGACCATCAGCGACAGGCCCGCGATTACCAGCGTCACCGCGAGCAGCGCCTGGAAGCCGATCAGCGCCCAGTAACGAAGGTTCCACATCCCCCAGGCCGCCATCAGCATCAGCGCACCGAAGAGCAGGACGCCGAAGAGGTTGGGCTTCTGGCCCTGCACCTCGACGCCGGCCAGGTAGAGCCCGATGTTCGAGACGGCGAGGACCACCGCGATCACCGCGGCCACGACGACCGGCGTCGGCCGTTCGCCGGGCTGCAGCGGCGTCAGCCCGGCGCGGGCGATCTCGTCGCGCTCGGCGCCGGTGAGCCTCTTCTTCGGCTCGCCCTGGCCGGGGGACGGCTTTCGGCTTCGCCTGCCCACGGTCAGTGCCTCCGGAGCGTGTCGGGGACGCATCCCATAGGCGCAAGTCTCGCAGGGCGCGGGCCGGTAGCGTGACGACGCGTGGACGAACTTCTCGACAGCTTCCAGGAGGCCTGGTCGGGACGGCGCCGGGGAGCCTTCGCCGCGGTCTGCGCCCCGGACCTCCACTGGACCGACCCGCTCGTAAAAGAGCCGGTCTACGGCCCCGAGGCCCTTGGCGATCGTGCCGCCCTCCTTTGGGACGCGTTCCCCGATGCGACCGTGGAGTCGGCCGGCGAGCGCCTCACGAACGGCCGCTTCATCGCGGCTCCCGTCCTCGTCAGCGGCACGCACCAGGAATCGATCGCCTCTATCCCGCCCACCGGCCGGCGCCTCACCGTCCACGCGCTCCTCTACTGCGAGCTCG
>JBBASZ010000010.1:13175-20869 GCA_040398965.1 Solirubrobacteraceae bacterium | reverse complement strand
ATCCCGCCCACCGGCCGGCGCCTCACCGTCCACGCGCTCCTCTACTGCGAGCTCGACCCGCCGCGGGAGCGGCTCTGGCGCGTCCGGGCCTTCTTCGACGCCTACGAAGCGGCGATTCAGCTTGGGGTGATGCCCAGCCGCGGCTCGATCGGCGAGAAGGCGATCCTCCTGGTACGGGGGTTCGGCCTGCGCCGCCAGGGCGGCGACGAGGTAGAGAGGCGCGGCTGAGCCGCCGCCGTTCGCGTCGCAGGCCCGGAGGTTTCGCCGGGCTCCGTGCAACGGCGCGGGCGTGCGCCCAGGCCAGACGCCCTTATATTCACGCGCCTTGTCCCGCCTCTTCCTCACCGGAGCAGAGCCTGGCCCCGACGGGCTGGTTGCGATGGTTGCGCGCGCCGGGGAGCTGAAGTCGGCCCCGCTCTCGTCGGGGGCGCTTGACGGGAAGGTCGTGGCGATCCTCTTCGAGAAGCCGAGCACCAGGACCCGCCTCTCCTACGAGGCCGGGATCGTCGAGCTGGGCGGCTACCCGATCGTGCTGCGCCCGGACGAGATGCAGCTCTCGCGGGGCGAGTCGGTCGGCGACACCGCGAGGGTCCTCTCCGGCCAGGTCGCTGCGGCCGGGATCCGCACCGGAAGTGAGGAGACGATCACCGAGCTGGCCGCCACCGCTTCGATCCCGGTCTTCAACATGCTCTCCCCGCTTCACCACCCATCCCAGGGGCTGGCCGACCTGATGACGCTCGCCGAGGCCTTCCCGGGACGGGAGCTTGGGGACCTGACGGTCGCTTACGTCGGCGACGGCAACAACGTGGCCCGTTCCCTGGCCCTGATGGGCAGCGAGGTGGGCGTAGACGTCGTCGTCTCCTCGCCGCCCGGCTACGAGCTCGAGGCCGAGGCCGGCGGCAGGAGGGTGGCCGATCCCCGCGAGGCGGTGGAGGGAGCCGACGCCATCTACACCGACGTCTGGGTCTCGATGGGCGACGAGGAGACAGCCGACGAGCGCCGCGCCGCGCTTGCCGGCTGGCAGGTGAGCGAGGAGCTCCTGGCGCTGGCCTCGCCCGACGCGATCGTCATGCACTGCCTGCCCGCCCATCCCGGGGAGGAGATCAGCGAGGGACTCCTCTACGGCGAGCGCCAGCGGATCTGGGACCAGGCCGAGAATCGCCGCCACGCCCAGAAGGCGATGCTCGAATGGCTCCTCGGCCAGCCCTGAGCCGAAGCTGCGATCCTCGCCCCAGTGAGCACTGAGGGGACCACCGGCGCAGTTCGCAGGCGTGTCGACCGTGGAGACGAGCTGGAACTCGACATCGAGTCGCTCGCCTTCGGCGGCAACGGCGTGTCCCGCGTCGAGCTCGAAGGCGGCCGCAGCTACGTGGTCTTCGTCCGGGAGACCGTTCCCGGTGACCGCGTGCGCGCGGTCGTCACACGCCGCAAGCGCCGCTACGCCGAGGCACGCCCCCTGGAGCTGCTCGAGGCCGGGCCGGACCGGATCGAGCCGGTGGCCGACCATCCCGGCGTTCCCTGGCAGGTCCTCTCCTACGAACGCCAGCTGGAGATCAAGGAGGCGCAGGTCGAGGAGGCGCTCAGGCGCCTCGGGGGGCTCGACGGCTTCGAGATGGAGCCGATCGTCCCGGCGGTCGAGCAGTGGCGCTACCGGAACAAGCTCGAGTACTCGTTCGGCTCGGTTGACGGCGAGCTCTGCTGCGGCTTCCACGCGCCCGGCTCGTGGTCGGAGATCGTTCCGCTCGACGACTGCCTGCTGGCCTCCGAGAAGGGAAACGAGGCGCGGCGGGTGGCGCTGGAGGCGCTGCGCCCGCTCGGGCTCGAGCCCTACGACCGCCGCGCCCACACCGGCTTCCTGCGCAACCTCGTGGTGAGGGAGGGACGCCGCACCGGCGACCTTCAGGTGAGGCTCGTGACGTCGCCCGGCCCGTTCGACGGCTCGGCCTTCGCCGCGGCGATGGAGGCCGCCGGGGCAACCAGCGTCATCCACTCGGTGGCCGAGCGCACCGGGGAGACCACCCACGGCGGCCGCGACACCCTGCTGGCCGGAAGCCCGGAGATCGAGGAGCTGTGCGCCGGCCTGCGCTTCTCGCTCGGCGCCGAGGCCTTCTTCCAGACCAACACCGAGATGGCCGACGTCCTCTACGCGACGGCGGCCGAATTCGCCGGGCTGAAGGGGTGGGAGCGCTGTTATGACCTCTGCTGCGGCATCGGCTCGATAGGGCTTGTGCTCGCGCCCCACGCCGGCGAGGTCGTGGGTGTCGAGATCGTCGAGCAGGCCGTGGAGGACGCCCGCCGCAACGCGGCGCTCAACGAGATAACCAACGCCACCTTCATCGAGGGCAACGTCCGCGTGGTCCTGAAGGAGCTCGCCGCCGGCCCGGCCCGGCCCGACCTGGTCGTCGTCGACCCGCCGCGGTCGGGGCTGGCCCGCAAGGCGGTGGCGCGGATCGCCGAGGCGGCACCGAAGCGGATCGTTTACGTCTCCTGCAACCCGACGACGCTCGCTCCCGACGCCGCCCAGCTCGCCGAGGGCGGATACCGACTCGTCCGCGTGCGGCCGGTCGACATGTTCCCCCAGACCCCGCACATCGAGTGCGTCGCCCTGCTCGAGCGGGCCGCGTGATGGAGTCCCCGGTCAAGAGCATCACCCTCTCCGAGCGCTTCCAGCGCCTGCGGGCCGCGGCCCCCCGGATCGCCGTTGCCGCGCTGGCCGCAACGGTCGCCTACTTCATCGCCCACGAGCTCCTCGGCCACCCGAGCCCCTTCTTCGCCCCGATCTCGGCGGTCGTCGTGCTCGGCTTCACGATCGGCGCCCAGCTCCAACGGGCGATACAGCTCGCCCTCGGAGTCGCCCTGGGCATCGTCGCCGCCGACCTGCTCGTCGCCGTGATCGGCAACGGCGGCTGGCAGATAGGCGTGATCGTCTTCGCTGCGATGTGCCTGGCCGTCTTCGCCGGCGGCGACCAGCTCGCCGTGCGCCAGGCCGCCGCCGGGGGCCTGCTCGTCTCGGTGGCGGCGATCCCCGGCGACCCGGCCGGGCTGGCCCGGTTCGGTGACGCCGCAGTCGGCGCCGTCGTTGCCCTGCTCTTCAACTTCGTGATCTTCCCGGTCAACCCGTTGAAGATGGCCCGGCGGGCCGTCGACCCGGCGCTTGGCTCGATCGCCCGCGTTCTCGACTCGGTCGCCACTGCGCTGGAAGAGCGCGACCAGGATGCGGCGGTCCACGCGCTGCGGGAGGCCCGCAAGCTGGAGGAGCAGGTCGGCCACGTCCGGGCCACGATCTCCACCAGCGGCGAGATGGCTCGCCTCGCGCTCGTCCGTCGCGGACAGGTCGAGGAGGTCGACCGCTACGCGCATGCTGTGGAACTGCTCGACCGTGCCCAGGGAGACGTGGTCGCCCTGGCCCAGGGCGCCCACCGCGCCGTCGAGCACGGTGACCGGATCCCGCTGGAGGTGGTGGCCGGGGTGCGAGACCTGGCGGCCTGTGCCCGCCACCTGGGCGCATCCTTCGGCGACGAGTCCGAGCAGGAGCTCGCCCGCGCGGCGGCGATCCGCGCGGCGGCGGCGACCACCGCCGGCCTGGACGAGACCCGCAACCTCTCCGTCAGCCTCGTGGTCGGACAGGCCCGGATGACCGCCGGCGACTTCCTGCGCGCGATGGGGATCGAGCCGCAGGACGCCCGGACCACGCTGCGCGAGGTGGCCGACGACAGCGAGGCCCGCACCCGTATCGCCAGTGAGGCCCTGCGCAGCCAGGGCCTCGACGCGGAGATCGACGCCGCCCGCCCGGGCGGCGGATCGGCTTAGACTGCCGGCGATGCAGGCCGTGACCATCAGCGACGGGGAGCTCCTCCTCGCCGAGCATCCGGACCCGGAGCCGGGCGCCGGCGAGGTGCTCGTGGCCGTTCGCGGCGCCGGCCTCAACGGCGCCGACCTTCTCCAGCTCAAGGGCGGCTACCCGGCCCCGCCCGGCTCCCCGGCCGACATACCGGGACTCGAGCTGGCCGGCGAGGTCGTCGGCCGTGGCCCGGGCGCCGACCGCTTCGCCGAGGGTGACCGGGTGATGGGAATCGTCGGCGGTGGCGGCCAGGCTGAGCTCTGCGCCGTCCACGAGCGCCAGCTGATGCCGGTGCCCGACCGCCTCGACTGGGCTCACGCAGGCGGCGTTGCCGAGGCCTTCACCACCGCCCACGACGCCCTCTTCACGCAGGCCCGCCTGGCGATGGGCGAGAAGGTCCTGGTCAGCGGTGCGGCCGGCGGCGTGGGAACGGCGGCCGTCCAGCTCGCCGCGGCCGCCGGGGCGCGGGTCGTCGCCTCGGTCCGGGACGGCTCGCTCCACGAGGCGGTTGCCGGCCTGGGGGCATCCACGGTCTGCACGCCGGAGGAGAGTCCGGAGCTCGGCCCCTATGACGTGATCCTGGAGCTCGTCGGCGCCCCCAACCTCGAGGCCAACCTCGGGGCGCTGGCTACCGGCGGGCGCATCGCGGTGATCGGCGTCGGCGCGGGCTTCAAGGCCGAGCTCAACCTGCTCAGGCTGATGGGTGCGCGGGGCTCGATCTCCGGCAGCACGCTGCGCGCCCGTCCCCTCGAGGAGAAGGCGCAGACCGCCCGGGCCATGGAGCGCCACGTGCTCCCGCTCTTCGACGAGGGTCGCCTGGAGGTTCCGCTCCAGCAGTCCTTCCCGCTGGGCCAGGCGCCGGCCGCATACGAGCTCTTCGCCCTGCCCGGCAAGTTCGGGAAGATCGTCCTGGAACCGGGCTCGTGAGCAGCAACGCGATCGAGCGCTTCTGGGATGCCCGCCAGTCCGGAAACTGGGACGAGGTCGCCGCCCTGATCCGGCCCGGCGTGAGGATCTCGCTGCCCCACCAGGGCCGGGAGCCGAGCCGTGACGAGTTCCTGACCATGCTCCACCTCGTCCACGCGCCGGGCTCGAGCACCCTCGTCGAGCGGGTGATCACCGGCCGCGGCCTGGACATCGCGGTCAGCGCCTCGGTCAGGCGCCCGGACAGCGTCCTGCAGTGCGCCGGCTTCTACGAGCTCCAGGCGGGCCTGATCGAACGGATCGAGGAGACCTGGATGATCCCCGGCAGCGGGACCTTCGACCTGGCCGCTGTCGGTCCCCGCGCCTAGTAGGGCGGGAGCTCGGACCACCAGTCGCCGAGCGCGCGGAAGGCGGCCCAGAACTCGCGCTTGGTGTCCTCTTCGTCGAGCGAGTCGTCGATGTCAGGAGTGACGAGCACGTCGCACGACGGGGTCAGCGGAGCGACCTTCCCGGGTGCCCACTCGATCGGCTGGGCGAGCGGGAGATCCATCTCGTTGATCGCCGCGACGGTCTGCTCGCCCATCGCCACGAGCATCCGCGGCTGGACTATCGAGAACTCCTCGACCAGCCTGCCGGTGCAGACCGGGTCGGCCATCGAGGCGTCGGGGACCGGGCACTTGACCACGAGCGTGCCGTAGACGGCGAGGGGGTCGATCCCCAGTCGCGTGAGCGACTTCTGCAGGGCATTGCCGGAGCGTCCGTAAAAGGCCACGCCCTCCTCGATCTCCGAGACCTTGGGGGAGAACTTCACCAGCATCACGTCGGCCTGGGGGTGTCCCGAGCCGAGGACCGGCATCAGGTTCCCGCGCGGACAGTGCTCGCAGGAGTGGATATCGCGGGAGAGCGAGTTGATCTCGCGGATGGCGCGCTCGAGGTACTTCTCGCGGATCTCGTCGTCGGTGGCGGGCATCGGTGGCGAGGCTTTCGACGGCCGGGCCCGTTCTCCCTCGCCCTGCATCAGCCCTTGCGCGCCGCCGCCTTCGGGCGCCGCCGCCTGCCGCCTGCCGAGCCCCCGCGCGTCTGCAGGAACTTGAGCGCCTGGACGTAGACGTAGTTGGTGGGGGTCGTGTGGATCTCCGCGGTGCGCAGGGACTCCATGAACTCTTCCGGTCCGTCGAAGTCGTGCATCCGCACCCGGGCGGTGCCCAGTCCCTGGGCCACGTGGGCATCCGAGCCGGCAGCCGCCGGGATCCGGTACTTGCCGGCAAAGCGGACCGCCTCCTCGTTGAAGGCGTCGAAGGCCACCCTCGGGTTGAAGACCTCGATCAGGTCGATGTCGTCCACTATCGAGAGCAGGTTCTCGTAGTCGGGCACCGAGTGCATCCGGTCGAACGGGTGCGGCACGTAGACCAGCCCGCCCTGGCGCCTGATCTCGGCGACGGTCTCGGCCAGCGTCATCCCGCGGTCGATCTTCTCCTTGATGAAGAGGCCGATCACCTCGCCCTGGTCGGCGGTCTTGACCTCCTCGGCGAGGATCACCTTCACTCCGTAGTCGTCGGCGATCTCGGCGGCGGCCAGCGCCCCGGAGATCTCGTTGTGCTCGGTGATGGCGATCGCCCCGAGCCCCTTGTCGCGAGCAGCCTCGAGCAGCGTCTCGACCGGGGTCGCGCAATCGTGGCTGTGGTCGGTGTGCATGTGGAGGTCGACGTCGATCGTCGGGCGGCCGGCGAGTTTGCGTGCCAGGGAGGGGTTGCCGGTGAGCGGCTTGCGGCGCGAGGCGAGCTCCTCGTAGATCGCCTCGAATTCGTCGGTAACCAGCGACCAGTCACGGACGAGCGCCGCTCCGGCGAGCCGTTCGCGCAGCGGGGCGTCGTCGATCAGGCGGGTGAGCTGCGCGGCGAGCACGGTCGCGTCCTTGGGCTCGAAGAGCAGGCCGCGGTCGCCCTCCCCGAGCACCTCGGCGTAGACCGGAAGTCGTGAGGCGACCGGCACGGCGCCGCCGGCGCTGGCCCGGGCAAGGATTCCCGGCTCGGGCTCGGCGCCCGAGGAGGCGGCAACCATGATGTCCGAGGCGGAGATCAGCTCGTCGAGGCTCACCTCGCCGGGCTCGGCGTAGTGGACGCGGTCCCTCAGGCCGGCCCGCAGCGGCATCGACGACGGCCCGTCCTCCGAGCGGATCAGCAGCTCCCAGCCGGAATCGCTCTCGACCAGGCGAAGGGCGCGCAGGAGGAGGCGCAGCGCCGGCCGCTCCTCCTCGTCGGCGAAGGCGATGCGCAGCGGCCGCGTCGCCGCGTCGCCCACCCGTTCCAGGGCCGGCGCGCCCGGCAGGAC
Organism: Solirubrobacteraceae bacterium; assembly: GCA_040398965.1. Taxonomy (GTDB): domain Bacteria; phylum Actinomycetota; class Thermoleophilia; order Solirubrobacterales; family Solirubrobacteraceae; genus F1-60-MAGs163. The sequence continues at coordinate 13,773 of JBBASZ010000010.1, read as the reverse complement.
GAGCCGGTAGTCGGCCGGGAAGTGGCGCTCCATGACCTGGGCGGTGGTCCGCCAGCTGGCGGTCCGGGCGTCGAGCCGGCCGAAAAGCAGCTGCACCACCCGGCGCGCCACCTGGGTGGCGACGAGCCTCTCGGCAGGGGCGTGGAAGCTGCCAACGTTCAGGGCCCGGGAGCTGCGCAGCGCGGCGCTGGCCAGTCCCGGGGCGAACGGCTCGTGGACGTGGCAGATGTCGAAGGGGGCCTCGTCGAAGAGCTCGCCGAGCGTCCGGGTCACGTCGCTGGGCAGGTTCACCCGCCGGCGCCAGGGCAGGCCGCCCAGCGACTCGCTCACCGGGAGCACCAGCGGCTCGCCCTCGGCGAGCTCGAGCAGCTGCTCGGCTCCCTGGCGGATCAGCTTTCGCCCGTCACGGACGGCCGTGGCCGAGGTGGAGGGGGCGACGATGACGACCCGGTGGCCACGCGCGGCCAGGTCGTCGCTCAGCCGGGAGATCTCCTCGTTTACCTCGTGGCGACGTTCCCAGGCGAACGGGGTCACCTGCGCGATCGCGAAGCCGTCGGCCACGCGGCCAGCATAGAGAGCGCCGCCGGGCGGGGCCGCC
>JBBASZ010000010.1:0-13075 GCA_040398965.1 Solirubrobacteraceae bacterium | reverse complement strand
GCCGCCGCGTGGCGCCCGCCCCGGCCCCCGGAGGCTCTACTTCTTCGTGGCGGCGCGCTTCTTCGCCGGAGCCTTGCGGCCCTTGGCCTTCGTCCCCGGCTTGCGCGCGTACTGCTTGATGAACTTCTCGGTGTCCTGGCGGGCCTGGTCGTCGGGCCGCTGGTTCTTTGGCGACTTCATCAGGTACGAGCTCGGGCCGTCGAGCTGGCCGCTTACGCCGTGGTTCAGCGCGAGCTTGCAGAGACGGACTGCGTCGATGACGATCCCGGCCGAGTTGGGCGAGTCCCACACCTCGAGCTTCATCTCCAGGTTGAGCGGCACGTCGCCGAACGCCGCGCCCTCGAGCCGGATGTGGGCCCACTTGCGGTCGGTGAGCCAAGGCACGTAGTCCGAGGGCCCGATGTAGACGTCGTCCTCCGGCAGCTCGTGGCCCATGATCGAGGTCACGGCCTGGGTCTTGGAGATCTTCTTGGACTCCAGCCGCTCGCGCTCGAGCATGTTGTAGAAGTCCATGTTCCCGCCGACGTTGAGCTGCGATGTGCGCACCATGCGAACGCCCCGCTCGTGGAAGAGGCGGGCCATCGTGCGGTGTACGATCGTCGCGCCGACCTGCGACTTGATGTCGTCGCCGATGATCGGCACGCCGGCCTTCTTGAACTTGCGGTTCCAGTAGTCGGAGCTGGCGATGAAGACGGGGATGCAGTTGACGAAGCCGCAGCCGGCCTCGAGGACCTGCTCGACGTACCAGCGGGTGGCGTCCTCGGAGCCGACCGGCAGGTAGGAGACGACGACGTCGGTATTGGTGGCCTTCAGGATCGAGACGATGTCGGCGGTCTCGCCCGGGGCCTTCCTGATCTTCTCCTTGGCGTACTTGCCGATTCCGTCGAGGGTCATCCCCCGGTAGACCGGCGCGCCGAGGTCGGTCGGGACCTTGGAGAACTTCATCGTGTTGTTGGGCGAGGCCCAGATCGCCTTCCCGAGGTCCTTGCCGACCTTGGTGGCGTTGATGTCGAAGGCGCAGGTGAACTCGATGTCGCCGACGTGGTAGCCGCCGAGGTCGGTGTGCATGAGCCCGTCGATCGGCTTGTTGGGGTCGGCGTTGCGGTAGTGCTCGACGCCCTGGACGAAGGCGCTGGCGCAGTTGCCCACGCCGACGATCGCCACCCGGACCTTGTCCTTCTGGTAGCGGGCCTTTCCGTTACGCGAGGCGCCGTTTCGGTTGCCGTTGGTGCTCACAGTCTTCCCTTCGGGTCGATTCCCGCCATTCACACCGGCGAATGGCTTCGGTTACAGGGTCGCAGGTCAGGAGGCCGGGGTATCGGCCGCCTTCAGCTCTCCCCGCACGTGCACGATGCGCTGGATCGTAGTGATCACGCCCATCGCCGCAAGGACGTAAACGGCCGGGGCCAGGAGCGAGAAGTCGCCGATTCCCAGGCCGCCTGCGAAGAGGAGCCCGACCGAGAGGACGGTCACCCTCGTCGCGCGGCTGCCGATCCCCACCTTGCACTCCACCCCGAGCGCCTCCGCTCGTGCCCGCGTGTAACTCACCATCACCGAGGCGAGGATCGCCACGGCGCAGGCTGCGGCCTCGAACCCCTGGCCGTCCCGGGCGAAGGTGTAGGCGACCGCAGCCAGCACGATGCCCTCCTCGATCCGGTCGAGGGTCGAGTCCAGGAAGGCGCCGAACGGCGTTCCCTTCCCCGACATCCGGGAGTACCGGCCGTCGAGGGTGTCGCAGACCGAGCCGACGATATAGGCGATCCCGCCGAGGACGAACATCTCGTTCCAGACAAGGCCGGCCGAGACCAGGCAGAGAACCAGGCCGGTGACCGAGATGGCGTTGGGCGTGAGCCGGGACTCGATCAGCGCGTTGCGGACCGCCTCACGACGCTCTCCCGGGACGTGCTCGCTCATCGGTAAGCGGTAGGGACGGTGGGTCGGGCGGCCATCGGAAGCGCCGATCCTAACCGCCCCGGTGCCGGCATCACGCCGCGCCGTTGACGCAGCGCATGCCGCGGCTGACGGCCCGGCCCGGGGTGAACCGCGTCCCCACGCGCACCGTTCCCGGCCGCAGCGCCGTCACCCGTGTCCAGCCTCCGGGGGCCCGCGAGAGGCAGGCCGAGCCGGCCTCGACGGTGAAGTAGCTGGTCCACCGCATCCTCACGGTCACCGGCTCCGGGGAGGAGGTCTTAACGGCGAAGCCGTCGCGCCCCATCCACGCCAGCTGCCCGGGCCCGCTCAAGAGCGGCTTCGGGTCGGTGAACTCGTAGACCTTCCAGTTGGCGCTCGACCAGACCGGCCGCAGCCACTCCGGGCCGGAGGCGATCACCTCAAGCTCCCGGCGGCTGCTCGGGTCGGGCACCGCGTCGGGCACCGCCACGTAGCGGACGGCGTTGTCGCGCAGCCACTCCCGGTACTCGTTGGCGCTGAACGGGTCCTCGTAGCGGTAGAAGAGCTCGCCGTACTTGGTGTCCAGCTGGGTCATCCATCCCCGGGCCAGCGGTACGTGGGGAGCGAGGTGGGTCGCCTCCCAGTGGCCGCGGGTGAAGGGCACCTCGACCCTGAACGGCTCGCTGCCGCGGGTGGCCAGCCAGTCGATGAGCGGCTGGTGGTAGGCCTCGGCGGTCGAGGGGTCGCCGGCACCCTTTGCCGTTTCGCGGACCGGGCCGAGCAGCTGCCAGCCGATGATCGCCACGGCCAGCACGGCTATGGCCGGTGCGTACCGGGGACGCTCGCTGCGGCTCAGGGCGATCGCCGCGATGAGCGGGCCGGCGAAGAGGATCGCCAGCCGGGAGACGTTCTCTCCCAGCGGGGAGGGGATGAGCGCCGAGGCGATGACCGCCGGCACGTAGATGGCCGCCGCGATCTTCACCGGCTTCTGGTCCTCGCCGGCGAGGAGGAAGAGCGCGACCCCGGCGGCCACGGGGATCGCGGTGTGCAGGAGCGGATATGGCTGCACGCCTCCGGAGGGGAAGCCGAGCGAGAGCCCGAGCACCATCAGCCCGGCCCCGGCGGCCATCAGCGCGGCGGGGCGCGAGCGGTAGGCCAGGAAGAGCGAGCCGGCGGCGAGCACCATGAAGAGCCCCGAGACCGGGCTGGTCGCGGCGCAGGCCACGGCACCGATCACCGCAAGCGTGTAACGGCCCCGGTCCCAGGCGAGAATCGCCGCCAGGCCCACGGCGACCCCGAGGCTGAAGGTGATCCGGCCGATCATCAGGTCGCCGATGGCGGCCAGCGCGAACCAGACCGTCGCCACGCGGATCGCCGTGGGGCTGAACCGCCCGCGCAGCAGCAGGCTGAAGCAGATCACCGAGACGCCGACCGCCAGCGCCCCGACGAGCCTTGGCCCCAGCAGCGCCCCAAGCGGCGGGAAGACGAGGCTGTAGCCGAGCAGGTTGTGTCCTCCGTACCAGGAGGCGTCGTAGATCTCATAGCCCTCGCGACCGAAGAGGGTCGCCCGGTAGACCTGCGCGGCCAGGTCCGGCGTGGGCGGGGCCACGGCCAGCCACAGCAGCACGAGCGCCGCCGCCAGTACGAGAGCCGGAAGCGCGGCCCGGTCCCGGTCGAGCAGCCCTTTCACGCTTCCACCATACCCCGCAGGAGCGGGCTTTCCTGCGAGTCCGGTGCCGCGGCTGCGGGCTATCCGGCCGCCTGCGGGCCGCCGGCCAGGAACCCGGCCACCGTCTCCACGAGGTCGGGCCGGTCGAGCCAGGGCCAGTGGCCGGCGTCGTCGAGGTGGAGCACCTGCGCCTCGCCTCCCAGAGCCTCGCCGTAGAGGTCGCCGAAGCGCGGCTCGATGTAGGGGTCGCGGTCGCCCCAGACCACCAGCACCGGGCACTTCAGGTCGCCGAGCCGGCTGCCGGCCGCAGCCAGGCGCGCCGGCGGGCTGGTCCGGTAGAGCTGGAGGATCGCGCGCTGGGTCCCGAGGTCGAACCCCTCCATCGCCTGGTCCAGGAGAGGCTCGGGCAGCGGCCCGGGCGTCGCGTTCGATTCCCGGGAGAGGATCCGGAAGGTCCACTTGAAGGTCAGGCCCATCGACATCTCGCCGAGCCCCGGCGTGCGCCAGATGCGGGCGGTGCGGTGCCAGCGGTAGCCGGGAAGGAGGGGGACCGAGTTGATGACCACCAGCCGCCTGACGCGCTCGGGCTGGGCCTGCGCCCACGCGAGCCCGACGGCCCCCCAGTCGTGGACGACCAGGTTCACCTCGTCCAGCCCCCGCTCGTCCAGGAACCACTCCACGAACTCCGCCTGCCCGTCGATGGTGAACTCCCTCGTGCCCCGCTTGGTCGAGCGCCCGAACCCGGGCAGGTCGGGGGCCAGGCCGCCGGTGCGCTCGAGGAACGGGACCCAGTCGAAGCTCCCGGTCGGAACCCCGTGCAGGTAGAGGGTCGGGGTCCCGTCCCAGGGCGCGCTGCGCCAGAACACAGGCTCCCCGTCGACGGTCTCGGTCTGTTCGGTGATCTCGCGCATCGGCTGGCGCACGATACCTTCGGCGCGTGAGCGCGAGGGGGGGCACGATCCCGCGGGCCGACTGGAAGCGGCCCACCAGGCGCCGGGTCGAGACGGTCCGGCGCCGGCTGCGCGAGGCCTACGGGCTCCCCGTCTCCGCCCCGCACGCCGACCCGCTCGGCGAGCTGATCCTGACCGTCCTCTCGCAGTCGACCAATGACCGCAACCGCGACGTCGCGTTCCTGCGCCTGCGGCGGCGCTTCGACAGCTGGGAGGCGGTCAGGGACGCGCCGGTGGAGGAGATCGAGGAGGCGATACGCCCCGGCGGGATCTCGAAGGTCAAGTCGAGGCGTATCAAGGCGATCCTCGAGGCGATCGGCGACGACCTCGACCTCGAATGGATGCGCGACGCCCCGCTCGAGGAGTCGCGCGAGTACCTCTGCGGGCTCCCCGGCGTGGGCCGCAAGACGGCGGCCTGCGTGCTCTGCTTCTCCTACGACCTGCCCGACGTTCCGGTCGACACCCACGTCTCCCGGGTGGCGACCCGCCTGGGGCTCCTGCGGCCGGGGGCGCCTTTCGAGGAGCAGCACGACGAGATGGCGGCGATCACCCCACCGGATGCGGCGCTCGAGTTCCACGTGAACCTGCTGCGACACGGGCGGCGTACCTGCCACGCCCGCTCTCCGGCCTGCGGGGAGTGTGCGCTGAGGCGCATCTGCCCCTCCAGGGCCTGAATTTCCGGGCCTCTGGACGAATTCCCACATATCTGCTAGACTCCCACTCAGATTTTGCGCGTCCCTTCACTAAGGACGCATAAACCTGCCGGCCACAGGCCGGAATACAGCAAGGAGCAAGCAGAGAACATGGGCAAGATCATCGGAATCGACCTCGGCACGACCAACTCGTGCATGGCCGTCCTCGAAGGGGGCGAGCCGACAGTAATCGAGAGCTCCGAGGGTGGTCGCACGACCCCGTCGGTCGTCGCTTTCACCCCCGCCGGCGAGCGGCTCGTGGGAACGGTCGCCAAGCGCCAGGCCGTAACCAACCCCCAAAACACGATCTTCTCGATCAAGCGCTTCATGGGCCGCAAGGAGGCCGAAGTCAAGGAAGAGGAGTCGATCGTCCCGTACAAGGTTGTCTCCGGCTCCAACGGGGACGCGCGCGTCGAGGCGGAGGGCAAGGAGTACAGCCCGCCCGAGATCAGCGCGATGGTGCTCGGCAAGCTCAAGGCCGACGCAGAGGCCTACCTCGGCGACACCGTCGACGGCGCCGTCATCACCGTTCCGGCCTACTTCAACGACGACCAGCGCCAGGCGACCAAGGACGCCGGCCAGGTCGCCGGACTCGACGTCAAGCGCATCATCAACGAACCGACCGCCGCGTCGCTGGCCTACGGGCTCGACAAGGAAGAGGACCAGACGATCCTCGTCTTCGACCTCGGGGGAGGCACATTCGACGTCTCCGTCCTCGAGATCGGCGACGGCGTCTTCGAGGTCAAGTCGACCGCCGGTGACAACCACCTGGGCGGCGACAACTTCGACAAGGCGATCGTCGACTGGCTCGCCGGCGAGTTCAAGAAGGAGCAGGGGATCGACCTGCAGGAGGACCCGATGGCCCTCCAGCGTCTCTACGAGGCTGCCGAGAAGGCCAAGATCGAGCTCTCCACCGCGCAGGAGACCCAGATCAACCTGCCCTTCATCACCGCCGACGCCTCCGGGCCCAAGCACCTGGACACCCGCCTCACGCGGGCCAAGCTCGGCGAGCTGACGGCCGACCTGCTCGACCGTGTCGTCGCCCCGGTCCGCCAGTCGCTCGACGACGCCAAGGACAAGGGCGCCGGCGACATCGACCACGTCGTCCTCGTCGGCGGCATGACCCGCATGCCGGCCGTCCAGGAGAAGGTCAAGGAGCTGACGGGCAAGGAGCCCCACCGCGGGGTAAACCCGGACGAGGTCGTCGCCGTCGGCGCCGGCATCCAGGCCGGAGTGCTCGCCGGTGACGTCAAGGACGTCCTCCTGCTCGACGTCACGCCGCTGACCCTCGGCATCGAGACCAAGGGCGGCGTCATGACGCGGCTGATCGAGCGCAACACGACGATCCCGACCAAGAAGTCGGAGGTCTTCTCGACCGCCGAGGACAACCAGCCCTCGGTCGAGATCCACGTGCTCCAGGGCGAGCGCGAGATGGCCTCGGGCAACAAGTCGCTCGGCAAGTTCCAGCTCACCGGCATCCCGCCGGCGCCGAGGGGCGTGCCGCAGGTCGAGGTCGCCTTCGACATCGACGCCAACGGCATCCTCAACGTGTCGGCCAAGGACCTCGGTACCGGCAAGGAGCAGAAGATCGAGATCCAGGCCGGCAGCGGCCTCTCGGAGGACGAGATCAAGCAGATGGTCGACGACGCCGAGAGCCACGCCGAGGATGACCGCAAGGCCCGCGAGCTGGCCGAGGCCCGCAACAACGGCGAGAACGCCGCCCACCAGGCCGAGCGCCAGCTGGCCGATATGGGCGACCAGGTCGACGAGGCCTCGAAGGCCGAGATCGAGGGCGCGATCAAGGAGCTGCGCGACGTGCTCGAGAGCGACGACCCCGCCGTGATCAACGAAAAGGCGCAGGCCCTCCAGGCCGCCTTCCACCGGATCTCCGAGCAGATCTACGAGAAGGCCCAGCAGGAGGCCGGGCCGTCGGCCAACGGTGACGGTGGCGACAGCGCCTCGTCCGACGAGGAAGAGGTCGTCGACGCCGAGGTCGTGGACGAAGGCAACTGATGGAGCGCGCTCCGGAAAACGGGGCCTCCGAGGAGACCGTCGTCGACGCGACGGTCGTCGAGGAGCAGCCGGAGGCCCCGGCCGCGCAGGCGGCCGGGGAGCCGGAGCCTCCCGCAGGGGAGCCGGCTCCCGCCGCCGAGGCCGAGCCCGACTACAAGGACCAGTGGATGCGCGCCGTCGCCGAGCTTGACAACGTGCGCAAGCGCTCGCGGCGCGACGCCGCGGTCGCCGAGCAGCGCGGGATCGCGCGGCTGGCCCGCGAGCAGCTGCCGGCGCTCGACAACCTCGACCGGGCGATCGACTCGGCCCGCGAGCAGCGAGCGCCCGACGAGTTCGTCAACGGGCTGTCGCTCGTGCGCGGCGAGCTGATCGCCGCCTTCGAGCGGGTCGGCATCGTCGCCTATTCGCCCCAGGGCGAGCCGTTCGACCCCCACGTCCACGAGGCGATCGCCCAGCAGCCGGCCGACGGCGTTGCCGCCGGCACGGTCATCGAGGTCTACCAGTCGGGCTACCGGCTCGGTGACGAGATCCTGCGGGCGGCCAAGGTCGTCGTTTCGTCGTAGGGGGAGCCGTGGCTGAGAAGGATCTCTACAAGGTCCTCGGGGTCGACAAGAAGGCGTCGGCCGACGAGATCAAGAAGGCCTACCGCAAGCTCGCGCGCGAGAACCACCCGGACCAGAACCCGGGCAACGCCGCGGCCGAGGAGCGCTTCAAGGCGGTCTCGGCCGCCTACGACGTGCTTGGCGACCCGGAAAAGCGCAAGGAGTACGACCGCGGCGGCATGTTCGCCGGCGGCAACCCGTTCGCCGGCGGCGGCGGGCCCGGAGGAGCGCCATTCGATGCCGCCGGCTTCGGCGACATCTTCTCCCAGATGTTCGGCGGCGGCGGGCCCACCCGCGCCGGCCGCCCGCGTCCCGAGCGCGGCCGCGACCTCGAAGCCGAGGTCAACCTCGGCTTCGACCAGTCGCTGGCCGGCGTCCAGGTCCCGCTGACCCTCACAACCCCCGGCGACTGCGGCACCTGCCACGGCACCGGAGCCCGGCCCGGCACCTCGCCGAAGGTCTGCCCCAACTGCCAGGGTCGCGGCGTCGAGTCCGAGGGCCAGGGGCTCTTCTCGATCTCGCAGCCCTGCATGCTTTGCCACGGCACAGGAACGGTGATCGAGGACCCGTGCGGGACCTGCGGAGGCTCCGGCCAGGTCGAGAAGAACAGGAAGCTGAAGGTCAACATCCCGGCCGGCGTCAAGGAGGGCTCGCGGGTGCGGATCGCCGGCCGCGGCGAGCCGGGCCGCAACGGCGGCCCCGACGGCGACCTCTACGTCATCACCCACGTCTCGCCCTCGCCGGTCTTCCGCCGCAAGGGCGACAACGTCGAGGTCGAGGTGCCCCTCACCGTCACCGAGCAGCTGCTCGGGGCTGAGGTCGAGGTGCCGACCCTCGACGGAAAGAAGAAGCTCCGGGTTCCGGCCGGCACGCGCCACGGCACCGTCCAGCGGCTGCGCGGCGAGGGTCCGCCCCGCCTGGGCAGCTCCGGCGCGAAGGGCGACATCCATTACCGCTTCGTGGTTGACGTTCCCAGGGAGCTCACCGACGAGCAGTCCGAGCTGGTGGAGAAGCTCTCGAAGACGATGAACGGCACCGACCCACGCGCCAGCCTCTTTGCCGCTGCCGGGAGGGGCGCCTGATGACCGCCCGGCGAACCACCCGCACGCGGACGACCCGCACGACGACCACCGTGACCGTCGAGTCGGGCCGGGGGGTCTTCATGATCTCGGTCGCCGCCGAGCTCGCCGAGATGCACCCCCAGACGCTGCGCATGTACGAGCAGCGCGGGCTCATCTGCCCGAAGCGCTCCCCGAAGGGCACCCGCCTCTACTCCCAGGAGGACGTCGACCGCCTGCGCCGCATCCAGGAGATGACCACCGATCTGGGCCTGAACCTCGCCGGGGTCGAGCGTGTCCTGGCCCTCGAGGAGCAGCTCTCGGGCGCCCAGCGGCAGCTCGAGGAGCTCGAGGAAGAGCTCGAGGTTGCGCGGCGCACCCTGCGCGGCGAGCTCGTTCCGGTCAGCCGGAGCTCGACGGCGATCATCCGCGCCTCCGACGCCCGCTGACCCCGGAGAAGCCGGGATTCAGGGCCTTGCGGAATATATCTAAGTCTGATAGGCTTAGATCTGTATGAATCCAGACCGCTTTACAGTCAAGACCCAGGAGGCCCTTCAGGCCGCGCTTTCGCTGGCCGCTGCGCGCAACAACCCGCAGGCCACGCCCGAGCACCTTCTCGACGTCCTCCTCGAACAGGAGGGCGGCGTAGTCGCGCCGGTCCTTCGCAAGCTCCAGGTCGACGAAAACGCCGTCCGCCGGCAGGTGAACGCCGCGCTCGACGCGCTGCCCACCGTCGCCGCCGGAGGCGAGCCTGCCGGCCCCTCCAGCGAGCTGATCCAGTGCCTGCAGAAGTCCGAGAACTTCATGCGCGAGATGGGGGACGAGTACGTCTCCACCGAGCACCTGCTGCTCGCCCTCGCCGGCCAGGAGACGCCCGCCGGCAAGGCGCTGCGCGAGAACGGCGCCACCGACGAGCGGCTGACGGAGGCGATCTCCCAGATCCGCGGCCCCCACAAGGTCACCGACCAGAACGCCGAGGACCGCTTCCAGTCGCTCGAGAAGTACGGCATCGACCTGACCGAGCGCGCCGCCGAAGGCCATCTCGACCCGGTCATCGGCCGTGACGATGAGATCCGCCGCGTTATCCAGGTCCTCTCGCGCCGCACCAAGAACAACCCGGTGCTGATCGGTGAGCCCGGCGTCGGCAAGACGGCCATCGCCGAAGGCCTCGCCCAGAGGATCGTCAACGGAGATGTCCCCGAGTCGCTGCGCGACCGCCGCGTCATCTCGCTCGACATCGGCGCGATGATCGCCGGCGCCAAGTACCGCGGCGAGTTCGAGGACCGGCTCAAGGCCGTCCTCAAGGAGATCTCCGAGTCGAACGGCGAGATCATCCTTTTCATCGACGAGCTCCACACGATCGTGGGAGCCGGCGCCGCCGAAGGCGCCGTCGACGCCGCCAACCTGCTCAAGCCGATGCTCGCCCGCGGCGAGCTGCGCGCGGTCGGCGCCACCACGCTGGACGAGTACCGCAAGCACATCGAGAAGGACCCGGCCCTCGAGCGCCGCTTCCAGCCGGTCCAGGTCAGCGAGCCCTCGGTCGAGGACACGATCGCCATCCTGCGCGGCCTGCGCGAGCGCTACGAGGTCCACCACGACGTCTCGATCAAGGACTCGGCCCTCATCGCCGCCGCCACCCTCTCCGACCGGTACATCGCCGACCGCTTCCTGCCGGACAAGGCGATCGACCTGATCGACGAGGCCGCGTCACGCGTGCGCATCGAGATCGACTCGCTCCCCGAGGAGATCGACGAGGTCGAGCGCCGCATCCTCCAGCTCCAGATCGAGCGCACCTCCCTGGAGAAGGAGAGCGAGTCCGACAAGGCCACTGCGGAGCGCCTCGAAACGCTCGACCGTGAGCTCGCCGACCTGCAGGAGAAGGCCTCCGAGATGAAGGCCGAGTGGCAGTCCGAGAAGGACCGCATCTTCGGCGTCAGCGAGGTCCGTCGCAGGCTCGACGAGGCCAACCGCGAGCTCGACCGCGTCAGCCGCGAGGGCGACCTCGAGCGCGCCGCGGAGCTGCGCCACGGCGAGATCCCCGACCTCGAGGCCCAGCTCGACAAGGCCCAGGAGACCGAGGAAGAAGAGGGCGACAACCCCGACTCACGCTTCTTCAAGGAGCACGTCGACAGCGAGGACGTGGCCGAGGTCGTCGCCCGCTGGACCGGCATCCCGGTCAGCCGGATCGAGGAATCCGAGACGGCCAAGCTCGTCCACATGGAGGACCGCCTCCACCAGCGCGTCATCGGCCAGGACGAGGCGGTCGAGGCCGTCTCGGGCGCCCTGCGCCGCTCCCGCGCCGGCCTGCAGGACCCGGACCGCCCGATCGGCTCGTTCCTCTTCGTCGGCCCCACCGGCGTCGGCAAGACCGAGCTCGCCCGGGCGCTGGCCGAGTTCATGTTCGACAGCCCCGACGCGATGATCCGTATCGACATGAGCGAGTACGGCGAGAAGCACGCCGTCGCCCGCCTCGTCGGTGCGCCTCCCGGCTACGTCGGTTACGAGGAGGGCGGCCAGCTGACCGAGGCGGTCCGCCGGCGCCCCTACTCGGTAATCCTGCTCGACGAGCTCGAGAAGGCCCACCCCGACGTCTTCAACATCCTGCTCCAGGTCCTTGATGACGGGCGCCTGACCGATGGTCAGGGCCGCACGGTCGACTTCAAGAACACCGTCCTGATCATGACCTCGAACGTCGGCGCCGGCAGCGGTGATTACAAGGCCGCCGTCGAGGCCAACTTCAAGCCGGAGTTCATCAATCGCCTGGACGACATCGTCGAATTCCACCCGCTGACCCGTGACGAGATCGGCGAGATCGTCGACCTGCAGACCGGCAAGCTGGTCTCGCGCGTCAACGACCAGGGGCTCCACGTGGAGCTCAGCGACGAGGCCCGCGAGCTGCTGGGCAACCTCGGCTACGACCCGACCTACGGCGCCCGCCCGCTCAAGCGCGTGATCCAGAAGCAGCTGATCGACCCGCTGGCCATCGGCATCCTCGACGGCCGCTTCCCCGAGGGCTCGGTGGTCAAGGCCGAGAATGACGGCGGCGAGATCGCCCTCGAGGTCGACTCGGGATCCAAGGCGAAGAAGAAGTCCGAGAAGGCCTCGGAGGCCGAAGAGTCAGAGAAGGCCTCGGCCTAGCCGGCCAGCGGCGTCGGCATTCCCGCGCGCACACTCACGGCCTTTCGGGTAGAAATGTGGCGTCCCGGAAAGGAGACGCCATGCCGACCTACATCATGCTTTCCAAGCTGACCCCCGAAGGGGTCTCGACGGTCAAGAACAACCCGCAGCGGATCCGTGAGGTAAACCAGGAGCTCGAGCAGCTCGGAGCGACGGTGACCGCCCAGTGGTCGACGCTCGGCCGCTACGACTTCGTCAACGTCGTGGAGGCGCCCGACGACGTGACGATGGCCCGTGTCTCCCTTGAGCTCGGTTCACGCGGCACCGCCACCTACGAAACCCTCGCCGCCTTCCCGGTGGACGACTTCATCGCCCAGCTCTAGGTGAAGGTCCTTCTCGTCGGGTCCGGCGGTCGCGAGCACGCGATCGCCGCGGCCCTCGCCCGCTCGCCGCAGTCCCCTGAGCTGATCTGCGCCCCCGGCAACCCGGGGATCGACGCCGTCGCCGAGTGCTTCGACGTAGCCGCCGACGACGTTCCCGGCCTCGTGGCCCTGGCCGGCGAGCAGGCGGTTGACTTCGTGGTGGTCGGGCCCGAGGCGCCGCTGGTCGGTGGGCTGGTCGACGCGCTCGCCGGGGCCGGCATCCCCGCTTTCGGCCCGAGCGCCGACGCCGCGCGGCTCGAAGGCTCAAAGGCCCACGCCAAGGAGGTGATGGACGCCGCCGGAGTCCCCACCGCCGCCTGGGCGAAGGTCTCCGATGTCGAGGCGGGCATGGGGGCGATCACCGGCTACCCGGTCGTCCTGAAGTTCGACGGCCTCGCCGCCGGCAAGGGCGTGGTGATCGCCGAGGACGAGGCCACCGCGCGCGAGACGCTCGAGGCCTTCCTCGTCGAGAAGCGCTTCGGTGACGGGGAGGTGGTCGTCGAGGAGTTCCTTGAGGGCGAGGAGCTCTCCCTGCTGGCCCTCTGTGACGGCGAGCGCGCCGTCCCGATGGCCTCTGCGCAGGATTACAAGCGCATCTTCGACGGGGACGAGGGTCCGAACACCGGAGGAATGGGCTCCTACTCGCCGGTTCCGGGCGCCGG
>JBBASZ010000009.1:74430-80323 GCA_040398965.1 Solirubrobacteraceae bacterium | reverse complement strand
AGAGACCGATGAGGAGGGCCTGCGTGCTCATCGGTTGGGCCCGCCGTTCATAGCGTTGGAAGCCTAAACGAAGAGTTGGGCGTTGCTCGCGGTGTCCGGCCGGGAACAGATCCCATTCCTGCCTGCTTTGTGGCGGCAGCGGCTCGCGGTCTAATTGCCGCCATGGCATACGCGGCGCTCGCGGGTTACCTCGTCTTCCTTCTCCTTGCCTTCGCGCTGCGGACCGTCGTACAGCTGCGCCGAACCGGAGACTCGGGGTTCCGGGGGGTTACCGGGCGGCCGGGAAGTGCGGAGTGGTTTGCGGGCCGGCTCTTTGCCGTGGCTTTGCTGGTCGGGGTCCTGGCCCCGATACTGGCCCTTGCCGGGGTAGTGGAGCCCCTCGCGACCCTTGATACAGGCGTAATCCACGCTGCGGGTGTCCTCATCTACCTGGCTGGCCTGGCCCTCACCCTGGCCTCCCAGTTCCAGATGGGTACCTCGTGGCGGGTCGGCGTCGATGAGGGCGAGAGGACCGAGCTGGTGGAGCGGGGACTCTTCGGCCTGGTCAGGAACCCGATCTTCTCGGCCATGGTTGTCGTCACCTGCGGGCTGGTGATAATGGTTCCGTCGGTGGTGGCCTTTGCCGGCCTGGCAGCGCTCTTGGTCGCCCTGGAACTCCAGGTACGGATCGTCGAAGAGCCCTACCTGCTGCGGACCCAGGGTGAGGCCTATGCCTCCTATGCAGCCCGGGTCGGGCGCTTCGTTCCGGGGATTGGCAGGCTCACCGCCCGGTAGGAGGGCAGAGGCCCCCCGGTCAGGCGTCCGGGTCGGTGGACCACAGCTCGTCGATGAAGCGCTGGTCCTCGTCGTAGAGCCAGCACTCGCGAAGCTTGCCGTCCTGCACCCGGTAGACCAGCACGCGCCGAACGCGGCGAGGGGGCTCGCCGAGGTCCTCGATGGCCAGCAGGGCGCCAAGGTTTTCGCCGACGAGTACGTCCTCCACCTCGATCAGCTTGCGCGAGGCCCGGTATGAGGCCTGGCCCAGTACCGCGAAGACCGCCTCCTTGCCGACGTGGGTGCCGGCCAGCGGACTCTCGCCCATGTAGTGGAGGACGATCTCGTCGTGGTAGGAGCCGAGGACCTGCTCAAGGTCGCCCGCCAGCCAGGCCTCGGCGTAGGCGCGAAGCGTGTCTGCGGTTTCCTGTGAGTCAGCCACCGGCGCCAGCGTAGTTGTCCGGTAGGCCATGGTCGCGGCAGGTTCGAACTGCCGAGTTGACGGGCTATGGGGGGGTGCTACCCGGGCCCGTCATCTGCCGCAGCAGAGTGATGCTTGAGACTGCTCTAACCTCCGAATTCAGATGACTCAGACGAATAGTGAAGGTAGCTCGGAGAACCGCGATAACGACGCTGAAGAGGTTGAGGCTTCGGGCGCCGGAAAAGGGCGATTTGACTACAACCCACGCCCGCCAAGTTGGCGCAGGGCTGCAATTGGGGGAGTCGGCTTCGTCGCTGTTTGGGTATTGATTAATTTGCTGGTGCTAAAAACCTCGGCTGCGTACACGTGGATGGGGGTTGGGGTGGCGTTCGTCTTCTACATCCCGTTTAGCTATTACGTCGATCGCTGGCTCTATCGCCGCTACCTCGCCAAGAGCGCGGCGGAGCGCAAGGCGGCGAGCTGAGCGCTCGGAAATTCAGCTCTTAACGGTCGACCCGGGGCAGGAGAACTGTTATCTGCTCCGCAGTGGCCCCGAGTCGAAGGCTGCTTTATTGATCGACCCGGGCTTTTGATGGGCGCGGCAGGGTCAAACCGCCCTGGCGGTTGACGTTTCCGGGGCGTTGCTACCCGGCTGCTACTCGGGTGAGAGGGTCTGCGACCGGAGTGCTACTCGCGTTTGAGGAGCGCGACCAGTGGGATCGCGAACAGCACCGCGAAGCTGAGGTTGAGTAGCGCGTTTTGCCAGAACCCGGACGCCACGGAGAAGATCGTGTCGGGGATGAACCAGCACGTGAGCGAGATGGCGAAGATGAGGGCGCCCTCCCGGACGTTGCGCTTCATTGGTCCGCGCAGGACGAGGAGGAGCGCCGTTCCCCAGCCGACCATCACGGCGCCCAGGACGGCGTGGGCCAGCGCGATGTAGTCGGCGGCCTCGGCGCCGAATTCGGAGATCCGCCCGCTCGACGAGTAGACAAGCAGGCTGAACCCCTGACTCGCCAGGCCATGGGCGACGACCAGTAAGAGCCCGAAGGCGATCAGGAGGATCGTCGCGACGCGGAGCCACGCCAGCCAGAACCGCATCGGATCCGGTGTGTCACTTGATTGCTCCCGGGCCACGGTCAGGTGGAGCTCCCGCGCCGGGCGGCTCTCGCCATCGCGGCCAGGTCGTGCTGGACGGCGTCGAAGGGCTCCATGCTTTGCTGGGCGCGGGCAAGTATCAGCGCGCCTTCCAGCGCGGCGACCGTGGTGGTGGCCAGCCTCTTGCTGTCTGCCTTGGTGACGCCGGTTCTCGCGTAGGCCTCGGCGAGGGCGTCCTGCCAGGAGGCGAACGTCGAGGCGACTGCGGGCAGGAGCTCCTGGGCGTCGGCGCCGGTCCCGACCGTCGCGGCCGAGACCGCGCAGACCGCCTTCAGGTCGGTCGCCCTGGCGAATTCCCGCCAGCCTTCGGTGAACTCGTCGGAAACCTGCTCGGGCCGTGTCGCCTCGATGGCGCGGATTCGATCGGCGACCGAACCCCCGAGCAGGCAGATCGCCTCGCCGATCATCTCGTCCTTGCCGCCGGGGAAGTGGTGGTAGATCGACCCGCGTGGCGCACCGGTTGCCTCGATGACCTCGCTGAATGATGTGCCCTGAAGGCCTCGCTGCGCGAGCACGCCGGCGGCGCCGATGATCATCTTGTCCCTGGTGTCGTCGGCCATCGGTTAGGACGCTCATCATAGAACCGTGTTACTATGCCACGCGTCATAGTCAGCGACGGTTCGCTTGGGAGGCCGATGCAGCACCTGCTCTTCAACGGTGTCGGAAAGCTCAGCTGGGAGGAGACAGCCGACCCGGTGATCCAGGACGACCGGGATGCCATCGTGCGGCCGATCGCCGTGGCCCGGTGTGACCTGGACACGGCCATCGCCACCGGCCTTTACCCAATGGAGCCGCCGTTCACGATGGGCCACGAGATCGTTGGGGAGATAGTCGAAGCCGGCGAGCGCGCCGGCGACTGGAGCGCCGGTGACCGGGTGATCGTCCCGTTCCAGATCAGCTGCGGCGAGTGCCCGACGTGCATGGCCGGGCTGACCAACGCCTGTGAGTCGGTTCCCCTCGGCGCGGCCTACGGCCTGGTGGTACGGGACGGGATGGACTTCGGTGGCGGCCTGGCCGACCTGGTCCGGGTCCCCTGGGCCGATCACATGCTCCTGCCCCTCCCGGGCTCGATCGACCCTGAGGTCGCGGCGGGGATCCCCGACAACGTCTCCGACGGGTACCGCACCGTGGCCGGACCACTGGCGGCCAGCCCGGGGGCGCCGGTGCTCGTGGTCGGGGGCCCGGCCCAGTCGGTCGGCCTCTACGCCGTCGCCGCGGCGCTGGCGCTCGGCTCCGAGCGAGTGGTCTACGTCGACTTCGACGAGCGCCGCACCGAGATCGCGGCGGGCTTCGGCGCCGAGACGGTCTCCCTGACCTTTGACGAGCTCGTGGAGTTCAAGTGGCAGGAGCGCTTCCCGATCACCGTCGACGCGTGCGCCCTGCCGCCCGGGCGCAACCTGGCGCTGCGGTCGACGTCGGCCTGCGGGCACTGCACCAGCGTCTCCGGCGGCCCGACGGCGATGACCGAGGTGCCGCTGGCCTCGATGTACGCCAAGGGAATCACCTACGACGTCAGCCGCGTGCAGGCTCGGGCCACCGCTCCGGAGGTGATCGAGCTCGTCACAGAGGGGCGGCTCGATCCGGGCGCGCTGATCACCAAGGTCCTTCCCTTCGAGGATGCCGCCGAGGCGATGACGGAAGACGCAATCAAGATCGTGTTCGCGCGGTGACCGACGAGACCCCTGAAATCCCGGTCGGCCGCGGAGAGGCGAGGATCGCCGCACTCGAGCCCCCATACGACCCGGAGACCGAGGCGATGCTGGCCAAGTGGATGCCGCCGGGCAGCGGCGTGGAGCCGCTCGCGCTGTTCCGGACCCTCGGTCGCCACGAGGAGCTGGCTTCCCGGGCCCGCCCGCTCGGGGCCGGGATCCTCGGTAAGGGCCTGGTACCTCCACGGCTGCGCGAGGTGATGATCCATCGCACCTGCGCCCTGACCGGAGCCGAATACGAGTGGGGAGTCCACGTGATGGGGTTCGGCCGACCGCTCGGCTTCACCGACGAGCATCTCGCGTCAACGGTTGGCGGAAGCGCGGAGGACCCGGTGTGGGAGCCCGCCGAAGCGGCCGTCTTCGCGATGGCCGACGCCCTCCACCGCGAAAGCACCATCGACGATGCGCTCCTGGAACGGCTGCGCGAGCACCTCGACGACGAGCAGATCATCGAGCTGTGCCTGACCTCCGGCTGGTACCACGCCATCAGTTACGTGATCAATGTCGCCGCAATCCCCCTGGAGCCTTGGGCTGCCCGGTTTGAAGACGTGAAGAAGCGACCGGGTGAGGCGGAGTCCGAGTCCCGGACCGAGGAATGAAAACACCAGAGCAAAGGGGAGATTCCAGATGCCTTGTCTAGACGTGACCTACCCAGCCGGAGCGATCGATGAGTCCACACGCGGTGAGCTGGCCGAGAAGCTCACCACCACCTTCATGCACTGGGAGGGTGCCCCGGCCACCGACTTCTTCCGCCAGCAGTGTTGGGTCTACTTCCACGAACTGCCCGAAGGAATGGTCAACCGGGCCGGCGTGCCGACCGACGTGCCGATCTACCGGGTAAACGCCACCGTGCCCGAAGGGGCGATGAACGCAGAGCGAAAGGCCGGCCTGGTCAAGGACGTGACGGACCTGCTGCTCGAGGCCGACGGTGGCGAACCCGATCCGCTGAGGGTCTGGGTGCTGATTGGGGAAGTGCCCAACGGCAACTGGGGTGCGGCCGGCCAGGTCATCGACTTCGCCCAGCTGCGCGCGGCCGCCAAGGCAGCACGCGAAGAGGCCGCCAACCAGGCATGAGAGGGATTGGATGGGCGCGGCAGGGTTCGAACCTGCGACCTCTCGCGTGTGAAGCGAGCGCTCTCCCGCTGAGCTACGCGCCCGGGAGCGGTGATTGTACGCGGCGTCAGCCGCTTGCTGCGACCCGGCGCAGGACCTCTTCGACCCTCTCGGCCTGGCGATCGACACCGTGACCTTCCGCCGCCTCGCGGGCCGCGGGGTTGGGGGAGGGGAGCGACGCCGCTGCGCTCAACCCCTCGAGGATCGCGCCGGTGCTTAGGGGATCCACGAGCACCCCGGCCTCCGGCGTGACGAACTCCGGAGGGCCGCCGTTCTGTGTGGCGACCACCGTCCGCGCGCAGGCCATCGCCTCGAGCGTCGCCTGGCCGAAGGACTCCACCACGCTCGGCTGGCAGACGATGTCGGCGGCGGCCATCCAGCGCGGCACCTGCTCGTGGGGGACGCGGCCGATCACCCTCACCCCCGGCATCGCCTCGACCTGCGCGCGCAGCGGCCCGTCGCCGACCATCACCAGCGAGCCGCTGCCGATCCGCCCGTACGCCTCGGCCAGCCGCACCACGTTCTTGTTCTCGTCCAGAGACCCGACGAAGAGGAAGAGCGGCCCGTCCGGGTCAAGGCCGAGCTCGCTGCGCGCCTGGGCCTGGTCGGCCGGGGCGAATCTCTCGAGGTCGACGCCCGAATTGATCACCTCGGCCTTGGCCGATGCCGCCGGCACCTGCGCGGCCAGCTCGCGCCGCAGGTAATCCGAGACGCAGATCACCGCGCCGGCACGCCTGAC
>JBBASZ010000009.1:48178-74330 GCA_040398965.1 Solirubrobacteraceae bacterium | reverse complement strand
CCAGCTCGCGCCGCAGGTAATCCGAGACGCAGATCACCGCGCCGGCACGCCTGACCGCGGCCGCCGTGACCTGGCGCACCCCCGGGATCGAGCCGAGGTTGCGCACGTCCTGGCCGTGGGCGGTGAGGACGAGCGGCGTGCCCGAGGAGAGAGAAGCCAGCGCGGCCATCGCCCCGGCCGGCACCAGGAAGTGGGCGTAGATCACGTCGGGGTTGAAGCGCCGCGCCGCGGCGACTGCGTCGGTGCCGAGCTTCAGGTGCCTGGTGCGGCTGCCGCCGCGGCGGTCTATCGCCACCCGCTCGATCACGTTGCCGCGGCGCTCGAGCGCCTCGCTCATCTGGGCGACGAAGGCGCCGAGGTCCGGGTCGGCCGGCCCGGGGTAGAACTGCGAGACCAGCAGGATCCGCATCGTCAGCCGGCGGGGAAGGTGTCCGGGCTCTGGATCGCGTCGAGCCAGAGCGCCCGGCGCTCGGCCGTCCCCTCGGCGGCGGCGAGCTCGTCGAGGAGCGTGGCCACCGCCTGCGACGGCTCGAGCCCCTCGATCGCCGCCGTGCCCTGGCGCAGCTCGGGCCCCAGTGATTCGCCCGGGCCGGTCAGCACCTCGCGCATCACCTCGCCGGGCCTCACGCCGAGCATCGCCATCTCCGGCTCGCTGTCGTGGCCGGTCTGGTGCCAGATCCGCGTGGCCAGTTCGCCGACGTTCATTACCACCGGGTCGGCCACGCTTACCAGCCGAACGCCCTCGGTTCCGACCAGGCCGCCATGAGCGAGCAGTGCCGAGGCGGCCTCGAGCGTGATCCAGAAGCGCTCCATCGAGGTGTCGGTGATGGTCAGGGGAACGTCGGCCCGCGCCTGGCGCAGGAAGAGGTCCGAGGCGCTCCCGGCGCTGCCGAGCACGTTCACCAGCCTCACCGCA
This sequence comes from Solirubrobacteraceae bacterium, assembly GCA_040398965.1. Classification (GTDB taxonomy): domain Bacteria; phylum Actinomycetota; class Thermoleophilia; order Solirubrobacterales; family Solirubrobacteraceae; genus F1-60-MAGs163. The sequence continues at coordinate 73,414 of JBBASZ010000009.1, read as the reverse complement.
ACGCGGTCGGCGTCGGGGCCGCCGGTGAGTGCTGTGATCTGCTCCATCATCCGCTTGGTGCGGCCGTAGAAGCTGGCGGTGGGGGCGGCCTTGTCGGTGGAGGCGACGACGACGGTGCCGACGTCGGCTTCGGTGGCAGCGTCGAGGATGTTGAGGCTGCCCTCGAGGTTGGTGGCGACGAACTCCTCCGGGTACTGCTCGGCGAGGTTTACGTGCTTGTAGGCGGCGAGGTGGAAGATCGCGTCTGGCCGCGCGCGCTCTATCTCCTCGAAGACCCGCGCCCGGTCACGCACGTCGCAGAGAACGTGCTCGTAGGGGACCGGTGAGGTGCCGGCGCGGGCGCGCATGTCGGCGGTGATCGCCGCCTCGTGGGTGTCGAGCAGGGTCACCTGCTCGGGGCGGATGCCGTCGAGCAGGGTGGCCAGGCGGCTGCCGATCGAGCCGCAGCCGCCGGTGATGAGAATCCGCTTGTCGCCGAACTTCTCCTGGAGCTCGAGGATGGCGGGGACCGGGTCGCGCTGGCCGACGACCGCCTGCCAGTCGAACGGCTCGTCGGTTACCGGGCGCTGGCGCGGCGGCGCCTTCTCGCCCGCGGGTTCGGCCAGGGCCTTCTCGATCGCCCGGTAGCCGGCCTTCATGTTCGGCGACTTCGAATGGTCGGGCTCGTTGATCTCGGCGACGATGTAGGGGACGAAGTCGGCGAGCCGGCGCACGACCGGGTCGAGATCGAGCTCGCCCTCGTCGTAGTTCAGCCCCTCTCCGAGCAGGCCGGCGGCGTTGGAGACGTGGGCCACGTCGCTGCGCGGGCCGAGCTCCTCCACGTAACGCTCGAGTTCGAGGCCTTCGTCGCCCTCGAGGTCGAAGACGCCCGGGTAGGCGGCGGCGAAGTTGCGGAAGAGGGCGGCGTGGGAGGTGTCGAAGGTGAAGCCGAGCTCGGGGACGGCGTCGCCCCACTGGAGCATGTCCTGCCAGTGGCCGCCGACCGGCGAGAGGAAGAAGCCGCCCTCCCGCATCCGCAGTACCGGCGGCACGTTCTCGATCAGCGGGGTGACCCCGGCGTCGAGGCAGGCGCCGGCGTAGAAGCTGAGGAACTCCTCGATGGCCGGGTCGTGGACCGGCTCGCCGCGGCGCATCTCCTCCGGGGTGATCGGGATGAAGAGGTGAATCGTGAGGACCGGCGAGCCGACCGCCGCCGCGTAGCGGGCGCTGCGCTCGATTCCGGCCTTCGCCTCGTCGTCCAGCCGGTCGACACGGACGAAGGCCCCGCTCGGCCAGGAGACCGGCGACTCGGCGGTGACGGTTACGCCCTCGGGGAGCTCGGCCTTCGAGATCTCGATCGCCCGCTCCAGCGCAGCGTCATCGGCGATCTGCGAGCCCATAAGGCAGAGCTCGACGCCTTGCCAGTCGCCCCCGTCGAAGCGCTCGGCTATCTGGCCGGCCTCAGGAGAGGCCTTGAGCAGCAGGGTGGGCTTTGAGCCAGTCGACATAGAGGGGAACGGTCTCCTCGAGCGGGCGAGCCTCCAGGGCCAGTTCGGCCTCGTCGGCAGCCGCCTTGTAACTGTCATTATCGCCGGGCGGCGGCGTTCCTCCCGGCAGCTCCACCGGAATCTCGCTGCCGACGGCCTCGATTACGAGATTTGCAGCCTCAACCAGCGGGGTTGAGGTGCCGGAGCTGGCCACCAGGGTTCCCCCGGTCGTGCCGTTCCCGAGGGCCGCGTTCAGGCCGGCGACGAGGTCGTCGACGTAGAGGAAGTCGCGGGTTCGCTGCGGGTCGCCGGGGATCACGATCGGCTCGCCCTCCAGTGCCCGGGCGGCGAAGGCGGCGATGGCGCCGGTCGCTCCTTCCCAGGCCACCTGGCCGGGGCCGAAGACCGACGGGAGCCTGACGATCGTCGAAGGCGCCGGGTGGGCGCGGCAGGCCTCCTCGCCCAGCCACTTGGAAGTGGCGTACGGGTCGCGGCCCGGGTCGCCGGCCACGCGGGTGGAGGAGAAGTAGAAGAGCGAGGCGCCGTGCTGCGCGCAGCCCTCCAGCAGGTTGAGCGTGGTGCCGGCGTTCTCGCGCACGGCGCGGGCCGGGTCCTCTCGCGAGCGCTTCGGGTCCGGCAGGCCCGCGAAGTGCAGGACGTAGTCGTGGCCGGCGACCAGCTCGCGGGCCTCCGGCGAGCCGACGTCGATCTCGATCGCGTCCAGCCCGCGGGCGGCGGCGCGCTCGGCGCCGCCGGGCCGGGTGGTGGCGGTGACCTCGTGGCCGGCCTCACGCATGAGGACGGTGGTTCGCCAGCCCAGGAATCCGGTCGCGCCGGTGACGAGCAGCTTCACGAGGCCAGGTACGAGGCGACCGAGTGCTCGTAGTCGAAGGGGCTGGTGAACTCGCAGGCCGCTCCGCCCGGCGGCTTCTCGCCCTGGGCCAGGGCGGCGACGTCGGCGACGGTGAGCGTGTCGGCGGCGACGTTTACCGCGCTCACGCCGCTGCCCGAGGGGAGGGAGAGCAGGATCCGCGCGGCGTCTTCCACGTGGACGGCGCCGATCGTCGCCTTCCCCCCGTTGTCGAGGGTCAGCGCCTCGCCGGCGGCCGCCTGGCGGCGGAAGCGGTCGATCACCGTCTGCGACTCGGGCCGGTCGTGCTCGACCGGGCTGGGGCCGTAGACGATGCCCATGCGGGCGATGGCGAGGTCGAACGGGGCGGCCTGGGCGAACATGGTGAGCGCCAGCTCGCCGTAGACCTTGGAGAGATGGGCGAGGTCGCCCTGCTCGCCGTACGGGGTGTCCGGCCCGACCTCTCCGGCCAGGCCCGGGCCGTAGACGTGGAGCGAGCTGCCGAAGACCACCGGCGGGCAGCCGCCCGCGGCGACCGACTGGGCGACACGGCGAACGCCGGTGAGGTTGGTCTCCTCGGTGTAGTCGGGGTCGCTCTCAGAAAGGGGGCGGCTGGCCTGCGCGGCGAGCAGCACCACGCGGTCGGCGGCGGCGACCAGCGGGTCGACCTGCGAGCGCTCGCGGATGTCGGCGTCGACCACCGTCGCTCCCTTCTCCTCCAGGCCGGAAAGCTGGGAGCGGTCGGTGGCGAACCAGTTGTCGGCGAGGGTTACCCGGTCGCCGGCCGCAAGGGCCTGCTCGGCCATGGCGGCGCCGACGTAGCCGGCGCCGAGGATCAGCAGCTCCACGGGGCGCGAGGCTAACAGCCGGATACGCCGATTCCCGGGCGTTTTCGGCCCGGCGCGGGGCCGCATCCTCGTCGGCGCAGTCGGCTATAACCGTCCCGAATGTCCTTCCTGGACTCACTGGAGGCCCTCGTCAGCGAGGGCTCCATCGTTTGGGCCTTCCTGGTCGCCCTCGTCGTCGTCCTGGCGCTCACGCCGATCGTGATCCGCCTGGCGCTGAAGATCGGTGCAGTGGACGCCGGCGGCGACCGGCCACGCGTTCACACCGGGCCGATCCCGCGGATCGGCGGGCTGGCCATCGTCACCGGGATCCTCGTCGCCGTCCTGGTGTTCGTCGATATCGACGGGCCGATCGAGGGGATCGTGATCGGGATCCCGCTGATCGCCGCCGTCGGCCTCTGGGACGACATCCGGGGCCTCAAGCCGCTGGTCAAGCTCGCGCTGATCCTGGCGATCTGCCTCATTCCCGTGGTCGGCTTCGGGATGCGGGTGGAGGAGGTCGGGCTGCCGGTGCTGGGAATCATCGAGTTCGGCTGGCTCTCCTACCCGCTGACCATCCTCTGGATCGCCCTGGTGGCCAACCTCGTGAACCTCGTCGATGGGGTCGACGGGCTGGCCGCCGGGCTGGTGGCGATCGCGACCTTCACCTTCGCCATCCTCGCCGTCTCCTTCGAGCGGCTGGAGGTGGCCGCGATGGCCGCTGCGGTCTGCGGTTCGACGCTGGCCTTCCTGCGTTACAACTTCAACCCGGCGCGCACCTTCATGGGCGACACCGGCGCGCTGACCCTCGGCTTCACCGTCGGCGCCCTGGCCGTCGAGGGAGTCCTCAAGGGAGCGGCGACGATCGCCCTGGCGGCGCCGCTGCTGGTGCTCGCCGTGCCGCTGCTCGACACCTCGTTCGTGGTGCTGAAGCGGATCCGCTACGGCCGCTCGCCGTTCGGCGCCGACCAGAACCACTTCTACCACCGCTTCCTGCGCATCGGCTTCAGCCAGCGCCGGCTCGTGCTCTGGCTCTACGCGTGGACGGCGCTGATGTGCGCCTACGCGCTGCTGCTGCGGTTCGTGCCGCCGCGGCCCGGGGGCGAGTGGGACACCTCGAACGCGGTCGTCTGCGGGATCGCCGGGATCTTCGTCCTGGCGGCCTCAGTCTGGGTGATCTACACGCTGGAGATCCTCAAGGCCCGCCACCTGCAGGCTTTCAGGGTCAGCCGTCCGGGCTCGTCGTCCCTGCCGGCCAGTGAGCCCGTGGATCCGGAAGCGGAGTCAGCCGAGCCTCGATCAGCTCCCGCTGGGACTCCAGGAACGGGGGGAGGATGACCTTCGTCCCCAGCTCCTCCAACGCCAGCCCGTCGACCAGGAAGCCGGGCTCGTCGGTGGCCAGCTCGTAGAGGATCCCGCCCGGCTCGCGGAAGTAGAGCGAGTGGAAGTAGTGGCGGTCGACGAAGCCCGAGCTCGGGACGCCGGCCTGGCCGACCTTCTCGATCCAGCCCGGAAGGTCGGCGTCGAAGGTGCCCCAGGCCACGTGGTGGACGGTGCCGGCGCCCGGCCGGGCCGGTTCGTCGGGAGCGGGGTCGAAGGCGATCCAGCCGCCGCGGGTCTCGCCGCGCAGCACGAAGCGCTCCTCGTCGCCGGCGCGCTCGGCGCCCATCAGCCGCTCGAGCATCGCGGCCGAGCCGCCGGGCAGCGCGCTGTAGGCGCGGACTCCCTCGAAGCCGCGCAGCGCCATCCCCTCGGGGATCTCGGGGTGAACGGCGGTGAGGGGCTCGTCTCCGCTGGCGTCGACGACCAGTTCGTGGCCCATTCCCTCGGGGTCGGCGAAGAGCAGGGTGTTGCCGTCGCGCACGGTCTCAACGCCGTTGTCTGCGAGGCGACGCTCCCAGAAGTCGATCGCCGCGGGCGAGGCGACCCGGTGGACGATCCGGTGGACCATCCCGGCACCGGGGCGCCCGGGAACCGCCCCCGGGTACTCGAAGAAGGTCAAGTCCGCCCCGGGCAGGGCGTTCTCGTCGCCGTAGAAGAGGTGGTAGACGCCGGGGTCGTCCTGGTTGACCGTCTTGGCGGTAAGCCGCAGCCCGAGAACGCGCGTGTAGAAGTCGAGGTTGCGGGGGGCGTCGCCGGTGATCGCCGTGATGTGGTGGATGCCGTCGAGCTTCATGCGCGGCTACTGCCGCGGCAGGGCGGTGACGGGGCCGGTGAGGCTCACCTTCAGCCTGTCGCCCGGGTGGCAGGCCGGGAAGCCGAGGTTGCGGCTGTGGACCCGCTGGCCGTCCTCGAGCTCGAGGGTGACGAGCTGGTCGTGGCCGTAGTAGACGCGCTCGACGACGATCCCCTCGTGGCCGTCGCCGTCCTCGGAGGCGGTGATCGACTCCGGGCGGATCAGCACGTCGACCGGCCCCTGCAGCGACTCGTCGACCTCGGCCTCTCCGAGCAGGCAGGAGGCGCGGCCGCCTGCGGCCTCGCCGGGGAGGATGTCGATCTCGCCCAGGAAGGAGGCGACCCAGTGGCTGGCCGGCCGGCCGTAGATCTCCTCGGGAGTGCCGAACTGCTCGATCCGGCCCTGGTTCATCACGGCGACGGTGTCGGCGAAGCTCAGCGCCTCCTCCTGGTCGTGGGTGACGAGGATCGCGGCGACTCCGGCGCCGCGGAGGATCTCGCGCACCTCGCCGCGGACCTGCTCGCGCATCGAGGCGTCCAGGCCGGAGAACGGCTCGTCGAGAAGAACGACCGAAGGGGTAGGGGCGAGCGCGCGCGCCAGCGCCACTCGCTGCTGCTGGCCGCCGGAGAGCTCGTCGGGGCGGCGGTCGCCGAGGCCGTCGAGGCCGACCAGCTTCATGACCTTCGCAACGCGGTCGCGGTCGGGGCGCCGGCCGAGGGCGTAGCCGACGTTCTGCTCGACGGTCATATGGGGGAAGAGCGCGTAGTCCTGGAAGACCATCGCGACGCCGCGGCGCTCCGGCGAGGTAAAGCCCTCGGGGGAGGCGACGAGGCTTCCGGCGACCTCGACGGCTCCGGCGTCGGGGCGCTCGAAGCCGGCGATGAGGCGCAGCAGGGTGGTCTTGCCGCAGCCGCTGGGGCCGAGCAGGGCGGCGATCTCACCGGCGTGGAGGGTGAGGTCGACGTCGTCGACCGCGCGGACCTCGTCGAAGTCCTTGCGCAGGCCCTGCGCCCGGACGATCTCCGCCCGCTCGCCGGCGCCGCCGATCGAACAGGCGGCGACCTTTTCCGCTACTGAGTTCACGCCCTCAATTGTCGCAATATCGGTCATCGTTCACGGCCCACCAGCAGCCAGACGCCCGGCGCGGTAACCAACAGGAGTACGAGCGCGGGAATCGCCCCGCTCTCGAAGAAGGCGCGCGTCGACTCCTGCCAGATCACCAGTGGCAGCGTGCTGAACTCGATCGGGGAGAGGAGCACTACGACCGGCAGCTCCTTGATCGCCGCGACGAAGACCAGGGCGGCCCCGGCGAGGATGCCGGCCCGGGTGAGCGGGATGCCGATGGTGGCCAGCACTCCCAGGGGCGAGCGACCGGAGCCGCGGGCGGCCTCCTCCAGGCGGGGCGGCAGCTGCAGGACGGCGGCCCGGGTGGCGGTGATGGCCAGCGGCAGGCAGACGATCACCATGGCGATCACCGTCATGGGAAGCGTCTGGTAGAGGAACGGCACCAGCCTGATGCCGATGAAGACGATGGCCAGGGCGACGACGATCCCGGGAAGCGCGTAGCCGGTGGTGGTCAGGGTGTCGACCACCCGCGAGAGCCGCCCGGGGGTGCGGGCGCCCAGCCACGCCACCGGCAGGGCGGCCAGTGCCGCGACCGCGGCGGTCAGCGTGGCGAGGAGGATCGAGTTGGCCGCGGCGGTGATCACCTGCTGCCAGTCGGTCGAGCCGGCGACGCTCTGGGCCGACCAGTAGACGAGCATCCCGACCGGAAGCACGAAAGAGAAGAGCGCGACGACGGCGCAGAAGGCGACCGCCGGCCAGCGCCAGCGGCCGAGGGCGACCGGGTGCGTCGGCCGGATGCTTCCCGGGCCGACCCGGTAGTAGGAGCGCGAGCGGCGAACCCGGCTCTCGACCAGGAGGAGCAGGAGCATCACGACCACCAGGACGCCGGCCAGGGCGGCGGCGCCGGTCCGGTCGAAGCTGGCCCGGTAGGACTGGTAGATGACGCGCGTGAACGAGTCGAAGCGCAGGATCGATACCGCCCCGAAGTCGGCAAGGGCGTAGAGGGAGACCAGCAGGGCTCCGGCGCCGATGGCGGGGATCAGCTGGGGGAGGATCACCGTGCGGGCGATCTCGGCCTGCGAGCGCCCCATGCCCGAGGCGGCGTCCTCGAGGTTGGGGTCCAGGCGCTTCATCGCTGCGCGGACGGGCAGCAGGACCAGCGGGAAGGTGAAGAGGCTGAGGACGATCCACGCCCCGGCGAAGCCGTAGATGCTGGGGAGGCTGTCCACGCCGAGCAGCGACTGCAGCTCGCCGCGCGGCCCGAGCGCCGAGACGAACAGGTAGGCGCCGATATAGCTGGGGATGACCAGCGGCAGGACGGAGAGGACGGTCCAGCCGCGGCGCCACGGCAGGTCGCTGCGGCTGGTGAGCCAGGCGAGGGGGACGGCGATCAGCGTGGCGGTTGCCCCGACCGCTACCGCGAGGGCAAGGCTGCGCAGGAGCAGGCGGAGCGTGTCCGGGCGCCAGATCACCTCCCAGGCCACCGCAGGCTCGTCGAGGATGACGACGAAAAGGTAGGCGACGGGGATCGCGCAGACGACCGCTACGACCAGAGACGCGACGAGCGTTCCCGACAGGCCGGGACCGCGACGGGCGCCGGCCTGCCGGCCCGCTTCATGGACGCCCGCTTCCATCGGCTAGAGGACGCCGGTCTCCTTGAGCAGCTCCTGGGTGCCCTGGAGGTCTTCCAGGTCGGCCAGGTCGAAGGCGGGCTGCTCGATGCTCGAGAGGGGCGGTAGCGAGGGGTCCTGCCTGACGCCGGGCACCAGCGGGTACTCGCCGACCTGCTTCGCGAAGTACTCCTGCTGCGGGTCGGCCAGGAGGAAGCTGGTGAACGACTTCGCGGCGTCCTGCTGGTCGGAAGAGTTCGGGATCGCCGCCCCGGAGACGTTGACCAGGGTGCCCACGTCGCCGCCCGGGAAGAAGTGGAGCTGGACGGGGTAGTTCTCCTGCTTGATCTCGCCCTCGCGGATGCCCTCGAGCACGTAGTAGTGGTTGATCAGGCCTACCTCGATCTCGCCGTCGGCGACCGCGTCGCGGATGATCGAGTTCTTCTCGTAGGACTGCGTGTCGTTGGCCTTCATCTCCTCCAGCCACGCCTTCGTCTTCTCCTCGCCGGCGGTCAGCCGCATGGCGGTGACGAAGGCCTGGAAGGAGGCGTTGGTGGGTGCCCAGCCGACCTTGCCCTTCCACTGCGGCTGCGTGAGGTCGAAGACCGAATCCGGGAGCTGGTCCTTGCCGAGCTTGCGGCTGTCGTAGGCCAGCACCCGGACCCGGCCGGTGATCCCGACCCAGTCGCCCTCGCTGGAGCGGTACTTCGCGGGGACACGGTCGAGGATGTCGCTCGGGAGCTTCGCGAGTAGGCCGGCCTGCTGCAGGGCCCCGAGGGCGCCGGCGTCCTGGCTGAGGAAGAGACCGGCCGGGGTGCGGTCGCCCTCTTCGCGCAGGGTGGAGGCAAGCTCGGCGCTGTCGCCGTAGCGGACCTCGACGTCGACGCCGGGGTTCTCCTTCTTGTAGCGCTCGATGAGGGGGCCTACGTACTCCTCGTCGCGCCCGGAGTAGATGGTCAGGCTCTTGCCGTCACCGGCCGACCCTGCGCCCGATCCCGAGCCGCACCCGGCAACGGTGCCGGCGGCGAGGGCAGTTAGCAGGAGGGCGAGAACGGCGGTCTTTGGCATGGGACTGGGGAGCTCCGGTCAAATCCGATAACAGCGGTAGGAGTTGTAGCAACCTCGGGCTGGAGCAGGCGGGCCGGATGGCGCGTCCGCGGCGCCGCCTACCCTGCGGGTCATGTCAACGCCGCCTCCCCAGGACCCGACGCAGGTCTACCAGCAGCCCGGAGGGCAGCCGCCCTACCAGGCCCCGCCGCCCAATCAGCAGGGTTCGGGGTCGGGCAATCCGTGGCCGTGGGTCTTCGGCGCCGTGGCCCTGATCGTCGCCGGCGTGATCGCCGCGATCCTGATCACCGGCAGCGACGACAGCAGCAAGACGCCCAAGACGGTCGACCGCACGCAGACGATCCAGACCACGATCACCCAGGCGACGACGCAGACGCAGACGGTGACCGTGCCGACCACGGTCACCACCCCGCCGGACAACGGCGGCCAGCCGGCGCCCTAGCCGGCCGGGCTACCGCGGGCAGCGCAGCGAGACGCGCCAGCTGGCGTTGCCGCCGGCCGGCCGGAAGCCGGCCGGGGCCGGAACGACGAGCGACCCCAGGCCGCGGTCGAGGATGTAGTTGTCGGAGACCGAGGGGTTGGCGGGGGTGATCCACGTCCCCTCGCGGGGCCGGCGCTCCTGGGCGCTGACGATCGTCGCCGGGGGAACATTGAGCCAGAGCGAGAGCAGCGGCACCGGCCGGTGGTTGGGCACCGTCACCGGCAGGCAGTCGCGCCGAACCAGGCCGGGAGGCTGCTCGACCAGCGCCTTGAGGTCCTGCTGGATGGAGTCCTGGCGCTCGAGCGCGTCGCGCAGCCCGGAGATCCTGTCGACCCGCGAGGGCAGGAAGACGACGAGCAGCACGAGGGCCACCACCGCAAACCAGGACCACCACTGCCGCCGCTGGTCGCCGGGGGTGAGCTCCCGCCAGCCGAAGACGCCCGCGCCGCAGAAGATCGCGCCGATCGTCGCGGGCAGGAGCAGGTAGCGGCCGAGGATCGGCAGGCCGGCGATGGCCAGCACGCAGAAGGCTCCCAGCGCGACGACCCCGATGACGACCGCCACCTTCGCCTTCTCGCGCAGCGTCCACCAGGCGAAGGCGAGGCCGCCGGCGGCGGCGAAGAGCACGGGCTCGCGCAGGATCTCGCCGATCCGGCGCGGGACGGTGAGAGGCAGGTCGCCCAGGCCGGTGGGGCGGTCGAGAGCCTTGACGTTCTCCTGGGTGCCGGTGAGCGAATGGACGGGGCTGCCGGCCAGCAGCCAGTCGCTCAGCACCCAGACCAGCGGTGCCAGCGCCGCGAGCGCGATCCAGCCGGCGACCTTCCGAAGGTCGCTGCGGTCACCGAGCAGCAGCCAGAGCACGTAGGCGGCGCTGAAGGCCCAGGCCTCGGGGCGGATCAGCCCGGCGACGGCGAGCAGGGCGAGCACCGGCCAGCCGGCCCTCTTTCTCCGGCTCTCGACCAGGACAGCACCCAGCACGAGCGCTACGTAGGGGATGTCGACGTAGGCGCGGGCGCCGAAGTCCAGCAGCGGACGGCTGGTGAGCATCACCAGGGCGGCGACCACGCCGGCCCAGGGCCCGAACCACTCCGCCCCCAGCTCGTAGACCAGCCAGATGAGGATCCCGAGGAAGAAGAAGCCGAGGATGATGGTCAGGTCGATCGCCGCCAGGGCGTGGACCGCCCCGTCCGAGGCGCTGCTTAGCGGCGAGAGGACGATCCCGTAGAGGGTGGAGAGGGGATGGGGGGTCGGCGAGAAGGGAAGGTCGAAGTCGGGCGTTCGTCCCTCGGCCAGCTCGCGCCCCCAGGCCAGCGAATAGAGGGTGTCGTAGTTGACGACGCTGCGGCCGGCCATCAGCCAGGCCAGGGCCCCAAGCACCGCCGCCGCCGCGGTGTTTCGAAGTGCGCGCGCCATTCAGCCCCGCGGCAGGCCGGCGAGCGCGACCAGCATCTCCCGCGCGCAGCGTTCGCCGAGATCGAGGTTCTCGACCAGGAAGGACTCGTTGGGGGCGTGGATGTCGTCGTCGGCCAGGGCGAAGCCGGTGACGATCACGGGGATTCCCCGTTCCGAGAAGTCGGCGACCACGGGGATCGAGGCGCCGCTGCGCACCAGCGCGGTCTCCATGCCGCTGGCCCGGTCGATCGCCTCGCGGGCCAGCCTGATGGCCGGCAGTTCGGGCTCAAAGAGCGACGGCGCCCCTGAGTGCCAGGAGACCTCCATCGTCGCCCCCTCCGGCAGCCCGGAGCGAAGGAGGCGCTCGAACTGCGCCTTCATCGCCTCCAGGTCCTGGCCGGGAGCGATCCGCAGCGAGACGAAGGCCTCGGCGCGGGCCGGGATCACCGTCCGCGGGGAGCCGGCCTCGATCCAGTTGACGTCGACCGCAGGCCGGGTTCCGTTCTGGCGCCGGAACTCCTCGCCGGCCCCGGGGTGGACCGGGCGCGCTCCGACCTCCTCCAGGATCCCGGCCCCGGGCCGGAGCCGCTCCCAGCCCGAGACCTCCTCGGGCGACGGTTCGGCGGCGCCGGCGGCCAGCTCCTCGCGGACCCGGCCCTCGCCGTCGGGGACCACCTGGGCGAGCACGGAGTGCATGACGTTCAGCGCGTTGAGGACGCTGCCCCCGTACATGCCGGAGTGAAGGTCGCGCGGCTGGCACTCGATCGAGAGCTTCGCCGCGATCACGCCGCGCAGCCCGATGGTGATCGCCGGGGTCTGCGGGTTCTCCATCTGGCTGTCGAAGACGATTGCGCAGTCGGCCCCGCGCTCGTCGCTGCGGACCCACTCGGCGACCGAGGCGCCGCCGACCTCCTCCTCGCCCTCGACCACGATCCGCACGTTCACCGGAAGCTCGCCGGCGCTCGCCAGCTCGCAGGCGGCGTGGAGGAGCGTGAAGAAGTTCCCCTTGTCGTCGCTGGCCCCGCGCGCGTAGAGGCGCCCGTCCCTGACCTCGGGCTCGAAGGGGTGAGAGTCCCACTCGCTCGCCGGCCCGGGCGACTGGACGTCGTAGTGGCCGTAGATGAGGACGGTCGGCGCGTCGGCCGAGGGGCCTTCCAGCTCGCCCACGACAAGCGGGTTGCCGTCACCGATGGTCACCAGGGAGGCCTGCCCGCCGGCGCGGCGGATCTTCTCGGCGGCGAAGGCGGCGCCCCGCTCGAGGTCCGCGGCGTCGCCCTCGCCGGTCGAGATCGAGGGAATCCGCAGCCAGGCGCAGAGCTCGTCGAGCATCGTCTCGTCCATCGCCCCTCACCCTACTTTCGGCGCTCCCCGGAGGCCCCCGGCGCGCCGGGCCGCCGACTAGACTCGCGCAGGTGTCAGCCGGCCCCTCGCTCTACCGCCGTCACCGTCCCCGGACCTTCGATGACGTGGTCGGCCAGGAGCACGTGGTGCGCACGCTGGGCAACGCCATCGAGCAGGGAAAGGTCCACCACGCCTACCTCTTCGTCGGCTCCCGCGGCACGGGCAAGACCTCGACGGCGAAGATCCTCGCCGCCTGCCTGAACTGCGAGCAGGGCCCCACCACCAGCCCGTGCGGCCAGTGCGAGTCCTGCGTGTCGATCCAGAACGCCACCTCGATGGACGTGATCGAGATGGACGCCGCCTCCCACAACTCGGTCGACGACATCCGGGAGCTGCGCGAGAGCGTGGCCTTTGCGCCGGTGAGCGGGCGCTCGAAGGTCTACATCCTCGACGAGGCCCACATGCTCACCACGCAGGCCTGGAACGCCTTCCTCAAGACCCTCGAGGAGCCGCCGCCGAACACGATCTTCGTCCTGGCCACGACCGAGGCCCAGAAGGTCCTCCCGACGGTCGTCGACCGCTGCCACCGCTTCGACTTCGGGCGCCCGACCGTCGAGCAGCTGACCGTGGTGCTCCAGCGGGTCGCCGCCGAGGAGCAGATCGAGATCGCGCCGGATGCCCTGGCCCTGATCGCCCGCCACGCCACCGGCTCCTTCCGCGACGCACTCGGCACCCTCGAGCAGCTGGTCACCTACACCGGCAACGCGATCGCCGTCGAGGACGTGCTCGCGGTGCTCGGGGTGGCCGACGACGACCTGCTCTTCGGCGCGCTCGACGCCGTCGCCGCCCACGACGCCCGAACGGCGCTGGAGGCGGCAGCCGCGCTGGCCCAGACCGGCCGCGACCTCCAGGTCGCCGCGCGGGACCTCGAGATTCACGCGCGCGAGCTGCTTGTCGTCAGGACGCTTGGTGAAGTGCCCTCCGAGCTGCGGGTGACCGCCGACCGCGACCGGCGCCTCGAGGAGCAGGCGATGCGGATCCCCGAGGCCGACGTGGTGAGGCTCCTCGACCTCCTGGCCTCGGCGATGCGGGCAATCCGCGACGGGTCGGACGCGCGCACCCAGATAGAGCTGGCGCTGGTGAAGGCGGCGACCCCGTCGGTCGACGCTTCGACCAAGGCGCTGCTGGCCCGGATCGCCCGGCTGGAGGGCGGCGAGGTACCGGCGGTCGCTGCAGCCCCGGCCGCCCCGGCAACCACCGAGGCGCCCGTGGCTCCCGAACCGGCACCGGCCGGTGAGGCGCCCGCTCCCGGGCCCCCGTCGACGGAGGCCCGGGCCGTCGCCTCCGGTGGCGCTGCCGCGGCGGTCGCCGCCCCGGCCAGCGAGGAGACGGCCGAGCCGGCGCCTGAACCCGCGAGCGACCCGGCACCGGAGCCGGCTCGCGCCCCGGTGGCGGTGGGGATCGACGAGGTGGTCGAGCTGTGGCCGGCGGTCGTGGAGACCCTGCAGGCCGAGCAGTCGCTGCTGGCCGCCGCTCTCTCCGGCGCCCAGCCGGTCGAGGTCCGCGAGGACGGCACGCTGATCGTTGCCTTCGGCGCCGAGGACTCGTTCAACCGGCGGATGGCCGCCGACAACGCCGAGCACCGCCAGGCGGTGCTTGAGACGGTCCGCTCGCTCACCGGTGCGCCGCTGCGCGTCGAGTACGAGACGCGCGAGCTCGAAGCCCCGGAGGCAGCCCCCGAGCTGGCCGGCGACGAGCTGGTCGACCGGATAGTGGAGACCTTCGACGCCGAGGAGATCGTGCCCGGCGAGGAGCCGGAAGGCGAGCCCGCAGGCGGCGAGGCCCCCGCCGACGGGGAGGGCGCCGACGGGTCAGCCCCCGCCGCCGGGGAGGAGTAGGCCATCTACGCCGCCCCGGTCCAGCGCCTGATCACCGAGCTGAGCAAGCTTCCGGGGATCGGCACGCGCACCGCCCAGAGGCTGGCCTTCCACATCCTGCGGCTTGAGCCGGCCGAGGCGCTGGCCCTCGCCGAGGCGATCACCGAGGTCAAGGAGAAGATCGGTTTCTGCTCGGTCTGCTTCAACCTCTCCGAGGGCGAGCTCTGCACGATCTGCGCCGACGAGCGCCGCGACGCTTCGGTGATCTGCGTGGTCGAGGAGCCGGGAGACATCATTCCCGTGGAGCGAACCCACGAGTTTCGGGGCCGCTACCACGTGCTTGGCGGCGCGCTCTCGCCGATCGACGGGATCGACCCCTCCGACCTGAAGATCGATGAGCTCTACCGGCGCGTGGAGAAGGCCGATCCGCCGGTCACCGAGGTGGTCCTGGCCACCAACCCGACGACGACCGGCGAGGCCACCGCGCTCCACCTGGCCCGCGAGCTCCACGAGCGCTCCCCCGACGTCTCGGTCACCCGGCTGGCCTCCGGCCTGCCGGTCGGGGCCGACCTCGAGTACGCCGACGAGGTGACCCTGGGCCGGGCGATGCTCGGCCGCCGTGCGGTCTGAGCGCCGGCCGCGCCTATTCTTTGGCGGCTATGTCCCAGGGCACGATCGTCATGAAGTTCGGGGGAACCTCGGTCGCCGACGCCGAGAAGATCCGCCGTGCCGCGGGGCGGATCGTCGCGCGCCGTGACGAGGGCTACCAGGTGGTCGCGGTGCTCAGCGCCCGCGGCAAGGAGACCGACCGCCTGATCGAGGCCGCCCGCGAGGTCTCCGAGGATCCCGACCCGCGTGAGATGGACATGCTCCTCTCCACCGGGGAGCGGGTCTCCTGCGCCCTGGCCGCGATGGCGATCAACGACCTGGGCCACCGCGCGATCTCGCTCACCGGCTCGCAGGCCGGAATCGTCACCGATACCTCCCACACCAAGGCGAGGATCCTCGACGTCCGGGCCGACAGGATCAGCGAAGCGCTCAAGGAAGACAACATCGTCCTGGTCGCCGGCTTCCAGGGCGTCTCGACAGACAGGGACGTCACCACCCTGGGCCGTGGCGGCTCGGACACCACCGCGGTGGCGCTGGCCGCCGCCCTCGGCGCGCCTGAATGCGAGATCTACACTGACGTGCCCGGCGTCTTCACCGCCGATCCCCGGATCGTCCCAGACGCCCGCAAGCTGGCGGTCGTCTCCTCCGAGGAGATGCTGGAGATGTCGGCCTCCGGGGCCGGCGTCCTGCAGCTGCGCAGCGTCGAGTACGCCCGCAACCACGGAGTGAGGATCCACTGCCGGTCCAGCTTCGAGGACGGCCCCGGTACCGTTGTGCTCACCGAGCAGGAGACCATGGAACACCCGCTAATCACCGCCGTTACCCATTCGACCGACGAGGCCCGCGTCACGCTCCAGGGCGTGCCCGACACCCCGGGCGTCGCCGGCCAGATCGCCACGGCCCTGGCCGATGCCAACGTCAACGTCGACATGATCATCCAGAACGAGCCGCTGGAGGACGGCGCGCGCGCGGACATGTCGTTCACCGTGCCCCGCGACGACCTCAAGGCCGCCGGCGACGCGCTTGAGCGCCTCAAGGGCGAGCTCGGCCTGGCCGGCATCGCCACCGACGAGGAGATGGGCAAGGTCTCCGTAGTCGGGGCGGGCATGCGCACACATCCGGGAGTCGCCGCCCGGGTCTTCAGCGTGCTCGGCGAGCAGGGGATCAACATCGAGATGATCGCCACCTCGCCGATCAAGATCTCCTGCGTCATCCCGGGGGACCGGGTGGACGACGCCGTCAGGGCGCTCCACGCCGCCTTCGAGCTGAGCGGCGAGGACACGATCCGCGCCGAAGAGCCTTTCGGCCAGCCCTCATGAGGATCGCCGTGGTCGGCGCCACCGGCGCCGTCGGCCGCCTGCTGCTCGAGACGCTCGAGCGCCGAGGCGTGGCCGCCGACGAGATTGTCCCGTTCGGCAGCGAGCGCTCGGCCGGCTCTCAGCTGGACCGCTGGGGCGAGGTACAGCCCCTCAGCGAGGAGAGCATCCAGGGGTTCGACCTGGCGCTGATGTCGGCGGGCGGCCCGGTCTCGCGGGAGTGGGCGCCGCAGATGGCCGGCGCCGGCGCGCTGGTTATCGACAACTCATCGGCCTGGAGGATGGACCCCGAAGTTCCCCTCGTGGTCAGCGAGGTCAACCCCGAGGCCCTTGACGACGCCCCGAAGGGCATCGTCGCCAACCCGAACTGCACGACGATGATCGTGATGCTGCCGATGAAGGCCCTCGACGGGCTCTTCGGCCTCGAGGCGATGGTCGCCACCAGCTACCAGGCCGCCGGAGGCGCCGGCCGCCACGGAATCGACGAGCTGGCCTCGCAGGTTCCGGTGCTGAGCGAGAAGACCGAGATGCTGATCACCGACGGCGCCGGTGCGGCCCGGCTGGTCGAGCACGAAGTGCACGCCAACACGCTCGCCTTCAACGTCGTGCCGATGCTGGGCTCGATGGGAGAGAACGGCTACACCGACGAGGAGATGAAGCTCCAGGACGAGAGCCGCAAGATCCTCGGGCTGCCGGGCCTGCAGGTGAGCCCGACCTGCGTGCGGGTGCCGGTGATGGTCGGCCACGCCGTGGCGGTGCGCGCGAGCTTCGGGAGCGAGGTGAACCTCGACGCCGCGATCGAGGCGCTGGCGGCCTTCCCGAACCTTGTAGTCGAGGAGGCCCCGACGCCGCTGGAGTGGGCCGGCCGCGACGAGACCGTCGTCGGGCGCGTGCGCGCCGACCTCGACGACCCGAAGAGCATCAACTGCTTCGTGGTCGGCGACAACCTGCTCAAGGGCGCCGCGCTCAACACCGTGCAGATCGCCGAGCTGGCGATCGAGCGTGGCCTGGCCGGCCGCTGACTACCAGCCGGCGGGGGCGCTGACCGAGCCGACGACCGACTGGGTCCAGTCGATCACCGAGGTCGGCTTGACCACGTGGTGCTGGAGGCCGAGCTCCTTGGGCTCCAGCCCCAGGGCGAGGCCTACCAGCTGCGGAAGGTGGAGGACCGGCATCTTCAGGTCGCGCCCGACCTCCTTGGCGGCCATCGGCTGCTGGAGGTCGAGGTTGAGGTGGCAGAGCGGGCAAGGGGTCACCAGGCAGTCGGCGTCGGCGTCGGTGGCGTCACCGAGATGGCGGCCGGCCTGGGTCAGCGAGGCCTTCTTGTTCATGGTGATGATCGGGAAGCCGCAGCACTTGTGTGAGCCGGCGTAGTCGATCACCGTGCCGCCCAGGGTCTCGATGACCATCCCGAGGTACTGGTCGCGCGGGTTCTCGCTGTTGATGTCGAGGCGGTCGGTGGGGCGGACGATGTAGCAGCCGTAGAACGGGCCGACGCGCAGGTCGGTCAGGGGGCGCCTGACGAGGCCCTTCAGGTTCTCCAGGCCGATCTCCTCGACCAGGACCCAGAGGAAATTCTTGTTGACGATGTTCGCCTCGTACTGGAGGTCCTCGCCGGCGAGGGTGCCGTTGACATGCTCGCGGTACTCGGCGCTGGCGTCGAGGCGCTGCTGGCACTCGCTCTGGGCGCCCTGGCAGGTCGAGCAGATGTTCATCATCAGGTCGGCGCCCTCGACCTGCTGGGCGAGCGCGAAGGTGCGGGCGTTGAGGGTGTCGGCCAGCTCCTGGCTGTGCTCGGCGATCACGCCGGCCCCGCAGCAGCTTGCGCGGTCGAGCTCGACGAGCTCGATGTCGAGCAGCGGCGCGACCTTCTCCATCGAGCCGTGAAGCTCCGGGGTGAAGCCCCTGCTCACGCAGCCGGGCCAGTAGGCAACCTTCATCTCTTCTTCCTTCCTTAGGCGCTCGAGCCTTCGCCGCCGGCCGGGGTGACCGGGGCTTCCTCGAGCGCTTCGGTGACGACGTCTTCGGCGACCTTCTCGAGGACTCCCTCGGCGCCGGGCGGCTCGGCGTTGTCCTCGTCGGTCCCCTGGATGTAGAGGTTGAACTCGACCCCGCCGTCGCGACCCTCGATGTCGTCGAAGATCTGCTTGACGCCCTCGGGGGCCTTGTGGCTGTGGAGCATCGCCTTGGCCGGGGTGACCTTGCGGCGCAGAAGCGCGGTCACCACTACCGGCAGCGAGCTGATCAGTTCGGGCACGGCGCGCGGGTGGAACTTGCCGCCGTAGGAGTCGGGAAGAAGGTCGGCCTCGTGGAGGATGCCGTTCTTGCGGATGTTTTTCACGAAGGCCATCTCGTGGCGCTCGCCGTTGTTGCGGTCCTCGATGTCGTAGACGTTGCCGGAGATCCGCCGCAGCCTCATGATCTGGTTCATCGGCGCCACGCCCTTCGGGCAGGCCTCGATGCACTTGAAGCAGTGGGTGCAGTCGTAGATGCCGTGCTTGTCCTCGGAGAGGTACTCGAGGCGCTCCTTGTGGGCGGCGTCGCGCGGGTCGCCGACGAAGCGGTAGCTCTTGGCCAGCGCCGCCGGGCCGATGAAGAGCGGATCGACCTCCATCGAGAGGCAGTCCGAGACGCAGGCGCCGCACTGGATGCAGGCCATCGACTGGGTGATGTCGATCATCGATTCGCGCGGGACGATGTACTCGCGCTCGGGGACCGGCTCCTTGCCGATCAGCCACGGCGTGACCTGCTGGATCTTCTTCCAGTGAACCGCGTCCATGTCGACGATCAGGTCGCGGATGACCGGCATGTTGCCCATCGGCTCGACCTCGATCACCCCATCCTTCGAGCCCTCGAGGGCCTGGTCGAGGTGGGTGTGGCAGGCCAGGCCGGGCTGGCCGTTGATCCTTACGCCGCAGGAGCCGCAGATCGCCGAGCGGCAGGAACAGCGAACGCCGATCGAGCCGTCCTGCTCGTTACGGGCCTGGAGGATTCCTTCGAGCACGGAGCGGTGCGGCTCGAGGTCGACGGTGCGCTCGTCCCAGTAGGGGGCATCCCCCGACTGCGGGTCGTAGCGGCGGATCCTGAGGGTGAATTCGGCCATGGTTCCTCTTGTCTGGGGCTAGTACTTGCGCTCTTCGGGCTGCCACTGGGTGATCGTGACCGGCGAGTAGGAGATGTGAGGTTCCTCGCCGCCGTTACGCGAGACGTCGATGTGCTTGAGCCACTCCTCGTCGTTGCGCTCGGGGTAGTCGGTGCGGAACTGCGCCCCGCGCGACTCCCTGCGCTCGAGCGAGGCCATCACGATCGCCTCCGAGCAGTCGAGCATGTAGTCGAGCTCGATCGCGCCGAGCACGTCCTGGTTGAAGACGGTGCCCTTGTCGTCGACCCAGGCGCTGCCGGCCTGCTCCTTGAGCCGCCGCACGATCTCCAGGGCGGTCTGGAGCCCGGCCTCGTCACGGTAGACGGCGGCGTAGCGGTTCATCGTCTCCCCGAGCTCACGCTTGATCTCCGAGATCCGCGGGCCGCTCTTGGGGCGAGCGAGGATTCCGTCGATCATCGCCCGGTCGCGTTCGAGCGGCTCGGAGGAGACCTCCGGGATCGGCATCTCCAGGGCGCGGCGGCCGGCGTGCTCGCCGGAACGGCGTCCGAAGATCAGCGTGTCGAGCAGCGAGTTGGCACCGAGGCGGTTGCCGCCGTGGACCGAGACGCAGGCGACCTCGCCGGCGGCGTAGAGCCCGGGAACCGGGGTGGCGCCGTGGATGTCGGTCTTGACCCCGCCCATGATGTAGTGCATCCCGGGCTGGATCACGATCGGCTCGCGGGTGATGTCGACGCCGGCGAAGTCCTTGCCGATGTTGACGATCTCGCGGAGCGCCTCGAGCGTGCGCTTGCGGGGCACGACGGTGATGTCGAGGTAGATGCCGCGACCGTCGGGGCCGACGCCGCGGCCCTCGTTGATCTCGGTCTGCTCGGCGCGGGAGACGACGTCGCGGGAGGCGAGCTCCATCTTGTTCGGCGCGTACTTCTCCATGAAGCGCTCGCCGTCGGAGTTGAGCAGGTGGGCCCCCTCGCCGCGGGCGCCCTCGGTGATCAGGAATCCGTTCTCGGCGAGCGTCGTCGGGTGGTACTGGATCATCTCCATGTCCATCAGCGGCGCGCCCGCCTGGTAGGCCTGGGCGATGCCGTCACCGGTGCAGATCAGCGCATTGGTGGTGGGGGAGAAGCACTGGCCGGCGCCGCCGGAGGCGAGGATCACGCTCTTTGCCGAGAAGGTCTCCATGTGGCCGTCGCGCACGTCGCGGGCGACCGCGCCGACGCAGTGGCCGGCGTCGTCGACGATCAGCGAGGTGACGAACCACTCCTCGTAACGGTCGATTACCTCGTGGTACTTCATGAGCTGCTCGTAGAGGACGTGGAGGAGCGCCTGGCCGGTGATGTCGGCGACGTAGGCGGTGCGCTTCATCGAGGCGCCGCCGAAGGCACGGAGGTCCATCTCGCCCTTTTCGTTGCGGTGGAAGGTGACGCCGGCATGCTCGAGCCACATCACCTCGGCGGGGGCCTCGCGGCACATCGCCTCGATCGCGTCCTGGTCGCCGAGGAAGTCGGATCCCTTGACGGTGTCGTAAGCGTGAGAGCGCCAGTCGTCGGCCGGGTTGATCGCGGCGTTGATGCCGCCTGCGGCCGCCACCGAGTGGGAGCGGACGGGGTGGACCTTGGAGAGGATGGCCACCGAGGCTCCGGTCTCCGCGGCGGCGATTGCGGCGCGCTGGCCGGCGAGGCCGGCGCCGATGATCAGTACGTCCTGTTCGGGCATTCGGTCGTCTCTGTTCTTTCGTCGCGTTTGGCCTGGGCTCTCGAGCCGGGGCCACCTGCATCGTATACGGGCGAAGGGCCCTTACGGCTTGCGCCAATGCCGATGATCGGGGGCGGGATTGCGCCACGAGGACGCCCCGCCCGGCCGGTGAGGGTCCGGTTCAGTACCGGCGTGGCGGCGACGTGGCCAGGGCCCGGGAGAGCTCCTCCTCGGTAACCACCCCGCAGAGCCGGTGGTCGGGGTCGATCACGATCACCGCGCCCAGGCGCCGCAGCACCTCGAGGCCCAGGAGATTCTCGACCGGCGTCTCGCGGGTGACCGCGCTGGCCTCTGCCTGCTCGGGGTCGAGGATCGCCCGGACCGGCTCGCCGCCGCGCCCCTGCGCGAGGGCGGCGTCGACCTGCTCTGAGCGCAGGATTCCCTCGAGCCGCCCGAGCTCGTCCACCACGGCGAACCACGGCCAGGAGAAGCGCCCGAAGAACTCGGCCTGGGCGTCGGCCACGCTGGCCGTCGCCGGCAGGACCACGGGGCTCATGTCCATTATCTGCCCGGCGGTGACTCCTTCGAGCTGCTCGCTGTACCGGCTGCCGACCACCGCATTGCGGGCGGCCGAGGCCAGGAACCAGCCGAGCACGGCCGACCAGATGCCGGAGACGATCGCCCCGGTACGCAGGATGATGAAGAGCCCGAAGGCGACCATCAGCCAGCCGAAGGCCTGGCCCAGGTAGCCGGAGAAGCGGGTGCCGCGGCTGCGGTCGCCGCTCACCTTCCATGCGAGCGCCCGGGTCACGCGGCCGCCGTCGAGCGGGAAGGCGGGGAGCATGTTGAAGACCAGGAGCACGAGGTTGGTGAGCGCGAGCCACCCGAGCAGGGCGACCCACGGGGTGGTGCTCGAGCGGGCGAGCGTGGCCGCGTCGAGGACGCCGGTCTCGTTGGCGGCGATTGCACCGATCCCCAGGCAGACCAGGACGATGACCGCGGTCACCGCCGGCCCGGCGATCGCGACCTTGAACTCCTCCCCGGGCGTCTGCGAGTCGCGGGTCAGCTTGGCGACGCCCCCGAAGAGCCAGAGGTCGATGCCCGAGGTTCCGATTCCCAGCCGGCGCGCCATCAGCGCGTGGCCGAGCTCGTGGAGCAGGAGAGAAGCGAAGAAGAAGATCGCGGCGGCGACGGCGGTCACGTAGGCGACCGTGGTGCTGGAGGCGACGAGCACGTCCCCGAAGTAGTCGGAGAGCCAGATGATCATCAGGAACAGGAAGAGGAACCAGCTCGGGTTCGCCCCGATCCGGATCCCGGAGACGGTGAAGAGCTTTATCGAGCGCTCGCCGAGCACCCCTTAATGGTGACAGCCGGCGGCCGCGCCGGCCGGGGGCGGGCGCCTGAGGCGCCCGGTGCGGCGGCTTCAGCCGGCCGGCGTGTGCCGTGCGACGATCGCGGCGCAGTCGACTCCGGCGGGGAGCGTCCCGTAATTGAGGCCGGCCGAGCCGCCCGGCCGGGAGGCGCAGAAGGCGTCCGCCACCGGTTCCGGAGCGTGCCGGACGAGCAGCGAGCCCTGGAGCGCCACTGCCATCCGCTCGACGATCCGGCGCGCCCGGGACTCCAGCCCGTCCGGGTCGGAGAACTCGGCCCGGAGCTCCGCGACGTGGGTATCCAGGCGCCGGTCGGCGCCGGCGGCCAGCTCCACCTCGGCGAAGAAGCTCTCGAGCGCCTCGGGCTCGTGGGCCAGGGCGCGCAGGACGTCGAGGGCCATCACGTTGCCCGAGCCCTCCCAGATCGAGTTGAGCGGCGCCTCGCGGTAGAGGCGCGGCATGCCCGACTCCTCCACGTACCCGGCCCCGCCGAAGACCTCGAGCGCCTCGAAGGCGTGCTGCGGGGCGCGCTGGCAGACATGGAACTTGCCGATCGGCGTGGCGAGGCGCTTGAGGTGCGCCTCGGCCGGGTCGTCCCCGGCCTGGTCGTAGGCGCGGGCCAGCCTCATGGCCAGGGCGGTCGCCGCCTCGGCCTCGACAGCGAGGTCGGCCAGGACGTTGGCCATCAGGGGCTTGTCGGCGAGCGGGCTGCCGAAGGCGGAGCGGTGGGCGGCGTGCCAGGTGGCCTGGGCGACGGCGGCGTGCATGCCGGCCGCGGTCCCGGTGATGCAGTCCAGGCGCGTGTGGCCGACCATCTCGATGATCGTGGGCACGCCCCGGCCGGGTTCGCCGACCATCCTCGCCAGGGCGCCGTCGTACTCGACCTCGCTCGAGGCGTTCGAGCGGTTGCCGAGCTTCTCCTTGAGCCGCTCGACCGAGATCGCGTTGCGCTCGCCGTCGGGAAGGATCCGGGGGAGGGCGAAGCACGAGAGGCCTTCGTCGGCCTGGGCGAGGATCAGGAAGAGGTCGCTCATCGGTGCCGAGCAGAACCACTTGTGGCCGGTGATCAGGTACTCGGCTCCCGGGCCACCGCCGTTTACCGGGGCGGCGCGGGTGGTGTTGGCGCGCACGTCCGAGCCGCCCTGCTTCTCGGTCATGGCCATGCCGCAGATAGCCGAACCCTTGCCGGGCGCAGGGACGCCCTCGGGGTCGTAGGAGGTCGAGGTGAGGAGCGGCTCCCACTCGGCGGCGATCTCCGGCTGGGCCCTGAGCGCCGGCACGGCGGCAAAGGTCATGGTGATCGGGCAGCAGAAGCCGGCCTCGGCCTGGCTGGCAGTCATGAAGAGGGCGCCGCGGGCCACGTGGGCGCCCTCGCGCGGCTCGCGCCAGGGGAGGGCGTGGAGCTCGTCGCGGACGCCGGCTTCCATCAGCCGGTGCCAGGACCCGTCGAAGTCGACGCGGTCGACCCGGTTGCCGTAACGGTCGTGGCGGTGGAGGACCGGCGGACGCTCGTTGGCCAGCACCCCCCACTCCATCGGCTCGCCTCCCCAGAAGGCGCCGGCCTCCTCGAGGCGGTCCCGGGCCCAGCCGCCACCCTCGCGCTCGAGCGCCTCTCCGAGGGCGGCGTTATCCGTGAAGAGGTTGCGGCCGGTCAGCGGCGGGGGCTGGTTCGTAACTTCGTGCGTGGCCACCACCGGTCAGGTTAAGGCCATGAGACCGGTCGGCGTGCACGATCGCGGCTCCACTAGCCTGCGCCCGTCAGAACCCGGAAGGAAGCGATGACGAAGATCAAGGTTGCCAACCCAGTAGTCGAGCTCGACGGAGACGAGATGACCCGGATCATCTGGGCCTTCATCAAGGACCAGCTGATCCTGCCCTACCTCGACATCGAGCTCATCTACTTCGACCTGGGAATCGAGAACCGCGACGCCACCGACGACCAGGTGACCGTCGACGCGGCCAACGCGATCCGCGAGCACGGGGTGGGGGTCAAGTGCGCGACGATCACCCCGGACGAGGCCCGTGTCGAGGAGTTCGGCCTCAAGGAGATGTGGCGCTCGCCGAACGGGACGATCCGCAACATCCTCGGCGGGGTCATCTTCCGCGAGCCGATCGTCATCGACAACATCCCGAGGCTGGTCCCGACATGGACGAAGCCGATCGTCGTCGGCCGCCACGCCTTCGGCGACCAGTACAAGGCGACCGACTTCAAGGTGCCCGGCGAGGGGACGCTCACCGTCACCTTCTCGCCGGCCGACGGCAGCGAGCCGATGGAGTTCAAGGTCTACGACTTCGAGGGCGCCGGCGTGGCGCTGGCGATGTACAACACCGACGACTCGATTCGGGACTTCGCGCGGGCATCGTTCAACTACGGGCTCGACAAGGGGTTCCCGGTCTACATGTCGACCAAGAACACGATCCTCAAGGCCTACGACGGACGCTTCAAGGACATCTTCCAGGAGGTTTTCGACTCCGAGTTCGTCGAGAAGTTCAAGGCGGCCGGCCTGACCTACGAGCACCGGCTGATCGACGACATGGTCGCCGCCGCCCTCAAGTGGGAGGGGGGCTTCGTCTGGGCCTGCAAGAACTACGACGGCGACGTGCAGTCCGACGTTGTCGCCCAGGGGTTCGGCTCGCTGGGCCTGATGACCAGCGTCCTCATGACCCCCGACGGCAAGACGGTCGAGGCCGAGGCCGCCCACGGCACCGTGACCCGCCATTACCGCCAGCACCAGAAGGGCGAGAAGACCTCGACCAACCCGATCGCCTCGATCTTCGCCTGGACCCGGGGCCTGGAGGCACGCGGGCGGATGGACGGCACGCCCGAGGTGAGCGAGTTCGCCCGCACCCTCGAGCGGGTCTGCGTCGAGACGGTTGAGTCGGGAGCGATGACCAAGGACCTCGCCCTGCTGATCGGCCCCGACCAGCCGTGGCAGACGACCGAGGAGTTCCTGGCGAGCATCGACTCGAACCTGCAGGCGGCGATGGCCTGAGCG
>JBBASZ010000009.1:46951-48078 GCA_040398965.1 Solirubrobacteraceae bacterium | reverse complement strand
TGCAGGCGGCGATGGCCTGAGCGCCGCCGCTGCCCGAGTCCCTATAGCGTGAAAACGACCGCACAACCAGAGTTCAGGAGGCCAAGAGGACGATGAGCACCCCCACCAAAGTCACCGTCACCGGAGCGGCGGGCCAGATCGGCTACGCGCTCCTGTTCCGGATCGCCTCGGGCCAGCTGCTCGGGCCCGACCGTCCCGTCGAGCTGAGCCTCCTCGAGGTCACCCCCGCCCTGGAGGCGGCCGAGGGAACGGCGATGGAGCTGACCGACTGCGCCTTCCCCCTCCTGTCGCGGATCGACATCAGCGACGATCCGAACATCGCCTTCGACGGTGCCAACATCGGCCTCCTCGTCGGGGCGCGCCCCCGCACCAAGGGTATGGAGCGCGGCGACCTGCTCGAGGCCAACGGCGGGATCTTCGCCCCCCAGGGCAAGGCGATCAACGACCACGCCGCCGACGACATCCGCGTCCTGGTGGTCGGTAACCCGGCCAACACCAACGCGCTGATCGCGCAGGCCAACGCGCCTGACGTCCCCGCGGAGCGCTTCACGGCGATGACCCGCCTCGACCACAACCGCGCCCTGGCCCAGCTGGCCAACAAGACTGCGATGCCGGTCGACAAGCTGAGGAAGATGATCATCTGGGGCAACCACTCGGCCACCCAGTACCCGGACATCACCCACGCCACCGTCGACGGCGCGCCGGCCAGCGAGGTGGTCGACGACCAGGCATGGGTCGCCGACGAGTTCATCCCGCGGGTCCAGCAGCGCGGTGCCGAGATCATCGAGGCCCGCGGCGCGTCGAGCGCCGCCTCGGCCGCCAACGCGGCGATCGACCACATAAGCGACTGGGTCAACGGCTCGGCCGAGGGAGACTTCGTCTCCATGGCCGTTCCCTCCGACGGCTCCTACGGGGTGACCGAGGGAGTGATCAGCTCCTTCCCGTGCACGTGCAGCGGGGGAGAGTGGTCGATCGTGGAGGGGCTGGAGATCAACGACTTCTCCCGCGAGAGGATCGACGCGAGCGTCGCCGAGCTGGTCGAGGAGCGGGACGCCGTCGCCGCGATGGGCCTGCTCGGCTGAGGGCTTCGGGGCCGCCGGCAGGCTACTTCGCGCCCGGCCCCGGGC
>JBBASZ010000009.1:0-46851 GCA_040398965.1 Solirubrobacteraceae bacterium | reverse complement strand
TGCCCGGTGTCAGGCCTTGGCCGTCGGGTACCAGCCCTTCCCCTTCTTCGTAACCAGGCCCTCCTTCTCGAGGGCCGGCATCACGCGGTAGAGGTAGTTCTGCTTGATGCCGATCTTCCTGGCGATCTCCGGGATGGTGATCCCGGGGTTCTTCTTTACGAGGGCGGCGCACTGCTTGCCGCGCTTGCCCGAGCCTTTGGGGCGCCCGCGTTTGCCGGTGC
Source organism: Solirubrobacteraceae bacterium (assembly GCA_040398965.1). Lineage (GTDB taxonomy): Bacteria > Actinomycetota > Thermoleophilia > Solirubrobacterales > Solirubrobacteraceae > F1-60-MAGs163. The sequence goes on along the minus strand of JBBASZ010000009.1, from coordinate 46,630 downwards.
CGGCGGGGCGCTTGCGGGCGGCCGGGCGCCGGGTGGCCCGCCGGGTGGCGCCGGAGACACGCCGTGATGTCGAGCGCGCCACGCCGCCGAGGGCCTCGATAGCCGCCTCGAGGCGGTCGTGCTCCTCGACGTAGGGCTTGAGCTCCTTGAGGCGCTTCTCCATCTCGGCGCGCTTCTTATCTACAAAATCGGCCATTAGCTTTTTTCCTTTTTTGGCAGAAGGTACGAATATACGGAAACTACGTATATCAGCTTTCGGCCATAAAAGTGAGCGTAGTTACCCCTCAGGGTGTGACGGGTTTTTCTTTTACTCGCAGATCTTGCGGAGCCGCTCGAGCGAGGCGATCGCTTCGCTCTCGGGCATGTCCCCGGCGATGGCGCGTTGGGCCACGGCGCCGAGCGGCCCCAGCGGGGTCTTGAACTCGTTGTAGTAAGCGAAGAGCGTCCCCCCGTCCTGGGGAGTCAGCCGGTAGCTCGTGGTGGCCCGGGAGCGCGCCGGCCCCTTCCCGGCCCACTCCGCGTAGGTGGGCTCCTCGCAGCGGACCAGCTCCCAGTCCACGGTCAGAGGGACGCCGCGCAGGGTCATCGTCTGGCTCATGCGAAACCCCTTGAAGGCGGGAGGGTCGTCGTGGTCGCCCAGGGAGCGGTGGATCGTCACCCAGTCGCCCAGCCGCGCAGGGTCGAGCGCCACCTCCCAGATGCGCTCGGGGGGCGCGTCGATGAAGAGTTCCACCTCGACCGCCGACATCAGCGCGCCCTCACCGGCTCGCCTGCCTCCATCTCCCGCAGGGCATGGGAGATCGCGCGATCGAGCCGGTGGAGGCGAACCCCGAAGAGCTCGGCCGCGGCGTTGTCGCGAGGCAGCAGGTCGGAGCCCAGCCCCTCCATCAGCGGCCCGATCAGCTCCGGGTCCTCGTCGGCGAGGACGGCGGCAGCCGGGCCGGCCAGCGCCGTCGCCGAGAAGGGGAGCTCGATGGGGGGCCGGTCGATCAGCATCTGGTCGGCGATACGGGCGACCAGCTGGCCGTAGGTCACGACGTCGGGCCCGGCGATGTCAAGGGAGAGGGGCCCCGTCACGACCGGGGAGGTGCCCGCCGCCACCAGGAAGGCGGTGACGTCGCGGCTGTCGATGGGCTGCGTGCGGTTGTCGCGCCAGCTGGGCAGCGGCAGTACCGGCGAGCGCTCCAGCAGCCGGACCAGGAAGCGGAAGGAGCGTGACCGCGAGCCGATGACGATCGACGCCCGCAGCGCCACCGCCTCCGGTGCGGCTTCGAGCAGCAGCTCCTCCACCGCCAGGCGGCTGGAGAGGTGCTCGGAGGCCGCGGCGCCGGCGGGGACGAGTCCGCCGAGATAACAGATGCGCCTGACCCCGGCCTCGCGGCAGGCTTCGGCGAAGCCGGAGGCGGCCCGGCGCTCGCGCTCGGCAAAGCTCTCGTCGCCGGGCTCCATCGAGTGGACGAGGTAGTAAGCCAGGTCGACCCCCTCCAGCGCTTCGGGCACCCCGGCGCCGGTCACCACGTCGCCGACCAGCGTCTCCGAGATACCGGCGGCCGTGACGCGCTCGGGGCGGCGCGCCAGCGCGCGGACACGGCAGCCGACCTCGGCGAGGGCCGGGGCCAGCTCGCTGCCGATGGCGCCGCTGGCGCCGGTGAGGAGGACCTCCATCCCCGGGAAGGTATCGGCGCGGCGGCGACCGGCGATCTGCGCAGAGAGCGGGGTCTTTCCGAAGCCCGGATCGCGAAAAACCCGGCGATAGCGAAACGACTCGTTGCGGCTCTGCGCAGCTTTGTGATTTCTTGGCCGCCGGTCAGTCAAGAAGGTCAGTCGAGAGAGAGCTGGGGGGAGAATGGCGAAGGGTCGGACAAGGGCGAAGGTGAGCTGCGAGCAGTGCTTCTTCCACAACCAGCAGCTCTGCGCCCTCGACCTGCCCGAGGCCTGCGCCACCTTCCGGCCCGACCATCCCGAGGGGCTCCGGCCGCCCCGCCAGCTGCGGCTCGTCTTCCGCCAGGAGCGGGCCGCCCGGGCCGCCTGGGCCTTCCCGACCGCCTCGGAGCAGGCGGCCATTCACCGCTCCTGAGCCGACGCGCAACAATGGGGCGGTGGCGATTCCGCTAGCAGCCGCAGGTGGGCTGGCCGACATCCTGCTGGCCCTCTTCCTCGTACTGCTCGCCGCCAAGATCGGCGACGAGATCTTCAAGCGGATTGGGCAGCCCGCGATCATCGGCGAGATCCTCGCCGGGGTCGTTATCGGGCCTTCGGTCCTGGGAATCGTCGCCCCGAGCGAGACGCTCGAGGTCTTCGCCGAGCTGGGTGTTGTCTTCCTCCTCTTCTGGGTTGGCCTGGAGACACGGCTCTCCGACCTGCGGGAGGTCGGCGGCCCGGCAACCCGCGTCGGCGTCTTCGGTATGGCGCTGCCCCTGGTTGCCGGGTTCTTCGCCGCCGAAGCCTTCGGCGCCTCGTTCGAGACCAGCCTCTTCGTCGGCGCGGCGCTGGTGGCGACCAGCGTCGGCATCACCTCTGCCGTGCTGATCGACCTGGGCGCCCTGAAGAGCCTCGCCGCCCGCACGATCCTCGGCGCGGCGGTGATCGACGACATCCTCGCGATGATCGTCCTGGCCATCGCCGTCGGGATCGCCGAAGGCGGCGGCCTCGACGTGGCCTCGGTGGCCCTGGTGATCGCCCTCGCGGTCGGCTTCGTCTTCTTCGTCGGCCTGGGGGGCACCCGGATCGCCGCCCGCTGGCCCGACATCTTTCACGCCCCCAAGTTCGCCGAGTCGCCGCTGATGCCGGCAGTGATCCTCTGCCTGGGGCTCGCCGCCTTCTCGGCGGAGATCGGCCTCGCGGCGATCATCGGCGCCTTCCTCGCGGGCATGATCGTCGCCGAGACCCGGGACCGCGGCGACTTCGAGCAGGAGGTCGCCCCGCTCTACGCCTTCTTCCCGCCCTTCTTCTTCGTCTTCATCGGGCTGAAGGTCGACCTGGGGGCGCTGGCCGACCTGGAGGTCCTCGGGGCGCTGGCCGGGGTGACCCTGCTGGCGGTGGCCACGAAGTTCGCGGGAGCCTGGGTTGGAGCCCGCTCGCTTGGGCCGCGCAACGCCCTGGCGATCGGCATCGGGATGGTGCCCCGGGGGGAGGTCGGGATCATCGTCGCCGGGATCGGGGCAACCGCCGGCGTGGTGAGCGACAGCCTCTTCACGGTGATCGTCGGCATGTCGATCGCCACCACCCTGCTGGCGCCGCCGCTGCTCAAGCGGGTGCTGGGCCGTGGCGGCGGCGCGGCGCAGGACGCCGCGCCCGGCGTCCCCGGTTCCGGGGGAGGCGTATAAGTACGGGGGCGGCAGCGACCCGTACCCCCCAAGGGGCGGCCGCGCAACCGCAGAGACGATGAAGATCACGATCCTCGGAAAATCACCCTCCTGGCAGGACGAGGGCGGAGCCTGCAGCGGCTACCTGGTCGAAGGGGAGACGACCAGCCTCCTGGTCGACTGCGGCAGCGGAGTCTTCTCCCGGCTGCGCGAGGTGACCGACTACCGCGAGCTCGACGCGGTCCTGATCACCCACTTCCACGCCGACCACGTTCTCGACCTGGTCCCCTTCGCCTACGCGATGACCTTCTCGCCCCTCGGCCCGGCCACCAACCGCCCGGAGCTGATCATCCCCGCCGGGGGCACGGCGATCCTCCACGCGCTCGCCGAGCTCTGGGGCCCGGCCGACATCATCGAAGAGGCCTTCCAGATCGTCGAATACGAGCCCGATGACATCGCCAGTGCCGGCGAGTTCACGATCCGCTTCCAGCCTGTCCCGCACTACGTGCCGACCTTCGCGGTCGACATCCGCGCCGGGGACGACGGACCGCGGTTCACCTTCGGCGCCGACTGCGCGCCCAACGAGGGGCTGGTCGAGTTTGCGCGCGACACCGACTTCCTCCTGATCGAGGCGACCCTTCGCGAGCCCGAGGACGACGAGCCCCGCGGCCACCTGACCGCCATCGAGGCCGGTGAGCACGCCCGCGCCGCCGGTGCCCGGCGCGTGATGATCACGCACATAACCGACGAACTCGACCAGGAGCTCTCCCGCCGGCAGGCCGAGGAGGCCTTCGGGGGGCCGGTGGAACTGGCCCGTTCGGGCGCGGTCATCGAGCTCTAGGCCGTTCCCCAGGCCCCCCGGACCCTTTTCCACACGGCAGGACGATTGAGGCTATGCTCACGCACCTCAGCCGACTTTCCGACGAGATTCCGACAGGAGAAGAGATTCGATGGCACTTTCCACCTGGGCAGCCAACGCGAGCGAGAGCGCTCAGCAGCTGAAGGAGAACGAGTACCTGCGGCGGATCGCCGAGGACCCGAAGGTCCGCGAGAACGCCCGCGTCGCCTACGAGTCGGCCCGGGATGCCTTCGACCGCATCTCCGCCGCCGACAACCCCGCGGCCGCGATTCTCGATGACGACAAGGTGCGTCGCTCGATCAAGAAGGCCAGCGACGCCGCCCTCGAGGCGCGCGACCGGGTCATCGCCCCGCCTCGCAAGAGCCACCTTGTCCGCAACCTCCTGATCCTCACCGCCGGCGCCGCGCTGGCCGTTGCCGTCAGCGCCGGCCTGCGCGACAAGATCCTCGACCTGGTCTTCGGTGCCGAGGAGGAGTTCGACTACGTGCCGACCACGGCCCCGCCGGCCTCGGCGGCCACCGTTACCACCCCGGCTCCCGAGGCGGAGGCTGCCGCAGCCGCGGCCGCTTCGACCAACGGCGACGGTTCCGCCGCCGGCTCCGACTGAGCCGCAGCCCGGCTCCAGCGTCCTTCGCCCGGCTCAGCCGAGCTTCGGCGTCCGCCAGGGCTCGGCGAGGCGGGCGGCCAGCAGTGCCGGCAGCTCGTCGACCGGTACGCGGTCCTGGCTGAGAGAGTCCCGGTCGCGGACGGTGACCGTGCGGTCCTCGAGAGACTGGTGGTCAACGGTCACGCACCAGGGGGTGCCGATCTCGTCCTGGCGCCGGTAGCGCTTCCCGATCGAGCCGCCCTCGTCGTACTCGGCCTGCATCAGAGGCCTTAGCGCCCCGTACACCTCCTGGGCCAGCTCCGGCTGGCCGTCCTTGCGGACCAGCGGCAGGACGGCGACCTTCACCGGGGCAAGGCGGGGATGGAGACGCAGGACGGTCCGGCTTTCCCCCTCGACCTCCTCCTCGTCGTAGGCGTCGACGAGGAAGGCGAGGGTGGCCCGGTCGGCGCCGGCGGCCGGCTCGATGACGTGAGGGACGTAGCGCTCGCCGCTGGCCTGGTCGAAGTACTCGAGCTTCTCGCCCGAGAACTCGGCGTGGCGGCTCAGGTCGAAGTCTCCGCGGTCGGCCACTCCCTCGAGCTCCGACCAGCCGATCGGGAAGAGGTACTCGATGTCGCTGGTGCCGCTCGAGTAGTGGCTGAGCTCGTCGGCCTCGTGGGCGCGCAGGCGCAGGTGGTCGGGCCGGACGCCCAGGTCGGTGTACCAGCGCTCGCGCTCGGCGGTCCAGTACTCGAACCACTTCCCGGCTTCGGCCGGGGGCACGAAGAACTCCATCTCCATCTGCTCGAACTCGCGCGTGCGGAAGATGAAGTTCCCGGGGGTGATCTCGTTGCGGAACGACTTGCCCACCTGGGCGATCCCGAACGGCGGGCTCTTGCGCGAGAACTGGAGGACGTTCTTGAAGTTGATGAAGATCCCCTGGGCGGTCTCGGGCCGCAGGTAGGCCACCGAGCCCGAGTCCTTCACCGGGCCGACGGTCGTCTCGAACATCAGGTTGAACTCGCGCTCGTCGGTCAGCTCGCAGTCGGGTCCGTCACCGGGGAGCTTCGAGGGCTTCTGCGGACAGCTGGCGTTCTCCAGGTCGTCGGCCCGGAAGCGCTGGCCGCAGGTCTTGCAGTCGACCATCGGGTCGCTGAATCCGCCGAGGTGGCCGCTGGCCTCCCAGACCCGCGGGTGCTGGAGGATCGCCGAGTCCAGCGCCACGACGTTGTCGTGCTCCTGGAGCATCGACCTCCACCACTCGGCCTTGACGTTGCCCTTGAGGAGCACGCCGTAGTGGCCGAAGTCGTAGGTGGAGCCGAGGCCGCCGTAGATCTCCGACGAGGGGAAGATGAACCCGCGCCGCTTGCAGAGGGCGACGATCTTGTCCATGGTCACGGAGTCTTCGGCCATGGCCGCATGCTAGGGGCGAGGGCCGCCGGGACGCCCCCAGGCGGACCTATAATCTGCGGCCGCGATGCCCATTTATGAGTACAGGAGGCCCGACGGCTCGACCTTCGAGATCGAGCAGCGGATGAGCGAAGACGCCCTGACCGAGGACCCGGAGACCGGGGTGCCGGTCGAGAGGGTCCTTCATCCCGTCGCCATCCACTTCAAGGGCAAGGGCTTCCACAACACCGATTACGGGACGCGCCGGCGCAACCGGGAGCTTGAGAAGTCGGCCAGGGAAGGCGCCGACTCGCACGACGCCAAGACGGCGGAGAAGGCCAAGGAGAAGAAGGACGCCAAGGCCAAGGGCTCCGGCAAGGAGAAGCCGGCCTCCTCCAAGAAGAAGGACTGAGCCTCAGCGGCTCATGAAGCGCGCCACCTGGCGCTGCTTCGACGCCTCGCTCACGGTGAGGGCCAGGCCGCCGTCGGGGAGCACCACCGCCCCGTCCGGCTTGAGGACGCTCGAGCTGCCCGACCCGGAGGCGGCCACCGTGAGCATCAGCCCGCTCAGCCCGGCGGCGCCCATGTCCGAGCTGATCGTCTGGGGCGCGCGCCAGCCGACCAGCGGCCAGCGGAGAAAGCCGCGCGGCGAGAGCACCTGCGAGCGCATCGCCGATACGAGCTGCTGCTGGCGTCGTGCGCGGTCGAGGTCGTTCTCGCCCGGCGCGCAGCTGTTGATCCGGGTACGGGAGAGGGCGAGCGCCTGCTGGCCGTTCAGCCGCGTGGTGCCCTTCGGCAGGTCGAGGGTGACGCCTCCGTTGGCGTAGCCGCCGTTGATCTTCGCCTTGACGCAGCCGCCGGTGTAGTTGACGCCGCCCATCGCGTCGACGAGCTCGGGGAACTCCTCGAAGTTGACGAGGATCACGTGGTTTATCGGGACTCCCAGGTAGTTGCTGACCGTCTCGACCGCCAGGGCCGGCCCGCCGAGCGCGAAGGCGGAGTTGATCTTCCGGGGCCCGTAGCCGGGAATCTCGGCCACGGTGTCACGCGGGATCGAGAGCTTGGAGCTGTGCCCTCCGCCGACGCGCATCACCTGGATGGAGTCCGAGCGGCTGGGGCCGGAGGTCGCAGCGCCCGGCTCCTTCGATCCCTTCGCCCTCAGGTCGGAGCCGAGGATCAGGGTGTTGGAGGCCGAGACCAGCGGCGGTCCGGGCGCCTCCAGCTGTGCGCGGGCGCTGGAGGGAACGCGGTCCTGGAGGAACTGGGCGCTGAACAGGAACAGGGCGACCGCGAGGGCGGTCCAGCCGGCGATGGCCAGGACGGTCCACCTTGCGATCCGCCAGGCCAGGCCGCGACGCTTTCCCGGCTGCCGTGGCTCACGGGGCTGCCGTGCGCTCCTCCCGGGTGCCTTCGGCGGCGGTGGGGGCGGTGGGGGAGAAGCGGGAAGCTGCCTTCCCTCGCGGGGCGGAAGCGGCCGGCGGCGCGGGCGTGCCTCCGAGGGTGACCCGGCGCGATAGACCCGGTAGTCGCTGCGCGTGCTCTCCGTCCGCCGGCGGCGGCGAGGCTCGGGCGGAAGCGGTGAATCGTTTCCCATCGCTGGATATGGTGGCGGCCATGGCGGCCAAGTGCGTAATCGGAGTCGACCTGGGCGGAACGAAGATGCTCGCCGCGGCCGTGGACGAGTCGCTCGGCGTCCATCACCGTGCCCAGCTGCCCTCTGGCGACCTCTCCACCGGGGAGCTGCTGGACCGGCTCGCCGAGCTGGTCGAGGAGGCGGCCGAGGAGGCGCCCGGGGAGGTGGTCGGCGTCGGCTTCGGGATCCCGGCGATCCTCAACCGTCCCGAGGGTGTGGTCGCCGCTTCGCCGCACCTGCCGCTCGAGGGGGTGCGCTTCCAGGACCTCATGGCCGAGCGTCTCGATCGCCCCGTCGCGATCGACAACGACGGGAACTGCACGATGCTCGCCGAGTGGCGCCACGGCGTGGCCGAGGGCGCCCGCGACGCGCTGATGCTCACCGTCGGAACCGGGATCGGCGGCGGGATCGTCTCCAACGGCGAGATGGTCCGGGGGAGCACCGGAGGAGGGGCCGAGATCGGCCACATGGTGATCGATATAGACGGGCCACCGTGCCGCTGTCCCGGCCACGGCCACTACGAGTGGTACGCATCGGGAAGGGCGATCGGCCGCGCCGGCGAGGATGCCGCCGACCGCAACCCGGACTCTGCGCTGGGGAAGGCGCGCGCCGAGGGACGCGAGATAACCGGGGCGCTGGTGACCGAACTGGCCCACGACGGCGACGGGGATGCGATCGCGGCGATCGCGCTGGTCGGTGAGCGGCTCGGGCTGGGGATGGTCTCCCTGGTCAACATCTTCAACCCGGAGGTGATCGCGATCGGCGGCGGCGCCGTCGCGGCCGGCGACCTGCTGCTCGGGCCGGCCCGGGAGGTCGTGGAGACGCAGGCCCTGCCGTCGATGCGCAATGCGGTGCGGATCGTCCCGGCCCGGTTCGGTTCCGACGCCGGGCTGATCGGCGCCGCGACGCTCGCCTTCGAGGAGCTCGCGCCGAAGTGAGTCCCGCCGGGGCGGGGCGCCTGGTCGTCTGCCCGACGCCGATCGGCAACCTCGACGACATCACGGCCCGGGTGGTCGACACCCTGCGCGGCGCCGACGTGATCGCCTGCGAGGACACCCGCACCACTGCGGTCCTGTGCGAGCGCCACGGGATCACCACCCCGCGCGTGCGATGCGACGAGCACGGCGAGCGCCGGGCGGTGCCGCGCCTGCTCGAGCGGATCGCCGCGGGCGAGACCGTCGCCCTGGTCAGCGACGCCGGCACCCCGGTGGTGAGCGATCCCGGTTTCCTGCTGGTGAGGGGCGCCATCGAGGCAGGGGTGGAGGTCGAGGTGCTGCCGGGCCCGAGCGCAGTCACGACCGCCCTCGTGCTCTCCGGCCTGCCGGCAGGCAGCTGGCGGTTCTGCGGGTTCCTCCCGCGCCGGCGGAGCGAGCTCGAGGAAGCCCTCGGCGGCGGGGAGACGCTCGTCGCCTTCGAGTCCCCCCGCCGGCTGCCGGCGACGCTGGCGACGCTGGCCGGGCTCGATCCGGAGCGCCCGGTGGCGGTCTGTCGCGAGATCAGCAAGCTTCACGAAGAGACCGTGAGGGGGAGCGCGGCCGAGCTTGCCTCCCGCTACGAAGGGAAGCCACCGAAAGGGGAGGTGGTACTCGTGGTGGGTGCCGCCTCCGGGGAGCAGGCAGACCGCCGGGAGGCGGTGGCTGCGGCGCGTGAGCTGATCGAGGCCGGGGCCAGGCCGCGCCAGGCGGCGTCTGTGGTGGCCCGCCTCACGGGGCTCGCGGCCAACGGCCTCTACCGGGAAGCCGTTACCGAAGACGAACGCCCGGTTACCTGACGGCTACAGGGAGGCCGCGACCGGCCCGATAGGCGCCCGGCAGGCGGACAACGGGCCTACGGTCGGCGCCGTGCCCGCCACGATCCTCCTCATCTCCGCGCTGGCGGCCCTTTCGGGTTCGCCGGTCGCGCACGGCGCGTCCGGCGAAGGGGAGGGTGCCTGGCGCCTTCCCCTCGCCGGCCCGTCGGTGGACGGGCACTTCTCCTTCGACCGGCGCCGTCCCTTCAGGCCGGGCCAGCGGCGGGTGGTGGCGCTGGCCGGGAGGCCCGGCGAGCCGGCGCGGGCACCGTGCCCCGGAACGGTCTCCTTCGCCGGGGGCCTTCCCGGCGGCCGGGGGGTCTCCGTGCGCTGCGGACGCCTGTCGGCGACGCTTACCGGCCTGGCCACGGTCGCGGCGAGACGCGGGGACGCGGTTGCCGCCGGGCAGCCGGTGGGACGGCTCGGCCGGGACGGGCGGCTCTTCCTCGGCGCCCGGCTGCGGAACCGGCCGCACGGCTACCTCGACCCGCTGTCGCTGCTCGCGCCGGTATCGGGGCCGGCACCGCTGGCCCCTGCGCTGCGGCCCGGTCGTCCGCTCCGCCCCCGCTCGAGACCGGCGCCGGTACCGCGCTCCGACTTCCCACTCGCTGCCGTCCTGCTGGGGGCCGCCTGGCTCGGGCTCGGGATCGCCGGCACCGCGGTGGGCATCGGCATCGCCCTGGGGGCCGGCGGCCTGGTACGCCGGCCGGCCGGGCGCGCACGTCCCGCCGGTCGCTAGCGTTCAGCGCCGATGGGCGCCGGCAGCTTCTACGTCACCACACCGATCTATTACGTCAATGCGGCGCCCCACCTCGGGCACGCCTACACGACGATCGCCGCGGACGTGATGGCCCGCCATCACCGCCAGCGCGGCGAGAAGGTCTTCTTCCTGACCGGGACCGACGAGCACGGCGAGCCGGTCGCGCACGCCGCGGCCGCCGAGGGAGTCGCGCCGCAGGAGCTCGCAGACCGCAACGCCGCCCGCTTCCTCGAGCTGACCCCCCAGCTGCAGGCCAGCAACGACTTCTTCATCCGCACCAGCAATCCCGACCACGTCAAGCGGGTGCAGGATGTCCTCGAGCGGGTCAGGGAGAACGGCTACGTGTACGAGGGCACCTACGAGGGCTGGTACTGCCCGCGGTGCGCCGACTTCAAGACCGAGCAGGAGATCGCCGACGGCAACACCTGCCCGATTCACCACATAGAGCTGACGCGCGAGAACGAGCAGAACTGGTTCTTCCGCCTCTCCGACTTCCAGGAGCCGCTCGAAAAGCTCTTCGACGAGAACCCGGACTTCGTCAGCCCGAAGTCCCGGTTCAACGAGGCCCGCTCGTTCATAGCGGGAGGCCTCCAGGACGTCTCGCTCTCACGCCGCGGGCTCGACTGGGGCGTACCGCTCCCGTGGGACCCGGACCAGGTCGCCTACGTCTGGTGGGACGCGCTGCTCAACTACTACACGGCGCTCGGGGTGGCCGACCCCGGCGGCGGGCTGGAGGAGGCCTTCTGGCCGCCGGACTTCCAGCTGATCGGCAAGGACATCCTCAAGTTCCACGCCGTCTACTGGCCGGCCCTGCTGATGGCGGCCGGCCTCGAGGTTCCGAGGCGGCTCTTCGTCCACGGCTTCCTGCTGATGGACGGCGAGAAGATGAGCAAGTCGCTGGGCAACGTGCTCGACCCGGTAGGGGTCGTGGATCGCTTCGGCGCCGACGCGCTGCGCTTCTACCTGATGCGGGACGTGCCGTTCGGCTCCGACGGCTCGGTCTCGCCGGCCGCCTTCGACGCCCGCTACGAGACCGAGCTGGCCAACGAGTACGGGAACCTCGCCGGCCGCTCGATCGCGATGGTCCACCGCTACCGCGACGGGGTCGTGCCCCGGGTCGCGCCCGACCCGGAGCTGGCCACGGCGTTCGAGGAACTCCCCGACCGCGTGGCCGGGCTCATCGACGAGGGCTCGATCTCGCAGGCGCTCGACGAGATCTGGGAGCGGGTGAGGCGCTGCAACCGTTACGTCGAGGAGCAGGCGCCGTGGCAGCTGGCCAAGGACGATGCCCAGGCCGAGAGGCTGGACGTGGTCCTCGCCTCCCTGATCGAGGGGGTCCGGGCGCTGACCGTCCTGCTTTCTCCCTGGCTGCCCGCGAGCACGGGGAAGCTGCTCGCTGCGCTCGATGCCGGCGACGAGTCGTGGGCGATGGCGAGCTTCGGGGCCGGGCAGGTCGGCTCCATCTCCGAGCTCGAGCCGCTCTTCCCCAAGGACCCCGGCCCCACCGCGACCTGACCGGCAGGCGGGCGCCGTGATTGACAGCCATACCCATCTCGAGCTCTGCGACGGGGACGTCCCGGAGCTTGTCAGCGAGGCCCGGGAGGCCGGGGTGAGCCGGATGCTCACCGTCGGCATCGACGAGGGCTCCTCCCGGAGGGCGCTGGAGCACGCGAGGGAGAACGAGGGAGTCCGGGCGGCCGTCGGGCGCCACCCGAACTCCGCGGCCGGCTTCGACGACGCGGCGGAGTCTGCGCTGCTCGAGCTTGCCGCCGACCCGTCCTGCGCCGCGATCGGCGAGACCGGGATCGACCTCTACCGGGAAGGGGCTCCGCTGGCCGACCAGGAGCGCGCCTTCGCCGCCCAGGCGCGGATCGCGCGGGAGGTCGGCAAGCCGCTCGTGATCCACACGCGGGCCGCCGAAGATCAGACCATCGCCTTCCTGCGCGAGCACGCGGAAGGGCTGCCGGTGATCCTCCACTGCTTCTCGATGGCCGACCGCCTCGACGAATGCCTGGCCGAGGGCTGGTGGATCTCCTTCGCCGGAAACGTCACCTACCCGTCTGCCCGCGACCTGGCCGAGGCCGCGCGCCGGGTGCCCGACGACCGGCTGCTGGTCGAGACCGACGCCCCTTACCTCGCCCCGCAGGCCCGCCGGGGCGAGCGCAACTGCCCCGCCTACGTGGTGGAGACTGCGCGATTCCTCGCGGAGCTTCGTGGGGTGCCCTGGGACGAGCTCGAGGCCGTGGTCGACGCCAACGCTCGGGAGCTGTTCGGGTGGTGAGGCCGGCGCGTGAAGACGGCGCGGGCCGGAGCCAGCCCACCCAGCCGAGCCTGCGCCGCCTGCGCGAGCACGACGTCAGGCCCCGCCACGACCTGGGCCAGAACTTCCTGATCGACTCGAACATGCTCGAGGTGATCGGCTCGCTTGCCGACGCCGGGCCCGCTGACACCGTGCTGGAGGTCGGTGGGGGCCTGGGCGTCCTGAGCGAGTACCTGGCCCCGGCCTGCGGGCACCTGCACGTGATCGAGGTGGATCCGGCGCTCGAGCCGGCGCTGGCCGAGGCGCTCGCGCCGTTCGACAACGCGACCCTCACCGTCGCCGACGCAATGGACGTCGACCTGGCGGCGCTGGAGCCGCCGGCGACCGTGATGGTGGCCAACCTTCCCTACGGCGTGGCGGCGACGATCATCCTGCGGACGGTCGCCGAGCTCCCGGAGATGAGGCGGTGGGTGGTGATGGTCCAGCGTGAGGTGGGGGAGCGGTTCGCGGCCCGGGCCGGCGAGGATGCCTACGGAATCCCCTCCGTGCTCGCCCAGCTCTCGTGCGACGTCGAGGTGGCGCGGAAGGTTTCCAGGAACGTCTTCCACCCCGTGCCCAACGTCGACTCCGTGCTGCTTCGGCTCGAGCGGACCGGGCCTTCCGCCGACCCGGAGGTCGCCGCGATGGTGAGGGCCGCCTTTGCCCACCGCCGCAAGGCGCTGGCGCGCTCGCTCGACACCGCCGGCTGGGGCGGGGAAGATGTGCGCTCCCGCGCCCGCGAGGCGCTGGCGGAGCTCGGACTGGCGCCCGATGCGCGCGCGGAGAGCTGTACGCCGGCGCAGCTCCGGGAGCTTGCGGAGATGCTCATCCGATGACAGCGATAACCGAACCGGCGCCGGCCAAGGTGAATCTCGGGCTTACGCTCGGCCCGCTGCGCGAGGACGGCCGCCACCGGCTGGTCACGGTGATGCAGCCGGTCGACCTCTGCGACCGGGTCAGCGCGGTACCGGCGTCGATCGGCGCCGGCGGGGACGAGTGCGTCTGTGAAGGGGTCGAAGGGGAGAACCTCGCGCTCGCCGCCCTGCGTGCCTTCCGGGAGGCGACCGGCTGGGATGGCGCGCCGCTGAGGCTCGAGATCGAGAAGAAGATCCCCGTCGCGGCCGGCATGGCCGGGGGGTCGGCCGACGCCGGCGCAGCCCTGCGGATCGCCGAGCGGCTCTCCGGCATCGACGATGAGGAGCTCGTCGACGCGGTTGCCGCCGGCCTGGGCTCCGACGTGCCGGCCCAGCTCTGGCCGACCCGCTACCTGGCCACAGGCGCTGGCGACGTTCTCCACGCCCTGCCCGAACCGGCGCCATTCGGGGTGCTCGTCGTGCCCTCGAGCCACCGGCTGTCAACGCCCGACGTCTTCCGCGAGGCCGACCGGCTCGGCCTGCCCCGCAGCGGCGCCGAGGTTGAGGCGCGCGAGGCGGAGCTGGTGGGTGCACTCGCCGCCGGCGCGGCCTTTCCGCCTGAGGAGCTCATGGCCAACGACCTCGAGCCGGCGGCCGTCTCGCTCCTTCCCGAGCTCGAGTGGACGCTCGACGAGGTGCGCGGCGCCGGTGCCCTTCGCGCCTTCGTATGCGGGTCGGGGCCGACGGTGGTGGGCCTCTTCGACGGGCACGGCAGTGCGCTGGCCGCCGCCACGGCGCTGGCCGGCCGCGAGCCGCGCCCGGTGGCGGTCGAGCCCTGGTACCCGAGCGCGCTGGGGGCGAGCCGGCCGTGAAGGTCTGGCCCTTCGTAGCCGCGGCGGCGCTGGTTGCCTTCCTCGTGCGCCGCCGTCGCCACCTCGAGCCGCCGCTGCTGGTCGGCGGGGTGCTGGTGGCTATCGGGCTTTGCGTGTACGGGTCGGGGCTGGTCCAGCTGCCCAACCTTGAGGAGGTCCTCCTCAAGGTGGGCGAGACGCTCGGCGAGTGGACCTACCTCCTCGTCCCGGTGCTGGCCTTCCTGGAGACCGGGGCGTTCGTAGGCCTGCTGGCCCCCGGCGAGACGGCGATGATCCTCGGGGGCGTCGTAGCCGGGCAGGGAGAGATCTCGGTCATCACGCTGATTGGCCTTGTCTGGATCGCGGCGATTCTTGGCGACGGCTTCAGCTTCTGGCTGGGGCGGCGCCTGGGCCGCGAGTTCCTGGTCAAGCACGGCCCGAAGTTCCGCATCACCCCCGAGGTGATCGAGCGGGTCGAGGGGTTCTTCGAGCAGCACGGCGGCAAGGCGATCCTGCTCGGGCGCTTCGTGGGAATCGTCCGCGCGGTGGCTCCGTTCATGGCCGGCACCGGCAAGATGAGCTTCCGGCGCTTCCTGCCCTACGACATCCTCGGCGCCGGCCTCTGGGCGACCACCTTCATCCTCCTGGGCTACGTCTTCTGGCAGAGCCTGGGAACGGTGCTCGAGTACGCCAAGAAGGGCGCCCTCGGGCTCGGGATCACGATCAGCGTGATCGTCGGGCTCGTCGTGGCGGTGCGCTGGCTGAGCCGGGAGGAGAACCGGCACGAGCTCGCCCAGCGGATGGACCGTGCGGTAGACCGCCCCGGCCTGCGGTTCCTGCGGCCCGTGGTGCGCTGGGTCCAGGGCCCGCTTCGCTTCTTCATTGCCCGGCTTACGCCCGGCGAGCTTGGGCTGGAGCTGACCACCCTCCTGGCCGTGGCCGCCGTGGGGTCGTTTGGCTACTTCGGCTACTGGATCGCGGTCACCGACCGCGGGTACGGCGCGCTCGACCTGACCGTCAACCGCTGGGCCGTCGACCTCTACAACCCGGTGCTCGCCGACATCTCCCGGTACGTGACCGTCCTGGGCTCCCCGGCCCTGGTCTGGACGGTCGTCGGCGTGGTCACCATCCTGCTTCTCGTTCGCCGCCACTGGGTCGAGGGCGTGGTCCTCGGGTCGGGGATGCTCCTGACGATCTTCTTCGTGCGGCTCGGCAAGGTCGTCGTCGACCGCCCGCGCCCCGCCGACGCCCTGATCGACGCGGCCGGATCCTCCTTCCCGTCCGGCCACGCCGCCTACGCGGTGGCCTGGGTCGCGCTGGCAATGATCGCGGTGAGGCTCGTCCCCTCGCTCAGGGGCCGCTGGTCGGTGGTGGCAGTCGCCATCGCGGTGGCGGTGGTAGTTGCCCTCACCCGGGTCTACCTGCGCGTCCACTGGCTCTCCGACGTGCTCGCCGGTGCCGGTGTGGCCGCGATGTCGTTCTCGCTGGTCGCGGTCGTCGCGCTGGTCGTCGACTTCGTGCGGCACAATCCGCCCGGAGCGGGAAAGAACCATGGACAGTGAATCGCTAATCCTCCTGATCGCCGCCTGCTGCGGCGTCTTCGGGCTCGTCGCCTGGGTGGGCCTGATGGCCGCGCCGGCCTGGCAGTCCTACAGCCGGGTCTGGGAGCGGATGGCGGCGGTCTTCCTCACCCTCTACTCGCTGGCCGCCTTCATGATCGTCGGCCTCGGCCTGGGCATCGCCGTGATCTGGTTCTGGGACCGCTTCGCGGCCTGAGCGCCGCCGGGCCGGCGCACATACAATCGGCGCATGGGTTCCGCGGCTCAACGCGCCACCGGCCAGGTCGATCTCGGCTCGCTGGACGCCGTGACCGCCGCCGTGGAGTCTGGTGCCGGGCTGCCCGAAGTGGTCAGGGCAGCAGCCCGGGCGCTGGATGCCAGCGTTGCGGTCAGCGACCGGGGCGGGAGCGTCCTGGCCGTCGCCGCACGCTCGAGCTCCGACGAGGCCACGCTGCTCGCCGACGGCGAGCGGGTGGAGCTCCAGGAGCTCCGCGTCGGCGACCAGGAGGTCGGCGTGCTGCGCCTGCGGCCGCGCGCCCAGGTGGACGCCGTCGTCCTGCGCCTCGTATGTGCGCTGGTGGCCTCCGAGGTCGAGCGGGTGCGCGCCCCGGCGCGGGCGTCGGCCGACGCCGCCGAGGCTTTCTTTGCCGCCCTCCTCTCCGGTGCGCTGTCCGGGAGCGAGGCGGTGGCCGAGGCGGCCGGCGAGGTGGGGGTGGACCTGGCCGAGGGTTCGTCGATGCTGGTGGTTCGCGTCCACGCGCACGTAGCCGGCGACGACGGGCGTCGCGCCCGCGCCCTCTCCCTGGTCGATCGCGCCGCCCGCGGCTCGGTCACCGGTGCCCTGTGCGCGCCCACTGCGCGCTCGGGCCCTCCAGGCGAGGAGATAGTCGTCCTCCTTCCTGCGGCCGACGAGACCGCGGCGGCCCGGGCCGCCGACTCGGTCCAGGCCGAGCTCGTGGGGGGTATGAGCGGCCACAGCGTCGCCGTCGGCATCAGTCGCCCCTGCACCGACCCGGGTGACCTGGTGCGCGCCGCCGCCGAGGCGACGCTGGCCGTGAACGTCGCCGAGGGCGAGCCGGAGCGCCCGCCGCTGGCCTTCGAGCAGACCGGCGCCTATCGCCTCCTGCTGCCCGCGATGGCCGACGACCCGGAGGAGCTGCACCGCTTCTACGAGGAGACGGTGCAGCCGCTGGTCGCCTACGACGAGCAGTACGAGACCGACCTGCTCACCACCGTCGAGACCTTTCTCGAGGCCGACGGCAACGTCGCCGGTACCGCCCAGCGGCTCTTCACCCACCGCCACACCGTCCGTTACCGCCTCGAGCGGGTAAAGGAGCTCTCCGGCCTTGACGTCGGCTCCAGCGACGGGCGTGAGAAGCTCAGCCTGGGCCTCAAGGCCATGCGCGTGCTGGGGATCTCCCGGCGCGGCGGGCCGGCCACCGAGGCCGGCGCGGGCGGTGGGCGCATCCCTGGCCGGGGCTGACCGGCGGCCTTATCATCGGCCGGGCCGGTGGGGGGTGGTGTAACGGCAGCACGACGGCCTTTGGAGCCGCAGGTCGGGGTTCGAATCCCTGCCCCCCAGTAACCGGCCAGGCCGGCGGCGGATGCCCGGCGCCCTGCCGGCCCCCTCACGCGAACAGCTTCTCCCGCCGCTCCCGGCCCGCGGGGTCTACGATGACCGGGTGAGCGCGCCGACCGTGGTGATCCTCGCTGCCGGGCAGGGAACCCGCATGCGCTCCCGCACGCCAAAGGTGCTGCACGACCTCTGCGGCCGCCCCCTCGTCGGCTGGCCGATCGCCGCCGCCCGCGAGGCCGGAGCCGGAACGGTGATCGTCGTCGACTCCCCGGCCCGGGCGCTCGACGGGCACCTGCCCGACGATGTCGAGGTCGCCGTCCAGCCCGAGCCGGACGGGACGGCCGGCGCGCTGGCCGCGGCCCTCGACCTGATCCCGGAGGGTGAGCCGGTGGTCGTGCTCAGCGGCGACGTTCCGCTCATCGCGCCGGAGTCGATCGCCGGCCTGGTGGCCGGCCACGAGGATGCCGGCGCCGCCGCGACGGTGGCGACCGCCGAGCTCGAGGACCCGACCGGCTATGGCCGCGTGGTCCGCGCCGCCGACGGGACGCTCGAAAAGATCGTCGAGACCAAGAACCCCGGTGACGCCACCGGGGAGGAGATGGCGATCCGCGAGGTCAACAGTGGCATCTACGTCTTCGACCCGGCTGCCCTCGCCGAGGCCCTCCCGAAGGTGGGCAGCGACAACGCCCAGGGCGAGCGCTACCTGCCCGACGTTCTCCCCGCCGTGGCCGAGGCAGGGGGAAAGGTGGCCGTCGCCCTCGCCGACGACCCCAACCTGCTGCTCGGGGTGAACGACCGTGTCGCCCTCGCCAGGGTCCGCGAGCTCGCGCGGGCGGGAATCGCCGAGCGGCTCATGCTCTCGGGCGTCGACATCGTCGACCCGTCTTCCACGCTGATCGACGTCGGCGTTGAGATAGGCGAGGACACCGTGGTGGAGCCCTTCTGCGTGCTGGCCGGCACGACGGCCATCGGTGCGGGTTGCCGGATAGGCCCCGGCTCGACGCTGGACGGCGTCCGCGTCGGGGATGGCGCCACCGTCCTGCGCAGCCACCTGGCCGACTGCGAGGTCGGCGAGGGAGCCGGCGTTGGGCCGTTCAGCCACATTCGCCCGGGGACGGTCATCGGTTCCGGGGCGAAGGTCGGGGCCTTCGTCGAGCTGAAGAACGCGGATATCGGCGCCGGCGCCAAGGTCCCCCACCTCTCCTACGTGGGCGACGCCGACGTAGGCGCCGAGGCAAACCTCGGCGCCGGCACGATCACCGCCAACTACGACGGGACCAACAAGCACCGCACCGTCTTCGGCGAGCGCGTCCACGGCGGCGTGCACGTCTCGTACGTGGCGCCGGTCAAGGTTGGCGACGACGTCTGGACGGCGGCCGGCACCGTCGTGACCGACGACGTTCCCGACGGTTCACTGGCGATCGGCCGTGAGCGCCAGGAGAACAAGGAGGGCTACGACGACCGCAAGCGTGCCGGGGACGGTGGCGGGTGACCGACCTCGCGCCTAGACTCCCCGACGACCCGGAATCGCGGGCCGATTCGCTGATGACCACCAGCCTCCCGATCGAGTACGACAAGCGCCTGATGCTCGTTTCGGGGCGGGCCAACCCCGAGCTGGCGGTACGGATCGGCGACCGCCTGGGCGTGGACCTTGGCCCCGTGACGCTCAAGACCTTCGCCAACGGCGAGGTCTACTGCCGGTTCGAGGAGTCGATCCGCGGCGCCGACGTCTTCATCGTGCAGCCGACCTGCGGCAACGAGGCCACCGGGGTGACCGCCAACGACGCCCTGATGGAGCTGATGGTGATGATCGATGCCGCCGTCGGCGCATCGGCCCACCGCGTGATCGCTGTCACCCCCTGGTACGGGTACTCGCGCCAGGACAAGAAGTCCTCGCCTCGCGAGCCGATCAGCGCCCGCCTGGTGGCCAGGATGCTGGAGTCGGCCGGGGCCGACCGCGTCCTCACGATGGACCTCCACGCCGGTCAGGTCCAGGGCTTCTTCCAGATCCCCGTCGACCACATGACCGCGATCTTCATGCTCACGCAGTACTTCGGTGATCTCGGGCTTGACGATCTCGTCGTCGTCTCCCCGGACGCCGGCCGCGTGAAGCTCAACAAGAAGTTCGCCTCGATGATCGGGGCCGAGCTGGCGATCCTCGACAAGGAGCGCCCGGCCCACCAGGTTGCCGAGATCGGTTACGTGATCGGTGACGTCAAGGGCAAGACGGCGATCATCGTCGACGACATGATCGACACGGCCGGAACCCTCGCCGCGGCCGGGCAGACCGTGCTTGAGGCCGGGGCCGACCGCGTCTATGCGGCCGCCACCCACGGGATCTTCAGCGGTGCCGCCTACGAGAACCTCTCGCAGTCCGGATTCGAGGAGATCGTCGTAACCGACACGATCCCGCTCCGGCCCGGGGCCCCGGACAACATCCGGGTGCTCACCTGCGCCGACCTCCTGACCGACTCGATCCGCCGCATCTTCACCGACGATTCGGTGAGCGAGGTCTTCGGCGGCGAGAACCAGCTCTTCTAGCCGCCGATAACGAACCCGCGCCGGGCCAGCGTCTCAAGGGCCGTCTCGAAGCCCTCGAAGTCGCGGGCCAGGAGCAGCTCCAGCGGGCGCCCTTCCGGACCGGCGGTCCGTGCCCAGCGGGGCAGCACCCCCGCCGCCACCTGGCCTTCCACCTCGCCGGTCATCTCGAGCAGGATCCCCAGCTCGGGACGGTGCTCCAGGGCGCCGGAGACGATCTCGATCGGGTCGGCGTCGAGGATCGTGCAGAGCTCGGCCTCGTCGAGGCCAAGGCGGTCCATCAGCTGAGCCGCCTGTGCGGCGCCGCTCACTCTGAGCGCTGGCGAAGCTGCGGGGCGGGGGCGGCGCTCTTCTCGCCCGGCCAGTAGCCGAAGAGGTAGCGGAAGCCCGAGGCGGCCACCCGGGTGAAGGCGGCAGCGGTGACGGCGATGATCGAGCCCCGGAGGGCGGCGGCGCCTACAACCTCGGGCCAGGTGGCCTGCTCGGTGGTCGCCGTGGGCGGCAGTGTGCCACGGGAGCCGGCCCAGCCCTTCTCGAAGGCGTTGGCCCCGACCTTCCGGGCCACGACCGTCCCCAGCAGGATCCCGATCGGCAGGAAGAGGATTCGCGCAATCACGCGATAAGCGTATAGGGCTGCAGGGGAACCGGCGCGCCGCCGCCACCGTGGCCTCTAACCTGAATCTTCGTGCCGGTGGCGATGAGGATTGCCGTGATCGCCCTTCTCGCCGGGCTGTTCCTGGTGATCTCGTTCTTCCTTGCCCGCTGGCTTACCGCCGACAACCGTGAACGCAGCTTCGTGACCGACCTTCTTTCGCAACAGGTGGAGGGCAATGCCCGGGGGATGCTCGAGCTGATGCCTCCCTGCGCCGCCAGCGCCCCCTGCCGTCGTGAAACCGAGGCGCTGGCCCGTCGCTTCGACGGCAGCGGCGAGGTCAACATCGTCCGCTACGACTCCTCGACGGCGCGGGCACTGGGCTCCGAGCAGGGGCCGACCCGCGTCGCCTGGCAGGCCGGCGGCCCGACTTCACGGATCTGGGTGCAGTGCGTGCAGGTGAGCCGCAGCGGGGTCGCCTTCCTGGGCGGAAAGGTCGAGCTCGAGCGCATCGGTGCCCCGATCGGCGGGGAGGCCTCATGCCCGGCCTGACCCGCGTCTTCGCCCTGGCGGCCCTCGGCTGCCTGGCCCTCGCTTCGCCGGCACTGGGCCAATCCGAAGCGCCGTCCAGCGCGCCCTCGAAGAAGGTCCTCTACGAGCAGGGGCCTAGCGGGCGCTTCCTGCTCGACGGAACCTGGCTGCGCCGCCTCGACCCGGGCGATACGGGCCTGGGAGCGGGCTGGGCCTCCAATGCGTCGACCGACGGCTGGGAGAAGGTCACCGTCCCCGAGGCCTGGAACGCGACCGACGAGAGCATGGCCTCCTACCTAGGTGGCGTCGGCTGGTACCGCAGGGACTTCCGGCTACCCGCCGGCTCACCGGCCTCTGCCTCGTGGGTGGTGCGCTTCGAGTCGGTCAACTACGCGGCGACCGTCTGGCTCAACGGCCGGCGGCTGGCCGCCCACAAGGGGGCCTACGAGCCATTCGAGGTGAGGCTGCCGGCGAGCGCCCTCAGCCGCAACGGCGCCAACCGTCTCGTGCTGCGCCTCGACACGCGGCGCACCGAGAGCGACATCCCGCCGGCGACCACCGACGCGCGCGGCCGCCCGCGCGGGGGCTGGTGGAACTACGGCGGAATCCTGCGCGAGGTCTACCTGCGCCAGGTCAACGACATCGACCTCGAAGAGGTAACGGTGCTGCCCGACCTGCCGTGCGCAAGCTGCGCGGCCACGATCCGCTGGAAGGTGACGGCCAGGAACCTCTCGTCGAAGGCCCGGTCGGTGGACGTTGCCGGCCGCTTCGGCGCCAGGAGGGTGAACCTGGGCGGCGGCCGGATCGCCGCGGGCCAGGCACGGACCTTCACCGCGTCGCTGAAGGTGCCCCGCCCGAAGCTCTGGACGCCTTCCCGCCCGACCCTCTACGCCGCCGGGGCGTCGGTCAGCTCGGGAGGCCGCCAGCTCCAGAGCTTCAACCGTCGCGTCGGTGTCCGCTCGATCGCCGTCAACTCGGCAGGCCGGCTGACCCTGAACGGGAAGCTGATGAACCTTCGCGGGATCGGGATGCACGAGGATTCGCGCGACCGGGGCTTCGCCGTTGACAACGCCTTCCGCCAGCGCCAGCTGCAGATGGCCAAGGAGCTGGGTGCCGGGATCGTCCGGGCCCACTACCCGCTGCATCCCAACTCGCTGGAGTGGGCCGACCGCAACGGCCTGATGGTCTGGTCGGAGGTGCCGGTCTTCCAGCTGTCGGCTTCGGTGCTCAGGAAGGACGAGGTCCGGCGCCGGGCGGTCGCCGCCTTCTCCGGGATGGTCCGGCGGCTCAACGGGCACCCCTCGATCGCTATCTGGTCGGTCGGCAACGAGATGTCCTCGCGTGTGAGCTCCGGCCAGGAGGCCTACATCGACTCCGCGACCGCCGCCGGCCGCGCGATCGACCCGACCCGGCCAATTGGCATCGCCATGGCGCCCTCCCCCAACACCGACTGCCAGTCCGGCTACTCGTCGCTCGACGTGATCGGGGCCAACGTTTACTACGGCTGGTACATCGGGACCGACGGCAGCATCGCCGACCGCGAGCTGCTCGGCCCCGAGCTCGACGACCTGCGCAAGTGCTACCCGAAGAAGGCGGTCCTCATCTCGGAGTTCGGGTTCGAGGCCAACCGTGACGGCGCCCCCGAGGAGCGCGGTACATACCAGTTCCAGCGCGAGATGATGGACTACGACATGAACGTCTTCGACTCCAAGCCGTGGCTGAGCGGCCAGTTCTACTGGGCCCTGCAGAGCTTCCGCGTGCGCCCGAGCTGGGACGGCGGAAACCCGTTCCCGCAGTCACCGATCCATGAGAAGGGCGTTCTCGACTTCGAGGGCAACAAGCGCCCCAACTTCGATCACCTGAGGGACCGCTTCCGCACGGCCAACCAGTTCGGCCGCTGAGCACCCGCGCCGGCTGAACGCCCGCGCGCCGGAAGGCCCACGGTTCCCGCTACCATCGCCCCGCTCATGGCCAAGTCCGACTCCACCACCCTCACAGCCCTTCCCCGCGAGCCCGGCGGCTCCAGGGACGCGCGTCGCCTGCGCCGTGAAGGCAAGGTCCCCGGCGTCCTCTACGGCGGCGAGGGGGAGACCATCTCCTTCGCGGTCGACGGCCGTGACCTGCGCCGCGCCCTCCAGGCCTCCGGCGCGGTGATCGAGCTCGAGCTCGGTGGCGACGGCTCGCCGGCGGTCCTCCGGGAGGCCCAGCGCCATCCGGTCCGCGGCGAGATCACCCACGTCGACTTCGTGCGCGTGAACCTGAACGTCGCGATCGAGGCCGTGGTGCCGATCGCGGTCGAGGGTGTCGACGACTGCCCCGGCCTTCGCGACGGCGGCGTCCTCGACCAGCCGGTCAGGGAGGTCACTGTGCTTGCCCTTCCGAACGAGATCCCCGAGTCGATTCCCGTTTCGGTCGAGGGCCTGGTGATCGGCGAGAACGCTTCACTGGCATCCGTCGTGATGCCCGAAGGCGTCGAGCTGGTCGACGACCCCGAGATCGTCGTTGCCTCAATCCTCGCCCCGCGCGTCGAGGTCGAGGAGACCGTCGAGCAGGAGACCGAGCTCATCGGCGAGGGCGAGGAAGGCGGGGAGGGCGCTGCCGAGGAGGGCGGCGAGGAGTCCGGCGGCGAGGAGTCTGGCGGCGAAGATGCCGGCGGCGACTCCGGCGGCGACTCCGACTAGCGGCCCGCCCGCGGCTGCGCACCTGTGCGGCGCTTGTTTTCCGGATCGGGTCCCGCCGACTGGCTGATCGTCGGCCTGGGCAACCCGGGGCCCGGCTACGCGTGGACTCCCCACAATGTCGGCTGGCTCGTCCTTGAGGAGCTGGTCCGCCGCTGGGATCTCGGACGCGCCCGCACCGCCTTCGACGGCCGCCTGGTGCGCGGCCGGGTGGGCCAGCCCGGCGGCCCGCGCCCCGAGGTTGCCCTGCTCGCCCCGCTCACCTACATGAACGAGTCGGGCCGTTCGGCCGGCCCGGCGCGGGGCCAGCTGAAGGTCGAGCTCGACCACGTGCTGGCCATCCACGACGAGATCGACCTCCCGTTCGGCGAGGTTCGCGCCCGGGTGGGGGGCGGCCTGGCCGGCCACAATGGCCTCAAGTCGCTCAAGCGCGGGCTCGGGGGCGACGGATTCGCCCGGCTCCGGGTCGGTGTCGGCCGCCCGGATTCGACCGACCGCGAGGTTGTGAGCGCCTACGTGCTGGGGCGCTGGCAGCAGCCCGACGAGGAGGTCGCCGCACTGGTGGCCAGCGCCGCAGACGAGGCCGAGCGGGTCGTCTTCGAAGGCATCCCCGCACCGGGCCAGGCGTAGGCTCGGGCCATGGCCCTGCGGTCACTCCTGGGGCGCCTCGCGCAGGATCCGGCCGGGGCGAAGCTCATCGCAGAAGGCGGCCGGGCTTTCGTCTCCTCGGCGATGCGCCCGTATGCGATCGCCGCCGTTCTGGACGCCGCGCCCGACCGGCCCGGGCTTGTGGTCGCCGGCGACGACCGGGAGGCCCAGGAGCTTGCCGACGACCTCTCGGCGTGGCTGGCGCCGCGGCCTGTCCTCTTCTACCCGAGCCGCGGGGTGGCCTACGAGTCCCACCTGTCACCACCGCCGCACCTGGTCGGCCTGCGGGTCGCTGCGCTCGACGCCCTGCTCGAGCCTGAGCCGGGCGAGCCCCCGGTGGTCGTGGCCTCCGCGGTGGCGCTGTCGGAGAAGCTTCCCGACCCGTCGCTGCGGCCGCGGTCGTTTACGCTGGCCCGTGGCGGGCTGATCGACCTCGACGAGGTGGCCCAGGCGCTGGTCGAAGCCGGGTACCGGCGGGAGGAGGAGGTCACCGAGCGCGGCCAGTTCGCGATCCGCGGCGGCATCCTCGACTGCTTCCCGGCTACCGGCGAGCATCCGGTGCGGGTCGACTGCTTCGACATCGAGATCGAGTCGATCCGCGAGTTCTCGGTATTCACGCAGCGCTCGCTGCAGGAGGTCGAGGAGGTGAGGATCGCGCCGGCGGCCGAGCTTTCGGCCGAGCACCGCGAGGCGGCGGAGATTGCGACGGTCGTCGACGCCGAGGACCGCCCCGACGTCGCCGAGCTGCTCCCCGTCGACCGCTTCGTGGCGCCGCTCGATCTGGTCGGTGACGGGACGAAGGTGATCGTCGCCGCCGAGGAGGAGATCGCTCCCGCCCTTGGCGACCACTGGCAGGACGTCTGCGCCTCGATCCACGACGATGACGCCCACCACCTCTACCTGCCCCCGGCGGAGGTCTCGGAGGCGATCGGCGCCCGGGCCGGCGAGTCGTTCTCGTCGCTGGCCTCCGGCCAGGAGATCGAGCTGCACGCCCAGGCGGCCGACTTCGCGGCCCGTTCGATGGCGGCCGCCGAGCCCGAGCTCGAGACCCTGGTCCGGGGCGGCTACCGCACGGTCGTGACCTTCGGCCACCGGGGAGAGGGGGAGAGGGCGGCCTACAACCTTGCCCGCCTGGGGGCGTCCTGGCTCGGTGATGCCGAACCGCCACCGGCGCCGGGCGAGGGAAGCTTCTCCTTCGCCGAAGCGTCGCTGCGCGGCGGCTTCGTCGCCGCCGGTGCACGGCTGGCGGTTATCCCCGACCACCGCCTTCTCCGCCGTCGGCCCTCGCGCCAGGCGGGCGCCTCCCGGCGGGGACGCCTGGCGGCCTTCGGCGAGCTGGCACCCGGCGATTACGTCGTTCACGAGGACCACGGCATCGCCCGGCTGGCCGGGTTCGAGACCAAGACCGTGGCCGGGGTCACGCGCGACTACCTCGAGCTCGAGTACGCCGGTTCGGATCGCGTCTTCCTGCCGGTCGATCAGCTGACCAAGGTGGGGCGCTACGTCGGTGCCGGCGACGGTGAGCCGACTCTCTCGAAGCTGGGAGGGAAGTCCTGGGAGACGCTAAAGGCCCGCGCCCGGAAGGCGGCTCAGGAGATGGCCGGGGAGCTCCTGAACCTCTACGCCGACCGGCGCCGCCACGCCGGCCACTCGTTCCCGGCCGATTCCGCATGGCAGATGGACTTCGAGGGCCGCTTTCCGTACCGGGAGACGGCCGACCAGGCGGAGGCGATCGATGCCGTCAAGGAGGACATGGAGGCGCCGCGCCCGATGGACCGGCTGATCTGCGGCGACGTCGGCTACGGCAAGACCGAGGTTGCCCTGAGGGCCGCCTTCAAGGCCGCAGACGACGGGCGCCAGGTGCTCGTGCTGGCACCCACCACGATCCTCGCCCAGCAGCATTTCGGGACCTTCTCCGAGCGCCTGGCCGACTTCCCGTTCACCGTGGACGTCGTCAGCCGCCTGCGCAGCGCCGCCGAACAGAAGGCGTCGGTCGAGGCCTTCAACGAGGGGAAGATCGACATCCTGATCGGGACCCACAGGCTCCTTGGGCGCGACCTGAGGCCGAAGGAGCTCGGGCTGCTGGTGGTCGACGAGGAGCAGCGCTTCGGAGTTCGCCAGAAGGAGCTGCTGCGCCAGCTCAAGCTGAAGGTCGACGTGATCTCGATGAGCGCCACGCCGATCCCCCGGACGCTGCAGATGTCCCTGGCCGGGGTGCGCGACATCAGCGTCATCGAGACGCCGCCCGAGGGGCGCAGGCCGGTCAGGACCTACGTCGGCGAGTACGACGAGGAGCTTGTGCGCACTGCCCTGGAGCGCGAGAAGGAGCGGGGCGGGCAGGCGTTCTTCCTCCACAACCGCGTCGAGACGATCGAGGAGACCGCCGCCCGCCTGCGCGGGCTCTGCCCCGGGCTGACCTTCGCGGTGGCCCACGGGCAGCTCGACGACAGCGACCTGGAGGACAGGATGATGGCCTTCCTGCGCGGCGACGTGGACGTGCTCGTGGCCACGAGCATCATCGAGTCGGGGATCGACATCCCCCAGGCCAACACGCTGATCGTCGAGCGCGCCGACCTCTTCGGCCTCTCCCAGCTCTACCAGATCCGCGGACGCGTCGGCCGAAGCCGCCAGCGCGCCTACGCCTACCTGCTCTACCCGAGTGCCGCCGCACTGAGCGACGAGGCGACCCGCCGCCTCAGCGCGCTCTCGGACTACACCGAGCTCGGCGCCGGCTTCAAGATCGCGATGCGCGACCTGGAGATTCGCGGGGCCGGAAACCTGCTCGGCGACGAGCAGTCAGGGCACGTTGCCGCGCTCGGGTTCGAGCTCTACCTGTCGATGATCGACGACGCCGTTCGCGAGGCCGGGCCGGCCGGCGAAGGCGAGCCGCGCGAGCCGGTCCGCGTGGATGTGGACGTGGACGTGTACATCCCTGCCGATTACGTGCCGTTCGAGCAGGCGAAGATCGACATCCACCGCCGCGTCGCTGCCGCAGCCGAAGTGGCCGACCTCGGGTTGCTGCGCGAGGAGCTCGAGGACCGGTTCGGGCCGCCGCCGCAGCCGATCCTGAATCTGTTCGCCCTCCAGGAGGCGAGGGTCAGGTTTGGCCAGGCCGGCGTGCGAAGCGTTGGACTGAGGGGAGGGAAGCTCGTTGCCGGCCCGGTGGCGCTGGAAGGCGAGGCGGCGGCACGAATGGCCCGCGAGCTGCCCGACGCGCACTACGAACCGGGGCGTTCCACGCTGACCCTCAA
The DNA here is from genome assembly GCA_040398965.1 of Solirubrobacteraceae bacterium. Lineage (GTDB taxonomy): Bacteria > Actinomycetota > Thermoleophilia > Solirubrobacterales > Solirubrobacteraceae > F1-60-MAGs163. The sequence continues at coordinate 18,932 of JBBASZ010000009.1, read as the reverse complement.
GGTCGGCGAGGAGCCGGGGGAACAGCTGGCCAGGGTGGGCGAGCTGGCGGGGCTGCTGGCCTCGCTGGCGCCCGAGATGCCGGCCGATGGCGCGTGAACGGGGCCGAATGCCTATTATCGCCGGAGCTATGAACCGGTCTACTCGTTTTCTGGTCCCTGCGGCGGTCATTGCCGCCTCGGTCTCGATCGCCGGCTGCGGCGGCGTGCCGAGCGACGACGTGGCCAAGATCGACGGCCAGACGATCTCCAAGGAGACCTTCGACCGGTGGGTGACGGTCGCGGCTGCCTCGTCGGCCGCCCAGGACCCGACCGCCAAGGCGGCCGTCCCCGACCCGCCGAACTTCACCAAGTGCATAGCGGCCAAGCGCAAGGACGCCCCGAAGCCGGTCAAGGGCCAGCCGGAGCAGACCGACGCCGACTTCAAGAAGCAGTGCGAGGACGCCTACGAGACGCTCAAGACCCAGGTCATGCAGTTCCTGATCCGCTCCGAGTGGCTTGAGCTCCAGGCCAAGGAGCTCGGGATCGAGATCCCCGACGCCAAGATCAAGGCCGAGTTCGCCAAGGCCCGCAAGCAGGCCTTCCCCGACAACAAGGCCTACGCCGAGTTCCTGCAGAACTCGGGCCAGACCGAGGCCGACCTCCTCTTCCGCCAGCGCTCCCAGCTCCTGGAGCAGCGGATCACCGAGCAGGTCAACAAGTCATCCAAGAACGTCAGCCAGGACGAGATCGACGCCTACTACGAGAAGAACAAGGCCCAGTTCGTCCAGCCGGCCACGCGCGACCTGAACGTCGTCCTGACCAAGGACGAGGCCACTGCCGAGAAGGCGAAGGCGGCCCTGGAGAGCGGCGATTCATGGGCCACGGTCGCCAAGGAGTACTCGATCGACCCGGCCTCCAGGAAGAACGGCGGCAAGCTGCCGGCCGTCGCCCAGGGGTCGCAGGAGACCGCCTTCGACAAGGCGATCTTCTCCGCCCAGGAGGGGGAGGTCGAGGGCCCGGTCAAGACCAGCCTCGGCTACTACGTCTTCGAGGTAACCAAGGAGACCCCGAAGTCGACCCAGAGCCTCAAGGAGACCCAGCAGTCGATCCGCCAGATCGTCGCCTCCGAGAAGCAGCAGAAGGCGCTGGCCGCCTTCGGCAAGGGCTACCAGGAGAAGTGGCGCGCCAAGACCGAGTGCCAGAAGGGCTACATCGTGCCCGACTGCAACAACTACAAGGCGCCCAAGGGCCAGCAGCAGTCCCCGGGGGGACAGCAGCCGGTGCCGCAGCAGGCACCCCAGCAGGCCCCCCAGAGCGGCAACTGAGCCGGCCCCACGGGCTGCGATGGGCGGTCCCGGCCGCGAACGGATCGAGGAGTCGCTCGGCCGGCTCGACGAACTGACGCGCACGCTGCGGCGCGAGTGCCCGTGGGACCGCGAGCAGGACGAGCGCTCGATCGTCCCGCACACCGTCGAGGAGGCCTTCGAGCTCGCCGACGCAGCCAACACCGGTGACGACGCGGCGCTGATCGACGAGCTGGGCGATGTCCTCTTCCAGGTCCACTTCCTCTCCCTGCTGATGGAGGAGCGCGGCGCCGGCAACCTGGCCGCGGTGGCCGACGCCTGCCACGAGAAGCTGGTCCGCCGACATCCTCACGTCTTCGGGGAGGTGGAGGTCGACGGTGCCGACGAGGTGCTGGAGAACTGGGACGAGATCAAGCGGGGCGAGCCCGGGCGCCGGCCCGGGATCTTCAGCCACGTCCCGGAGAACCTGCCCGCGACGCTCCTGGCCCGCAAGGTGCAGCGCCGCTCCGCCTCGAGCGGCTTCGACCCCGGGGACGCTGCCGACGCGGCCGAGGGGGTAAGCGCGCAGGCCCAGGCCGCCGGTGAGCTGGCGGACCGGCCCGGCTCGCCCGAGGCCTTCGATGCTGTCGGCGACCTCCTGTTCGCCGCCGTCAACCTCGCAAGGCGCATGAAGGTGGACCCCGAGCTCGCCCTGAGGGCATCGAGCGGTCGTTTCCGCCGGCGGGTCGAGGCGGCCGAGCAGGCCGCCGCCGACGCTGGACGGCCGTGGGGGGAGCTGACACCGGAAGAGCAGCTCCAGTTTTATGTGGAGTCACGACTGAAGGAGAACCCTTGAGCAAGATCGCCTCCATCCACGCCCGCCAGATCCTCGACAGCCGTGGCAACCCGACGGTCGAGGCCGAGGTGACCCTCGACACCGGCGAGTTCGGCCGCGCGGCGGTCCCCTCCGGCGCCTCGACCGGCGAGTTCGAGGCCACCGAGCTGCGGGACGGCGGCGAAGCTTACGGCGGTAAGGCGGTCACCCGCGCGGTGGCGGCGGTCAACGACGAGATCGCCGGCCGCCTGGCGGGGATGGACGCCCTCGACCAGCGGGCGCTGGACGAGGCGATGATCGAGCTCGACGGAACCCCGAACAAGTCGAGGCTCGGCGCCAACGCCATCCTCGGCGTCTCTCTCGCCGCCGCCCACGCCGCCGCGGCCAGCGCCGGCCGGCCGCTCTGGCTCTACCTGGGGGGAGAGGGGGCCACCACGCTTCCCGTCCCGATGATGAACGTCCTGAACGGCGGGGCCCACGCCGACAACCGGGTCGACTTCCAGGAGTTCATGATCGTCCCCTGCGGGGCATCCTCGTTCTCCGAGGCCCTGCGGACCGGGACCGAGGTCTTCCACGGCCTCAAGTCGGCACTCAGCGCCCGCGGCCTGGGCACTGCAGGCGGCGACGAGGGCGGCTTTGCGCCCGACCTGGGCTCCAACGAGGAGGCGCTCGAAATGCTGATGGAGGGGATCGCCGCCGCCGGCTACGCGCCGGACGAGGACGTGGCCATAGCCCTGGACCCGGCAACGAGCGAGATCTTCGAAGACGGTACCTACGTGCTCGAGCACGAAGGACGACGCCTGAGTGCGGCGGAGATGGCCGGCTACTGGGCCGAGATGGCCGACCGCTACCCGATCGTCTCGATCGAGGACGGGATGGCCGAGGAGGACTGGGACGGCTGGGCGCTCCTCACGGAGAAGGTCGGCGACCGTGTACAGCTCGTGGGCGATGACCTCTTCGTCACCAACACCGAGCGGCTGGGCCGCGGCATCGAGCTCGGCGTCGGGAACTCGATCCTGGTCAAGGTCAACCAGATCGGCACTCTCTCGGAGACCCTTGACGCCGTCGCCATGGCCCACGATGCCGGGTATACCGCGGTTATGTCCCACCGCTCCGGCGAGACCGAGGACACGACGATCGCCGACCTGGCCGTCGCCACCGGCTGCGGCCAGATCAAGACCGGCGCGCCCTCCCGCTCCGATCGGGTGGCCAAGTACAACCAGCTGCTGAGGATCGAGGAGCAGCTGGGTGACCGGGCCCGCTACCCGGGCCGCTCGGTCTTCCGCCGCTGACCGGGGAAGGAGAATGGCGGTCGGCGCAGAAGCGCCCCAGATATGGGCTATCAGGGCGTCCACGACCGGTCCGAAAAGCCGTTTTCGCGCACCGGCATGATTCCGCGCCCGAAGCTGGTCGCCGGCCGTCCCGACGGCTCGAGCCCGATCCGCTGGGACCGCATCGGACGGGCGCTGATCATCGGTGTCTGCCTGCTCATCGCCATTCTCTACATCCGCCCCCTGGTGTCGATCGTCTCCGCGCGCGGTGAGGCCGCCGACCGCAGGGCCGAGGTGGAGCGCCTGCAGGCGGTCAACGACCGCCTGACCAAGCGCGTCCAGGCTCTCAAGAGCCCGGCCGCGCTCGAGCTTGAGGCCCGGCGGCTGGGCATGGTCAAGCCCGGCGAGCGCGCCTACGTGATCAAGGGCCTGCCGGACGCTCCCTGAGGGCGCCGCTAACCTGCGCGCCGTGTCGTACGAGACGGCGATCCAGCAGTGGCGGGCGGGCACCAGGTTCGTCACCGAGCTTCCCCCGGAGCGCGAGCGGACCGCCCAGCGCGTCGAGGACGCCATCGTCGCGGAGTTGCGCCGGCGCTATGGCGGGGCCTTCACGGCCGAAGAGCTGGTGACCGGCTACGAGTCCGGCACGGCATGGTGCCTCGAGCTGGCCCGGCGTACCGCCCCCAGGGATCCGTGGAGCTGGGACGGGCGTCTCTTCGACGCCGCCTTCGCCAGATACCTGCGCGGTGCCGTCGACTTCGCCGGCGGTCGGCGGCTGGAGGCCGGCCCGTAGCTCAGTCGGCGCGGCGGATGACGATCCGGTCGGCCTCGACCTTCACCGTCACCGCCCGCTGCCCAGCCCAGTGCTCGGCGTAGACGGGGTCGTCGGCGATCGAAGGGTCCAGCCACAGGCCGTAGCCCTCCTCGCCATGGTCGAAGGTCCCTTCGAGCTCGCGGCCGCCGCTGCGCCGCCGGCCCCCGCGCCTGCCCCGGCGTGAGCGCCGTGATCGGCGGGAGCCGCCTTCCTCCTCGGCTTCCTCCTCGTCCTCGACCTCTTCCTCTTCTTCCTCCTCGCCGCGGGCGCGGCGCTCGGCAGCGGCCGCCTCTTCCTCCTCCAGGCGGGCCGCAACCAGGGCCTCGTCCTCGGCCCGCAGGTCGACCTCGGTCTCGAAGCCGGCCGAGCCGTTCTCTGCCCCGGCCTCCTCGTCGAGGTCGAACTCCTTCTTGAAGCCCTCCACCTGGCCGACGGGAACCTCGAGCTGGTGGGCGATCCAAGCGTCGGTCCGGCCCTGGCGCACCCACATGCGGATCTGGTTGAGCTGGGGCTTGAGCGACTTTCGGGCCATGGGCGGGCAGAGTAGCGAAGGGCCGAGGGGTGGCGCCCGCCGCCGGGGTGGCGAAGGCGCCCCGGCTAGCCCATGACGATGTAAAGCGTCTGGAACATCGCGACCGCCACGACCACGGCGGTGGCGACGAGGAGGAGCACCAGGAAGAAGAAGCGAACCGTCCCGTGGCGGTGGGTGCGCTCGACCCTCCGGCTGCGCAGTCGCCGCGCGGCCCGGTGGTAGACGTCCTGGTGGTGTTCGCGCTCGTCGCGGGTCTCCTGGTGAAACCGCTGCTCGAATTCGCGAAGGCTCTGGCGCATGCGCGAGGCCATCGGTCCCGATCCTAGCGGCAGGCACCCCACAGGCCGGCGCCCTCCGCCTGTGCCTTGCGGCGCAGGGACGCGAGCTCTCCGGCGTACTCGGTGTTGGGCTCGATCGCCAGTGTGTCGGCCGCTCCGCTGCGCACCAGCCGGGCGTTGACGAAGCGCCGGCCGCCGTCGGTGTAGACGTAGGCGAGGAGCCGTCCGTAGCGGTCGCGCGGCTCGGCGCCCGGCACCACCTTCACCTCCCGCCCGGCCACGAGCCGGCGGTTTGCGGCGCTCGCCTGGGGGCCGTAACACTCGACCGGGCGCCCGGGGGCAACCGACTCCGGCGTGTCGATCCCGATGTAGCGGACCCGCTCGCTGCCCCCGGGAGCGCTGACGACGATCGTGTCGCCGTCGACCACGCGCTGGACGCGGCCGGTGAACTCGCTGTCGCCCTGACCGCAGGCTGCAAGCGTCCAGGCGCAGCCCAGGACGAGGAGCGTGGTTGCGGTGGCCCTCACGACCCCGAAGCTACCGGCCCGTACCCGCCGGCCCGGCCCGTCACCGGCCGGAAGGCGAGTACCTCCTGGGTTCCGTAACGCCTGCTGCGCTCAGGCGACGGTGATCTCGTCGGAGAGGTAGACGTCCTGGATTGCGTTCAGGAGCTCCACGCCCTCGGCCATGGGCCGCTGGAAGGCCTTGCGTCCCGAGATCAGGCCCATGCCGCCGGCCCGCTTGTTGATGACGGCGGTCTTGACCGCCTCGGCCAGGTCGGTCGCCCCCGACGAGGCGCCGCCGGAGTTGATCAGGCCGGAACGCCCCATGTAGCAGTTGGCCACCTGGTAGCGGGTCAGGTCGATCGGGTTGTCGGTGGTCAGCTTGTCGTAGACGAGGTCGCTGGTCTTCCCGTAGGAGACCCCGTCCCGGTTGAGGGCGATGTAGCCGCCGTTGTTCTCGGGGAGCTTCTGCTTGATGATGTCGGCTTCGATCGTCGTGCCCAGGTGGTTGGCCTGGCCGGTGAGGTCGGCGGCGGCGTGGTAGTCGGTGCCGTCGACCTTGAAGGCGCCGTTTCGCAGGTAGCACCACAGCACCGTGAACATCCCGAGCCGGTGGGCCTCCTCGAAGGCGGCGGCCACGTCCACGATCTGCCGGCGCGACTCCTCCGAGCCGAAGTAGATCGTCGCCCCGACCCCGGCGGCCCCGAGCTCCCAGGCCCGCTGGACGGAGGCGAACATGATCTGGTCGTAGCCGTTCGGGTAGCTGAGGAACTCGTTGTGGTTGATCTTCACGATGAACGGGATCCGGTGCGCGTAGCGGCGGGAGACCGCGCCGAGGACGCCGACCGTCGATGCGACCGCGTTGCAGCCCCCCTCGATGGCCAGCTCGACGATCGCCGACGGGTCGAAGTAGGCGGGGTTCGGGGCGAAGCTGGCCCCGGCAGAGTGCTCGATTCCCTGGTCGACAGGCAGGATCGAGACGTAGCCGGTGCCGGCCAGCCGGCCGTTGCCCCAGAGCTGCTGGAGGTTGCGCAGCACCTGCGGGTTGCGGTCGGTCTCCATGAAGATCCGGTTGGTGAAGTCGGGCCCCGGAAGGTGGAGCTGCGAGGCGTCGATCGTCGTGCAGCTGTGGCCGAGCAGCTCGCCGGCGTCGTCTCCGAGGAGCTCCTCGATCTGCGAAAGCGTCATTGAATCGGCCACTTGCTCAATCTCCGTGTCGGTTTGGGGTTCAACTGCCCGCGAACGCGGCCCGTTACACGCTACCGACCCTCGCCGGCCGGCGGTGGCCGGCGCTGGGCTGGCTAGCATCGCGGCCCAATGGCCGAGGATGCCGACCTCTTCGTGGTTTGCCGGTCCTGCGGCGCAGAGGTGTCCCGCTACGTAACCGAGTGCCCCTACTGCGGCTCACGGATGCAGAAGCGTGCTCCCCGGATCCCTGCCGGTGGCGCTGCCCCCGGGGCTTCCGCCAGGCGCCGGCGCTGGCCGCTGCGGCTCCCCGGGCTCGAGGGCTCGCTCCGACCGGTCGTGTCGGCCGTGCTCGCCGGCCTCTGTGCCGTGGGAACCGTGATCCTCGTCCCGGGTGCCCTGTCGCCCGGCGACGCAGGCGTCGTCGGGCCCGTGGACGGCCAGTGGTGGAGGGTTGCCGTCGCCCCGTTCCTCGCCCCGAACGTCTGGTACGGGGCTCTCGGCGTGCTCGGGGTGGCCTGCTTCGGCGGACTAATCGAGAGGCGTGACGGGCCGGTGGCGGTGGCCTTCCTGTTCGTGGCCTGCGGGATGGGAGGCATCGCCGCCGCCGCGGCGCTGGAGACCGTTCCGCTGGCCCTCGGCGCCAACGCCGCCGTGCTCGGGCTAATCGGGGCCTGGGCGGTGCCCGAGGCCAGGGCGGTCGGCTCCGGCGCGCGTGAGTGGCCGGAGCTGATCCCGGCGGGCATCTGCGCGGCAGTGATGCTGCTCGTCCCGCTGGCCGCGCCCGAGGCCAGTCCCACCGCCGGGCTTGTCGGCCTCGCGGCCGGACTGGCCATCGGCGCGCTTCTCGGGCGCCGGTAGGCTCTGGCCAGATGCCCGAGCGCCGCTACAGCGCCGAAGAGGTGGATGCGGCCGTCGCCGTCCTGGGCGACGGCGAGCGCTTCGCCCACGCCCAGGAGATCGTCACCCACGCCGCGCCCGGGCTGCAACGGATCCTTGGGGAGGCCCTCCTGGCCGGTGGCTTCTTCGAGCCGGCCCACGAGGGAGAGATCGACCGCGTGGCCGCCGTTGAGACGGTCGACGAGCGGCGGTCGGCGATCGCCGTGCTGATGACCGAGGAATCGCGTGTGGCCATGCTGGTCGGCGTCGCCGTCGGCCTCGAACTGGCGGCCGAGCTCCAGGCGGCATCGCCGGAAACGAACGGAGAGGAGAAGCAGTGAGCGCCAAAGTCACCTTCCTGGGCCATTCGGGCCTGGCGATCGAAAGCGATGGGACGACCGTCCTGGTGGACCCGTTCCTGACCGGCAATCCCGCGGCGAAAGCCGATCCGGCCACCATCGAGGCCGACTGCATCCTCCTCACGCACGGTCACGCCGACCACATCGGCGACACGGTCGATATCGCGCGGCGCACCGGTGCGACCGTCGCGGCGATCGTCGAGCTGGCCGGCGAGATCGGCGAGGATCTCGGTGACGGCCACCCGGTGATTGACCCGAACATCGGCGGCACGGTCGAGTTCGACTGGGGATGGGCGCGCTGGGTCCCCGCGTGGCATACCTCGACCACGCCGAAGGGGACGGTCAATACGCCGGCCGGAATCGTCATCAACATCGGCGGCGCGACGATCTACCACCTCGGCGACACGGCGCTCTTCAGCGACCTCCAGCTGGTGCCCCAGCGTGATTCGATCGACCTCGCCTGCATCCCGATCGGCGGCCACTACACGATGGATCGCCACGATGCCGTCGCCGCGGCCCGCCTGGTCGACGCCCCGAAGGTGCTGCCGATCCATTACGGCACCTTCCCGCCGATCGAGACCGACGCCGGCGCCTTCGCCGCCGACCTCGCCGCCGACGGCCGCGAGGCGATCATCCTGGAGTCCGGCGAGAGCCTCGAACTCTGATGATCACCGCGATCCTTCTCGTCGAGGCCGACCGGAACGCCCTTTCGACCCTGGGGGAGAGGATCGCGGCAATCGACGGCGTCTCCGAGGTCTACTCGGTCACCGGGCAGTGGGACTTCGTGGCGATGGTCCGGGTGCCCCGGCACGAGCAGCTCTCGGAGGTGCTCGCCGGCCCCGTGGCCGAACTGGAGGGAGTGACGCGCCTGCAGACGATGGTCGCCTTCGCGGCGATCTCCACCGCCGACCTCGACGAGGTTTTCGGGGGAGACGAAGGCTAGGCTGGGCGGCCGTGCCGGCGCTGGTCAAACCCGAATTCGGTCCCTCCCTCCCGGAGCTGGCCGGGCCCCGCCTCCGGACCCTGCCCCGCTGGGTCCTGTGGGCCGCGGTGGCCGCCTCGGCCCTGCTGGTCGTGCTGGCCGTGGTCGGCTGGCTGCTGGTTCGCACCCCAACCAGGACGATCGAGGTCAAGTCGCCGGTGGCCTTCTCGGTCACCTACCCGAGTGAGAGCCTCAAGCGCCTGCCGGCCAGCGGGACGCAGGTGGTTCGCCTTTCCTCGCCGGCGGGGACTCCCAACCCCGTGGAGCTTGCATTCAGGAAGGTTGAGCTGCCACCAGGGCTCGCCCCCACGGAGGGGCAGCGCGAGGCGGCCTTCCCGCTCCTCGGCCAGCAGCTGATCGAGCAGATGCGCAGCGAGGACCCGAACTTCGTCGTCCGTGGGGAGCAGGCGGTCAACTACGGCGGGCAGGCCGGCTTCCAGATCTACTACCAGACCGAGCGGGACGGAAAGACCTGGTACGGGCGGCGGATCCTGCTCTTCTCCGACAACCTCGAGGACAACGTCGGCGTCGATGTCGACGCGCTTGCGCTGCGCCCCGAGAACGGTGGGCCGAAGACCGTCTGGGAGGTGGCGCAGGCAGATCCGCTGCTGCGCACCCTCCGCTCGATCAGGCTCGCGAGCCAGTAGGGCCGGCTAGGGCGCGGGAGCCTGTGCCGCCGGGTCGACCGGGGCCTCAGGTGCGGCCGGGGGAACGACCGGGTCGGGCGCGGGTGCCGGATCGGTCACGTCCGGCGCGGTCTCCGGCGGGATGCTGACCACGTCGTGGTGCTCCTCCACGGGTGCGGGAGTAGCCGGGGCAGGCGCGTCTGTCCCGGGAGCGGGCGCCGGGTCGGCGACCGGCGCGGGGGCTGCGGGAGCTTCGGCGGCCGGCTGCTCGGCGCGCGGCTCGGCTGCCACCTTCACCGGGTCCGGCACGGCGACCACGGCGGGCTCGGGAGCGGGGGAGACAGGGACCTGAGCCACTACCGGCGCGCTCTCGCGGCTCGGCTGGGCGGTGGTCGCCTGGCGAACCTCGACCGCGCCGGCGGTGACGATGGCCGCAGCCGCGGCGGTGGCTGCCGCCTTGCTGGCGACCGAGCTGGCGGCGCCGGTGAGGAAGCCGCCCGAGGCGGCCAGGCCGGCGCCTCCGGAGGCGCTGGCCGTGGTTCCGAGCTGGGCGAGCAGGAACTTCTTGGCGAGCAGGAGGGGGCCAATAGGGAGGAGCAGGGCGAGCGCCTTGTTGTTCTCCTTCAGGTGGGCCTGGAAGGCCTTGCAGCGGTCGCACTCCTTCACGTGGCGGCGGGCCGGGGACGAGAGACGGGTAATGCCCTCTGCGACCTCGCCAAGCTCGGCCCGCACCTCGTCGCAGGAGAGCCGGCGGGCCTCGGCGGCCTCGGCCAGGCCGACGCGGGCGCGAACGAGCAGGGACTTGACGCTTGGGACCGTCGTCTCCATGGCCTCGGCGATCTGGTCGTAGGAGAGGGCGTCGATCTCCCTCAGGAGGAGGGCCGTCCGCTGGGACTCGGGGAGCGCCTGCACATCGCCCATCAGGAGTCGCAGCTCCTCGCGCTGACCGACCTCGTCGGCGGTCGTCCGGCCGTGGTCGGCGACGTGGAGGTCGAAGTCGTCGACGCCGATCGCTTTCTGGCGCCGCATGTGGTTGAGCGAGCGGTTACGGGCGATCCGGTAGAGCCAGGGCTTGACGTTGATCGGCCGCTCGTCGGCCATCATCGCGCTGTAGGCCGCGGCAAAGCTTTCCTGCGTGACATCCTCGGCGTCCTCGCGGCTGCCGAGCATGTGGCGGGTGAACCCCAGGATGCGGGCGTGGTAGCGCCCCATCAGCGCCTCGTAGGCGCTCTGGTCACCGCGGCGGGTCATCGCCACGAGCTTCTCGTCCGACTGAAGGCGCAGCAGTGCCACCGGCTTCTTGAGCCCGGGCCCCGCGTTTGGTATCGCCGATGCCTCCACTATCGCTTCCTCACCCGTACCAACACCACGGAGGCCGGAAGGTTTCGCGGTCTTCCGCGTCCTGCGCGAGGCCATAACCTGAGGATAAGGCGCCCCGGCCCGGGTGGCGGAACTGGTAGACGCAGCCGGCTTAAACCCGGCGGTCCCTTCTGGGATGTGGGGGTTCGAGTCCCTCCCCGGGCACTTCGGCCCTCAGTCGAGGGCGCTGAGGCGCTTCATCAGCGGCAGCGAGTCGTACGGCTTGCCGCCCTGGTACCAGCCGGGGGCCGTCCACAGCTCGAAATGAAGGTGGCAGCCGCTGGCACGTCCCGTGTCGCCAACGGAACCGACCCGCTGGCCGGTGAAGACCCGGTCGCCCTTGTCGACGAGCGGGCGCTCGCGGAGGTGCATGTAGGCGTAGGACTCGCCGTTCGGCCGCTTCACGACCAGGTAGTTTCCCGCGCGGCCGTGGGTGCCGACGTACTGGACCGTGCCCCGGGTCCAGGCGGCCAGCGGGGTGCCACAGGAGGCGAAGTGATCGGTGCCCTGGTGGCCCCGGCCGCCACCGAAGCTCTGCATCGTGGTGGAAGAGAGCCGGTAGCGCCCACGGATCGGGAAGATCCCCTCGACCAGCTCGAACTGGGCCTCGGTCGCCGAGCCGGACTGGGCGGCCTGGGCGGCCGCGCGGTTCAGCCGCAGGGCGTAGGCGCCGGAGCGTGCCGGCTCGTCGTCGACGAAGCCATCCCAGGAGACCGTGCCCCGGCCGTCGGCCTCGACCGCCCAGCTGCGCACGACCTCGCCCGAGGCGATGCGAAGCGCCTCGACCCGGGCTCCGGCCGGCCGGTCGCCGACTTCGTAAGTGAGCTTGGCCGTCTCGCGCCCACCGGCGAAGATCCGCCCGCCCTTGCCGGCCTCGAAGGTGGGGGCGGCGCCGGCGACAAGGTCGACGGAGGGGATCAGGGCCGGCTCGCCGACCGAGCTGCGCAACCGCACGGGGCCGCTTCGCGCCTTGCGGGGGACCGCCACCACCAGCTCCGCGGACCGGGCCGCCCGCGCCGAGACCTTCACGTGGACGTCGTCGCGCCGGGTCTTGCCGCCGAGGAACTCGATTCGGTTGACCGACTGGAGGCTCTCGCCGGTGATCGTCATCAGCTGGCCCCGCGCGCAGCGACCCTGCGGCTGTCCGGCGCAGGCCACGCCCGCGACCTTCGGCGGGCCCGGGATCTCGGCGCCGCCTGGCCCCTGCGCCCCCGCAGCCGGGGCAGCCGCCAGCGCGCACAGCGCGGCAAGCGCAGTCGTACGGGGGACGTGTCGGGTTCGGGTCTTCATCATCTGGCTGTGCCTGCGAGGTGAGCTGACGGGCTCGCGCTTCTTCAGCGTGCGCGGCGACCCCTGACAGGCCGCTTCGCCCCGGAACTGATTGGTTCCCCCGCTCGCGGACTCCCGGGGAGCTCGCGATTCGGCAGACGCTTATGTGGTTCGGCAATCTACAGGGCCTGGTACGGGGTCAAGCCCCGGCGGTCTCAAATCCCCGCAGATTCCGGGGATATAGACTCGCCAAATGGAAGCCGCCACCGGAACCGGGACCAATCTTCACGGGGGGCGGCTGGCCGCCCGCCGGCTGCGCGAGCACGGGGTGAGCAAGCTCTTCACCCTTTCGGGGGGCCATCTCTTCTCGATCTACGACGGCTGCCGCGACGAGGGGATCGACCTCGTCGACACCCGCCACGAGCAGACCGCCGCCTTCGCCGCCGAGGGCTGGGCCAAGGTGACCCGCACCCCGGGCGTCGCCGCCCTGACCGCCGGCCCGGGCGTCACCAACGGGATGAGCGCCATCGGCTCGGCGATGCAGAACGGGTCGCCGCTGGTGGTCCTCGGGGGCCGCGCCCCGGCGCTGAGGTGGGGGATGGGGTCACTCCAGGAGATCGACCACGTGCCGTTCGTGAGTCCCCTCACCCGGTTTGCGGCAACCGCCTCCGACGCCGGCGAGATTCCCGGGCTGATCGACGAGGCACTCGACATGTCGCTGGCCGCTCCCGGCGGGCCGACCTTCGTCGACTTCCCGCTGGACGTCGTCTTCTCCGAGGGGCCTGAGCCCGGGCCGGCGCCGGCACTGCCCGATCCGGCCGCCGAGCCGGCCGCGCCTGAGGGGATCGACCGGGCGGTGGCGCTCCTGGCCGAGGCCGAACGCCCGGTGATCATGGCGGGCACCGGCCTCTGGTGGGGCCATGGGGAGGGGGCGCTGCAGGAGCTCGTCCGCGAGCGCCGGATCCCCGTCTTCCTCAACGGGCTGGCGCGCGGGTGCGTCCCGGCCGACGACGAGATGTTCTTCGCCCGCGCCCGTTCGGCCGGACTGCGCGAGGCCGACGTGGCGATCGTCATCGGCGTGCCGATGGACTTCCGCCTCGCCTTCGGCGAAGCCTTCGGTGACCAGACCGAGATCGTCGTCGTCGATCGGATCGAGCCTGAGCGGGCGCACCCCCGCCAGCCGGCGGCGGAGTGCTACGGCGGGATCCCGGCGACGCTTGACGCGATTCGCGAGGGCACGGCGGGCCTTGAGGACCGCACATCGTCCTGGGTTGCGAGCCTGCGCGAGATCGAGGACGAGAAGCGCGCCGCCGAGCGCGAGGAGCTTGAGGACGACCGCTCTCCGCTCCATCCCGTGCGCATCTACGCCGAGCTCGCGAGCTTCCTCGACCGTGACGCGATCGTGATCGGTGACGGCGGCGACTTCGTCTCCTACGCCGGCCGCTTCATCAACTCCTACGAGCCAGGCTGCTGGCTCGACCCCGGGCCGTTCGGCTGCCTTGGGTCGGGGGCCGGTTACGCGCTGGCGGCCAAGATCGCCCACCCCGACCGCCAGGTCGTGCTGCTGGTCGGAGACGGGGCCTTCGGCTTCAGCGGCATGGAGTTCGACACTCTCGCCCGCCACGGCGTCAACGTGGTCGCCGTCATGGGCAACAACGGGATCTGGGCGCTGGAGAAGCACCCGATGGAGTTTCTCTACGGCTATTCGGTGGTGGCCGAGCTGCGGCCCGAGACCCGCTACGACGAGGTCGTCACCGCACTCGGGGGCTATGGCGAGCTCGTTCGCGAGCCCGGCGAGCTGCGGCCCGCCCTCGAGCGGGCCTTTGCCTCCGGTTCCCCCGCGCTGGTAAACGTCCTCCAGGACCCGGACGTCGTCTACCCGCGCAAGTCGAACCTGGCCTGATCAGGCGCCGGCGTGGCCGGCGACCTGCAGCGCGACCCCGTAGAGGATGTCGTGCTGGGAGACCTCGACCTCGTCGATCCCGAAGCACTCCATCGCCACGCAGAGGATGTGCGCCCCGGTGAGGATCGTGGGGGCACGGTCGGGGTGCAGGCCGGTGACATCCCGCCGCTGCGCCTCGGTCATCGAACCGAGCATGGCCGCGATCTCGCGGCAGCGCTCGAGGCTGATGCGGTCGCCGTGGATGCGGGCGGAGTCGTACTGCTCGAGCCCCAGGTCGATCGAGGCCATCCAGGTGGCGGTGCCGGCAACGGCGATCATCGCCTCGGCCTCCCTGCGGACCTCCTCCGGGACGGCGTCCTCGATCGTGTCGCGGACCTCGCCGTCGAGCTCGTGCAGCTCGGCCCCGGTCGGCGGGTCGGAGTGGAGGTGGCGCTCGCTCTGGCGCACGACGCCGAGCTGCGTGGAGACGTGGAAGTCGACGCTGCGCCCGCGGCCGACGATCAGCTCGGTCGACCCGCCACCGATGTCGAGGACGCAGGCGGGCCTGCTCTCGTCTTCGTCGCGGTCGCTGGTCGCCCCGAGGAAGCAGAGCCGCGCCTCGAAGTCGCCCTCGATCACGCGGGTCTCGATGGCGAAGCGGTCGGCGATCACCGCCGCGAACTCCTCCCCGTTGGCCGCATCCCGGCTGGCGCTGGTCATCACGCCGATCCGCCGGTGCACGTGGCCGATCGCGTCGATCTCCTCCGTGTAGGACTCGAGCACGGCGTAGACGCGGTTCATCGCATCACCGGCGAGCAGGCCGGTGGTGTCGACGCCCGCGGCGAGCCGCGTCACCTCGCTCCGGCGCGCGAGCTCGGTCACCTTCCCTTCCTCCGAGACTTCGGCGACCAGCAGCCGGGTCGAGTTGGAGCCGATGTCGACGACGGCGATCCTCACGGGGCGGGATAGGGCATCGGGTCGCCGTCCAGGGCGGCGATCAGGTTGTCGGCCGATAGCGATGCCATCTGGCTGCGCACGCGGGTGGTCGCCGACCCGATGTGGGGCAGCACGATGCAGTTCGGGGCGCTGAGGATCGGGTCGCCCGGCCGTGGCGGCTCCGGGTCGGTCACGTCGAGGGCGGCCGCGCCGATCTCCCCGGCCTCCAGGGCGCTGACCAGCGCAGGCTGGTCGACGACCGCCCCGCGGGAGGTGTTGACCAGGATCGCCGTGGGCTTCATTGCGGCCAGCTCCGCCTCACCGATCAGGCCGCGGGTGGCCTCGCTCAGTGGGCAGTGGAGCGAGACGATGTCGGCTTCGGGCAGGAGGCCCAGGAGGTTGTCGTCACGCCCTGCGGTTTCCACTTCCATTCCGAAGGCCCTGGCGCGTTCGGCCACGGCGCTGCCGATCCGCCCGGACCCGACCACGAGGAGCCGCGCCCCGCGGAGCTCGAGCCCGAGCCAGCCGGCCGGCTCCCAGGTGCGCCACCGTCCCTCGCGCGCGTCGCGTTCGGCCTCCGGAAGCCGCCGGGCGGCAGCCAGGAGCAGGGCCATGGCCAGGTCGGCGGTGGCGTCGGTCAGGACGTCGGGGGTGACGCCGACAGCGATGCCGCGCGCCGCCGCGGCGTCGAGGTCGATGTTGTCGGTGCCGACCGCACAGTTGGCGATCGCTCGCAGCGCGCCGGCCGAGTCGATCACCTCTCCGTCGACCGGGTCGGTGAGCAGGCAGAGCAGCCCCTCGACTCCCCCCAGCGCCGCCTCCAGCTCTTCCCGGCCGGGAGGCATCGGGCCGGGGAGGACAGTCACCTCATGGCCGGCCCCCTCGAGCTTCTCCGGTGCGTCGCCGGGTAGGGGCCGGGTGATGAGGACGCGCGCCATCGGTCGCCGCAAGATACCCGGGCGCGAGCGGAACCGGCGTCGTCTGCGAACCGTTCCGTTTATGCTGCTGCCATGGCTTTGAGGAGAGTCTTCCCGCTGATCGCGACCGTGGGCGCTTTTGCCGTGCTTGCGCCTGCCGCTTCGGCCCAGGCGCCGGCTGCCGCTCCGACGCCCGAGCAGGCGTACGAACTGGGCAAGGAGGCCTTCACCTACGGCTTTCCGCTGCTCGAGTTCAACCGGGTGCGTACCGACGACCTCGCCAAGATGGCGCCGGTCAATCGCCTCGCCAATGCCCGCAACCTCGCCAAGGCCGGTGCCGACCAGGTAGTGGCCCCGAACGTGGACACTCTCTACTCCCTGGGCCAGTTCGACCTTGAGAAGCCCCTCGTCCTTCAGGTTCCGAAGATGAAGAACCGCTACTGGGTCTTCGAGTTCGTCGAGCCGTGGACCAACGTCGTCGGCTACGTCGGCCAGCGGCTCAACGGCGGAAGTGGCGGGAACTGGGTGCTCGAGTGGGACGGCGCCCCGGCCGGGAAGCTCCCCAAGGGCACCAAGCGCTTCAAGTCCTCGGCCCGGCGTCTCTGGGTGATCGGTCGCGTCCTGGTCAAGGGCAAGGGCGACGTCCCGGCGGCCCGCAAGCTGATGTCGAAGTTCCGGACCGGGTCGCTCGCCGCCTACAAGGCCGGAAAGCCGCTGGCCAAGCCGCTCGGCAAAATCCCGGAGCGGGAGAAGGGAGGCCCCCAGGGCGGTCTTGAGTTCATCCGGCAGCTGAACGCCCAGATGGCCGTCGATCCGCCGCCCGAGCAGCAGGACGCGGCGATCCTCGACCGCCTCGCCCCCGCCGGCGTGGGTATCGGCAGGAGCCCCGACTCGCTCCCGGCCGACGTACAGGCCAGGCTCGCTGACGGGGTCGACGCCGCCTACGCCGCTCTGCCCGTCGAGTCGCGGCTGCCGATCCTGCAGCAGGCGATCGCCGCCGGGGGCTGGTACACGCCTCCGGCCGACATCGGCGACTTCGGAACCAACTACACCTTCCGGGCCCGCGTTGCCCTGGTCGGCCTCGGCGCCAACACCCCGGTCGAGTCGGTCTACCCGGTGGCGCTGGCCACGCCCTCCGGCGAGACCTTCAACGGCGCCAACAACTACCGGATGGTCTTTGAGAAGGGCAAGCTGCCCCCGACCAGGGCGTTCTGGTCGCTGACGATGTACGACACCAACGGGTACCTGGTCGCCAACCCCTCGAACATCTACGCCATCGGGGACAGCCACCCGCCGCTCAGGAAGAAGCGGGACGGCTCCGTGGTGATCGCCATCCAGCAGTCGAAGCCGAGCGAGAAGGACGTCAACTGGCTGCCCGCCCCGCCGACCGGCTTCCGGCTGAACATGCGTCTCTACATGCCCAAGAAGGCGATCCTCGACGGCAGCTGGAAGCCGCCGGGCGTCCTCAAGGTCGACTGACCGGCTCAGCGGCGCAGGCAGCTCTCCAATAGCCTCGTCCGCCGATGGGCGAGGCGATGATCCCCGAAGACCGAGCCGGCGCCTACTGGCCGGATACCTGGAGCAGCGAGGACAACGGCCCCCAGCGCTGGTGCTGTGCCACCCCCCAGGGCGGACCGGGCATCGGACCCGGCGACCGGCTCGAGCTGCTGGCCTCCCGCGACGCCTACGCGACCGACATGCTGATCCGTCGCGGCCCGGGCGAGCTCTACGCCCTGCGCCACGGGATGCCCCTGAGGGGCGGGGCGCAGGGCGACCCGGTCAAGGGCTGGGTCGAGAAGCTCGACCCGGAGACCCTCGAGGTTCTCGCCTCGACCCCGAAGCTCCCGGGCGGCCCCTATTGGCCGGGCGGGATCGCCTTTCACGCCAACGGCGACCTCTACATGGTCTTCGGCTGCTGGGCACACCGGATTACCCCCGGGCTGGAGGTGCTCGTCTCCCGGCAGCTTCCCGCGCCCAGGCCCCACAACTCTTTCGTGATCCTCGACGGGGGGGAGATCGTCACCAAGGACTGCGACGCGCCGGCGGGGCGGGCGCCGTCGACGGTCAACGTCCTCGACCCGGAGACCCTCGAGCCGCTTGCCTCACCGCTCGGCCTGCCCGAGGCGTCGATCGGGCGGCTGTGCAGCGACGGTGAGGCCGTCATCGCGATCGGCACCACCCGCGTCTTTCGGCTTCTCTTCGACCGCGACGCCGGCGAGCTGGCCATCGACCCGGAATGGCAGCCGGAGTACGGGCCGCGGCCGGGCAGCAGTTACGGATGGGACCCGGTCATCACCCCGGACCACGTCATCTGGATGGACAACGGGCGCAACGACACCGACACCACGATGCTCGACAGCGGCGAAGCCCCTTCGCCGCTGCGGCTCTGGTGGGCCCGCCGGGATGACGCAAGCGTGATCGACTCGGTCGAGATCAGCGGCCTGCCCCACGGGACGGAATCCAACCCGCCGGCCTGGGACCCGGTGGGCGGGGTTGTCGTCGCCTACGACGCCGGCAACGCGGTGCTGAGGGCCTGGCGCCTGGAGGGAGACGGGATGGTCCCCCTCTGGCGTCGCGACGGGTTTGCCCATGCCGCGCACCTCATCCTCTACCCGGACACGCGCGAGCTCGTGGTGCAGGACTGGCGCCAGGCGCCGGCTCTCCGCCGCCCGGCGGTTCGCCGCCTGCTCCGGCCGGCGCTCCAGCTGCTCGGCCACCTCTCGGTGGTCCGCCGCAGGGGCCTGGCCTTCGGCAGCGACCAGCTCGTGGTCGTCGACCTCGACACCGGCGAGGACCGGGCCCGCGTCGACATTCCCTCTCCCTGCCAGGCCTACCTCTTCCCGATCCCCGGTTTCGGGCGCGACATCTACTACCAGTCGGTCACCACGATCGCCCGGGCCGGGGTCGCCTGAAGGTCGCTGCCCGCGGTTGATCGCGGCCGCCCCCGGTTGCTATCTTCGAAGCACGTCGCGGGGTGGAGCAGTCTGGTAGCTCGTCGGGCTCATAACCCGAAGGTCGCGGGTTCGAATCCCGCCCCCGCTAT
>JBBASZ010000008.1:13519-82722 GCA_040398965.1 Solirubrobacteraceae bacterium | reverse complement strand
GGGCCACGTCGGCCCTTCTTCGGCGTCTTGCTTTCGGCCTGCAGGAACTCCCCGATATCGCTGACCGCCTTGACGATGGACTCGGCCGTGATCCCGTGCTCCTCGTTGTAGGCGACCTGGATGGCCCGCCGCCGCTCGGTCTCGGCCAGCGCACTGCGCATCGCCTCGGTCTCGCGATCGGCATACATCAGGACCGTCCCGTCCACATGCCGCGCCGCGCGCCCGATCGTCTGCACCAGTGACGTCTCGCCCCGAAGGAAGCCCTCCTTGTCGGCGTCAAGGATCGCGACGAGTGAGACCTCGGGCAGGTCTAGGCCCTCCCGCAGCAGGTTCACCCCCACCAGCACGTCGAACTCGCCGAGCCGGAGGTCGCGGATGATCTGGATGCGCTCGAGCGTGTCGACCTCGCTGTGCAGGTAGCGGACTCGAATCCCCATCTCGAGCAGGTAGTCGGTCAGGTCCTCGCTCATCTTCTTGGTCAGCGTCGTCACCAGGGTCCGCTCGGAGCGCTCGATCCTCTCCCGGATCTCCCCGATCAGGTCATCGATCTGGTTGAGCGTTGGCCGCACGTCGATCGAAGGGTCGACGATCCCGGTGGGCCTAACGATCTGCTCGACGACGGCGCCCGAATGGTCCTTTTCGTAGCGCCCCGGGGTGGCGCTGACGAAGACCATCTGCGGCGTGATCGAGAGGAACTCGTCGAAGGTCTGGGGCCGGTTGTCGAGCGCGCTGGGCAGCCGGAACCCGTAGTCGACGAGGGTCAGCTTCCTCGAGCGGTCGCCCTCGTACATCGCCCCCAGCTGCGGGATGGTCTGGTGGGACTCGTCGATGAAGCAGACGAAGTCCTCGGGGAAGTAGTCGACCAGGCAGTAGGGCCGGTCGCCGGGCTTGCGGCCGTCGAGGATCCGGGAATAGTTCTCGATGCCGTTGCAGAACCCCATCTCCCGGAGCATCTCCATGTCGTACTGCGTGCGCTGCCGGAGCCTGTGGGACTCGAGCTCCTTGCCCTCGCCCTCGAGCTCGCCGCAGCGGGCCTCGAGCTCGCGGCCGATCTCCTCCACCGCACGGTCGATCGAACCCTCCTCGACGTTGTAGTGGGTTGCCGGCCAGACGGCGACGTGCTCGAGGTCGTCGGCCAGCAGCTCGCCGGTCAGGGGGTCGAACTCCTGGAGGCGCTCGACCTCGTCCCCGAAAAGGGTGACCCGGAATGCGCTCTCGGCATAGGCCGGGAAGACCTCGAGAGCCTCTCCCCGCACCCGGAAGGTGCCCCGTCCGAGGGCGGTGTCGTTGCGCGTGTACTGGATCGCCACGAGTTTGCGAAGCAGGGCGTCGCGGTCGATCTCCTCCCCCTTCCTCAGCACCTGGACGTTGCGGTCGTAGCTCTCCGGCGAGCCCATCCCGTAGATCGCCGAGACGCTGGCGACGATGATCACGTCGCGACGGGCGAACAGCGCGGCGGTGGCAGCGTGGCGCAGGCGGTCGATCTCCTCGTTGATCGCCGAGTCTTTTTCGATAAAGAGGTCCTTGCTCGGGACGTACGCCTCCGGCTGGTAGTAGTCGTAGTAGCTGACGAAGTACTCGACGGCGTTGTCGGGAAAGAAGCTGCGGAACTCGTTGCAGAGCTGGGCGGCGAGCGTCTTGTTGTGGGCCAGGACGAGGCTCGGGCGCTGCAGCTCCTGGATAACCCCGGCCATAGTCATCGTCTTGCCGGTGCCGGTAGCTCCCAGCAGGGTGGTCCCGCGGGCACCCCCGGAGACCTCGGCGGCGATCCGGTCGATCGCCGCCGGCTGGTCGGCGGTCGGCGTGAATTGCGGATCGAGCCGGAACTCGGGCACGGGAGGAGGTTAGACCGCTCAGGGCGCCGGCCCGAGCTCCTTGTCGTAGCGGGCGCGATAGTCCTCCTGGGCCCGGAGCACCTTCTCTACGTAGGCCCGCGTCTCCGGGAACGGGATGTCCTGCGCCTTCAGCGACGAGCCGCCCCACTTGTCGGCGTTGCCAGGGCCGGCGTTGTAAGCGGCCAGGGCGGCGGCGAGGTCGCCGTCGTAGCGGTCGAGCAGCTCGCGGAGCAGGTAGGAGCCGTAGGAGATGTTTATCTGCGGGGTGTCGAGGTCGGCGACCGTGAACCGGGTACCCCCCGAGCGCCGGGCGATGTCTCGCGCGGTCTCCGGGGTTATCTGCATCAGCCCCTCGGCGCCGGCCGGTGAGGTCCGCCCGGCAATGAAGCGCGACTCGACGAAGATCACCGCGGCAATCAGGGCCGGATCGAGATTCTTCTCCCTGGCCTGCTGGCGGATGATGTCGTCGTAGCGCAGCGGCAGCGATATCTCGCGCGCCGCGTGGTGAAAGGTGCCGTTGGCGACGAGCAGCCCGGCAGCAAGGAGCGCGAGCAGGAGGATCCCCACCCCGAGGCGCCGGCGGCGGATTCGCGCCGAGGTCATTCCGCCAGTCTGGCAAGCACCCCGGCCAGCGCCACCTCGAGATCTTCGAGGCTTCCGTCATTGGCCACGACGTAGGTTGCCCGCTCGGCCTTCTCTTCCTGGCTGAGCTGCCTGTCGTGGCGCTCGTCGACGGCGGCATGCCCGCGGGCGGCGGCGCGCTGCAGGCGCAGCTGCTCGTCGGTGACCACGACGATCGTCGCGTCGTAGGCCGACTCCATTCCGGCCTCGAACAGGAGTGGCGTCTCGACGACCATCGCCACCGGCGGCGGATTGGCCGCTGCCGCCTCCTCCCGGAAGGACTGCACCTCCGCTCCCACGAGCGGCCAGAGAAGCCCCTCGAGCCAGGCGCGCTCCGCCGGGGCCGCAAAGGCGTGGCGGGCTACCTGCGCGCGGTCGATCACGCCGCCGGGTGCCACATCCCCACCCCAGCGGCCCACCACGGCCTCAATAACGTCGGGGCGCCCGTAGAGGTCATGGACAACGCGGTCGGTGGAAAGCGTCGTCGCTCCGAGGCGGCCAAGCGCCTCGAGCGCCGAGCTCTTGCCGGCGCCCATCGCCCCGGTCAGCCCCACGAACGGGATCGCCGCCGGGCCGCTCACCTGGGACTCCAGGTCAGTCTTCGCTGGGCGCCTCTTCGGCGCCGGGAGCTTCGGCCTCGGGAGCAGGGGCTGCCTCGTCGGCTACCTCGACCTCCGCGTCCGCTTCCTGTTCCTCGGGGCCGTCGTCGGAGATCTCGACCTCTTCCTCGGCCGCGGCCTCGTCGGCAACCGCCTCGTCGTCGGCGGTGGCGACGATCTCGTCGGCTGCGGCCTCCTCGTCGGCGGCCGCCGCGACTGCTTCGCCGGCCTCCGCCTCCATCTCCTCCTCGCCGAGGTCGAGTCCGCCGGTGTGGGCGGAGAGGATCTGGCCCTCGACGCGCTTGACCGAAAGCGAGAGGCGCCGGCGCTCGGAGTCGATCTCGAGGACCTTCACCTTGATCTCGTCCCCGGGGGCAACCACTTCACGCGGGTTCTCCACGTGGTGGGGGGCCAGTTCGGAGATGTGGACCAGGCCCTCGACACCGTCGAGGATCTCGACGAAGGCGCCGAAGGTGACGACCTTGGTGACCGCTCCCTCGAGGTCATCGCCAACGTTGTAGGTGTTGACCACCCGCTGCCAGGGGTCGTCCTGGGTCTGCTTGAGCCCCAGCGAAATCCGCTGGCGGTCGCGGTCGATCTCGAGAACCTTCACCTGGACGGTGTCCCCGATCGAGAGCGCTTCGCTGGGGTGGTTGACGTGGGACCAGGAGATCTCGGAGATGTGGATCAGGCCGTCGATCCCGTTGAGGTCGACGAAGGCGCCGAAGTCGACGATGTTGGAGATCTGCCCCTCGACGATCGCGCCGGGCTGCAGGCGGTCGAGGATCTCCTGGCGGGCGCCCTTGCGCTCCTCCTCGAGCACCGCGCGGCGGGAGAGAACGACGTTGTTGCGCTGGCGGTTGAGCTCGATGACCTTGCACTCGATGGTGGTGTGCAGGAAGGCGTCGAGGTCGGCGACGCGCCGGATGTCGACGAGCGAGGCCGGAAGGAACCCGCGAACGCCGAGATCGACGATCAGTCCGCCCTTGACGACCTCGATGACATTGCCCTCGACCGGCTCGCCGGACTCGGCGGCAGCCTCGATCCGCCGCCAGGCCTTCTCGAAACGGGCACGCTTCTTGGAGACCAGGAGGCGCCCGTCCTGGTCCTCCTTGGTGAGAACCAGCACGTCGACCTCTTCGCCGAGCTCAACCTCCTCGTGGGGGTCGACGTTCTTGCGGATAGAGAGCTCGCCCGAGGTGATTACGCCCTCGCTCTTGTACCCGATGTCGACGAGGACCTCGTCGTTGTCGATGCGCACGACGCGGCCGGAGACGACCTCGCCCTCGCTGAAGGGTGAGAAGGTCGCGGCGTAGTTGGGGATTACCTGCCCGTCAACTTCGAGCAGCATCCCGTCGCTTCCCGGGACTACAGATCCTTCGATCTGGACTTCGGTTTCGGTCGGGGTGGTTGTCATGAACCACGCAGGTTAGCGCCAAAGACGCCCGGCCGAAGGGCGATATCGCCTGCCTACTTGGCCTCCAGCCAGGTGCGCCCGACGCCGACGTCAACCTCAAGCGCCGGCTCCCGCTCACCCCACGGGGCCACCATCCCCTCCGCCACGAGCTCTCCCAGCTCGGGGGTTTCCGCCCGCGGACCCTCGAAGAGGAGCTCGTCGTGGATGGTGAGGATCATCCTGCTCTTCAGCCCGCTGGCCTCCAGTGAACCGGCGACTCCGATCATCGCGAGCTTCATGACGTCGGCGCTGGTCCCCTGGACGACGGTGTTGACGGCCAGCCGCTCGCCGAGCGCCACCGTCTGGCGATTTGAGGACCGAAGCTCCGGGATGTCGCGACGGCGCCCGAACAGGGTCGTCACGTAACCGTCCTCACGGGCTTTCTCGACCGTCTCCTCCATGAAGGCGTGGATCCGGGCGAAGCGGCCGAGGTAGGCGTCGATGAACTCCCCCGCTTCGGCCCTGGGGATATTGAGCCGGTCGGCCAGCCCAAACTCTCCAAGCCCGTAGACGATCCCGTAGTTGATCATCTTGGCCTTCGAGCGCATTCCGGCGTCGATCTCGTCCTCGGAGACGCCGAACACCTCCCTCGCGGTGGCGGTGTGGACATCCTCGCCCCGGCTGAAGATCTCCTTGAGCACGTCCTCGTCGGCCACGTGGGCCAGCACCCGAAGCTCGACCTGCGAGTAGTCGGCCGAGAGGAGCACCTTCCGGGGCGCGGCCTCAAAGCATCCCCTTATCTCCTGGCCGAGCTCGGTGCGCACCGGGACGTTCTGGAGGTTCGGGTTCACCGAGGAGAGCCGGCCGGTCGCCGTCGAGGCCTGAACGAAGGTGGTGTGGATCCGGCCCTCGTCGTCCACCAGTGAAGGCAGGGCATCGAGGTAGGTCTTCAGGAGCTGGTTCAGCTCCCGCCAGCGCTCGACGAGCGGAACGATCTCGTGCTCGTCACGAATCGCCTGCAGGACGCGCGCGTCGGTCGAATAGCCGGTCTTGCCCTTGCGCTTGCGGGTCAAGCCGAGCTTGTCGAACAGGACGGCTCCGAGCTGCTGGGGCGAGCCGATGGTGAACTCCTCGCCGGCCAGCGCGTGGATCTTCTTCTCGAGGCCACCAATCTCCCGACGCACCTTCTTCGTGATCTTCGCCAGCGAATCCGTGTCGAGCCGGACCCCGGCAACCTCCATCGCCCTGAGGACCGGCTCGAGCGGAATCTCCATCTCCTTGAGCAGCCCGGTCTGGTCGCGCTCGGCAACCCGCGGGGCCTGCCATTCGGCCAGGGCGGCGACCAGCGCTGCCCGGAGGGCCGCCTCGTCCTCGCAGTCGATGGCGATTCCGGCAGCTTCGCAGAGCTCCTCCAGGTCGTAGCCGCGCCGCGCCGGGTCGAGAAGGTATGCCGCGAGCATCGTGTCCCAGTCGACGTTTTCCGGGACCACGCCAAGCCCCTTGGCGTCGTGGGCGATGACCGGCCGGTCCCCGAGGGCCGGGGCGACCTGCTCGGGCGATCCGAGGGCTCCCGCAATCGCCTTGCCGTCGGCGCTGGTGCCGAAGCGCCATTGCTCGTCGCGCGCGAAGAGCTCCCCCTCACCGGCCTCGGGTGCCACCACGGCAACGGCAAGCGGCTTCTTGCGGCCGCCGAGTGAGGCGGCCTTCTCCAGGGTCCCCTCCGACCACTCGAGCTCCTCTCCCCCGGGTTGGGCGCCCGCGTCCTCACCGAGGATGGCCTCCATGCGCCTTAGGGGATCCTTGAGCTCAAACTCTCCGAAAACCTCCCTGATCCGGGAGCGGTCCGGCTCGCGGGCGACCTCGGCGGCGGGGTCGAGGTCGACGGGAACGTCGCGCTGGATGGTGGCCAGCTGCTTGCTCAGGCGCGCGTCGCCTGCGTGGTTGACGAGGTTCTCCTTGCGCTTGGCCCCGGAGATCTCGTCGACGCTGTCGAGGATCTTCTCGAGCGAGCCGAACCGCTGGAGAAGCTCGCTCGCCGTCTTGTCGCCAATGCCGGGGACGCCGGGGATGTTGTCCGAGGAGTCGCCCTTCAGGCCGTAGAAGTCGGGGATCAGCTCCGGCCCGATTCCGTAACGCTCGACCACGGCGTCGTAGTCGTAGTCCTTGGTGTCGGTGATACCCCGTGCGGTGGCCATCACCCTCACCCGTCCCTCGGGGTCGATCAGCTGGAATGAGTCGCGGTCGCCGGTGACCACCACGACGTCGATCGGGGGCTTGGCGTTAAGAGCACGCTCCGCGAGGGTCCCGATCACGTCGTCGGCCTCGTATCCGTCCACCGAGACGTTCGTCCACCCGAAGGCTTCGACGATCGGCTCGAAGTAGGGCCACTGCTCCTTGAGCAGGTCGGGTCGTGAGGCGCGGTTCGCCTTGTAGCGCTCGTCGAGCTCCTTGCGTCCCGAAGAGCCTGCGTCCCAGCAGACGACGGTCGGGTTGCTTCCGTGCTCGGTAATGATCTTCACGAGCATCGAGGCAAAGCCGAAGATGGCGTTGGTCGGCTGCCCCTTCGAGGTGGCGATCGTGTCCGGCAGGGCGAAGAACGCTCGGTAGGCGAGGCTGTTGCCGTCGATCAGGTAGAGCGTCTCGGCCACCGCGGGCAAGCTACCGCAGGATGCGGCACATGGGCTGAGCCTGAACCCCCGTAGACTGCCGCCGGAGTGAGTCCCACCCCTTCAGCCCAGTACAGCCTCACGATCCGGGTCGAGATCGAAGACGTCCCGGGAATGCTCGGCAAGGTTGCCGGCGCGATCGGCGACGCCGGCGCGGTGATCGGCCCGATCGACCTCGTCGAAGCCAACGGAGGGCTGGTGCGGGACATCACGGTCGACGCCAACGACCCCGACCACTGGGACGACATCGTCTCGGCCATCAACGCAATCGATGGGGCTCAGGTGGTCGATACGACCGACCGCACCTTCCAGATTCACGTCGGCGGCAAGATCGAGCAGCACAACCGCTCCCCGCTGAAGACCCGCGACGACCTCTCGATGGCCTACACGCCAGGGGTCGCACGCGTCTGCAGCGCGATCGCCGAAGACCGCGAGCGGGCCTTCCAGTACACGATCAAGCGGAACACGGTCGCCGTGGTCAGCGACGGCACGGCCGTCCTCGGGCTCGGCGATATCGGTCCCGAGGCGGCGATGCCGGTGATGGAGGGCAAGGCGATGCTCTTCAAGGAGTTCGCCGGCGTCGACGCCTTCCCGATCTGCCTCAGCACGAAGGACCCGCAGGAGATCATCGACACGGTCGAGAGGATCGCCCCGGGCTTTGGCGGGATAAACCTGGAGGACATCTCCGCGCCCCGCTGCTTCGAGATCGAGGAGGCGCTCAAGGAGCGGCTGGACATTCCCGTCTTCCACGACGACCAGCACGGCACGGCAATCGTCGTCCTCGCCGCGCTGATGAACGCCTGCAAGCTCACCGGCAGGGAGATCGGCGACCTGCGCGTCCTGATGGTCGGGCTGGGGGCAGCCGGGATCGCCGTGACAAAGATCCTGCTGGAGGCCGGGGTGACGGAGATCATCGGCTGCGATTCCCAGGGCGTCCTCAGCACGGAACGGGCCGACTACCTGGACGGCTCGATGCCGGAGATCAAGCGCTGGTTCTCCGAGGTCTCAAACCCGGAGAAGATCTCCGGCGGGCCGACCGAGGCAATACGGGGAACCGACCTCTTCATCGGCCTCTCCGGCGCCCGGGTGATCGAACCATCGGCCCTGGCGACGATGAACCCCGACCCGATGATCTTCGCCATGGCCAACCCGAACCCCGAGGTCACCCCCGAGGAGGCCGCCGAGTACTCCCGGATCATCGCCACCGGCCGCTCGGACTACCCCAACCAGATCAACAACGTCCTGGCCTTTCCCGGAATATTCCGCGGTGCCCTCGACGTTCGCGCCGACCAGATCACCGAGCCGATGAAGATGGCCGCTGCACGGGCCATCGCCGACATCGTGACCGACGAGGAGCTCTGCGAGGAGTACTTCATTCCCTCCGTCTTCAACCGCGACGTCGCGCCGGCAGTGGCCGAGGCCGTTTCGGTCGAGGCGCGGCGTTCCGGCGCCGCGCAGGCCGGCCAGAGCACTATCGGTTTCGCCGCCTCCGATGTGGAGTCGATGCGTCACCCGAACGGATGAGCGCCGTTGCGCCAGACGGACCTCCCGTCCGTAGAGGCTTTGCAAGCAACCAGCGAGGAACGCAGACGAAATGAAGGTCACTGTCACTGGAGCAACGGGACTGATCGGGACCGCACTGGTCGCCGCCCTGAAGGAGCGGGGAGACGAGGTCACCGTCCTGTCCCGCAATCCCGACCAGGCCGCGCGTGAGCTCGGGGTCGAGGCTGTCGCATGGGACCCGATGGCCGAGCCGGCGCCAAGCTCGGCGATCAGCGGACGGGATGGGGTCGTTCATCTCGCCGGAGAGCCGGTCGCCCAGCGGTGGACCGAGTCGGTCAAGCGCTCGATCCGGGCCAGCCGCGACCTCGGCACCGCCAACCTCGTCGCCGGCATCGCCGCGTCGGAGCCCCGGCCCGGCGTCCTCGTCTCCTCATCGGCCGTCGGCTACTACGGAAAGCACGGGGCGGAGATCATCGACGAGTCGGCTCCCGCCGGCAGCGACTTCCTCGCAGAGGTCTGCGTCGAATGGGAGCGCCGGGCCCGGGCCGCCGAAGAGCTCGGCCTCCGCGTGGTGATCGTGCGCACCGGGGTGGTTCTCGACTCAGGCGGCGGCGCCCTCAAGACGATGCTGCCCCCCTTCCGCGCCGGGGTCGGGGGTCCGGTGGCCGGCGGCAGGCAGTACATGCCCTGGATACACCTCGACGACATTGTCGGCATCTACCTGGCTGCCCTGGACGGAGAGGGCTGGTCGGGGCCGGTGAACGGCACCGCTCCCGAGCCGGTGACCAATGCCGATTTCTCGAAGGCACTCGGACGGGCACTGGGACGCCCGGCGATATTCCCGGTACCGGCGTTTGCCATTCGCACCCTCTACGGCGAGATGGCCGAGATCGTCACCGAGGGCCAGCGCGCCGTCCCTGCCCGGACGCTCGAGTCCGGCTACGTCTTCCAGCAGCCCGAGCTCGACGCTGCGCTCAGGTCCGCCCTGGGGCGCTGACCCGGGAGGTTCAGTTGCCCGGGCCGGCCCGGAAGGCGTCGGCTACCGCAATACGGTTGCCTCCCTCCTTGCCGGCGCGCTCGATGGCATCGAGTACGTCGTTCATGGCCTCGTAGCCGTAGAGCGCATCGTCGGTCGGCTCTTCTCCGAACTGCTCGCGGTATGCGGAGCGAAATCCGGGTGCCTCCTGCCTGCCGCCCGGAAGGCCGTCCCATCCGGCCGAGGGTGCGACCTGGAGAAGCTGGGCCTGGTCGACGATCACCCTCGAGAGCTCCGTCTGGGACTTCTCAAAGTCGCCGATGTAGGCGATTGAGCGCGGGTCGGTAACCGCGCGGCGGGCATTGAGCGCCACCTGCCCGTTCCCGGGATCCTTCCCCTTGCCCGCCAGCGCGTTGAGCGAGACGAAGTTGAGGATGAAGTCGCCGATCTTGCCGTCCCTTTCGGAGAAGGCGAGCCGCTCCCCGTTGAGGATGTCGTTGCCCGCCTCGGCATCGGGACCGCTCAGCGGAAGGCTCGAGTAGACACTCAGGTAGGTGCCGTAGACCTGGGCGCCGGCAACCTTGGCGTCGTCGGTCCCGCAGCCCGCGACACCGATGGCTACCACCGCCGCCCCGAGCAGCGCAACGGCCCTCAGGGCCGGCCGGGGTTCAGCTGTCTTCGCCACTGAACCGCTGGCCCAGCACCCGTACGCCGGCAGCGGTCACGATGATGACCAGCGCGAGGAGAAGGCCATCCAGCGGGCTCACGCCAAAGGCGATGAGAACCACCCAGAGCGATAGGGCAAATACGGATGTGACGAAGAGGCCCATACCCGCGCAAGCTTACCGGAGCGCCTGGGCGAATCGCTCTACGAGCGCCCCGCACGCCGAGGCGGGGTCGTCGCTCTCCGAGGCCTCGCGCACGAGCCTGCTGCCGACGATCACCCCGTCGGCTCCAGCCTGGGCTGCGGCATCGGCCTGCTCGGGCGTCGAAATGCCGAACCCGAGCGCGACCGGGACGCGTGAATGGCCGCGCGCCCGCTCGATCAGCTCCGCGTAGCCTGCGTCCCCCGACCGCTCGCCGGTCGTCCCGGAGACCGAAACCGTGTAGAGGAAACCTCGCGCCTGCGAACCGATCTGCTCCATCCGGTCGTCGCTGCTGGTTGGTGCGGCCAACGGCACGAGCGCGATCCCGCTGGCCTCGCAGGCGTCGCCGAGCTCCCCGGACTCCTCCAGCGGAAGGTCGGGAACGATCAGCCCGCTGACCCCGGCCGCGGCCAGGTCGGAGACGAACTCGTCGGCACCCCGGGACAGGACGAGGTTGCTGTAGGTCATCAGCACCACCGGCACCGCATCCGAGAGAGCGGCGGCGGTCTCCAGCACCGACTCCGGGGTTGCGCCAGCCTCCAGGGCCCGTGCCCCAGCCTCCTGGATCACCGGGCCGTCGGCGAGCGGGTCGGAGAACGGGACGCCGAGCTCCACGAGGTCGGCCCCGGCGTCTGCGTAGGCACGCCCGATAGCCAGGGACGTCTCGCGGTCGGGGAATCCACCCATCAGGTACGGCATAAGCGCCGCCCGTCCCCGGCGCTTCTCGAACGCCTCCGATATGCGATCGATGCCGTTCAACTTTCACCCAGGAGCTTGAGGACCTCCGAAAGGTCCTTGTCGCCCCTCCCCGAGAGGCAGACCAGGTCGAGCCCGGAATCGCTCGGCTCCTCCAGGACGTAGTGGAGCGCGTGCGCCGGCTCGAGCGCGGGGATGATCCCCTCGAGCCGCGCGGTGCGGGCGAACGCCTCGAGCGCATCCGCATCACGCACGCCGACGTAGCGGGCCCTGCCGCTGTCGCGCAGCCATGCGTGCTGTGGGCCCGATCCGGGGTAGTCCAGGCCGGCGGAGACCGAGTGTGCCTCGGCGATCTGGCCGCTCGGGTCCTGAAGGATCGCGCTCAGCGAGCCGTGCAGCACCCCGGCCCTGCCGCCAGCCGCCAGCGGGGCGCCATGGCGGCCACTCTCGATCCCCTCACCCGCGGCCTCGACGCCAACCAGCTCGACCTCTTCGTCATCGATGAAACCGGCGAACATGCCGATCGCGTTGGAGCCCCCGCCAACGCTGGCGATCACCCGGTCGGGCAGGCGTCCCTCACGTTCGAGGATCTGAGCCCGTGCCTCGTCCCCGATGCACCGCTGCAGCTCCCTGACGATCACCGGATAGGGAGCCGGCCCGACGGCGGAGCCAAGGATGTAGTGGCTGCTGTCGACATTGGTGACCCAGTCCCGGATCGCCTCGGAGACCGCCTCCTTGAGCGTCGCCGCCCCGGCCGTCACCGGCACCACGGTCGCTCCGAGCAGCTCCATGCGCTGCACGTTCGGCTGCTGGCGCCTGATGTCCTCGGCACCCATGTAGACGACGCACTCGAGGCCCAGGAGCGCACAGGCAGTCGCCGTCGCCACACCGTGCTGGCCGGCACCGGTCTCGGCGATCACCCGGCTCTTGCCCATCCGGACGGTGAGAAGTGCCTGGCCGAGGGCGTTGTTGATCTTGTGGGCCCCGGTGTGGAGAAGATCCTCCCGCTTGAGGTAGACCGGCCGCCCGGCCGCCTCCGAGAGGCCGGATGCGAGGTAGAGCGGCGTGGGGCGTCCGGCGTAGTCGCGAAGCAGTACGTCCAGGCGCTCGCGGAAGGCCGGGTCGTCGCGCGCCTCAACCCAGGCCGCCTCGAGCTGCTCGAGGGCGGGCATGAGCGTCTCGGGCACGTACTGGCCGCCGTAGGGACCGAAACGGTGCTCTACGGGCGCGCTCATCCGGCCACCGGCTCTCCCGTTCGGGCCACCGCTTCCATGAAGCTGCGCACCTTCTCCGGATCCTTGACCCCGGGCTCCGACTCGACACCGGAGGCCACGTCGACAGCGAAGGGCCTGGCCGCGGCTATCGCTTCCCCGACGTTCTCCGGTCCCAGGCCACCGCTCACGATCAGGGGCACAGGCGAGCTGCGCTGGCCGGCAAGTTCCCAGTCCCAGCTCTCGCCCGTCCCACCGGGCAGCCCTGTCTTTCGGGTGTCCAGCAGGTGGTAATCGACGTTCCGGAAACGCTCCATGTCACGCAGGTCGGCGGCCGACCCCACCCGGCCGACCTTGACGATCCGGGCGCCGGTGCGGCGGCCCAGCTCATCGCAGTAGGACGGGCCCTCGTCCCCGTGGAGCTGGACCATCGTGAAGCCCGTTGCCTCGACCAGCCTGGAGACATCGTCGAGCGGCTCGTCCACGAAGACGCCACAAACCTCCGCGCTCCGCCCCAGGCGGCGGGCGATCAGCTGCGCCTGCGCCGGGTCACAGGCGCGCGGGGAGCCGTCCCACATGACGCATCCCAGCGCCCAGGCCCCGTTCTCCAGCGCCATCTCGGCGTCGGCGAGGTCGGTCAGGCCACAGATCTTTACGCGGGGTGCCTCCACCCGCCCTATGGTCGCAGATCGCTCCGGAGCTGCCGCGCGCTAGGGCTGCTTGATGTTCTGCTGGGGCCGGCGCCCGAGCTCGACCTCGACGGTCTCGCGCTTCTTTCCGCCCTTGAGGTATTCGATCTCGATCCGGTCTCCGGCCTTCTTCGAGGCAACGTAGGACGAGACGTCGGCAGCGGAATCCATCTGGCGGCCGTCGATCTTCTCGATCACGTCACCGCCGATCATGATCTTCTGGCCGTCGAGCTCCGCCGGGACCGTCCCGCCCTTGAGGCCGGCCCTGGCCGCCGGGCTGCCCGGCTGGACCGAAATGATAAGCACGCCCTCGTCCACCGGCAGGTTGAGTGCTTCGAGCTCGGGCGTAATCCCGATGGTGGTGATGCCGAGGTAGCCGGTGTCCACCTTGCCCTCACGCAGGCCGGGGACAAGCTTGCGGGCCGTGTCAATCGGGATAGCGAAGCCGATGCCGACGCTGCCGTTGCTCCCGCCGGTCTGGATCTGGGAGTTGATCCCGATCACCTCACCGGCCGCGTCGATCAGCGGACCGCCGGAGTTGCCGGGATTGATCGCCGCGTCGGTCTGGATGACGTTGTCGATCGTGAAACCGTTCAGGCCCTCGATCTGCCGTCCCTTGGCCGAGACCACGCCGGTGGTGAGGGTCCCGGTCTGCCCGAACGGGTTGCCGATGGCCACCACCGGGTCGCCGACGATGACGTCGCTCGAGGAGCCCAGCGGGAGCGGGCGCAGGTTAAGGCCCGAAGGGTCGACCTTGAGCACGGCCAGGTCGGTGGAGCGGTCGGCCCCGAGCACCTTTGCCTCGGTCGTCTTGTCGCTGTCGCCTTCGAGGCCGACGCC
Source organism: Solirubrobacteraceae bacterium (assembly GCA_040398965.1). Classification (GTDB taxonomy): domain Bacteria; phylum Actinomycetota; class Thermoleophilia; order Solirubrobacterales; family Solirubrobacteraceae; genus F1-60-MAGs163. The sequence continues at coordinate 68,824 of JBBASZ010000008.1, read as the reverse complement.
GATGGTCACCTTCTTCGCCCCGTCGACGACATGGGCGTTGGTGAGGATCGTGCCTTCGTTATCGATGGCAAAGCCGGTTCCGCTCGACTTGCCCGACCCGGAGCCGGGAATCCCGAACTGCGACTCGCTGTCGCTCTGCACACCCTCGGCAAGTACCGACACCACGCCGCGTGAGTCACGGCGGTAGATCTGGCTTGCACTGAGTCCCTCGCCGCTGGAGACCGGCCGAAGCTCGCCGCTGCCGGCGCGGACGACGGTCGTCTCACCACCCCCGCCGATCCCGACCAGCGCCGCCACGGCGACCGCCGCGCCCGCGCCGACCAGGCCGGAGATGATTGCCACGGGCCAGATCTTCTTTTCATTGGTCATGGGATTCGAGGATGGGGTCGGTTACTGAAGGCTCAATAAACGGTTCCTGAGGCACAGCGAAGCTTTTCAGGCTATCCCGAAGGACTTCAGCTCCCGCAGCGCCTCGCCCGGGTCGGGAGCCCGCATCAGCCGCTCGCCTACCAGCACCGCATCGACCCCGGCCTGCTCGAGCTCCTCGAGCTGCGCCGCCGAAGTGATACCGGACTCGCTCACCACGACCTTCCCGGCCGGGATCGCGGACATGAGCTTCGAGGTGCGTGCGGTATCCACGGTGAAGTCGCGCAGGTCGCGGTTGTTGATGCCGATGATCTCCGGGTCGACCGCCCCCATGGCCCGTTCAAGCTCCTCGTCGTCGTGGACCTCAACCAGCACGTCGAGCCCGAGCTCACGCGCCCTGACGTCCAGGCTCCTGAGCTCGCCGTCATCCAGCGCGGCGACGATCAGCAGGACAGCGTCGGCGCCGGCGGCTGCGGCTTCAGCCACCTGGTACCCGTCGACGGTGAAGTCCTTGCGCAGGATTGGCAGGGCACTTGCCTCCCTCGCCTCCTGCAGGTCGGCCAGCGAGCCGCCGAAGTTCTCTTCCTCGGTCAGCACCGAGAGTGCGCTTGCTCCGGCCTCTTCATAGGCGCACACCACGTCGGTGACGCTGCTGCCCGGGCGAATCTCCCCGGCGCTCGGGGACCGGCGCTTGAACTCGGCAATAACCGACATGCCCGGGGCCTCGAGCGCCTGGCGCAGGCGCCCGGTGCCGCCGCGCTGGGGGATCATCGCCAGCAGCTCCGCCTCGGGAACCTGCGCCCGCCTCTCGGCCACGCGCTCCCGTGATGTGTCGCAGATCCGGCGAAGTACGCTCATCCCGCCGCCATCTCCCCCGTGCGGGCAACGTAGGCCGCGAGAAGCTCACGAGCAGCGCCGGAGTCGATCGAGGACTCTCCCCGGGTGACGCCTTCACCGATCGAAGGGGCGCCACCGGAGACGTAAATGGCGGCCGCAGCGTTGGCCAGCACGATGTCGCGCGCCGGCCCGGGCCGGCCCTCCAGCACCCCGGTGATGGTTGCTGCGCTTGCGGCCGCGTCGCCTCCGGGTATTTCCTCGATTCCGGACGCACGGAGGCCGAGCTCCTCCGGGGTGATCACCAGGGACTCGACCGAGGAGTCCCGCACCTCCCTGGCCTCGGTCGGAGCCGCGACCGAGATCTCGTCGAGCCCGTCCCTGCTTGAGACCACGAGGGCATGCTCGGTCCCGAGTGCGGCCAACGCCCCGGCCATGAGGTCCAGCCGCTCCGGTTCCCAAACACCGATGAGCTGTCGCCGGGCGCCTGCCGGGTTTGTGAGCGGGCCCAGGAGGTTGAAGATCGTGCTCACGCCGAGAGCCTTGCGAACGGGCACCACGTGGCGGGTCGCCGCGTGGTGAGCCGGCGCGAACATGAAGCCAAAACCGAGCTCGTCGATCAGCTCGGCCTCCGCCTCCGGCTCGAGGTTGAGGCTGGCGCCAAGCTCCTCCAGCACGTCGGCAGAGCCGGTGAGACCGGTCGCAGTGCGGTTGCCGTGCTTGGCCACGGCGCAGCCGGCGCCGGCGGCCACCAGGGCGGCGGCCGTCGAGATGTTGAAGGTCTGCCTGCCTCCACCCGTTCCGCAGGTGTCGAGAAGGTCGGTGCGCCGGGGCCGTACCTCGCTGGCCATGGAGCGCATCGTCTCCGCCATCCCCGCGAGCTCGTCGGCGGTCTCTCCCTTCTCGCGCAGGGCCAGCAGAAGGTCCCGGATCTGGTCCTCCCCGGCATCCCCGGCCATGATCACCGACAGCGCGCCGGCCGCCTGCTCGCGGGCCAGGTCGGTCCCCGCGCGGGCCTGTGCGATCGCCTCGTCGAGAACCACGCCGCTCATGCGACGCCCGCCTCGAGGAACCGGCCGAGAATCTCCCGGCCGTGCGGGGTCAGGACAGACTCGGGATGGAACTGAACGCCTTCGGCAGGCAGCCCGGTGTGGCGAACACCCTGGACGACCCCTCCCCCGCGAGCGGTCACCTCGAGGGCTTCCGGCAGCGACTCCTCGCTGGCCACCAGCGAGTGGTAACGGCCAACGGTCAGCGGCTCGGGGAGCCCGGAGTAGATGCTGCGCCCGTCGTGCTCGATCTCCGCGGTCTTGCCGTGGACCGGGTCGCCGCGAACCACCTCGCCCCCGAACGCCTCGACCAGCGACTGGTGACCGAGGCAAACCCCGAGTGTCGGCACGCCCTCCTCGGGGAACCGGCGCGCCGCGTCGACCGAAATCCCGGCCTTCGCCGGCGTGCAGGGCCCGGGCGAAATGACCAGCCGGTCGAAGCCCCGGTCCAGAAGTTCGTCGACCCCCGCCATGTCATTCCGCACGACCTCGATGGCCGCTCCCATCTCACCGAGGATCTGGACGAGGTTCCATGTGAACGAGTCGTAGTTGTCGATGACCAGGACCCGGCTCATTTCCACCCCGGCTCCGCGCACGCCATCTCGATGGCGTGCATGACGGCCTTCGACTTGTTGACCGACTCCTCGTACTCGTTGGCCGGCGTGGCGTCGGCGACGGTTCCCCCACCCGCCTGCACGTGGACCTTCCCGTCCCGGAAGACGACGGTCCTGATGTGGATGCAGGTGTCGAGATCGCCGGCGTAGCTCAGGTAGCCGATCGCACCGCCGTATCCGCCACGCTTGACCGGCTCCAGCTCGTCGATGATCTGCATCGCGCGCACCTTGGGCGCCCCCGAAAGGGTCCCGGCCGGGAGGATGCTCCGCAGGGCATCCATGGGGCTGACGCCATCGCGGAGCGTGCCCGAGACCGAGGAGACGATGTGCATTACGTGCGAGTAGTTCTCGACCTCCATGAAGCCGTCGACCCCGACCGAGCCGTATTCGCAGACGCGCCCCAGGTCATTTCGCCCGAGGTCCACGAGCATCACGTGCTCGGCCCGCTCCTTCTCGTCGGCGAGGAGCTCCTCGGCGATCTCCTGGTCCTCCTTCGGTCCGGAACCGCGGGGCCGGGTACCGGCGATCGGCCGGGTCGAGGCCCGGCGCCCGGTGACGGTCAGCAGCGGCTCGGGGCTGGCGCCGACCACCTGGAAGCCACCGAAGTCGAGGAAGTACATGTACGGACTCGGGTTGACTACCCGGAGGCCGCGATAGACGGAGAACGGATCGACCGCCGTCTCGGCGGTCCAGCGCTGTGAGGGGACGACCTGGAAGGCGTCACCGGCGTGGACGTATTCGACTATCCGGGCAACTATCGCCTCGAACTCCTCCCGGGTCATGTTGGGCTCGAAGACCGGCTCCGGCAGGACGCTGCCCTCCTGCTCGGGAAGCGGCCCGGCAAGTGCCTCGTGCACCTGGGCGATCCTGGCCGCAGCGGCATCCCAGGCGGTCCCGACGTCGGTGCCATCTTCCACAAACAGGTTCACGATCACGCTCAGCGTGTGCTTGAGGTGGTCGAAGACGACGAGCAGGTCGCTGAGCATCAGGGCCATGTCCGGAAGGCCGATCTCGTCCGGGTTGGGCTCCGCGAGGGGCTCGACCGACCGAACCAGGTCGTAGCCGAAGTAGCCGACCAGCCCACCCGCGAACGGCGGAAGGCCGTCCATCGGCGCCTGGCGCCAGCGTCCGGCGAGCTCTTCGGCGAGCCCGTACGGGTCGCCGCCGTCTCCCAGCGACCAGCTCAGGACCTCCCTCGGGGCCATGCCGATGAAGCTGTAGCGGCCGAAGCGCTGTCCCTGCTCAGCCGACTCGAGCAGGAATGCGGGCTCGGCGGGCGCCAGCGCGCGAAGCTTGAGGAAGGCCGAGACCGGCGTCTCGCAGTCGTCGATGACCTCCAGCTTCAGGGGGATCAGCGTGTACTGGCCCGCCAGGGCGATCGCCTCGTCCCGCGCAGGCCGGACGGGCCCTGCAGCGTCCGGGCTCATTTCGCCCGTTCGAGGAGCACGCGCGCGGCGTCGGCGAGGCTGCGCCCGCGGGACGAAACGAGAACGCTCAGGTGGTAGAGCAGGTCGGCGGCCTCCTCGTCGACGCGCTCATCGCTCTCCTGAGCCACCGCGAGGACCACCTCGCCCGCCTCCTCGGTGACCTTCTCGCCGGCAAGCGCCGGCGACTCGAGCAGCTCGACCGTGTAGGAGCCATCCGGCCGTCCGGCGGCCCGCTCGTCGATCGTGCGCTCGAGTGTGGGAAGCGCCTCGAAGGGCACCTTCTCCTGCGAATCGTCCTGCGCGAAGCAGCTTCGGGCCCCGGTGTGGCAGGCCGGCCCGGCGGGTTCGACGAGGGCCACCACGGCGTCGCCATCGCAGTCGGTCCGCAGCGTCTCGACCCTCATGAGCGAGCCCGAGGTCGACCCCTTCCTCCAGATTTCCTGGCGCGAACGGCTCCAGAGGTGCAGCTCTCCGGTGGAGGCGGTCAGCTCCATCGCCTCGGAATTGGCCCAGGCCAGCATCAGCACCTCGCCGGTCCGGGCGTCCTGCGCCACTACAGGGACGAGCCCGTTTTCGTCGTAGCTGATCTCCATTACCGGCAATTCAAGCAGCGGCCTGCGCAAACTCCGGTGGAGCCTGCCGCAGGTACCAGCCAAACGAGCGGTCGATCAGCGACTGGCGGCCGATGACCTTCAGCACCGCGGTCAGGACCGGCGGAGGAAGCGCCGGAATCAGCCGCTGCAGACGCAGGGCGATACCGAAGGCGCGGGCGTGGCCGGCGGAGAATGCGCCGTAACGCGCCAGCGCCTCCTCGAGGCCGGCCTCTCCGTCGACCACGGACCTGATCGACCGCCCGCAGGCGAGCCCGAAGTAGAAGGCCGTCCTGATGCCTTCCCCGGAGAGCGGGAAGCAGTGGCCGGCGCTGTCGCCGACGAAGAAGACGCCGTCCTCGGCGGCCCGGCGCAGGCGGTGTGGGAACCAGTTGCCCTGGTAGCCGACGGGGTCCCCGTCCAGCCGCTCGGCCAGTGCCACCGTCGGCTCCCTGACGTGACGCCGGGGGTCGTAGGAACCGACTCCCACACGTCTCTCCTTCCCCGCCGGGACCTGCCACCCGTACCCGCGGCGGACGATGTCGCGCTCAACCCAGATATCGAGGCTGTCGCCGCTGCCGTCGTGTTCGGGATGAACCTCGAGGCCGCGTGACAGCGGGGCCTCAGGGGGCTGGTAGTGAGGGCTGGCCAGGACGCGTCTCCATCCGAGGGCGTCAACGACGATCGGCGCCCGAAGCGTCCCTCGGTCGGTGTGCACCTCGACCGAACCGTCGGGGAGCCGCTCTCCGCGACCATCGACCTTTGCCGTCTCGAAAGCGACCCCCTCGCAACCGTCCCAGAGGATGGAGCAGAGCTCCCGGTAGTCGAAGGCCGACCAGCTCCATGGCAGCCGGTACTTCGAGGAGCCCAGCGGGGTGGTGAAGGTCATGAACGGAAGCTCCTGGCGGATCGACCCCTGGAGGCCCATCGCCTCGAGCCAGGGGGTCGGGCAGGCGCAGGCCGAGGTCTGGCGCTCGCCGATCTCGTAGCGGTCGACCAGGAGCACCTCCGCCCCGGAGCCCGCCAGCTCGCGGGCGACGGTCAGCCCGGCGAAGCTCGCCCCGCAGACGATCACGTCGGCGCACAGGCCGTCGAGCGAGGTCCGCTCGGCGCCGCGCTTGGTGGCCCGCCGCGTCACCGGACGTGTGCGCGCGCGATCGCGTGGACGGCGTCCCACGGGCGCGGCCGGGTGCTCCTGCCGACCACGTCGTATCCGCTGCGCTCTACGCGGTCCAGGACACGTCCGTACACAGCCTGCGCCACGCGCACCCCCGGCCGCATCGCGGCGGGAAGCATCTCCTCGAGGCTTGCCGTCTCCGAGAAGAGGGCACGGGCCGTCGTCACCTGCTGGGCCACGTGCTCGCGGAGCCTGTGGGTGGCGGCCCCCCGCGCGAGGTCCTCTTCGACCAGACCCGGCAGGTAGACGCGACCGTTCCGCCAGTCGGTCCCTACGTCGCGGATGAAGTTGGTCAGCTGCAGGGCAACCCCGAGACGGGCGAGCCGCTCGCCGGCCTCCTCGGGGGCGTCCAGCAGCGGGGCGGCCACAGGCCCCACGGTCGCCGTCCCCTCCATGTAGTGGTCGAGCTCCTCCTGGCTGCCCATGCGGACCGGCTCGCGACAGTCGGAGCGCATCGACTCCATGTAGCGGGGCAGCAGCTCGAGGCGCATTCCGTAACGGGGGCCGGCATCGACCAGCGCGCCGATCACCGGGTGGTCGGACCAGCCGCGGTCGACACCGTCCTCGAGGATCGCCTGCCAGCGGTCGAGGGCGGCCCGGCGCTCGCCGTTGAGCCGCGGGTCATCGGCGATGTCGTCGGCCCCCCGGACGAACCCGTACAGGGCATAGAGGGCGGGCCGGCGCTCCGCCGGCAGGGACCAGGTCGCTGCGAAGTAGGTGGGATCGCGCCGAAGCTGCATCCTGCGGCAGGCGCGATACGCATCGGAGACCCTGCTGTCGACGGCTGGAACCACACCCGTACCGTAAACCCCATGATGGCTTCGCAACAAGCGCGAACCGATCGCTGCAGGCTCGTGGTCGTTACCGGCAAGGGCGGCGTGGGGAAGACGACGGTGGCGGCAGCCACGAGCCTTGCGCTGGCCCGCACCGGCCGCGACACGATCGCCGCCGAACTGGCCGGCCAGTCACGGGTACCGGCGCTGCTGGGTGGCTCGTCCACCGGCAGGCCCGGCTCCGAGAAGGAGATCGTTCCCGGAATGTGGACGACCACGATCGACCCGGAGGGAGCGCTGGCCGAATGGGCCGGACAGATCGTCAGGCCCCGGGCGGTACTCGAGCTCGCCATCCGCTCTCGCGCGTTTTCGGGGTTCGTTGCCGCCGCGCCCGGCGCCAGCGAACTGATTTCCATAACCAAGGCCACCGAGCTCTCGTCACCGGACCGCTGGGTACCGGGGTCGGCGCCCCACGACGTCGCCGTGCTCGACGCGCCGGCCTCCGGCCACGGGCTCGGCCTCCTCGAGAGCCCGCGTACCTATGCAGAGATCGCCCGTGTCGGGCCGATTGCCACGCAGGCCAGGGAGGCCGACGAGATCCTCCGGGACCCGGAACGGTGCCTGATCATCACCGTGGCCATCCCCGAGGAGACGCCGGTGAACGAGGCCGGCGAGCTCGCCGGCCTGCTCGAGGAGAAGCTCGGGCGGGGGCCTTCCCTGATGGTGATGAACTCGATGCTCGAAGGTGGGCTGAGCCGGTCCGAAGCCGAGGCGGCCAGGCGGTCGATCGGCTCTTCTCCGGCGATGGTCGCCGCCGATCGCAGGCTCGAGCTGGTCCAGCGCCAGGAATCACAGCTCGAAAGGCTCCGCTCGCTCTCCAACGCCCCGGTGGCGTGCCTGCCCAGCCTCGGCCCAGCGGGTACGACGCCGGATGGAGTGGAGCACCTGGCCGACCTCCTGTCGGCGGCCCTGCCGCAGGCCTGATTCAGTCGATGCCCAGGCGGTCGAGAAGACCGTCGTCGCCGCGCCAGCCGCCGCGGACGCGCACCGAGAGGTCGAGGTGGACCTTTTCACCGAGGAGCTTCTCGATCTCGCGGCGGGCGGAGCTCCCGATCGCCTTGACCATCCTCCCGCCGCGACCCACCAGGATCCCCTTCTGCGATTCGGTTTCGACCCAGAGCAGCGCCCGCACCCGCAGCACGCCTCCCGAGGGCTCCATCTCCTCAACCACGACTTCGACCGAGTGCGGAACCTCCTCGAAGGTCCTGCGAATCGCCTGCTCCCGGACCAGCTCGGCCACCAGGGTCGCCGTCGGCTGGTCGGAGATGGCGTCGGGCGGAAAGAGGAAGGGGCCTTCCGGCATCAGCGTGGCCAGGTGGGCAACCAGCTCCGGAACGCCCTCGCCGGTACGGGCCGAGACCGGAAAGATCTCGTCGGCGCACCCGAGCTCCGCAGCTTCGGCCAGCACGGTCAGGGTGCGCCCGCGGTCGAGCCGGTCACACTTGTTTACGGCGAGCACGACCGGCAGGCCGGCGGTGCCGAGCAGCGAGGCGATGTAGCGGTCGCCGGGCCCGACCCCTTCCTCACCGTTGACGATCATCAGCGCCGCGTCGCTGTCAGCGAGCTCGTGCTCAACCCGGGCCTGCATGCGCTCTGTGAGGCGGTCCCGTGGCCGCTGGAAGCCCGGCAGGTCGACCAGCACCAGCTGGGACTCTCCCTCCTGGGCGACTCCCCTGATGGCGCGCCGGGTCGTCTGGGCCCGGTCGGATGTGATCGCGACCTTCTCCCCCACCACCTCGTTGACCAGCGTCGACTTGCCAACGTTCGGCCGCCCGGCGAGGGCGACGAAGCCCGACCGGGTCACCAGGAGCAGATCTCGGCCTGCAGTGCCAGCATCTCGCCGCGGTCGGTCTCGTGGTCCATGCCGGCAAGGTGGAGGGCCCCATGCACGATCGCCTCACGGAGGTCCTCGGCCTGCGGGGGGCAGATCACGATGTCGCCAAGCTCGCGGGGGCCGGCATGGGGGCCCGAACCGTCCACCGGGAAGGAGATGACGTCGGTGGGCCCGTCCCCGCCCAGATGCTCCCGGTTGAGCGCGGTTATCCGCTCCTCGTCGACGAACTCGACGGCCACGTGGCCGTCCTCGATCCCCGCGGAAGCGAAGGAGAGGGCGAGCAGCCGTTCAACCTCTGGCCGGGGCGGGGCGCCAGGCGCCTGGGCCCCGGCGATCAGGTCGACGTCAATCACCGTTCTCCCGCCGCCCGGGCGCCGCGGCGGCGCGGAGGCGGGCCTTCCCCTTGCCCGTCCAGTCCCCGTAGGCCTCCACGATCCGCTGCACCAGCCGGTGCCGGACGACGTCGTCGCCGCCGAAGCGGACGAACGAAACATCCTCGACGCCTTCGAGGATCTCGCCGACGACCACGAGCCCGGAACGCTGGTCCCTGGGCAGGTCGATCTGGGTGATGTCCCCCGTAACCACCATCTTCGAGCCGTAACCGAGCCTGGTCAGGAACATCTTCATCTGCTCCGGGCTGGTGTTCTGGGCCTCGTCGAGGATCACGAAAGAGTCGTTGAGGGTGCGGCCGCGCATGAAGGCCAGGGGCGCCACCTCGATTACGCCGCTCTCCAGGTAGCCGGCGACTTTGGCCGGGTCGAGCATGTCATTGAGCGCATCGAAGAGCGGTCGCAGGTACGGGTCGATCTTGGCCATCAGGTCTCCCGGCAGGAAACCCAGCCTCTCCCCCGCCTCGACGGCCGGCCGGGTGAGGATTATCCGGTTCACCTCGCCTCGCGACAGCGCCGCGGCGGCCATCGCCACCGCCAGGAAGGTCTTCCCGGTTCCCGCCGGCCCGATGCCGAAGGTGACGGTGTTCCGGCGGATCGAGTCGACGTAGCGCTTCTGGTTGGGGGTCCTTGGGGCAACCGACCGGCCGCGGTGGCTCCAGAGGACATCCTCGAGCACCTTGGCGGGTTCGATCTCCTCGTCGAGCGCGCCACGGACCGAGGTGACGGTCGCGGGGGCGATCTCGTGGCCGCTGTCGGCAAGCCCGGCCATCTCCCTGACGAGGGTGGCCGCGCTGCTGACCGCAGCCGGCTCTCCGTCAAGGGTGACTACGTTGCCACGCAGGAAGACGCTGCAGTCCACCTGGCTCTCGAGGTCGCGCAGCACTGAGTCGGCCGAGCCGCTGAGGGCGCTGGCCGCCTCGTTGGAGAGCTCGATCCGCTCCCGCATCAGCCGGCCAGAACCTCCCTGGCAACCGCCGAGACGCGACCGCCATCGGCCCGTCCTTCCACCCGCGCCATCGCTGCCTTCATCACCGCCCCCATGTCGGCCGGTCCCTCGGCGCCCGTCTCGGACACCGCCTCGGCGACAATCTCCTTCAGCTCCTCGTCGGAGAGCTCGGCAGGGAGGTAGCCCTCAATCACCTCTGCCTCAGCCTCCTCGGCGCCGGCGAGCTCGTCGCGTCCGGCTTCGCGGTAGGCGGTGGCGGCCTCATGGCGGCGCTTGCGCTCGCGACGCAGCACCGCGACCTCGTCGACCTCCCCCTCCTTCTCGGCCTTCTGAAGCTCGGAGAGTACGAGCCTGAGGGTGGTCACCCGATCCCGGTCCCCGGCCTTCATGGCCGCGGAGATGTCCGCCTTGAGCTGCTCGATTACCGGCACCGGGCCATCATAGGAGCCCGGGGACGTCACCACCGGGCTATCGGGCCGGTGCGACTACTTGCCGGCCACGGAGGCCACGTAAGCGGAGACGGCGTCGATCTGGCCCTGGTCAAGCGTCCCTGAGAAGGCCGGCATTCCGCCACCGCCGTTGGTCACCTTGGCCTTGACCGACGCCTCGCTGGGCTGGAGCTCGTCGAGGTTCGGCCCGACCATGCCGTTGGCCCCGGCGGCGCTCAGGGTGTGGCAGGTAGAGCAGTTAGCGACGAAGACCTGCTTGCCCTCGGCATCCGCCGAGTCCGTCCCCCCGCCGGCCTCCGACTTCTCCGAAGTGGTCGGCGCCGGCGTGCTGGGAACCGATGCAGTGTCATCGGAGCCCCCGCAGGCGCCGATAGCCAGGGACGCTGCGGCGAGGGCGGAAAGTGCGAACAGGCGCATCGGGCCAGTGTAAGGCAGGGCGGGCGCCCCGCCAAGCGGCGAAATCCTGCATCCGGGGAGGTGGTCGCCCGCAGCGCCTGGCCCGTACTGATGGCGTGGAGATGGAAGGAAAGGTCGTGCTCGTCACCGGGGCGTCGAGCGGCATAGGAGCCGCGCTCGCCCGCAAGCTCGTCGAGGCCGGCTCCGAGGTCGTTGCCGCGGCCCGGCGCCACGACCTCCTCGAGGGCCTCGGCGCCGCCGCACCGGTCAGGGTTGACCTGTCCGACCCCGCTGACGCGCTGCGCCTTGCCGACGAGGCGCTCGAGAGGTTCGGCCGGGTCGATGTGCTCGTCAACAACGCCGGGGTGCGCCTCGACGCGCCGGCGATCGACGCGGGCCTCGACGAGATCGACGAGAGCTTCCAGGTGAACGTCCTTAGCCCAATGGTCCTGGCCGGCCGCCTGGTGCCGGGGATGGTCGAAAGGGGCGAAGGGGTAGTAGCCAACGTCCTCGCCCCGCAGGTCTCGCCGGGCCGCCGTGGCATGGGCGCTTACGCCGCCTCGAAGGCCGCGCTGGAGTCGTTCACCCAGACTCTTCGACAGGAGGTCGGGGGAGGCAAGGGAGTAGCCGTCTTCGGCTTTGACCCGGGGTGGGTAAAGACCGAGCTGGCACCGGATGGCAGCGACGAGCCGGAAGAGGCAGCCGGCCGGCTGTTGGCCGCGATAACCCGCGGCCGCTCGAGTCGCGACATTCTCAGCTGACGGCCAGCCTCAGGGCGGCCCAGTCCCCCTCGGCGGAGCGCGCCGTCTCCTGCATCCCGAGCCCCTTGGCGAGCGCGGCCGAGACCTCGTCGGCCTCCCGCACGAGGAGCCCGCTGGCGATAACCACTCGCGGGGCGGGCCCGGCGAAACCTTCCCGGGCCACCTCGAGGAGCAGCGGCCGAAGGAGGTTGGCAAGCACGAGATCGGCGGACGGGGCAGGGCCACCCCGGAGAAGGTCGAAGCGGCCGACCTCGAGGGAGACACCGTTGACCCGTGCATTGACAACGCTCGCCTCGACACTCGCCGGGTCGTGGTCGACCGCCCGGACCGGCCTCCAGCCAAGCCTGGCGGCGGCGATCGCCAGGACCCCCGAGCCGCATCCGAGATCGACGCAGGAGCCGGCCACCGGCTCCTGCAGCAGCAGGCCGAGGCAGAGGCGGGTGGTCGGGTGGGCGCCGGTTCCGAAAGCGCGCCCGGGGTCGATCACCACCTCTGCCTCGCCGCCTCCGGCGTCCCAGGGCGGGCTGACCCGGAAACGCCTCCCGGCGGCCTCGACCGTTGCGGCGCGATGGAAGTCCTTCCAGCGGCTCTCCCACCCGTCCTCGACGACGCTGGTGGTGACCTCGACCGGAACCTCCCCGACGGCGGCCTCGAGCTCCGGGAGGGCCGGAATCTCGCCCTCGGCCCCGTAGATGGCGTATTCGACGAAGCCTTCCCCCGCTTCGCACTCCTCAATCCCCCCCGGCGAGAGGTCGGCCAGCTCCGCGAGGACCAGCTCTGCCGATTCCTCGGGAACGCGAATCGCCAGGCGGATCAACGACCGCCGCCGAAGAGGCGCCTGAGCTTGCCGCCCAGGCCCTCGCCCAATTCGAGGTTCTCCGGGCCCAGCGAGGCCGCCATCTGCCCTGCCAGCTCACGCTGGTCGCGGTCGAGCCCGCGGGGGACTATCACGTTGACCACCGCCCTCAGGTCGCCGCGGCGCTCGGGGCGGCGCAGCTGCGGCATCCCGCGATGACGGATGACGATCACCTCGCCCGGCTGCGTCCCTGCCGGGATCTCAACCTCAACCGCGCCGTCGACTCCCTCGACGCCCTCCGTCGTGCCGAGCGAGGCGGTCGGCGCGGAGACGTCGATGACGGCTACGAGGTCGTCGCCGTCGCGGAGAACGCCATCCATCTCCCCCACCTCGACCTGGACGTAGAGGTCCCCCGGGGGCGCGCCGGGGTCGCCGGCGTGGCCCTGGCCCGCGAGCCGGATCCTCTGGCCATCCGCGATTCCGGGAGGAACCTCGACCTCGAGCTCGCGGCGCGCCACCACCCTCCCGCGTCCATCGCAGGCGGCGCAGGGGCTCTCGGGAATCCTGCCGAGGCCGTCGCAGGCGTCGCAGGCCACCGTCTGCATCACCTGCCCGAAGGGCGAGTTGGCGACGGCCTGAAGCGTGCCGCTCCCGCCGCAGCGCTCGCAGCTGCGCAGCTCGGTTCCGGGCTCGGCGCCATCGCCGCTGCAGCTCTCGCAGGTTCCAACCGCCTCGAAGGAGACCTGGCGGCGAACCCCGGTGAACGCCTCCTTGAGGGTGACCCCCACCTGGATAATCGCGTCCTCTCCCTGGAGCGGTCCCGATGCGGCGCCGGCGAACCCGGCGCCGAAGAAGGCATTGAAGAGGTCGCCGAGAGAACCGAAGCCCTCGAAGTTCGGCCGCATCCCGCCGGACCGCAGGCCCTCGTGGCCGAAGCGGTCGTAGATCGCCCGGCGCTGCGGGTCGGAGAGGATCTCGTAGGCCTCGGCCGCCTCCTTGAACTTCGCCTCGGCCAGCGGGTCGTGGCGGTTCACGTCCGGATGGAGCTCCCGGGCGAGCGCCCGGAAGGAGCGCTTGACCTCGCGCTCGTCGGCGTCGCGGGGAACGCCGAGCACCTCGTAGGGATCCCGCGGGGCGGCCGTCGCCACCGTCAGCCCTCGTAGACCTCGTCGGCGTAACGGGAGAGCTGCCAGGCGGCCTCGCGCACGGTGGCGATCGCCCCCGCATAGTCCATCCGCACGGGGCCAATCAGGGAGACCGTCCCGAGCCGCTGGGCGCGCGGTCCGTAGGAGGCCGCGACCAGCGAGAGCGACCTCAGGGCCGGCAGCTCGTTTTCGGTGCCGATCCTGACCAGCACGTCGCGCTCGCCGAGCGCCTGGCGCAGCACCCCGAGCAGCGTTACCCGCCTCTCGAGCTCGCCGATCAGCTCGTTGATCTCGCTCAGGTCCTGGAGCCGGTCGGTGCCGAGAAGCCGCCCGGCACCCTCCACGTACAGGCTCGCCGAGGACTCGGCCTTCAGGTCGGCCAGCGCCGGCACGAGGGCGTCGATGAAGCTCCGCTCGGTCCTGCCGAGGGCGGGATCGGTAAGCCTCTGGGAGAGCGTTCGCGCACCGAGCTCGAACCCGGCGAGCCGCTCGTTGAGGAACTCACCAGCCCATTCGGCGAGCCTTTCGTCGACGGGGCCGGGAAAGCTGACCAGCCGCCGGCTGACGCCGCCGGCCGAGGTGATCACGACCACCATTGCCACCGACTCCTGAAGGAGCAGGACCTCGACGCGATGAACGGTCTCGGCCTCCAGCGGCGGTGCGGAGATCACCGCCATCAGGTTTGAGACCTCGGCGAGGGCGGAGCTGGCGAGGCGCATCGCCTCGTCGACTTCGCGGCGCACGAGCGGCATCTGCAACTTCACCTCGGGAAGCCGGTCGGGAAGGAGGCGATCGACGTAATACCGCCGGCCGGCGTCGGTCGGAACCCGGCCTGCCGAGGTGTGCGGGTGGGCGAGCAGCCCGTGCTCCTCCAGGCAGGCGAGCTCGCTGCGCACGGTCGACGGGCCGCAGCCCAGCTCCGGGTCGGCGGCGAGGGTCTTGGACCCGACCGGCTGCCCGGTCTCTCGCTGGAGCTCGACCACGCGCCTCAGGATCTCTTCCTGGCGGGCTGTCAGCACCGGGCCGATGGTACTTGCGGGAACCGCGCGCTCAGCCATCGTCACCGAGCTCCAGGACGGCGAGAAAAGCCTCCTGGGGCACCTCCACGCGCCCGACCTGCTTCATCCTCTTCTTGCCCTCCTTCTGCTTCTCGAGCAGCTTGCGCTTGCGCGAGATGTCTCCGCCGTAGCACTTGGCGATCACGTCCTTGCGGAAGGCCTTGACCGTCTCGCGGGCGACGATGTTGGAGCCGATGGCGGCCTGGATCGGGACGTCGTACTGCTGGCGCGGGATCTTCTCGCGCAGCTTCTCGGCCAGGCTGCGACCGACGGCCGGCGCCTTCTCGCGGTGCACGAGCATCGAGAGCGCGTCGACCGGCTCACCCGCGAGCAGGACGTCGAGCTTCACCATGTCGGAGGGCCGCAACCCCGTGAGCTCGTAATCGAGCGAGGCGTAGCCGCGGGTCCTTGACTTGAGCTGGTCGAAGAAGTCGAGAACAACCTCGGCGAGCGGGAGGTCGTAGGTGAGCTGGACACGATCGGCGGAGAGGTACTGGAGTCCGGCGTGCTCCCCCCTCTTCTCCTGGCAGAGCTCCATCACCGCCCCGACAAACTCCGACGGCGTGAGGATCGTCGCCCTGATCATCGGCTCGCGGATCTCCTCGACGCGGCTCGGGTCGGGCATCCTCGACGGGCTGTGGACGTCGACCTCCTCGCCGTCGGTGGTGGTCACCTCGAAGCCGACCGACGGCATCGTCGCCAGCAGGTCGAGGCCGTACTCGCGCTCAAGCCGCTCGCGGACGATGTCCATGTGCAGCAGCCCGAGGAAGCCGCAGCGGAAGCCGAAGCCCAGGGCGTCGGAGGTCTCGGGCTCCCAGCTGAGCGCGGCGTCGTTGAGCGTGAGCTTCTCCAGCGCGTCGCGAAGGTCGGGGTACTGCTCCGAGTCGATCGGGAAGAGCCCGCAGAAGACCATCGGCTTGACGTCGCGGTAGCCGGGGAGCGGCTCGGCCGCACCGCCGGCCTGCGTGGTGAGCGTGTCACCGACCCGGAGCAGGGTCACGTCCTTGATGCCGGTGATCACGAAGCCGACCTCGCCGGCGGCCAGCTCGTCGGTGACGACCATCTCGGGGGTGAAGAACCCGATGTCGTCGATCTCGGCCTCGGTACCCGCGACCATTGCCCGAATCGCGTCGCCCTTGCGCAGCCGGCCGTCCACTACGCGTACGTAGGCCACCACTCCCCGGTACTGGTCGAACTCCGAGTCGAAGATCAGCGCGCGCGCCGGCGCCTGAAGGTCTCCGGCGGGAGGCGGGACGCGCTGGACCACAGCCTCCAGCACCTCGTCGACCCCCTCTCCGGTCTTGCCCGAGATTCGCAGGATCCCGTCGGCCGGCTCCCCGAGCAGCTCGGAAACCTCCTCACTCACCCGCTCAGGGTCGGCGCCGGGCAGGTCGATCTTGTTCAGGCACGGAATCAGCTCCAGCCCGGACTCGACGGCCAGGTAGGTGTTGGCGAGGGTCTGGGCCTCGACGCCCTGCGAGGCGTCGACCACGAGCAGAGCCCCCTCGCAGGCCGCCAGCGACCGCGAGACCTCATAACTGAAGTCGACGTGGCCCGGGGTGTCGATCAGCTGCAGCTGGTACTCCTGGCCATCACGGGCCGTGTACATCACCCGCACCGCCTGGGCCTTGATCGTGATCCCCCGCTCGCGCTCGAGCTCCATCGAGTCGAGCAGCTGCGCCCTCATGTCGCGCGGGTCGACCGTGCGGGTCATCTCGAGGATGCGGTCGGCCAGCGTCGACTTCCCGTGGTCGATGTGGGCGATTATCGAGAAGTTGCGGATGCGGGACTGGTCCATCGGGCTCCCGGAAGGCTAGGGGCCGGACGCGCTCAGGAGCCCGCGCGGCGTCGGCGGGAGAGGCGGGCGGTCACGAAGGTCCTGATCTGCGCCGCCTCGGGGACCCGCATCAGCTGGACGGCGACCACGTAAACCACCGAGCCGGCGGTCACCGCCGGGATCACGGCCACCAGCCGGGCGAGGGCCCCCGCGTCACCTACCGCCGACTCCAGCACCGACCAGACCCCCCACGCCGCCCCGGCAAGCGCCGCCGAGGCAAGGATGATCTTTGCCGCCGTGACAGCCGTCTGGCGCCCCTCGATCGAGCCGTCCAGCTGGCGGCGCAGGAAGAACATCTGGGCCGTGGTCATGCCCACGCTCGAGGCGACCGTGCCGATTACGGGCCCTGCGATCCCCAGTGGCTTGTAGAGCGCGAGCGATACCGCCGCGTTCAGCACCAGGTTCCCGGCGGCCAGGGCAGTCGGGACCCACGGGCGCCGCAGCGAGAAGAAGGTCCGCGTCAGCAGCAGGTTTACGCCGGCAAAGGGCAGGGAGAAGGCAAACCAGAAGAGCGCGGTCGAGACCTCCTCGGTCGACTGGGCGTTGAACGCCCCGTACTGGTAGACGAGCTCCACCACCGGCGAGGCGAGGACCATGATCATCGCCGCCGCCGGGATCAGCAGCAGGAGGTTCTGGCGGGTTCCCGTCCCGAGCATCTTCCGCAGGCCCGGTATGTCACCGCGGGCCACCAGCCGGCTGAGGGAAGGGAAGAGAACCGTTGCCAGGGCGACGCTGAAGATTCCCTGCGGAAGCATGTAGATACGGAAGGCGGCGTCGATCGCCCTCGGCGCGCTCTCGGAGATCAGCGCCCCGACCACCGAGTTGATTACGAGATCGATGTTGATCACGCCCAGGCCGATGGTCACGGGAACCAGGAGCACGAAGACCTGCTTCACGCCGGGGTCCCTCCAGTTGAGGTGGAAGCGGAGCCTGAAGTCGATCTTCCCGAGCACGGGAATGACCATCAGCAGCTGGATCACCGTCCCCACCAGCACGCCGATCGCGTAGGCGTAGATCTGCTCCGGACCGTCGAAGGCCGGCCTCAGCAGGACCAGGAGGGCGATGATCACCAGGTTCCAGACCAGCGGTGAGAGCGCCGGGATCGTGAAGTGGTGGTAGCTGTTGACGATCCCGACGAGAAGCCCGTTGATCCCGAGCAGGACGACGATCGGGAACAGGACCTGCGAGAGCCCGACGGCAAGGTCGACGAGCTGCGGGGTGAACTGATCGCCGGGAATGAAGAGCGGGATGATCACCCCCGCCGCGAGGATGAAGATCGCCGAGAGGATTCCCAGGACCAGCAGGATGATCCAGAAGAGGGTCGAGGCGAGCAGGACCGCCTCGCGGCGCTTCTTCTGCTCCAGGAATTCCGCGAAGACCGGCACAAAGGCGGCGCTCAGGGCAGCATCGGCGAAGAGCCCGCGCACGAGGTTCGGCAGCTGGAAGGCGATCGTGAACGCCGAGGCGGCCCCGCTCGTGCCGAAGTAGCTGGCCGCGAGGATCTCCCTCGCGAGGCCCGCCACCCGCGAAAGACCCGTGGCGATCGAGAAGATCGCCGTGTTGCGAGCGACTCCCGCATGGGCCCCGGGAGCCTCCTCGGGCCCCTCCCCCTCGATCCTCTCCACCTCGCGCCGACCCAGGAGAGCGGCGTAGCTGGCATCCACGCCCGGGTCCGATGCGCCCACCAGTTCGGCATCGGCGGCGCTCCCGGGATCCTGGTCCGGCTCTCGATCATCGGCGCTGCCGGACCCCGTGCTCACTGCGACCTGATGCTACGCGCCCGACCCGCGGTACCCAACGGACGCTAGAATCCGCCCGCGGAATGGCCAACCTGAACTCCCAGCGCAAGCGAAACGCCCGTACCGAGCGTGAGCGCCTAGAGAACCGCCACTACACCTCGGCGGCCAAGACCTACCAGCGGCGCCTCGAAGAGGCCGTCGCTGCCGGCGACGGCGAGACGGCGGACAAGGAGCTGCGCAAGCTCCTTTCGACGCTCGACAAGGCCGTCTCCCACGGCGCCATCCACCGCAATACCGGCGCTCGGCGCAAGTCCCGCGCCCAGCGGATTCGCGCCGGCGCCTGAGCCCTTCAGTCAGGAAGCGACGACCGCGATCGTCCTGAGGGCGACGGTGTCGAAGTCGAGCCTGCTGGCGCCCCGGCCGGCAAGCTCCAGCCGCGCCATCGCCTCGAGCGCCCGCCTCAGGCCGGTGGCATCAGACTCGCGCGCCTCGGCAACCCGCCTCTTGGCTGCGTAGGGACTCATCTTCAGGCCGGCCGCGGCCTCCGATGGGGAGACCCCGGCCTCAAGCCGCTCGGCGATCGTCAACACCTCCCGCACCCTGCGCGCCATGAGACCGGCGAGCCGGGCACCATCCTCGCCCTGCGAGCGAAGCTCCAGGTAGGTCCGGGTCGCCGCGGCCGGATTGTGGCCGACGATCGCGTCGACCAGGGCCCAGACGGCGAGCTCCGACGACTCGGCCACCGACGCCTCGACCTCTTCCACCCCGATCTCCGCTCCCGCGCCGTATTCCAGCGCGAGCTTCTCCAGCTCCCTGAGCAGCCTCTGCTGGCGGTCCCCCACCTGGGCAACCAGCAGCTGCGCTGCCGCCCCGTCAAGGGTGATGCCCAGGGCCGACGCCTGACCGACCGCCCACCGGGGCAGCTCGCGCTGCTTGAGCAGCACCTCGGCGGTCACGCGGCCCCCGGCTCCCTCGACGCCGGCGTGAAGGCTCGCCGGCGCCTTCCGGCGGCCGTCTTCGAAAGCGAAGAAAGCGACGGTCGTTTCGGGATCGATCGCGGCCAGGGCGCCGGCCAGGTCCTCTGCAACCTCCTTCTCCTTCCAGGACTCGCACCTGTCGATGACCAGGAAGCGCCGCCCGATGGCGAAGGTCATCGAGCTCAGTGCCCCTGCGACTTCGGCCGGCGCGACCTGCGAGGCGTCAAAGAACTCGACACCTCCGGCGCCCGAGACCTCCCCGGCAAGGGCGGCAAGGCGCCCGCGGCGCTCGGCGATCCGGCCGTGGTCGTCGCCGTGGACGAGGTAGGCAGGCTCGAACTCCGGGGCGGGCGGCACGGCGCGAGTCTACGGCCAGCTCTGGACGCGCAGCCCGCCTCTCCCAGCCTCGACCGCGACGCTCCCGTGGAGGTCGGTCCTCAGCACCTGCACCCCGCCCGCGGCGAGCCTGCGCAGGGTTGTGGGCGCCGGGTGCCCGAACGGGTTGCCGGCACCGACCGAGACCACCGCCAAACCCGGCCTTAGCGCTCCAAGTAGTGAGGCCAGGCCCGGGTCGTCGCTTCCGTGGTGGCTGACCTTGAGGACCTGCACCGGGCCCGGAGCCAGCGGAGACAGAACCCCGGACTCGGCGTCGGCGCCGAGAAGGACACTCAGGCCCGGACCGTCGACGCGAAGCACGACACTGCGCAGGTTCGGGTCTGCTCCAGCGGCCGTCTTTCCCCCTGGGGACAGGACGCGCACCCGCATCTCGCCGACCCGCAGGACGTCGCCCGCCCGGGGGACGATTCTCCTCACCCGATTCCCGGCTGCAGCGCGCACCATCTCCGCGCCCTCGGGCTCGACGAGGCCGTCCCGGCCGTCCAGCAGCAGGTCGACCCCCACATCCTCGATCACCCGGTCGGCGGCGCCCAGGTGATCCGCCTGGGCGTGGGTGACCAGGAGCGCCCCGAGGCGGCCGACACCTGCCTCGCGAAGCCTTTCCACCACCGGCCCTCCCTCGGGACCGGCATCGACGAGCAGGCTCTCGCCCCGGGACTGAAGCAGCGTCGCATCGCCCTGGCCGACATCCAGGAAGCTGATTCGCGCCCTACCGGGGGCGGGCGCGCCCGGCGAGGGCGAGGGGTAAATCAGGCGGGCCAGGGGTGTCAGGAGAAGAGCGATGGCACCCGCCGCCAGCAGGGCTCTCCTCTGCGCCGGCCGGACCACCGCGGCGAGGCCGCAGCCTGCCGCCAGCGAAAGCAGGGCGACGGGCACGACCGAGACCCGCACCTGTGCGAAGGGAAGGGCCGAGAGTCCGCGGGCCACGGCAAGGACCGCCGCGACCGGGACGCCGGCAAGCAGGACGAACGGCCGCGCCGCGGCGGGGTCGGCCTGGCCGACGAGCCCCGCCACCATGCCGAGCCACGTGGCCGGTCCAATGAGCGGTCCAACGATGACGTTTGCCGGGATGGAAACGAGCGAGAAGGTGCCGAAGGCAACCGCCGCAACGGGAGCGGTTGCCACTGTCGCGGAGATTGTGAGCGACGCGGGCTCCGCAAGGGGGCCGGGCAGCCCCACTCTTCGGGCCCGCTCGCCGAGCGGCCCGGCGAGGAGGGCAATTCCTGCCACGGCGGCAAAGCTGAGCTGCCAGCCGACATCCCGCCATGCGCCCGGGTCGATGGCCAGCGTCACCGCGAGCGCCAGCGCGAACCCGTAGGCACGGGAAGCAGGCCTCGAAGCCATGGCCGCCGCCAGGACGGCAATACCCATCACCGAAGCCCGCAGGATCGACGGGCCGCCGCCGCAGACCGCCGCGTACAGCAGGACCGACCCGCCGGCCACCGCCAGCCTTGGTCCCCGGGCAAGGCCAAGAGTGCCGCAGGCCGCGAGCACCAGGCCCACCAGGAGTGCGACGTTGGCCCCCGAGGCGGCCACGATGTGGCCGAGCCCGGTCCTGCGCATCCCCTCGCGCAGCTCCGGGCTCATGGCGCTGTCGTCCCCGAGGACCATGCCGGCCAGCAGCGCCGTCTCGTCGGGCTCGAGATGGCCGGCGATCGCCGCCCGGGCACGCGACCTGAGCCGGTCTACGACGCCCGCGGGCCCCCCGCGGCGCCCTACGACCGGCCCGGCTCTCGCGCGGAGGACCCCGGATACGCGACGGGTTCGCAGCCAGCCGTCATCCGAACCAAGCGGGCGGACGGTGCCACTCAGGCGCACGATCGACCCGGGCTCCCATCCCGGCCGTGCTCCCGGGCCACGCACCAGCAGGCGTGCCCGGCCGACCTGGGCAAGCGTCCTCCATCCGAACCTCTCGGTCCGTGCCGGCTCAAGGACGGTTGCGCCGGCGCCCTGGAGCACCGGCGGCACGGGTGCCGGAGCGATCGCTGCGAGCCTGGCGCCACCGGCCGCCAGGCCTGCCAGCCCCGCGACCGCCGCAACGGCAATCCACCCTGATCGGAAACCCAGCAGCAGGGCGGCAAGAGCCGGCAGCATCGAAGCCAGGAGGGCCATCGGCCCGTCGCCGTCCGCTGCAGCGAACCCGCCGGCAAGGGCGGCGAGGACCAGCACCCTTGGCCCGAGCGCGCCGCGCAGGGCGGTCACGGAGCGAGCTGTTCACGCAGCGACTCGAGCTTCTTCGGTCCGATTCCGGTTATCTGGTCGAGCTCATCGACGCTTCCGATCCCGCCCTTTGCAGTCCGCCACTCGACGATCTTCTCCGCCATGACCGGCCCCACCCCTTCGAGCGTGTCGAGCTCCGCAGCGGTCGCCGATCCGAGGCTGACCTGCGCAGCCCCGGCGGAACCGGGAGAAGCGCCGCGCGTCGGCACCACGACCTGCTGGCCGTCGGCCAACTTCGCCGCAAGGTTGATCGCGTCCAGGTCGGCCGCCCGCCCCGCTCCACCTGCCCGCCTGACCGCGTCACGGACGCGTGCGCCGGCCCCCACCCGGTAGACGCCCGGGTGCCTGACAGCGCCCGCCACGTGGACGACCGCCGCCTCCGCGCCCGCCCGCTCAACAAACCCCGTGACCGGTGGCACGCCCTCACCCGGCACCCGCCCCTTCGACGCCTCCCCGCCTGAGGCTCCCGGAATCAGGCGCGGCGCCACGAAGACCGCGGCCACGGCAACCGCCCCGAAGAGAACCAGCCATTTCCGCCCGTCCAGGGACACGGCGGGCAGGCTACGAGCGCCGCCGTAGTGTGGGAGGTGCGAGCGGTTACCCGCCCGCTACGTCTTTCAAACGACGATGTTGACGAGCTTGCCCGGAACGACGATCACCTTCCGGGGTTCCCGGCCCTCGAGGTGGGAGACGACGTTCGGGGCGGCCAGTGCGAGCGCCTCGAGGGCGACTTCGTCGGCGTCTGCCGGCGCTTCGACACGGTCGCGGAGCTTGCCGTTGACCTGGCAGACCAGCTCGTAGGTGTCGGACTCGAGCAGCTCCGGGTCGGCGCTGGGCCACGGCTCCTCCCAGACCCGCTTTCCGGTCAGGAGCTCGTAGGCGTCGGCGCAGGCGTGGGGAGCGAAGGGAAAACAGATCGAGGATGCCGCCTCGAGTGCCTCGCGCTGCGCGGAGGGCCCGGCCTCCTCGCGCAGGCGGGACACCTCGTTGACGAGCTCCATTACCGCGGCGATCGCGGTGTTGAAGGCAAAGCGGCGGTCCATGTCGCCGGTCACCTTCTCTATCGCCCACGCGGTCTTGCGCCGCAGCGCGAGGTCGGCATCGGCGTTGCCCCCGCCCTCCTGCGGCCCGGCGGCCACCTCGGCGCTCAGCCTCCAGAGGCGCCCGAGGAACCGGTGCACGCCCTCGAGCCCCTCGTCCGACCAGTCGGCGTCCTGGTCGGGCGGGCCGATGAAGAGGATGTAGGCGCGCGCGGTGTCGGCCCCGTAGCGCTCGACGATCTCGCGCGGAGAGACAACGTTTCCCCGGGACTTGGACATTTTCGCCCCGTCGCGGGTGATCATTCCCTGGGTGAAGAGCCGGGCAAACGGCTCGTCGGCCTCCAGGTGGCCCAGGTCCTTCAGCGCCTTGACGAAGAACCGCGCGTAGAGAAGGTGGAGAATCGCGTGCTCGACCCCTCCGATGTACTGGTCGACCGGCATCCACTCGGCCAGCACGGCCGGGTCCCAGGCCTGGTCGTCGTTGGACGCGTCGCAGTAGCGAAGGAAGTACCAGGATGAGTCGACGAAGGTGTCCATCGTGTCGGTCTCCCGCCGCGCCTCGCCTCCGCAGCTCGGGCACGTGGTGGCCACCCAGTCCTCCGCCGCGGCCAGCGGCGACTGGCCCTTCGGCGCATAGTCGTCGATGTCGGGGAGCAGCACGGGAAGCTGGTCGTCGGGAACCGGCACCGTGCCGCATTCGGGGCAGTGGACCACCGGGATGGGGCACCCCCAGTAGCGCTGGCGCGAGACCAGCCAGTCGCGCAGGCGGTAGTTGACCGATGCGTGGCCCTTCCCGTTGGACTCCAGCCAGGCAACGATCTCCTCGAATGCCTCCCGGTTGGGCTTGCCGTCAAACTCCGGGGCGCTCGCCGTCAGGGTCCCGTCGCCGGTCCAGGGAAGCCCGTTCTCGTCGCCCTCGGGGTTCTCCCCCTCGATTACGCGCCGGACAGGCAGGTCGAACGCGCGGGCGAAGTCGTAATCGCGCTGGTCGTGGGCGGGAACGGCCATGATCGCCCCGGTCCCGTACTCCATCAGCACGTAGTCGGCGACATAGACCGGGATTTGCTCGCCGTTGACCGGGTTGGTGACGTGACGGCCGAGGAAGACACCGGTCTTCTCCCGGTCGGCGTTCTCGCGCAGCGCCCCCTGCTCGGTAAGGGCGTGGTTCACGTAGGCCCTCACCTCGTCCTCGTTGCCGCTCCCCTCGGCAAGCCGCTCGACATCGGGATGCTCGGGGGCCATCACGAAGAAGGTCGCCCCGAAGAGGGTGTCCGGCCGGGTGGTGAAGACGGGGTAGTCGATTCCCAGCTCCTCACAGCGGAAGACAACCTCCGCGCCCTCGGATCGCCCGATCCAGTTGCGCTGCATCGTCTTGACGTGCTCGGGCCACTCGACCGTCTCGAGGTCTTCGAGGAGCCGGTCGGCGTAATCGGTGATGCGCAGGAACCACTGGTTCAGCTGGCGCGCCTCGACCTCGGCGCCGCATCGCTCGCAGCGGCCGTCTACAACCTGCTCGTTGGCCAGCACCGTCTGGTCCTCCGGACACCACTTCACCACCGCCTCGCGCTGGTAAGCCAGGCCGGCAGCGAGCAGCTGGTTGAAGATCCACTGGGTCCACCGGTAGTAGGCGGGATCGCAGGTGGCGAGCTCCCGCGACCAGTCGATCGAGATCCCCCAGCGATGGAACTGGCGCTGGAACTCGGCGATCGCCTCCTCGGTGGAGACCCTCGGGTGCTGGCCGGTCTTGATGGCGTGGTTCTCCGCCGGCAGGCCGAAGGCGTCGTAGCCCATCGGGTGGAGTACCCGGCGCCCGTTGCGGCGCTGGAAGTGGGCAACCGCGTCACCGACCGAATAGACCTTCAGGTGGCCGATGTGGGGCTCGCCGCTGGGGTACGGGAGCATCTCCAGCACGTAGCTGGATTCGCCCTCCGCGCCCTCTTCGCCGGGCCGGTTCTCGACCTCCCAGGTCTTCTCCTGCGCCCACAGTGCCTGCCATCGCGGCTCAATCTCCTGTGGGTCATAGCGGGCGTCGCTCATCGGAAGGTCCGGAGAATAGTGGCCGAGGCGGTGCCGGACGGGAGCGGCCCGCGCCGCTACACTTCCCCGCGCACCTGGGGCTGTAGCTCAGCTGGGAGAGCGCCGCCATGGCATGGCGGAGGTCAGGGGTTCGAGCCCCCTCAGCTCCATCGCGGCGGCCCGGCGCTTCCCGCTCAGCCGCCCCACTCCCGCCGGGGGAGCTCTCCCCAGAGGGCTTCGAGGCGGTAGTGCTCGCGCAGTTCGCCGCTGAAGACGTGGAGGACGACGTCCCCGTAATCGAGAAGGGCCCATCGAGCCTCGGGAAGCCCTTCGGTGCGGGCCGGCAGGACGCCGTAGCCCTCCTTCAGGCCACTGCGGACCTTCTCGCAGATCGCCCGGGCCTGACGGTCGCTCGTGGCGCCGGCGATCAGGAAGAAATCGGTAAAGGCCGACGCGTCGCGCAGGTCGATCGAGACGACATCCTGGGCCTTGAGCTCCAGGACGAGGGCGGCGATCTCCTCCAGGAGTACCTGCCCGGTGGGCGCCTCGCCGGCGGCCGTGCCGCTCAAGCCGCCCCGCTCCCCCGGTACCAGCCGTTGGCCCCGATGGCCGCTTCCACCGCGGGGGGAACGAGATCCCTGATCGTCCTCCCGGAGGCGACACGTTCCCTGATCATCGACGAAGAGATATCGATGCACGGCATCTCGAAGCTGACGGCGCGCGCACCGGGAAACCGCTCCGTCACCCCGCGCGCAACCTCATCGGCGCCGGTGGCGCCCGCCCTCGGGGCGACGGCAAGCCCGGCGAGCTCGAGGACCCTCTCGGGCCTTCGCCAGGAGTCGATGCGACCGGCCGCGTCGGCGCCGAGGATCAGTGTGAGCGCGACCTCCCCGTCGCCGAGTGCCTCCAGGGTTTCCGCCGTGAAGCTGACGCCTCCCCGGGCAACCTCGACATCGCTGGCCTCCAGGACCGGGTCACCGGCCGTGGCCAGCTCACAGAGTTCCAGGCGCGCAGCGGGGCCCGGATCGTCGGCAAGCTCCCGGTGGGACGGCTCGCTGAGCGGCATCACCAGGACACGCTGAAGGCCGAGCTGCTCGGCCGCCATGCGGGCGCATGTGAGATGCCCAATGTGAGGGGGGTTGAAGCTGCCCCCGAGGATCCCGACGGCGCTCACTCTCGGATCTGGCCGTCCCCGTGGATCAGGTACTTGTAGGTGCAGAGTTCGCGAAGCCCGATCGGCCCGCGAACGTGGAGCTTCTGCGTCGAGTTGCCGATCTCCGCCCCCATCCCGAACTCGCCGCCGTCGGTGAAGCGCGTTGAAGCGTTGACGTAGACGCAGGCCGCATCGACCTCCAGCTCGAAGCGCCGGGCCGCATCGGGGTCTCCGGTGACGATCGCCTCCGAATGCCGGCTGCCGAAGCGCGCGATGTGCCCAACCGCCTCCTCGAGCGAATCGACCACGCCAACGGCGAGGATCGGCGCCAGGAACTCGGTCGCCCAGTCCTCTTCCACCGCCGCCCGGGCCTGGTCGGCGAGCCCGGGGCCCATGGCGGCGCGGCTGCGCTCGTCCGCGCGGATCTCGACCCCGGCGGCCACCAGCTCGCGGGCCACGAGGGGCAGGAACTCCGGGGCGATTTCGCGGTGGACCAGGAGGGTCTCCGCCGCATTGCAGACTCCCGGCCGCTGCACCTTCGCGTTGACGGCGATGCGGGTGGCCATCGCAAGGTCGGCCGAGGAGTCGACGTAGACGTGGCAGTTCCCGGCCGCCGCGAAGATCACCGGCACGGTTGCCACGCCCTCCAGCGCCTTCTTGAGCCCTTCGCCGCCACGGGGAATGATCAGGTCCACCGTTCGATCCTGCGTGGCGAGCTGCGCCAGCTCGGCCCTGTCACCGCCCCCGACCAGCGTCACCGCCTCCGCGGGCAGCCCGGCGGAGACAACCGCCTCTGCCGCGATGCGCGCCAGGACCTCGTTGGTGCGGGCAGCCGAGGCCGACCCGCGGAGGACCACGGCGTTCCCGGCCTTCAGGCACAGGGCCGCGGAGTCGATGGTGACGTTTGGCCGTGCCTCGTAGACGACGGCGACCACCCCCAGGGGCACCCGGACCTTTCTCAGCTGCAGGCCGTTGGGAAGCGACCGCTCCTCCAGCAGCTCTCCCACCGGGTCGTCGAGCGCGGCTACGGCGCGGGCACCGGCGGCGATGGCCCCGATCCGTTCCGGGTCGAGGGCCAGGCGATCGAGCAGGGCGTCGCTGAGGCCCGCCTCGCGCCCGGCCTCTAGATCCGCCTCGTTGGCGCCGAGAATCTCGTCGGCGCCAGCCTCCAGGCCGGCGGCGATGGCCTCCAGGGCTCCGTCCCGGACATCGCGGCTGGAGGCCGCGACCTGCGGGGCGGCGGCATGCGCAGCCCCGCAGAGCTCGGCGACGTCCTTAGCCTTCGTGGCCACGCAAAGAGCCTAGTCGGCGCCGGCTCAGACGAGCACGAGCATGTCCCGGTGAACGGCCTCGCCGGCGGGGCGTCCGAGATGGGCATCGGCGTCGGCGGAGCGCATCCCGGCGAGGACGGCAAGCTCCTCCGACCCGATCGCGGCAATCCCCTTCGCAACCGCGACGCCGCCGCTCACGATCTCCACCGCGTCGCCGGCTCCAAAGCTGCCCTCGACCCCCACCACACCTACCGGCAGCAGGGACGCCCCATCGCTTCGCAGCGCCTTCGCGGCACCATCGTCGATGGTGATCTGCCCGCTGGTCGGCTTTGCATAGCGCAGCCAGAGTTCGAAGCTCGAGTAGGCCAGGTCGCGGGCCGAGAACCGGGTTCCCTCCCTTTCGCCGTCCATGGCCCGGTCGAGGGCGCCTTCGGTAAGGCCGTTGCAGATGACCGTCGGTATACCGGCGGCGGTAGCCATCTCGGCCGCGACCACCTTTGACCGCATCCCCCCTGAGCCGAGCCCCGAGGGCGCCTGGCCGATCGCGTAGGCCTCGAGCTCCTGCGGGTCCTCCACCACCTCCACCAGCGGAGCGTCCGGGTCCTGGCGCGGGTCCCGTTCATGGAGTCCGTCCTGGTTGGTGAGCAGGACGAGCCGGTCGGCGCCGCAGAGGATCGCCACCTGGGCGGCCAGGAAGTCGTTGTCGCCGAAGGAGATCTCCTCGGTTGCCGTGGTGTCGTTCTCGTTGACTACCGGCACCACGCGCCAGTCCAGGAGACGGCCGAGGGTCTGGCGTGCATTGAGGTAGTGGGCCCGGTGGCCGACGTCGAAGAGGGTGAGCAGGACCTGGGCGCTCGAGAGACTCTCGGCCGAAAGCAACTCGTCCCAGACCCGGTAGAGCCGTCCCTGCCCAACGGCGCTGGCGGCCTGCAGGTCGGCCATGGAAGCCGGGCGCTCGGAGAGCCCCATCGCCTCCATGCCGCGGGCGATTGCCCCACTGCTGACCACGACGAAGTCGTCGCCGGCCCGGTGGCGCTCGGCGATCCGGCCGCAGACCGAGCGCATCACGTCCTCGCGCAGGGCTCCGCCGTCGTCGGCGACGATGTTCGAACCCAGCTTGACCACGTAGCGGCCCATGACCGGGGCAGGGTAACCGCGGCGGCCGCTTACGCCTCCAATTCGAACTGCACCCCGGCGATCTCCACCTCGTCGCCGGGGCTGAATCCCCTCGCCTCGAGCTCCGCGATCACGCCCATTCGCCGCAGGCGCCGCTCGGCCTCGGCCATCGCGTCCTCGTTCTCCAGGTCGAACCGGGCTACCAGCCTCTCCACCGCCGGCCCGGAGACCGTGAACCGGCCCTCGCCCCCCTCGACCGTCCACCCGGCCGGCGGCCCGGGACGGTAGGTGATGTGCTCGGCCATCGCCTCGTCGGCCGGGGCGACGGTCCCGGCCTCGGGTGTCAGCCGCACGAGCAGGTCGGCCAGGTCGTCGATCCCCTCGCGGGTCGCGCTCGACGTAACGACCACCGGGACCCCGGGGCCGAGCCTCTTCTCCCACTCGGCCGCGGCCTCCTTCCGGCGCGCCTCGTCAACGAGGTCTGCCTTGGAGAGGGCGAGCACCCGGGGCAGCCGGGCGAGGCCCTCGTCGTGGCTGCGAAGCTCGTTCTCGATCGCCCCCCACGACCGGGCCGGGTCGGAGCCGTCGAGCGGCGCGATCTCCACGACGTGCACCAGGAGCGTCGTGCGCTCCAGGTGGGCCAGGAACTCGAGCCCGAGACCGGCACCCTCGGCGGCCCCCTCGATCAGGCCCGGGACGTCTGCGATCACCAGCTGCCGGCCCCCGCGGTCGAGCACTCCGAGCTGGGGCTCGAGCGTGGTGAACGGGTAGTCGCCGACTTTCGGGCGGGCGCGGGTAAGGACCGACACCAGCGATGACTTGCCGGCGTTGGGCAGGCCGACCAGCCCGACGTCGGCGAGGAGCTTGAGCCGCAGGTCCAGCCAGTGCTCCTCTCCCTCGAGGCCGCGCTCGGAGAAGCGCGGGGCGCGCCTGGTCGAGCTCTTGAACCGTGCGTTGCCCCGGCCGCCGGAACCGCCGCTCGCCACGACGGCCCGCTGCCCGGGCGCAATCAGGTCGAAGACGCTGCCGTCGTCGGACTCGACGACGGTTCCGGGGGGAACCGCGATGATCAGCTGCTCCCCATCGGCGCCCCGGCGGTTGGCACCCTCGCCGTGACGGCCGCGCCCGGCCTCCCAGCGATTGCGGCGTCCCAGCGACTGGAGGTCACGGAGCGACGGGTCGCAGGCGATGACGACTGCGCCGCCATGTCCGCCGTCACCGCCGTCCGGGCCTCCACGGGGGACGTGGGCCTCGCGGCGAAACGAGGTGCAGCCGTCGCCGCCCCCGCCTCCCTTCACGAATATGCGAGCCTTGTCTTGGAGCATCGGCGATCAGGCCGACTGCCGCCACTCCCGGAACGAAAGGGCACAGCCATGGCCGACAGCAGGGTATTCGTGATCACCGGAGCATCGAGCGGGATCGGTGCCGCAACGGCAATCGAGGCCTCGCGCCGCGGCTACCGCCTCGTACTCGCCTCGCGCCGGCAGGACGCCCTCGACGAGGTCGCCTCGCGGTGCGAGGGCGAGACGCTCACCGTCCCTGTCGACGTCACCTCCTGGGAGGAGAACGAGCGCCTCGCCGAGGCCACCCTCGAGCGGTTCGGGGCGATCGACATTGTTTTCGCCAACGCCGGGTTCGGGGGTAAGCGCAGCTTCTCGCCCGAAGGGGACAGCCCGGACCACTGGCGCGAGATGGTCCTCACCAATGTCCTCGGGGCGGCCTACACGGTCCGTGCCACCTTCGACGCCGTGCGCGCTGCGAAGGGCCACTTCCTCCTGACCGGGTCGGTGGCCGGCCGGATCGCGCTTCCCGGAAGCCTCTACTCCTCTACCAAGTGGGCGGTCACCGGGATGGGTCAGTCGCTGCGCGCCGAACTGGCCGGCACGGGAGTCCGCGTGACGCTTATCGAACCGGGGATGGTCGACACGCCTTTCTTCGAAAAGAAGCCGGCCGACGGAATCCTCGAGGAGGAGGACATCGCGGGCGCGGTCATCTGGGCGATCTCGCAGCCCGAGCGGGTCGACGTGAACGAGATCCTGATCAGGCCGACGATCCAGCCGATCTGATCGGGCGGAGCGTTCAGTCCTGGCCGGGCGAGACGACGCTCACGAAGCGGCCGGCACGCCCCTCGCTGAACTGCACGACGCCGGGGCCCTTGGCAAAGAGGGTGTGGTCGCGGCCCATGCCTACACCCTCGCCGGCGCGGAAGCGGGTCCCCCGCTGGCGGACGATGATTTCGCCACCGTTGACGGCCTGGCCGCCGAAGACCTTCACGCCGAGGCGCTTCGATTCGGAGTCGCGGCCGTTACGGGAGGAGCCGCCGCCCTTCTTGTGTGCCATTGCTAGCTGTCCTTTCCTGCCGCAGGCTTCTTCACCGCGGGCTTCTTCGCCGCGGGCTTGCTCGCCGCGGGCTTGCTCGCCGTCGCCTTGGAGGCCGGCTCCCCGGTAGCTGCCTTGGCGGCCGGCGCCTTCTTGGCTGCGGCGCCCATCGAGATGCCGGTGACCTCGATCCGGGTCAGCTCCTGGCGGTGGCCCTGGGTGCGCTTGTAGCCGCGCTTGGGCTTGAACTTGAAGACACGGATCTTCTCGCCGCGCAGGTGCTCGAGGACCCTGGCCTGGACCTTCACCTTGCCCAGCCCCGCAGGATCGACGACAACCTCGTCGGAGCGGTACATGATCGGCTCAAGGGTGACGGTCGCTCCCTCATCGTCGGGAAGTCGTTCCACGAGCAGGCTCTGCCCCTCCTCGACGCGGTACTGCTTGCCACCTGTCTTGACGATTGCGTACATCTCTCTCAGTCGGTCTTGTTCTCGGAGCCGGCGGCCGCAGGCTCCGCTTCCCGCCGCCCCGGCCGGGATCGGCCTGAGCCACGGGACCCGGATTCTAGGCCATCGCCGGAGCCGGGGGCCTCAAGCATCGTGGCGCGTGCCGAGTTGCGACCCGCCTCCTCGATCCTGACCATCTGCTTCTCCCCGATGTGGGGACCTCCTCCGGCCACCGATACGACGTAGCCGTCGATCTTCGCGACGGCGTCGTCGGCGTTGTACATGTGGGGCTCGACGATCGTCACGAGCACCTCTTCGCCCTCGCGGAACGGGATCGCCCGGGCCGCCACATCCTCGGCCGAGCCCTCCATCACCACCTCGAAGTGATCGTGGGCCAGTGCCTCGGAGCCCTCGAAGTGGAAGACCTTGCCGGTCGCCTCCTCGAGCTCCCGGAGCATCCTGGCACCGCCACCGGTGAACTCGACGCTCACCAGCGGATTCATCTGGACCAGGAAGGCCTCGGTCGAGCGCGGCGACCTGGCCGCCAGCTCCCTCAGGCGCCGGTCGAAGTCGATCGAGATCGTCTCCTCGCTGAGGATCACTGCATCCCCGTCGCAGGTCGGGCAGGTCCGGGAGATGATCTCCCGGACTCCCTCGGTGACGTTCTGGCGGGTCATCTCGACCAGTCCCAGCTTCGATATCTCCGCCGTGAAGGTCTTGGTCCGATCCTCGTCGAGCGCCTTGCGAAGCGTCTTCATGACGGCGTCACGGTTGCGCGCCTTGGCCATGTCGATGAAGTCGATGACGATGATGCCGCCGATATCCCGCAGGCGCAGCTGGCGGACGACCTCGTCGGCCGCCTCGAGGTTCGTCTTGGTGATCGTGTCCTCGAGGCGCGCCTGCTTGCCCCGCCCGACGAAGGAGCCCGAGTTGACGTCGAAGACGGTGAGCGCCTCGCCGTAGTCGATCATCAGGTAGCCGCCGCTGGGAAGGTCCACCCGGCGGGATGTCATTCCCTCGATGACCTCCTCCACCCCTGCCTGTTCGAACAGGGGCGTCGACTCCTGCCAGAGCTCGACCCGGTCGACGAGCTCCGGAGAGGTCCTGGCGAAGAACGACTGGAGCCGCTGGAGCTGCTTCTCGTCGTCGACGATCGCTCGCTCGAAGTCGGCGCTGAAGACGTCCCTGACCACGCGGATGGAAAGGTCGGCCTCCTGGAAGACCAGCGATGGTGCCGTCTGCTCCTCGGCCCTGGCCTGCAGCACCTCATGGAGCTTGAAGAGGTAAGGCAGCTCCCGGCTGAGGTCCTCCTTCCTGGCGCCGTGTGCGGCGGTCCTGACGATTACGCCTCCTCCTTCAAGGTCGAGCGACTTGGCGGCGCGCCGGAGACGGTCGCGCTCCTTGTCCTCGAGGCGCTTGGAGATGCCGACCCCTTCGCCTGTGGGCGTGTAGACGAGGTAGCGACCCGCAACCGCGAGGTCCATGGTGCAGCGGGCCCCCTTGGTCTTGAGTGGGTCCTTTACGACCTGGACGATGATCTCCTGGCCGGGCTTGAGCAGGGAGCTGATCCGCTTCCCTCCTCCTTCGCCGCGGCCGCGACGCGGGATCTCTACGCCCGGCAGCACGATCTCGTCGATGTGCAGGAAGGCGTTCTTCTCGAGGCCGATATCGACGAAGGCGGCCTCGAGGCCGTCGACTACGTTGTCGACCCGCGCCTTGTAGATGTTGCCCACGATGGAGCGGCTGCCCCGGCGCTCGATGTACATCTCGGCGACGCGGTAACCCTCTGCCGGGTTCGACCCGGGCGCCGGACGTGAGTCCGACCTGCCCGGGGTGCCGGCCTGTTCGAGCAATGCGACCCGGGTCTCCCACGGATCGACGCTTACGAGTACCTGTTTCTTCACGATTTCTCTCTTTTCATTGGAGTGGGGACACCCGTCCCTTGCCGGCGGCGGCCTGGCGGCCCCGGGCGTAGATCGACTGCAGCAGGCCCACGGCGATCATCGAAGCGATGAGCGACGAGCCGCCATAGCTCATGAGCGGAAGCGTGATCCCGGTGATCGGCATGATGCCGACCGTCATCCCGGTGTTCACGACAACCTGGAAGAGGAACATCCCGACAATTCCCCCTGCTACGAGGGCGCCGTAGAGGTTCTTTGACAGCGTAAGTATTCGCAGTCCCCTCCATATGAGCAGCGCATAGAGCGACAGGACGAGCGCCGCCCCCGCGAACCCCCACCGCTCGCCGACTACGGCGAAGATGAAATCGGTGTGGTGCTCGGGGAGGAAGTCGTACCTCGTCTGTGTCGCCTGGTCGCCGCGGCCGGTCTTCTCCCCGGATCCGATGGCGATTCGCGACTGGTTCTGCTGGTAGCCCTCCGTGCCGGTGACATCGGACGGGTTAAGGAACGACGTGAGCCGTTCCTTCTGGTAGTCGTGCAGCACATTGACGCCGGCCGCCGGCAGCACCAGCAGGGAAAGGGCGACGGCGACTGCCGCCAGCGCCCCCAGCGCCGCGAAGTGCTGCCAGGGAACCCCGACGATCATGAGGATCGTCAGCGTTATGGCGACGTAGACCAGGGCCGAGCCAAGGTCGGGCTGCAGCATCACCAGCGCCGCCGGGGCGAGCCCCAGAAGCAGCAGGCGTGCCGTAACCCGGCGATCCGCCGCCCGCCTGGTCATGTCGACCGCAAAGGCCGACAGCGAGACGATGAGCAGGATCTTCCCGAGCTCGGAGGCCTGGAAGGAGAAGAAGGGAAGGTCGATGGCGCGGCGCGAGCCGCGGGACACGGAACCGAGGGCGAAGACCAGGAGGATCAGGGCGATCATCAGGCCGTAACAGAGGACCTTGATCTCCCTGAGCCTCGAGTAGTCGATCCGCCAGAAGAGGAGCGCCACCAGGCCGCCCGCCAGGAAGTAGATGAGCTGGCGGGTGAAGAAGTAGTCGGGCGAGCCGGGGATGTCCTCGGCGGTCGAGCCAGCGATGGCCACGAGGGAGACGACGGCGAGACCCACGACGGCAACGGCAAGCAGCGGGTCGAACGGCAGCGCCAGCGAGCCGACCCGGCCGGCGGTGCCTTCGCGGCGGGGAGCGCCGGCTCCCGGGGAGAGGACAGGCGTACTCATCTCGTCCTCGATCCCCCGGGAGCGCAGGAGGCATCCTGGCGATACCACTTCGCCAGCATCGAGCAGGCCACCGGGGCCGCGCTTTCGGCGCCGAAGCCCCCGTCCTCGACCGTGGCCACGACGACGATCGGTCGCGCCGGGTCGTTTACGAACGCGGCGTACCACGACTGGTCGGGCCTCGGCGGCCGTTCGGCGGTGCCGGTCTTCCCGTAGAGCTTGAAGCGGTCCTGGTCCCAGTCGCTGAAGACGTCGGCCGAGGTGCCGTCATCGACGGTGGAGAGGTGGAGCCCGTCGAGAATCGCCTGGCGCGCCGTGGCATCCATCTTCACCTTCCGGGAGGGCGGCGCCTCGATCGACTCGACCTGCCTCCCCGTAACCGTCTCCACCGCGGCACCGAGGTGCGGCCTCACCACCGAGCCGCCGTTGGCCAGCGCCGAGTAGGCAACCGCAACCTGGAGCGGGGATGCCTGGACGTCACCCTGTCCCACGGAGAGCTGGATGTTGTCGCCGACCGACCAGGGTCTCTTGTCGGAATAGAGGCAGTCGGGCGGGCAGCTCTTGCCGTTCTTCTTCTCCCAGTCGATCTGCCTCTGGTTCTGGCGGGCCCTCCAGGCACGGTCGGGAATCGTTCCCGGCGCCTCGCCGGGGAGATCGATACCGGTCGCCCGGTCGAATCCCAGCTTCCGGGCCCAGGACTGGATGACCTGGCCCTCGACAGGGTTCGCGTCCCGCCCGAGCACGTAGAAGTAGACGTCGGAGGAGACCTGGAGGGCACGGCGCAGCGAAACGGTCCCGTTGGGCTGGCGACCGGCGTTGGTGAAGGTCTGCTCCCCCACCTTCAGGAAGCCCGGGTCGCTGACCGGGGTGTCGGGTGTGGCAAGGCCTGCGTCTAGCGCGGCCAGCGCGGTGACGGGCTTGAAGACCGAGCCGACCGGGTAGCTGCCCCCGATAGCCCGGTTGAAGAGCGGTGCGCCGGCCGCCTCGCCGAACCGGCGCTCGTATTCGGCCTGGGTGGCGATCGGCTTCGCCCGCTCGGCGGGATCGAAGGTCGGCGCCGAGCCGATCGCAAGCACCTTTCCGTCGCGCGGGTCCAGGGCCACGAAGGCGCCCGCGGTGCCGGCCCCGCCCAGGGCGCCGGCGAGAGCCTGCTCACCGCGCTTCTGGAGCCCGGCGTCGATGGTGGTGCGCAGCGAGTTCCCCGGCCTTACCTCGCGGGCCACTCTCTGGCCCTTGAGGCGTCCGGCGGCGTCGACGGTCACGCTCCGGGTGCCGTCCGCTCCCCGCAGGTAGCGGTCGTAGGCGCGCTCTATCCCCTCCTGGCCCACAACCCCGCCGGAAAGGACGCCCCGGAACTCGTCGGAGCCAACCTGGTCGGGCGAAACCTCGCCCACCGCCCCGACGGCCTGGGCGGCCCCGACCCCGCCGGGGTAGCGACGGATGTAGGCCTGGTCGACGCTGACGCCCGGGAACTCGGACTGGCGCTCCAGCAGGTAGTTGCGCACCGAGGACGGGACGTCGACCTTGACCCTGATGTTGGCGTACGGAAGCTGGGCAAGCTGGCGGACGACCCGCTCGTTGACCGAGGCCGCGGTGATTCCCAGGACAGAGGCCAGCCGCCGGTAGCGTTCGGCCACCTCGGGCGTGGCGGGCGGCGGCACCTTCGGGGCGGCCCCTCGCTCCTTCCTGGGCTTCTCCAGCCAGGCGGTCACGGCCTGGCCCCATGCGTTGGCGTCCTCCCGGGACTTCGCCGGGAGCTGCTTGGGGTCGAGAGTCAGGACCGTCGCGACCCGGTTCTCGACGATCGGGGTCCCGTTGCGGTCGAGTATCGAGCCGCGCGGCGCCGCAACCGGAAGCGAGCGGACGCGGTTATCGAGCGCCTCGCGGCGGGACTGGTCGCCGGTCAGGACCTGGAGGAACCAGAGCCGCAGGAAGATCACGGCAAACAGGGCAAGGGCGACCGCTCCGAGGATCGCCACGCGGCGCGCCATCTGGGGAGCGACGGGCGGACCGCCGGACGGGCGCAGGAGGGAGCTGTCGCCGGCTTCCATCATGAGCGCGAGAGGGGCGACAGACCCCCGGTCGTGTAGGCCCGGCGGCGTCGGCGGCGCGGGTCTTCGGGGAGGACGGGAAGCACCAGCGCGCGGACCAGCGCGTAGACCGGCAGGGCGAGAATCGCGTTCACGGCGACGGTGCCGAGCACCTCGAGGACGAGGGTCCAGCCGAGGGGGACCGGGGTACCGAGCAGGAACTCCATCACCGAGAAGCCGATCCGGTCGGCCGCCGTGGCCACCACGCCCGCAATCACCGGGACCAGCGCTCCCTGTGGATCGCGCAGCTCGCGGAAGCGGCCGATCGCGTAGCCGATGCCCAGCAGCAGCAGCGACGACAGGCCGACCGTCTGCACGAGGGCAAGGTTCGAGAAGAGGCCGATCCCGAACCCGAACCCCGCAGCGGCGACCGAGCCGCAGAGCAGGGCCACGGCGGCCACGACGAGCGGCGTCAGGTCGGCGCGGGCCCCGAAGATGGTCAGCTGCGAGACCGCGGCGATCTGGATGATCACGGTGAGCGCCCCGAGGAGCACCAGGCGCCAGGCCAGCGACTTGCCCCGGCTGCTCATGAGCCGCGGTTCCCGTTGATCGGGCGGGTCAGGACCTGGACGGTCTCGAGCCGCTGGAGGTCGGCGTAGGGGCGCAGGAAGATCTTCTGGTTGTCGGTCCCCGGGTCCTCGACGCGCGTCACGTAGCCGACGGGAATCCCCGGCGGGTAGCGCGACTGGAGACGCTCGGCCTGCGAGATCGTCCCGGAGGTCACGATGGCCGCGTCACGCTCGACACGGAAACGGCGGGCGACGTACTTCAGCCGCAGGTCGCCGGGCCCACCTGCCCCAGGCTGGACGACGCCGGGGGCGCCGGTCGCGCTCACCCGCGCCGGAACGGCGATGGCGCTGTCGGTGATCAGCGTGACCACGGCTGCCCCGCCGGTGACCGTCGTGACCTGCCCGACGAGGCCGTCACCGGTGATAACGGGCGCTCCGACGGCAATCCCGCGGGAGCTCCCCTGGTCGATGGTGATCGTGGAGAACCATGCGGTTGGCGACTGGGCTATCACCCGGGCGCTGACGGGAGCGGCGGCCGCCAGGCCGAGCCTGCGGTCTAGCGCCAGCAGCTTCTCGTACTGGGCGTTCTGCCGCCGCGCCTCGCTGCCGGCCAGGGCCTGGCGCCTCAATGCGGCGTTGGAGGCCTCCAGGTCCTCCAGGCGGCCCTTGGCGCTGATCGTGTCCCCGGCCCAGCCGACGAGGTCCCGTGCGGGCTTCAGGACGCGCGAGGCGCCTTCCTGGATGGGGGCGAGCACCTCGAGCGCGCCGCGCTGGACCGAGTGCAGCCCGCCGCCGGTCCCCTCACCGAAGTAGACCGTGAGGAGGAGCAGCGCCGCGGCCACGAGCAGGCCGAGCGTTATCCGTCGGCGCCGTACGGTGCGGTCGTACATCTGGGGTAAGGGGGTCGACGGACCATGGCAGCGGTGGCGCGCGTCAGCGGCGGCGCTTCCTCGCTCCTCGGTTGGTCCTGTGAATCACTTCAAATTCCTCCAGCGAGCGGCCCGAACCGACCGCAACGCAGGTGAGCGGAGACTCGGCAAGATGAACCGGCATCTGAGTCTCCTCCCGCAGCCGGTCGGCAAGGCCGTGAAGCAGGGATCCGCCGCCGGCGAGCATGATCCCGCGATCCATGATGTCGGAGGCCAGCTCCGGCGGGGTGCTGTCCAGGGTCTCCTTGATGGCCCCGATTATCTGGCTCATCGGCTCTTCGAGCGCCGCCCGTATCTCCTCGCTGGTAAGGACCACGGTCTTCGGGAGGCCGCTGACAAGGTCCCTGCCGCGGATCTCTGCCTGAACCTCCTCGCGCATCTCGTGAGCGGAGCCGATCTCGAGCTTCAGCTCCTCGGCGGTCTGCTGGCCGATAAGCAGCTTGTACTCGCGCTTGGCGTAGTTGATGATCGCCTCGTCGAGCTCGTCGCCGCCAATGCGGATCGACTTCGCCACGACGATCCCGCCGAGGGAGATGACGGCGACCTCGCTCGTCCCGCCGCCGATGTCGACGATCATCGACCCGGTCGGCTCGCCGATCGGCAGCCCCGAGCCGATCGCCGCTGCCATCGGCTCCTCGATCAGGTATGCCTGGCGGGCACCGGCCGACAGGCAGGCTTCCTCCACGGCGCGCTTCTCAACGCCGGTAACGCCGGAGGGAACGCAGACGACGACGCGTGGGTGGGCGAAGCGGCTCTGGTGGACCTTCTGGATGAAGTGCCTGAGCATCTCCTCGGTCACGTCGAAGTCGGCGATCACGCCGTCCTTCAGCGGGCGGATGGCCTGGATCGTTCCCGGCGTGCGCCCGAGCATCCGCTTGGCCTCCACGCCCACGGCATGCACCTCGCCACTGCGGGCGTCGATCGCCACCACGCTCGGCTCGGAGAGGACGATCCCCCGGCCGCGGACGTAGACCAGCGTGTTGGCGGTTCCAAGGTCGACCGCCATATCGCGGCCGCCCATCCCGGTGAGATAGCTGAATACGCCCATTTCTGTGGAGGACAGCGGCCCGCAAAAACCCCGAATTTCCGGGGAAAAAGGAGGGCCGAGTCCCTAGGGATTGTAGCGGTCGCCTGCTCTCCCGCCGGATGGCACGAGTCCTTGCACCAGACCGGCGAGAGCTGCCATCGACAACCCGATGACGTTCTCCCGGTCGCCCTCGAGCGAATCAACCAGGCCCGACCCGGAGAGCTGGATCGCGTAGCCCCCGGCACGCCCGTCCCACTCCCCCGTGGCGACGTACTCGTCAACCTCCCGGGGAGCCAACGCGCGAAACGTAACCCGGCTGGCAGTCGAGGCCTCGCGCCACTCGTCACCCGGGCCGGCGATGACGATCCCGCCGAAAACCTCGTGGGTCCGCCCCGCCAGGGCCCCGACCGAATCTCGCGCCCGGCCGGCGTCGGTGGGCTTGTCGAGGATCTTGCCATCGAGGGCGACGACGGTGTCCGCCGCAAGGACGACCGTCTCCGGGGCGGGATGGCGCAGGCGCCCCGCCCGCGCCTTCCGGCGCGCGTTCTCGATTGCGACCCAGGCGGGATCGCCTTCGACCACCTCGTCGACCCCGGTCGCGGCGACCTCGAACGGGACCTCGGCTGCGGTGAGGATCTCGCGCCTCTGGGGCGAGGCCGATGCCAGCACAAGCCGGAGGGACGGACCCCACTGGAGGGGATCCGCTGCGGGCTCAGGCCAGGTCAGGGAAGAAGAGCGCCGCTTCACGGGCGGCCGACTCGTCGGAGTCCGAGCCATGGACCATGTTGCTCGAGACCTCAAGCGCGAAGTCGCCGCGGATAGAGCCCGGCGCGGCCTCGACGGGGTCGGTGGCACCGATCACCTGGCGTGCCGCCGGCACGGCGCGCGGACCCTCGAGCACCATGGCGACCAGCGGGCCGCTGGTGATGAAGGTCACCAGCTCTTCGAAGAAGGGCTTGCCCTCGTGCTCGGCGTAGTGGGCCTCGGCAAGCTCGCGGTCGACCGTCATCAGCCTCAGCGCGACGGGACTCAGCCCCTTGCGCTCGAAGCGGGCGAGGATCTCGCCACTGAGGCCTGCAGCAAAGGCATCCGGCTTTACAAGGATCAGCGTCCGTTCCATCTCACGCCCTTCGTTTAGCGGTCCTGGTCGTCGGCCCGCGGTGGGATCTCCTCGGAGAAGATCTCTACCTCTTCCTCCGCGTACTGTCCCTCGGGCTCGTATTCGACCTCATCGTATTCCTCGATGGTGGTCTCGGTTCCCTCGCCGGCTGCCGCCATCCTCTCGGCCTCCCGCTCGAGGCGCCGACGCTCACGCGCCTGCTCCTCGGGCCCAGGCGTCACCCCGGGAATCTCGGCCTCGCAGTAGGGGCAGATGAGCCAGTCGGGGTCCAGCGGCCGCCCGCACGAGCCGCAGGGGTCACGGAGCTTGCTCATGCAGTACGGACAGCGCAGGTAGGAGGAGCCGACCATCTCCTCGCAGTGAGGACAGGCGCGGAAGTCGGCCGACGCCAGGCGTGCAGCGGCAGCCTCCATCTCGAGCTCGCGCTCGAGCCTGTCCTCCAGGTACTCGGGCGGCCTGACGATCACGTAGACGACGGTGCCGATCAGCGGGAAGATGAGTGCGGCGACGGTCGCGGTACGCACGAGGAGCTTGTCCTCGAGGCGCCGCCTGGCGTCGGCGTACGTGTACCAGACCAGCGCCAGCCAGACCACGATCGCACCCAGGACGACGAGCTGGACGATCACGTCCAGGGTGCCGCTGAGCCCGAATATCGCCAAGGGTGTCTGCATCGTTCGGCCCGTGAGGGTAAAGCACCGTTCGCCGGGCCAGCGGGATTACCTGCCCCGCGACGCCGATCAGAGAAACAGCCGCCCGAAGGCGTAGCCGATACCGAAGAAGACCAGGATCACCGCGGCCACGCTGACCGCGACGATCACGACCATTGTCAGAACCGATGGGCCGTTGTCGTTCACAGGGTTGATCCTCCGCGGGAGCCGGGCGGGCGCCCGAGGTCGGCGATCAGGTATAGCGAGCCGGTGGCCACGACCGTCCCCTCGTCGCCGGCCAGCTCCCGGGCGAGGGCGAGGGCCGCGTGGGGCTCTTCGACCTCCCGGGCCTGCGCCCCCAGGGCCGACGCCACCTCGGCCAGCCGGGCCGGGGTAACGGCGCGTGGATGGGAGCAGCCGGTGACGACCAGGCGATCGGCGGCCCCCGTGATCACCCGGAGCATCGCCTCCTGGTCCTTGTCGTCGAGGACCGCGACGCAGGCGACGAGCGGCCTCCCGGTGGACGCCTCCCCGAGCGCAGCCACGAGCGCTGCCACGCCGTCGGCGTTGTGCGCCCCGTCGAGGATGGTCAGCGGGCGACCTGGCAGCCTTTCGAAGCGTCCGGGAATCCGCAGCGCCCCTGCCTCGATTGCGTCGATGACAGCTGCCTCGTCAATGGCGCCGAGGACCTCGTGGGAGGCCGCGAGGGCAAGGGCGAGATTATGGCTCAGGTACGGCGGCGTCCCGGACGGCGCCAGCGGGCTCGACGCCGGTGCGACGACCAGCCGGGCCCCCCGCTCCCGCGTCATGTCGATGGCGACACCCATCGCGTCGGAGGCGAGGTCGGCCGGGACCACGGCCACCGAGCCCGGCGCGACGACGTCGAGCTTCTCCCCCGCGATCTCGGCGACAGTCCTCCCCAGCCACTGCGTGTGCTCAAGCCCAACAGAGGTGCAGACCGTGACGGGCGCCCCGATCACGTTGGTGGCGTCAAGCCTCCCGCCAAGCCCGGCCTCGATCGCCGCGACCTCGACTCCCTCCGAGGCGAGCACGAGGAAGGCGGTCGCCGTCAGGGCCTCGAACTGGGTTACCGGCCCGAAGGCCTCCTCCCGGTCCACTTCGGTGACCGCCGTCGCCACCTGCACAGCAGCTTCGACGAAGGCCGTCTCGGCCACCGGCCCGCCCGAGACCAGCACGCGCTCGGTCCAGGAGGTCAGGTGCGGGGAGAGGTAGGCCCCCGACCGCAGCCCGTGGGCACGAAGGATCGTGTCGACCATCCGGGTGGTCGACGACTTTCCGTTCGACCCCACCACGTGGACGGCACGGAAGCGCTCCTGGGGGTCGCCGATCTCGCTCAGGAGCCGCTTCATCCGTGCCGTGCCGAAGTCCATCCCGAATAGCTCGAGCCCGAGGAGCCAGCGATCGACCTCCGCGTAGCTCGACGGTGTCACCGCCCCGCCTCCCACCGGCTCAGAGGGCCGCGAGCTCGTCGCGAAGGCGCTCGAGCTTCTCGCGCTCGGCACCGACGAGCTCGGGCGGTGCCTTCGAGGTGAAGCCCTCGTTGGCCAGCTTGCCCTCGGCCCGCGCAATCTCGCCTTCGAGCCGCCGGCGGCGCTCGCCCAGCTCTCTCTCCTGGGCCTCGAGGTCCACCGCGTCTCCTGCGGTGATCTCGATCGTCCCTCCGGGAACCGCGATGGTGGCGGTGACTTCGCCTTCGAAGCCCTCCTCGTCGAGGCGCGCCAGCCGCAGGACCATCTCCCGGTCCGCGTCGAGGCGCGCGGAGTCGATCTGGGCGCCCAGGACCTTCGACGGGGCGACCTTCGCCGAGCTGCGCCAGGAGCGAAGTTCGGTGACCGCGCCGATGACGGCCTCTATGCGCTGCTCGGCCTCGGGGTCCAGCCGCGCCTGGTCGACCTCCGGCCACGCCGCGCCGGCCAGCAGGCCTTCGGTTCCGGGCGTGGCTTCCCAGAGCTCCTCCGTGACGAATGGAATGAACGGATGGGCCATGGCGAGCGTCGTCCGAAGGACGTGCAGGAGGGTCGCCGACAGCTCGCGATCGAACTCCCGCCCCTTGACCATCTCGAGGTACCAGTCGCAGAGCTCTCCGTAGACGAAGTCGTAAAGGCCAAACGCGGCCCGGGAGAACTCAAAGGCCTCGATCCTCTCGCCGGTCTCCTGGACCACCCGCTGCAGCCGGGAGCAGATCCAGCGGTCCTCGACGCTCATCGACTCCGCCGGCGGCAGCTCGGCCGGCGCCCCCGCCTCGACGTTCAGCAGGACGAAACGCGAAGCGTTGAAGAGCTTGGTGGCCAGTGCCTCTCCCTGCTCGACGCGCTCGCGCGAGTAGCGAACGTCCTGGGTGGAGGCCATGGCGAGCAGGCCGAAGCGGACGGCGTCGGCGCCGTGGGCGTCGATCTCGTCGATCGGGTCGATTCCCGTGCCCAGCGACTTGCTCATCCTCCGGCCGTCGGGCGCCTGGATGACCGGGTGGACGTAGACGTCGCTGAACGGCACGTCGCCGGTGAACCTGAGTCCCATCATCACCATCCGCGCGACCCAGAGGAAGAGGATGTCCCGCGCCGTCGAGAGGACGTCGGTCGGGTAGAAGGCCTTCATCTCCGGGGTCTGGTCGGGCCAGCCGAGCGTGGCGAAAGGCCAGAGCGCAGAGCTGAACCAGGTATCGAGGACGTCCTCCTCCTGCACCCAGCCCTCACCCTCCGGCTCGCCCATCCCCACCCAGGTCTCCTCGCCCCGATACCAGACCGGCAGCCGGTGGCCCCACCAGAGCTGCCGGGAGATACACCAGGGGCGGATGTTCTCCAGCCAGTCGGTGTAGCGGCGTGCCTGGCTTTCGGGGTGGATGCGAACCCTTCCGTCCCGGACCGCGTCGATCGCCGGTGGCGCAAGCTCGTCCATCCGCATGAACCACTGGAGCGAGATGAGGGGCTCGATCCGCTCTCCCGAGCGGTGCGAGAAGGGCACTGTGTGCGGGTAGGGCTCTTCGGCGCGGAGCAGTCCCTGCGCGCGGAGGGCTTCCACCACCTCACCCTGGGCCTCTGCGACCGTCAGGCCGGCAAACTCCCCGGCCAGCTCCGTCAT
This sequence comes from Solirubrobacteraceae bacterium, assembly GCA_040398965.1. Classification (GTDB taxonomy): domain Bacteria; phylum Actinomycetota; class Thermoleophilia; order Solirubrobacterales; family Solirubrobacteraceae; genus F1-60-MAGs163. The sequence continues at coordinate 25,083 of JBBASZ010000008.1, read as the reverse complement.
GCGGCCGTCCTCGCCGATCGCCGTCAGCTCCTCCAGGCCGTGGCGCCTGCCGATCTCGAAGTCGTTCGGGTCGTGGCCCGGGGTGATCTTCAGCGCGCCGGTACCGAAATCGGTCTTGACGTAGTCGTCGGCGATCACCTCCACCTCGCGCCCGGTGAGCGGGACGATGACGCGGCGGCCGACAAGCCCTGAGAAGCGCTCGTCTGAAGGATTCACCGCTACCGCGGTGTCCGCGAGCATCGTCTCCGGCCGGACCGTGGCCACGACGACCTCACCGTCGCCGTCGGCCAGCGGATAGGCGATCGAGTAGAGCGTGTCGGTGACCTCCCGCTCCTCGACCTCCAGGTCGGAGATCGCCGAACGGCTGCCCGGGTCCCAGTTGACCATGTAGTTGTCCCGGTAGATCGCACCCTCCGCGTAGAGGTCGCAGAAGACCTGCCGCACGGCCCGCTCATAGCCCTCATCGAGGGTGAAGCGCTCGCGCCCGTAGTCGCAGGAGGCCCCGAGCCGCGCAAACTGCTCGATGATCGTCCCGCCGTACTCACGCCGCCACTCCCAGACCCGCTCGACGAAGGCATCGCGGCCAAGCCCTTCCCGCGAGCTTCCCTCCTCGACCAGCCGCTTCTCGACCTGGGTCTGTGTGGCGATGCCGGCGTGGTCGGTGCCCAGGATCCACTCGGTGTTCGTTCCGCGCATGCGGTGATAGCGGATCAGGACGTCCTGGATCGAGCCGTTCAGCGCATGGCCCATGTGGAGCGCCCCGGTGACGTTGGGGGGCGGGATGGCTATCGAGTAATTGTCGGCGGCCGTCCCGGTGGCCGGAGCGTGGAAGAGGCCGCTCTCCAGCCAAGCCTCCATGATCCGCGGCTCGGCCTTCGAGGGCTCGAAGCGCTTCTGTTCACTCAGGTTGGCCACGGCGGCGCAGTCTAAGGCGACGCGCCGGCCGGGCGCGGCTCAGCGGCGCCAGTTACGCACGCCGGAGGAGCCGAGCGGCGCGAGGTCCGCAAGCAGCGCCCTGTGGTCGATCTTGCGGGCGATCGAGACGAGCCGCTGGCGCTCGCTGTCGTTCATCCGGTTGGGAAGGCCCCTGGAGTCGCGAAGGATCCGCAGCGCTTCGTCGCGGTCGTCGGCGTCCAGGCGCCTGAGGTGATCGACCACGACAACACCTGCCTGGGCCACCAGCATCCAGTAGACGCTCTTTACCGGAAGCCTCGGCACGGTCAGCCCGCCGCCGAGAGCGGCTGCTCGTCATCGCCGTCGACCGCCTCGGTGACCAGCGTCGGGGGAAGGCCGTTTTCGACGGTCTCGCGGGTCACCACGCACTTGCGCACATCCCGCCTGGACGGGAGTTCGAACTGCACCTCGAGGAGGATCTCTTCGATGATCGAGCGCAGGCCGCGGGCACCGGTGTCGCGGTCCAGGGCCCGGTCGGCGATCGACACGAGCGAGTCGTCGGAGAAGACCAGCTCGATGTCGTCGAAGGAGAAGAAGGTCTGGAACTGGCGGGTCAGTGCGTTCTTGGGCTCAGTGAGGATCGAGATCAGGTCCTCCCGGGTCAGCTGGTGGACGGCGCTGGTGACCGGCAGGCGGCCGATGAATTCGGGAATCAGCCCGTAGTTGACGAGGTCCTCGGGCAGGCACTGGGCAAAGACCCGGCCGGGATCCTGCTCTGCCGCAGCGCTCAGCTGGGCGCCGAAGCCGATCCCCTGGTTGCCGATCCGCTTCTCGATCACCTGGTCGAGGTTGGCGAAGGCCCCGCCGCAGATGAAGAGGATGTTGGTGGTGTCGATCGTGAGGAACTCCTGATGGGGATGCTTGCGCCCGCCCTGGGGAGGCACGCTTGCCGTCGTTCCCTCGAGAATCTTCAGGAGGGCCTGCTGGACGCCCTCCCCCGAGACATCGCGGGTGATCGAGGGGTTGTCGGCCTTGCGCGCGATCTTGTCGACCTCGTCGATGTAGATGATCCCCGTCTCGGCCCGGCTGACGTCGTAGTCGGCGGCCTGGATGAGCTTGAGGAGGATGTTCTCGACGTCCTCGCCGACGTAGCCCGCCTCGGTGAGTGCCGTGGCGTCGGCGATCGCGAACGGGACGTTGAGGATCCGCGCAAGCGTCTGGGCGAGCAGCGTCTTGCCGCAACCGGTCGGGCCGAGCAGGAGGATGTTCGACTTGTCCAGCTCGATCTCGGCCTCGCCGGCCTGAGCCATCTGGATCCGCTTGTAGTGGTTGTAAACCGCGACCGAGAGGGCGCGCTTGGCCTCGCCCTGCCCCACCACGTATTCGTCGAGCACCCCGCAGATCTCCTTCGGGCGGGGCAGGTTCTCGATATCGAAGCTGGAGGGAGCCGTCAGCTCCTCGTCGATGATCTCGTTGCAGAGGTCGATGCACTCGTCGCAGATGTAGACGCCCGGGCCGGCGATCAGCTTCTTGACCTGGCGCTGGGACTTCCCGCAGAAGCTGCAGAGAAGCTGCTCGTTGCTGTCGGTCGGCCGCGCCATCTCTCTCCCCCTGCCCGGCCGCTAGTGCTGGGCGATCACCCTGTCGATCAGCCCGTACTCCTTGGCCTCCTCGGCCGACATGAAGTAGTCGCGCTCGGTGTCCTCACGGACCTTCTCGTAGTCCTGGCCGGTGTGCTCGGCAAGGATGTGGTCGAGACGCTGCCGGACGTCGATGATCTCCTTGGCGTGGATCTCGATATCGGTCGCCTGGCCCTGGAAGCCTGAGCTGACCTGGTGGATCAGGATCTTGGCGTTGGGCAGCGCCATACGCTTGCCCTTGGCGCCGCCGGCGAGCAGCAGGGCGCCCATCGACATCGCGATCCCGACGCAGATCGTCTGCACGTCGGGCTTGATGAACTGCATCGTGTCGTAGATGGCCAGGCCCGAGTAGACCGAGCCTCCCGGTGAATTGATGTAAAGGGAGATGTCCTTCTCGGGGTCCTGGGACTCGAGGTGGAGGAGCTGCGCGACGATCAGGTTGGCGATCTGGTCATCCACGGGCGTCCCGAGGAAGATGATGCGCTCGTTGAGAAGGCGCGAGTAGATGTCGAAGGCGCGTTCGCCGCGCGACGTCTGCTCGACCACCATCGGGACAAGTGGGCTCATGGTCGGTGCCTCTTTCGGTGTCGCTGTCGGATTCCTGCCGAGTGCAACGGCGCTGGCAGGCTGGAAGCGAACAGTAGCAACGGCCCGGCGGCCGTCAGGAGGGCCTGATCAGCCCGTGGCGACTGCGTTTTCGACCAGGAAGTCGAGGGCGGCGCGCTGGGCGAGGTCGTCCTTGAGATCGTCCAGCCGGCCGGCCTTCTCGAGCTGCTTGCGCAGCTTCTGGGGACTCATCTTCTCCTGCAGCGCCGGCCCCTGGAGAGCGTCCAGCACGTCGCCGTCGGAGGGCTCGATCCCCTCTTCCTCGACCACCGCGGCCAGTACCGCCTCGCGCTGGAGGGTCTTCTTTGCCTCCTCGGCGCTCTCGGCGACCAGCTCTTCCTCGCTCTGGCCCGAGATCTGGAGGTACATCTCCCGGCTAATCCCCTGGTGGGAGAGCCGGTGGAGCATGCGGTCCAGCAGCTCGCGGGCGCGCGCCTCGACGAGGGCGTCCGGGACCTCGACCTTCGACCCGTCCACGGCCGCATCGAGCACTGCCTCCTGGAACTCGGCCTCCGCCTGCTCGCGGTCGGCCTCCAGCAGGCGGGTGGCAACGTCCTCCCTGAGCTCTGCGAGCGTCTCGAAACCGGCGGCGCTCTCGGCAAACTCGTCGTCGAGCTCGGGCAGGGACTGGCGCCTGACCTCGGCCACCTTCACCTCGAAGCTCGCGTCACGGCCGGCGAGGTGCTCGGCCCCGTAGTCGTCGGGAAACTTGACCGATACCGTCCTCTCGTCTCCGGCCGCGGCGCCGGCGAGCTGCTCCTCGAAGCCGGGAATGAGGCGCCCTGAGCCGAGCTCGACCAGCTGCCCGGACCCCTCTCCCCCCTCGAACGGCTCGCCGTCGATCGAGCCCTTGAAGTCCATCAGCACGAAGTCGCCCTCGGCCGCCGGCTCTTCGACCGTCTCGAGGCTGGCCATGCGGCTGCGGAGCTCCTCGATCTGCTCGTCGACCGCTTCCTCGCCGGCCTGCGGCTCGCGGCGCTCGACCTTGAGCCCCCTGTAGTTACCGAGCTTCGCCACCGGGCGAACGCCGATCTCGAAGCTGAAGCCGAGCGGCTCGCCGGCCCCTGGAAGCTCGCCGACCTCGAGCTCGGGCTGCCCGACGGTGTGGAGGCGCAGCCCGTCCACGGCCTCGCCGTACCAGGATCCGATCGACCCGCGAACGGCCTCGTCGAGAACCATGTCCCGGCCGAGCCGCTGGATGATCATGTCCGGCGGGACCTTCCCCTTGCGGAAGCCGGCCATCTTCATGTCCCGGCCGAGGGAGCGCGCCGCCTGGTCGACGCGCCTGGAGACCTCGTCGGCCGAGACCTCGGCCTCGACGCGAACGCGCGATTCGGGCAGCTCGGTCAGCGTGGCAGTGACTTCCGGCACCGGCGGCACGATAGCGTCAGGCCATGGCCCCCGAGAGCCTGCCTTTCCGCCGCCGGCTCGCCGCCTGGCTGGCCACCGGCCCGGTCGGGCACGGGGCAGCAGCCGCGCTCGACATCGCTTCCTTCGCTGCCGCGACGGCCCGGGCCCGGCTCAGGCGCGCCCGTGAGGGTGAGTGACGGGACTCGAACCCGCGACCGCCTGGACCACAACCAGGAGCTCTACCAACTGAGCTACACCCACCGCGCTGGGGAAAGTGTAAGGGCTGCCAACCCGCTCCGGCCGGGCGGCCAGTGCCCCCGCCAGGATTCGAACCTGGGACCTGCGGCTTAGAAGGCCGCTGCTCTATCCAGCTGAGCTACAGGGGCTCGGCCGGGACCGATCTCCCGGCACGGCCACGGTACCGGCAGGGCTGGCGGTCGTCACCCGGCAGTCCCGGCCTGCCGTATAGGCTCGCGGCGTGGAAGAGGGGAACCCGGTAACCCTGATCGCCCTGCCGCTGGGGCTGGTCTTCATCATGTTCTCCCTGGGCCTGGGCCTGGTCGTGGAGGACTTCCGCCGGGTATTCCGCTCTCCCCGGGGAGTGGTCGTGGGGATGGCCAACCTCCTCGTGCTCGCGCCGTTCCTCGGAATCGCCGTGGCCGAGGTGTTCGGGCTGCCGCCGATTCTCGCTGTGGGGCTCGTGCTGCTCGCAGCCGCGCCCGGAGGAACGATGGCCAACCTCCTCACCCACCTCGCCCGCGGCGAGACCGCGCTATCGGTAACCCTCACCGGGTTCTCCAGCGCGCTCGCCGTAATCACGGTTCCCCTCTACCTGTCGGTGGCCTCGTCCTGGTTCAACCTCGTCGGGGTCGACAACGACGTCGAGGTCCTCCCCATTGCCGCGCGTGTCCTGGCCATCACGCTTATCCCGCTGATCGCGGGAATGCTCGTCCGCAGCCGCTTTCCGGGGTGGACAGCCGGTAACGAGAGGCGCTTCAAGACGGTCTCGCTGGTCCTCTTCGCGCTGATCATCGCCGCCGCGATCGTCAGCGAGTGGGGCCGGGTCACCGGCTACCTGGGGGACGTGATCATCGCCGTGGTGGCCCTGAACGTCCTGGCCATGAGCCTGAGCTACCTGATCTCGCGTGCGGCGAAGCTGAACGAGAAGAGCTCCACGGCCATCGCTCTCGAGCTCGGGCTGCACAATGCGACGCTGGCCATCGCCGTCGGCGCGTCGCTGGACAGCGAGATGACCGTCCCCGCCGCGGTCTACGGAATCTTCATGTGGGTCACGGGGGGCTCCTTCGCCTGGCTGATGGCCCGCCGCAACCGCCTGGCGGCCGACCCGGCTCCCGAAGCCTCCGCCTGAGCCGGCAGGAGCTGCCCACCTCCGGTTATCGGGGCGGCCGGATTTGAACCGGCGACCCCCTGCTCCCAAAGCAGGTGCGCTACCAGGCTGCGCCACGCCCCGATGGGCCCAATGGTAAGGCCGGCGCTGCCGGCAATCCTCTAGCGTGGCCGCGTGGCCGACGCTCAGCCCTTTGGGGCCCTCCACTACGACCTCGACATGACCGGCGGGCTCGACCCCGTCACCTCTCCCCCGTACGACGTGATCGACCCCGCGCAGCGGGAGGCCCTCGCGGCCCGGTCACCGTGGAATGTCGTCCGGATCGACCTTCCCGAACCGGCCGAGCCCGGCGGCGACCCGTACGCCGAGGCCGCCCGGATCCTCGACTCGTGGAAGGCCGATGGGGCGGTCGTACAGGAGGCCGAGCCCGCCCTCTGGGCCCTGACCCAGGACTACACCGGCCCCGATGGCCGGGCGCGTACGCGGACCGGCTTCTTTGCCGCGGTCCGGATCGAGGATTACGGCCCCGGGAAGATTCGCCCCCACGAGCGCACCCACCCCGGCCCCAGGGAGGATCGCCTCCGCCTGACCCGCGCGACCCAGGCCAACCTCTCCCCGATCTTCTCGCTCTATTCGGACCCCGATGGCCGAGCGGCCGCTGCCCTGGCGCAGGCTACGGAGTCCGAGCCCTGGGCCACCCAGACCGACGTCGACGGCACCGTCAACCGGCTCTGGTGCCTCCCCGCCGGAACGGCGACAGGGGTCCTCCAGGAGGTGCTGGAAGATTCGGAGCTGCTCATCGCCGACGGCCACCACCGTTACGAGACCGCTCGTGTCTACGCCGAGGAGGTCGGGGGCGAAGGGCCCCAGCGTTACGTCCTGATGAACCTGGTGGCCCTGGAGGACCCGGGCCTGACCGTCTTTCCCACGCACCGCCTCGTCTCGGGGCTCCTCGACGATCCGGCCCGCTCCGAGGCCCTCAGGGCGGAGATCGAGCGGTGCTTCGAGGTCACCGAGCTCGACTCCGAGGCCGACCTTCCCCCGGACGGCACAGCGCCCGACGGAAGGCTCCAGTTCGGCTACCTGGACGCGGCCGAACGGCGCCCCCTGCGACTCGTCCTGCGCGACCAGGCGATCGCCGACGAGGCACTCGCCGGATTTCCCGAGCCCTACCGCCGGCTCGACACCGCGGTGCTCGAGGCCCTGATCCTCTGCGGCCCCCTCGGGCTGACCGAGGACGACATCTCTCACCTGAACGGCCTGGGTTACTCACGCAGCGACGACGAAGCGCTCACCATGGTCGGGAACGGCTTCGATGCAGCGTTCTTCCTCTCCGGGGTCCCCGTGGACCAGATCCGCGAGATTGCTGCGGCGGGGGTCAACATGCCACCGAAGTCGACCTTCTTCACCCCCAAGGTGCCTACGGGCCTGCTCTTCCACGCGCTGGCATAATCGGGCCATGCGCGCTTCCACCTCCCGGATCGAAGGCTTCCGCAACTCGGTCACCATTCGAAGCCACGAACTGACCGTCGACGAGGAGCAGGGCGACGGCGGCACCGACGCCGGCCCCACCCCGCTGGAACTGCTCGCCGGATCGCTCGCCGGGTGCGTCGCGATCACGATGGAGATGTACGCCGGCCGGAAGGGCTGGGATGTCGCGGGAGTAGGGGTGGACGTCGAATTCTCCCCGGCCGAGCGCGGCACCCCCACCAGGTTCGAGATCGTCCTCAGGCTCCCCGAACACCTCACCGACGAGCAGGCCGACCGGCTTGCGGTTATTGCCGCCAAGTGCCCGGTGCACCGCGTGCTCGACGGCGAGGTGATGTTCGACGAGCGTGTCGAGCGGGCAACCCTCGCCGGCTGACCTGGCAGCCCGGCTGGCCCCGGCCCTCCTTGAGCCCGCCGAAGCCCTTGGACTTCCGGTCCACGGCAGCAAGGAGGCGGCCGTGCTGGTCGCCATCTATGAACAGGGCGGCGAGCTGGGAACGGTCCTTACGCGGCGCCGGGCCGACCTGCGCCGCCACGCCGGGGAGATCTCGTTCCCGGGCGGCCGGCGGGACCCCGGGGAGAAGGAGCTGGTGGTGACGGCCCTGCGGGAGGCCCACGAGGAGATCGGCCTGCCGCCGGCCTCCGTCCACGTGGCCGGCGCGCTGCCCCCCACGCCGACGATCGCCACCGGCTACGCGATCCACCCGTTCGTCGGGGCGATTTCGAGACCGCAGGGCTGGTCGCCTTCCGAGAGGGAGGTCGAGGAGATCATCGAGGTGCCGCTCTCCGTGCTGTCGGGGGGCTACGGGCGCCGGAGGCTGATCAGGCGCGGAATCCCTTTCGTCACCGACACCTACGAGCTGGGCGATTCCCTGGTCTGGGGCGCCACGGCCCGTATCCTCGCCGGCCTCTTGAGCCGCCTCTCGGCTGCCGGCCTCTCCTAGGCGCGTCCGGGGATCAGGGCAGCGCGGAACCCACGCGCCGCGGGCCGGCGAGCAGGGTGTCGGTCGCCTCGCGCACGTCGGCCAGCCAGGCCTCCCGGTCACCCCGGGGGTCGGCGGTGACAAGGGCGAACGGGATCTCGTTGGTATCGCGTGCGAACTCCATCTCGGCGACCCCGGCTTCGAGGATCTCCGCCGGGACCGTTCCGGCGGCCTCGTAGACGACGCCGCGAACGGTCGTGTCGGTGGTCTTCTCGAGCATCATCCGAAGCCGCGAGCCGTGCAGGGGCGCCACCTCGGCCTCCGGCCCGGAGGCGGTCCCCAGGAGCCAGAAGAGAAGGGTCACATTGTCCAGTGCGTACCTGAGCGTGCCGATGACATCCGGCGTCCCGACCCAGCACTCGGCGCCGGCCTCCTCGATCGCCGCGCGCCCGGCCTCCGACCGCGTCACGTAGCGAACGGCGTGCCCCTCGCGGCCCAGCTCACGTGCCAGTTCGAGCCCACGGCACCCTCCGCCAACTACCAGCGCCCTCACGGGCGGCCCTCCCGTGTCCCGAGCGAGCGCTCGTACTGCTCACGGGTGATCTCGGGCTCGCCACGCTCGCGCAGCCGGCGGTTCTTGAGGGCGAGGAGCTCCTCGATCTCCTGGTCACCGGACGCGGCGGCGAGCCGGGAGGCCTGTTCTGCCCGGTCCCGGTCCAGCTGCTCGCGCAGCTGCCCCTCGCTTAGCTCCGACGCGCCCCTTGCCCTGCGCTTGGCGTTGATCGCCGCCTGCATCTGGGCCAGGTCGTCGATGTCGTTCTGGGCCTCGACCTCGGGCGAGCGCGTTGGTTTCCAGTCGAGCTGGTCGGCCCCCGAGCCCGGATAGAAGACCCCGAGCAGCACAACGGCCAGCAGAAAGAGCAGGACGATGCCGATGATGATCACCGCGAAGGAGTCCACGGGGGCAGTCTATGTCGGCAGCCCAGCCGCCATCCGGCACATTCCGGTCCACGAGCGTTTATGGTCTGTTCATGCTCAAGCTCAGCATCCGCCCGGCAACTTCGGCCCTCGCCATTTCACTCGGCTGCGCGCTTCTGGCTGCGGCCGCCTGGAGCCCGGCGACGGCGGGCGCGGCGATGCGCGTTACAAGCATGTACGACAAGCGCTACTGCGAGTACCTCTTTGTCCACGCCGGCGACTCAGGCCTCTACGCCGACGTGTGGAACACATACGGGCTCAACTCATGCCCTGAGCGCCTCTGGAAGGCCTCGAACGCGGCGTCGCTGGCCACCGAGATGGACGCCCTGCTGACCAAGCTCAATGGCCCGCGCCACTGGCTGATCGACCGCGCAAAGATCACCTACGACCCGTCTGCGGAGATGAAGCAGGGAATCGTCCGCTCATTCGCCGGCCTGAAGATGCGCCGGCTGACCACAGTCGAAGTGCCGGTCATAAACGGCGTCCCCGGCATCCAGCCCTACAGCGAGACCGAGGTCAACCGGACCACAAACTTCACCTTCTCGCGGCGGCACCCGCTGCGCGTTCTCGTCAGCCCTGGCGGCCGCAGCTACGCGATGCAGGCCTACTCGCAGATCAAGGACCCGACGCTCACCGCGAAGAAGCTGAACGGCCTCGGCTCGAGGCTCGCCCTGCCGGCCGGCTGGCGCTACGAAGTCCGTCGAATCAGGAAGGACCTCACTCTCAGGACCGTCGGCCGGACGACCGTAATCCAGGACGAGCTCGAGAACACCTACCAGCTGATCCGCTGAGCGGGCCGCCGGTAGCCCGGGACGCGCCACCGGCCTCTAGGCTGGCGGCATGGATTTCGACCTGACCGACGAGCAGCAGCTGATCCGCAAGACCGCGCGCGAGTTCACCGACCGGGAGATCGTCCCGGTCGCCGGCGAGAACTCGGCCAACCACCACTTCGACCTCGACCTGGTCGGCAAGATCGCCGATCAGGGTTACCTCGGGGCGATCGTCCCCCGCGAGTACGGGGGAGCCGGGCTCGACTACGTGACCTACGCGATCATCTGCGAGGAGATCGGGCGCGGCTGCTCGGCGATGCGCACGGTCATCTCCGTCCAGACATCGCTCGTCTGCTCGACCATCCTCAAGTGGGGCACCGAGGAGCAGAAGAGCCGCTACCTGCCGCTCCTCTGCTCCGGCGAGTGGCTCGGCTGCTTTGGCCTGACCGAGCCGGGCACCGGCTCCGGCGCCGCCAACCAGCAGACGCGCGCAGTCCAGCAGGACGACGGCAGCTGGAAGATCAACGGTTCGAAGATGTGGATCTCGCTCGGCAACAACGCCAAGCTGGCTCTCGTCTTCGCCCAGACCGACCCCGAGCTGGGCCACCGCGGCCTGGCCTGCTTCCTCGTCGAGACCGACCAGCCCGGCTTCCAGCCTGCGGAGATAAAGGGGAAGATGGGGCTCTGGGCATCCGATACCGCGGAGATCGCCCTCGACGACGTGACCGCCGGCCCCGATTCGATGCTCGGCGAGGTCGGCGACGGGTTCAAGGTGGCGATGAGCGCCCTTGACTCCGGCCGCTACTCGGTCGCCGCCGGGTGCGTAGGGCTCTGCCAGGCCGCGCTCGAGGAGTCGGTCGCCTACTCACAGGAGCGGACCCAGTTCGACCGCCCGATCGCCGGCTTCCAGCTCGTGCAGGCGATGATCGCCGACATGGTCGTGCGCACCGACGCCGCCCGCCTGCTCGTCTACCGCGCCGGCGCGGTCAAGGACGCCGGCAGGCCGAGCACGCTTGAGACCTCGATCGCCAAGTACAACGCGACCGAGGCAGCGGTCTGGTGCTGCGACAAGGCGATCCAGGTCCACGGCGGCGCCGGCTACAGCACCGACCACCCGGTTGAGCGCTTTTACCGGGACGCCCGGGTCACCACGATCTACGAGGGGACCTCGCAGATCCAGCAGCTGATCATCGGCCGGGCGGTGACGGGAGTCGACGCCCTCAAGCCGATGGAAGTCGAGCGCGAGCCGGCCTGAGGCTCAGGCCGCCGTGGCGGTGTCGGCCTCGACCATCGGCGTGTCGCGCAGGTACCACTCTGCGTCCAGGGCGGCCTGGCAGCCCGAGCCGGCCGCGGTTACCGCCTGGCGGTAGGTGTGGTCCACCAGGTCGCCCGCGGCGAAGACGCCGGGCAGCGCCGTCCGTGACGAGCGGCCCTCCGTCACCACGTAACCCTCGTCGTCGAGCTCGAGCTGGCCCTCGACGAGTTCCGACTGGGGCTCGTGCCCGATGGCCACGAACGCCCCGCGCGCCTCGATCGTCTTCTCCTCGCCGGACTCGGCGTTGCGCAG
>JBBASZ010000008.1:10847-13419 GCA_040398965.1 Solirubrobacteraceae bacterium | reverse complement strand
TCGCAGGTCGCGCAGTAGGAGACGCCGCGCCCGGCGAGCTCCTCCTCCCCCGGGGCGCCGATCTTCTTGTGCTCGGCCCCCATCGCGAGGATCACCGTGCGGGAAAGGTGCTCTTCGCCGCCAACCTGGACACGATGGATGCCGCCGGGCTCATTGCTGAGCTCCAAACGAGTGGCCATGTCGGTCACCAGGCGGCTGCCGAAGCGCTCTGCCTGTTCGCGCATCGCCATCATCAGCTCGGGACCGTCGATCCCCTTCGGGAAGCCCGGGAAGTTCTCGACATCGGTGGTCTGCTGGAGCAGGCCGCCCCAGGCGAAGCCCTCGGCCACGAGCGGCGCCAGCTCCGCGCGCGAGGTGTAGAGCGCGGCCGTGTAACCGGCCGGGCCGCTACCGACGATGATGACCTTCTCGACTTCCGGCATCTGCAAACCTTCCCTGTTGCTTTACTTTGTATAGCGTAGCGTGGCCTTGGCGGGTACCGGCGCCTCCCCCACCGCCCTGGCGTCCCGTCCCTCATCCCTCCAGCGGGCAACCGTACGCCGCAGCTGGAAGTAGGCGATCACCCCGGGGATCGTAGGGAGCCAGAAGGCGAACGCGCGGTAGGTGAGCACGGCAACGATCGCGAGGCTCCCCTCCACGCCAAAGGCGATGAACGCGCCGATCAGGCCTCCGTCAACCCCACCGATACCCCCGGGCAGCGGCAGCAGGTTGGCCACCATGCCGATGAAGTAGGCCATCACGATCACCGAGAACGGCGGGGCGTCGCCGAACGCCTTGAACGCGGCCCACAGGGTGAGAATGTCGAAGTACCACCAGATAACAGCCCCAAGGACCGCCCCGTCGCGCTCGCGCAGGATCGTGAGCGCCTCGCGCACGCCGGCGGCCACCGCGTCGGGCAGGGCGGCCAGGCGCGTGGCGAGCCGCGCGAGCCGGCCCGACCCCTTCATCCAGGCGGCCACCCGGCGGTCGATCTGCTCCGGGATCAGGGTCATGGCGAGCGCCCCGCCGATCAGCACCGCGCCGATCGCCGCCGGGATGAGGGTTATCGCGAAGTCCCCGCCGCCGGGGAACAGGCCGAAGTAGAGGCCCAGGCCAAAGACGATGACCGAGACCATGTAGACCCCGTAGAGGATCACGTACTGGGCAACCATCCGGGTGGCCACCAGCCGGGTCCGCATCCCCGAGCGCCGCAGTGCCCAGACGGTAAGCGCCGCCCCACCGGCGCCGCCGGCCGAGAAGAGCCGCGTGGCCAGGAGCCCGGCCATGGTGATCTGGTAGCTGGCCGCCCAGCCGATCCGGTCGCTGCCCCGGACGAATACACCGCGGAAGAGCCAGACGTAACCGCCGAAGGAAACGATCTCGAAGACCAGGCAGGCCAGCAGCCATGCGGGCGAGCCCTGCTGGATCCGGTCCCAGGTGTCGTCCAGGCCGGCCAGCCGGGGCAGTCCCACGTAGAGGAAGACGACGACCACGACCACGAAGACCGCACCCCAGAAGAGGTGCTTGCGGTCTATCCGCCCTCCCAGAAGCTCGCCTCCCTCCTCGTCGAGCTCGTCCTCGATCTCGTCGACCGACGGGCTGGCGGGAGGCTCGGTCACCAGCTCAGGCCTGGGCCCTGCGCTCGAGTCCCTGTAGCGCGCGAGAGAACGCCGAGGCGAGAGGCGCCAGCCGCGGTGCGCCCCGCCTGACGCCCTCGGCCAGCCCGTAGCCGGCGATCAGGTCGACCACGTAGTGCTCGCCGAGGTAAACGAGTGCGAAGCCGAGGGTCCCGGCATATGCCCACCCGACGGCACCCTCAACCGGACCGACCTCGGAGAGAAGCCGGGCTGACATCACGGATGTTGCGAAGTGCAGGGACGGCATGGCGGCGAGCGGGTTCCCGGCGAGGCCATCGTAAAGCGTGCCCCAGCGTTTGCCCCAGAACTGCTCGCCGTAGTCGAGCATCATCCGGCGAAGGGCGCTCGTCTCCTCATCCCCTTCTCCACCGATGCGACCCTTCTCGGCGGCGTACCAGGGAGGTGCCGTGGGAATCAGCCAGTAGCAGACCGCCCCCAGGTCGAAGGTCGCATAAGTGAGAGCCGCGGCTCGCGGAAACTTCTCCGGGCGGCGCAGTGCCGTCCAGGCGACAGTTGCGTGCGGCACGAAGAACCAGACCCAGTGCGCCATGACAAGGACCTTCTCCGGGAGACGGAACTCACGCTCCGGGTCGGCGAAGGCTCGCTGCAGCCGAACCCCGGGCAGTTCTCCCAGGCCGATGGCGCGGTCGATAGTCACCGGGTAGTCGACATGGGCCCGGCGCTCGAGCTCCTCGGGATCGTCGTTGGGCATCTCATAGCTGGCCAGGTAGGCCATCATCTGGAGCATGACCACCGCAAGGTCCCTCTTCGGCGAGCGCGGAGCCACCACGCAGGCCGCCGCCGGGGCGCTCCACGCCAGCCCGAGCACCACCGGCTTGGGGATCGGGAGCTTCTTGCGCAGGAGAGGCGCGGCGACGCCGGCACCGACGAGCGCCAAAGCCGACGCCCGCAGGAGTTTCGACAGTCGCACGGCTGCGGATTATAGGTTCGGGGCT
>JBBASZ010000008.1:0-10747 GCA_040398965.1 Solirubrobacteraceae bacterium | reverse complement strand
CAGATGGAGGAGTTCATCGAGGCGAACGTGCGCGGCACGCTCTCCGTCCTCGACGCCGCCGAGGCCTCGGGGGTGGGACGGGTCGTCCACCTCGCCTCGGTCGCCGGCTGGGGCTACGAATTCAGCAGAGACCTCGACGAGGGCGCGCCGCTGCGCAGCTGCGGCGGCCCGTACGCGGACACCAAGGCCGCTTCCGACTACCTGGCCCGCGGGCGCGGCGCGGTCGTGATCCGGCCCGGCGACGTGTACGGACCGGGCTCGGTTCCGTGGACCATCCGGCCGGTTGAGGCGATTCGCAGCGGAACCTTCGCCCTCCCCGGAAGCGGCGACGGGATCATGACCCTCATCTACGTCGACGACCTCGTCGATGCGATCGTCGCCGCCACCTCAGCCCCGGGAGTGGAGGGTCTCGCCATGGCGGTATGGGACGGGGAGCCGGTGACCGCATCGGAGTTCTTCAACCGGTACTCGTCGATGCTCGGAAAGGGCCCGGTCCGTACCGCCCCGCTCCCGCTGGTCCAGCTGGCCGCCGCCGGATCCGAGCTCGTCGCCCGCATGACCGGCAGGCCGCCGACGGTAAGCCGCGAGGCGATCCGGTACATCTCGCGACAGGCCACCTACCCGAACCGGCGCGCCCGGGACCTCCTCGGGTGGGAGCCTCGCGTGGGACTGGACGAGGGAATGAACCGCACCGGGGACTGGCTGGCCGAACAGGGACTGCTCGGCTAGCCGCAGGCCTGGACCAGCGCGCCGATGAACGGGCTCTCCGGATCGGCCTCCGGGTGCCACTGGACGCCGAGCACAAACTGGCGGCCGGGCATCTCGAGAGCCTCCGGCAACCCGTCATCCACCGCCCAGCCGGTCGTCACCAGCCCGTCGCCCACACGGTCGACGCCCTGGTGGTGGTGCTGGAGGGTCGAATGCTCCTGCTCGCCGGCCACGCGTGCCGCGAGAGACCCTTCCTCAAGGCGCACACCGTGCTCGCTGCCGGCGAAGGAGCCTGGGTTGGGCCGGTGGCCCTCGTGGCCGTAGCGGTCGGGAAGGTGCTGGACGAGCGTCCCCCCGAAGGCGATGTTCAGCACCTGCATCCCCCGGCAGACCCCGAGCACCGGCATGTCCCGCTCGACCGCGCGCCGGGCGAGCGCGATCTCGAAGAGATCACGCTCGAGGTTGGTCTCACCCGTCCGGCTGTCGGGCCGGGCGCCGTAAGTGGACGGATCAATGTCGCTTCCGCCGGCAACCAGCAGCCCATCGACCCGGTCGAGGAGGAGATCGGGCGCCGCGGTTACCCGGGGATCGGGCGTCAGGAGCACGGCGATGCCCCCGGCGCGACGGACCGAATCCACGTAGTCGAGCGGGGCGAGCGCAGCCATCTGGTCCCAGACCGTCCACCGGGCACGTTCCACCGCCGCGCAGATGCCGATGACCGGACAGTCGTCGCCCACGGCTCGAGTCTATGCCGGGCGTCACCGGAGACCGGCGGGACGTAGGATCCGCCGCCATGACCGACTTCGAACCGATCCTGGACCTCGAGACCGTGAACCTGGGCCGCTCCGGCGGGATCGCCCGGATCGAGCTCAACCGCCCGGAGAAGCTCAACGCCTGGAACGCCGCGCTGACCGCGGACCTTCTGGCCTCGCTCGAGGCGATCTCGGCCGACGAGACGCTCCGCTCGGTCCTGCTGACCGGGGCAGGGCGTTCGTTCTGCTCCGGCGCCGACCTGACCGAGGTCGGCGACGCGTTCGTGACCGAAGACGGCAAGCCCGACCTGCAGCGGTCGCTGCGTGAGCGATATCACCCAGTGATCCTCGGCTTCAGGGAGCTGCCCCGTCCGGTGGTCGCCGCCGTCCGCGGCGGCGCAGTCGGTGTCGGGCTCTCCCTTGCCCTCAGCGCCGACCTCGTCTACGCCTCGGCCGACGCCTACTTCCTGCTCGCCTTCGTCAACATCGGGCTGGTCCCCGACGGGGGCTCGTCGGCCTTCGTCCCGGCCCGTGTGGGCCAGGCCCGCGCCACCGAAATGGCGATGCTCGGCGAGCGCGTAGGGGCCGAAAAGGCCGATAACTGGGGGCTGATCAACGGGGTCTTCCCGGACGAGCGCCTGGGCGAGGAGACCGTGGCGATCGCCGCGCGGCTGGCCGAGGGGCCCACCCGGTCCTACGCCGGCTCCAAGCGCCAGACCAACCGGTGGCTCTTCGGCGCGGTCGAGGACCAGCTCGAGTTCGAGGCTGCCGTCCAGCAGGAGGTGGCGGGCAGCGCCGACTTCGTGGAGGGCGTGAGCGCCTTCACGCAGAAGCGCCCCGCCTCCTTTACTGGGCGCTGAGCCGCGCCTCCCTGCGTCCGGATCCCCGGTAGGATTCTTCGTCCCGTGCCAGCTCCCCTCCGACGCCTGAGCAGCCGCGTTCCGATCGTCGCCTCCGTCGCGGTGGCGGCCTTCCTTTCCATCCCGGTGGCAGGGGCGAGCGCCGGAATCGTCGCGCCCGAGTCCGGCGGCGGCACTCCCAACGCCGAGGGCATCCGCTCTCTCTACCTGCTGATCGGCGTGCTGGCCCTGATCGTCTTCATCGGGGTCTGCGCCCTGCTGATCTACACGCTCGTCAAGTACCGGGCCAGCCGGGGAGGCGTTGCGTCCCAGATCCACGGCAACAACAAGCTCGAGGTCTCCTGGACCGTGGGGGCGGCGCTGATCCTCGTCCTCATCTCGGTCGTCACCTTCATCAAGCTCGGCGGCATCTACGAGCCCCCCAGCTCGGACGCCCGCTCGCTCCCCCTGACCAGCAAGGTCGTGCCGGCCGCCGACGGCCGCCAGAAGCTCCCCGAGAACGGTCGCGTCTACCAGATCGACGTCAACGGCCTCCAGTACGTCTGGCGCTACACCTACCCCGACGGCGACACCAACAACCTCAACAACGTCTTCTCGTACGAGGAGATGGTCGTCCCGACCGGCGCCACCGTCGCCCTGCGCATCTACGCCCAGGACGTGCAGCACTCCTGGTGGATCCCCAAGCTCGGCGGCAAGTTCGACGCGGTGCCCGGGTACGTGAACTACACCTGGTTCAACATCAAGGAGCCCGGGGTCTACAAGGGCCAGTGCGCCGAGCTGTGCGGGCGCAACCACGCGAACATGGTCGCCCAGGTCCGGGCCCTGCCGCCGGCGAAGTTCAAGGCCTGGTACGACGCGCAGAGGGCCGAGATCCGCAACGCCGATGAGCAGGCGGCGCGGGCTCGCAACGCCGCAGTAAAGGCCTCGGCAGGAAAGTAGGAGGAAAGGGAAACCGATGACCACCGCACCGACCACCGCTCCGACCCGCACGGAACCGGCTCCCGTCCCGGAGATCATCGCCCACGACGCCAACCCGCAGCCCAGCGGATGGCTCTCCTGGCTCACCACTACCGATCACAAGAAGATCGGGATCATGTACATGGCCGCCGGGTGGCTCTTCTTCGTCGTCGGCGGCGTGGAGGCCCTGGTGATCAGGCTCCAGCTGGCCCAGGCAGACAGCACGCTGATCACGCCCCAGACCTACAACGCCCTGTTCACGATGCACGGGACGACCATGGTCTTCCTGTTCCTGATCCCCATGATCGCCGGGTTCGCGAACTACCTCGTGCCGCTGATGAT
The DNA here is from genome assembly GCA_040398965.1 of Solirubrobacteraceae bacterium. Lineage (GTDB taxonomy): Bacteria > Actinomycetota > Thermoleophilia > Solirubrobacterales > Solirubrobacteraceae > F1-60-MAGs163. Next base: position 7,128 of record JBBASZ010000008.1, on the reverse strand, counting down.
CGGCGCCCGGGACATGGCCTTCCCCAAGCTCAATGCGCTCTCTTTCTGGCTCCTGGTCGCCGGCGGGGTGGTCTTCTACGGGTCGCTCCTCTACAGCCCGGCCGAGTGCGGCTGGACCTGTTACGCGCCGCTCTCCGAGACCGCCTACTCCCCGACCAACGGGGTCGATGCGTGGATCTTCCTGATCCACCTCACCGGAATCTCCTCGTTCATCGGCGCCCTGAACATCTTCGTGACCATCGCCAACATGAGGGCGCCGGGCATGACCTGGAGCCGCGTGCCGCTCTTCGTCTGGACGATGCTCACCCAGTCGATCCTCCTGATCATCGCGCTGCCCGTGATCGCCGGCGCCGTGACCATGCTGCTGACCGACCGGCAGTTCGGCACCCATTTCTTCGACCCCAGTAACGGCGGCTCGCCGATGCTCTGGCAGCACCTCTTCTGGTTCTTCGGCCACCCCGAGGTCTACATCCTGGTCCTGCCCGCCTTCGGGATGATCTCCGAGATTCTCCCCGTCTTCGCGCGCAAGCCGATCTTCGGCTACCGGGCGATCGTCGCCGCCACGCTCGGCATCGCGGTCATCGGGACCCTGGTCTGGGCCCACCACATGTTCACCACCCCGCTCCCCTACGCGGTGCTGATCCTGTTCATGATGGGCACCTTCCTGATCGCCATCCCCACCGGGGTGAAGATCTTCAACTGGGCCTTCACGCTCTGGCGCGGAACGATCGAATTCACCGTTCCGACCCTCTTTTCGATCGGCTTCCTGTTCACCTTCCTGCTGGGCGGTATCACCGGCGTCTTCCTGGCGGTCTTCCCGGTCGACTGGCAGCTCCACGACACCTATTTCGTGGTGGCCCACTTCCACTACACGATCGTCGGCGGGGCGGTGTTCGGGATCCTCGCGGGCCTCTACTTCTGGTTCCCGAAGTTCAGCGGCCGGATGCTCGGAGAGCGCCTGGGCAAGATGAGCTTCTGGACGATCATGATCGGGTTCTGGGTCACCTTCCTGATCCAGCACTCGGCGGGCCTGAGCGGAATGCCGAGGCGCGTCTACGAGTACGCCGACGTCAACAACCTCGAGATCTACAACCTGATCTCCACGATCGGCTCCTTCATCCTCGCCATCGGGATCCTGCTGACGATCATCAACATCGTGGTCAGCGTGCGCTCGGGCGCCAAGGCCGGCCCGGACCCGTGGAAGGCGAACACGCTGGAGTGGTTCACCCCGTCGCCGCCCCCGCGCAACAACTTCGACACGGTGCCGCGCGTGCGGTCGGTCGAGCCGATGAAGGACATCCGCCGCCAGATCGAGCGCCAGGACCGGCGCACCGAGGAAGCGGCGACCCCGGCCTGATCCCCAATGGAGGCTTCGCGCGCCACCGCAGTAGCCAGTCCCGCCGCCCTGGCCGCCCGCCAGGTCGTGCGCGACTACGTCTCCCTCACCAAGCCGCGGGTCCAGAGCCTGCTGCTCTTCACCACGGTCTGCGCGATGTTCATCGCCGGCACGCCAACGTTCGCCCTGGTGATTGCGACGCTCATCGGCGGAGCGCTCTCCGCCGGCGGCTCGGGAGCGATCAACCACTGGTACGACAGGGACATCGACGCCAGGATGGAGCGCACCGCCGACCGCCCGGTCGCCGCAGGCCGAATCTCTCCCCGTGCCGCCCTCACCTTCGGGATCGTCCTCGGGGTCGTCTCGGTCGCCTGGCTGGCGCTCCTGGTCAACCCGCTGGCCGCTGCCCTCTCGCTCGCCGGCTTCCTGGGTTACAGCATCGGCTACACGATGCTGCTCAAGCGCAGCACGTGGCAGAACATCGTCTGGGGCGGCGCCGCCGGGGCGATTCCTCCGCTGGTCGGCTGGGCCGCGGTTACCGGCTCGATCAACGGCCTCGCCGTGATCCTCTTCTTCATCGTCTTCTTCTGGACTCCCCCGCACTTCTGGGCACTGAGCCTGCTCATGAAGGGCGAGTACGAGAAGGTGGGCGTCCCGATGCTCCCGGTCGTACGGGGAGAGGCGGAGACCCGCCGGCAGATCCTCCTCTACTCGGTCCTCCTCTACGCAGTCACCCAGTTGCCCTTCTGCGTCGGCGCCGTCGGGCTTGTCTACCTCGTGCCGTCGATGCTCCTGGGGCTGACGCTGATCGGCCTCGCCTGGAACCTCAAGCGCCGGGCCGACCGCAAGGCGGCGCTGCGCCTCTACCTCTTCTCGCTCGTCTACCTGGCCGCCCTTTTCGCCGCTATGGTGGCGGACGCCCAGCTGTGATCTGAACCATGGACAAGAACCTCGCCAAGAAGAACATTCGCGCCGGCCTGATCATCACCGCCCTGGGCTTCGTGCTGTTCGGCCTCTCCTTCGTCGCCGCCGCGCTGTACATCGCATGAGCCGCCCGGAGAAGTCACCGCCCCCCGTCGGAGACCGGATTCACCTCCCCGGCCCGAGCGTCCAGCCGGTCCTCATAGCCCTTGCGCTCTCCCTGGTCCTCATGGGCCTCATCGGGCTCTGGTTCCTGACCGGGATCGGCGTGGTGCTCCTGCTCTTCGTCCTCATCCGCTGGATCGTCGCAGCCACCCGGGAATACCGGGACCTGCCCGCCCACCACGACTGAGCGCCGCAGGCCCCCCCTCAGCCTCCGGCCAGCTCGACGGCCGGCAGGTCGCAGGTGGCACCGTCGCTCACCCACGCCCTGACGATGTCGCGCATCGAGATGACGCCGGCCGTAGCCGAACCGTCGAGGACCACGAGATGCCGGAAGCCATGGTTGACCATCGTCTCGGCGGCCTTCTCGAGAGACCAGGCCGAGTCCGCGTAGACGACATTCGACGCCATGTGCCCCGCCACGCTCTCCTCGGCCGGCTTCTCCCCGGCTCCCACCGAACTGCTTATGTCCCGCTCGGTGATGATCCCCGCCCCCGGCAGCTCGGGGTCTACGACGACGGCCGCGCCGACGTTGCTGGCGGCCATCAGCCGGGCCGCATCCTGCAGGGTGTGCCTGGGCCCGACCGTTACGACCACTTCGCTCATCGCCTGTGAGACCTGCATCTGAGCCTCCTTGTGCGCTTTGTAACAACCTAGCCGGTCCGGACAGCCGGGTCCACCCCTTCCCGGCGCGGTAATCCCAAGGGCCCCGCTTGCGCGTATTCAGGACACGATGCAGAGGCTCTCAACAACGCGGTTGCGACGGGCCCTGTACGCCGAGGTGGCCGAGATCATCGCCGAGGAGTACTCCAGCGAGCTCGTCCTGGAGGACATCGCACGGCGCGTGGCCTCTTCGCGCCGGCAGCTCCAGCGGGCCTTCGACGAGGTCGGCCACACCAGCTTTCGCACCTACCTGACCAACTACCGGATGGATCGCGCCGCCGAGCTGCTGGTCGACACCGACCTCCCGGTCAGGGAGGTGGCCGACGCCGTCGGGTACCGCCAGCCGGCCCAGTTCGCGAAGGCTTTCCGCCGGCGCCACGGCTGTTCACCGTCGGAATTCCGCGCCCTCCCGGGGGCGCGCACGGTCGCCGGCGGCGCCGAACTCGCCCGCGTCGCCTGAGAGACCCCCGCCGCCCGCCGCCGGCCGGGCGCGGCGAGGCGCCAAGGACCCTGCTTTTGGTCCCTTCCGACCGGTAATGTTCGCCGGCGATGACAGAGAGTTCCAACCGGGGAGGGCCGACGGGCAAGGAGTGGGCGGTTCTGATCGCCCTGATGATCGTCTCATCGGCGATCCTGATCGCCATCTTCCTGCTCATCGACTGGTTCCCGGTAGCCGGCTCGAACGTCTCCAACGAGATCGACACCTTCTGGGACGTGCTCCTGATCGTGTCAATCCCGGTCTTCGTGATCGTCACCGGCGTTCTCCTGTTCAGCGTCTGGCGCTGGCGCCAGCGCCCCGGCGAGGAGGAGCTTGACGGGCCTCCGATCCACGGCAACGCCAAGCTCGAGGTCATCTGGACCGCTATCCCGACCGTCATCATCGCGGCTCTCTGTGCCTATGCGGCAGTGCTCCTGCTGGACATCCAGGCCGCTCCCGCAAAGGGCACGCGGGTCGTCAACGTGACGGGGGTCCAGTTCGCCTGGAGCTTCGAGACCAACGAGGGCGGCAAGAAGATCAAGAGCAACCGCCTGGTGGTCCCGGTCGGGGAGCCGGTCACCTTCAAGGTGCGCTCGCGCGACGTCATCCACGACTTCTGGGTGCCGCAGTGGCGGCTCAAGGTCGACGCGGTACCGGGCATCACCACCTCCTACTCGCTCACCCCCACGCGGACCGGCACCTTCGACGTGGTGTGCGCCGAGCTCTGCGGCCTGGGACATGCCTACATGCGCCAGAACGTCACCGTCCTGAGCAAGGAGAAGTACGCCGCATGGGTCGCCCGCCAGGGACGTGCCGCCGCACCGGCGGCAGGCGGCGACGAGGGCGCCGGGCTCAGCGCCAAGGAGCTGTTCGTGGCCGGCAACCCCAGCGTCGGTGCGACCGCCTGCGGCACCTGCCACGTGCTCAGCGCCGCCGGGACCAAGGGCAATACGGGCCCGAACCTCAACGAAGTGATCTCCCCCAGCGAGAGCAAGGCGGCGATCCGCGAGACGATCGTCAACCCGAACGCACAGGTCACCAAGGGCTATGCGAAGGGCATCATGCCGGCCAACTACGGCCAGGTCCTGAGCGCCAGGGAGATCGACGAGCTCGTGAACTACATCTACGATGACGTGCAGGGGAAGGGTTAGGAGAGAGATGGCCGCCAAGCTCCGTCAACCAGGCTGGTACCGCGCAACGTGGATGGTGATCCTCGGGATCGCCATCACCTTCGGGCTCAGCATCGGCCTGCGAGCCGCTTTCGGTCTCGACCCCGTCTACGACGGCACCGCAATCCTCACCATCGGCCTGCTCATGGTGCCCTTCTTCTTCCTGGGCGGAATCGGCTGCTTCGACTACTGGCTGCGCTGGGCCCGGGGCAAGCAGGTAACCGACGACCACTCCGACCACGGAGCCACCAGCTGGAAGGACTACTTCAAGGTCAACACCGACCACAAGGTGATCGGCATCCAGTACATCTGCGTGTCGTTCTTCTTCATGTTCGTAGGCGGCCTTATGGCCATGCTGATCCGTGCCGAGCTGGCCGCCCCCGGCCGCCAGTTCGTCGACCCGAACACCTACAACGGCGTCTTCTCGGTTCACGCAACGCTGCTGATCTTCCTCTTCGTCATCCCGGTCTTCGCAGGGATCGCCAACTACGTCATTCCGCTGATGATCGGCGCGCCGGACATGGCCTTCCCGCGCCTCAACGCCCTCTCCTTCTGGATGCTCCCGGTCGCCGGCGTGATGATGCTGCTCTCGTTCTTCGCCCCCGGCGGCTCGTTCGCCAGCGGCTGGACCGCCTACGCGCCCCTCTCCACCAGTGCGCCAACCGGGCAGCTCTTCTTCACCATCGCCGTGCAGTTCGCCGGCGCCTCGTCGATCGCCACCGCGCTCAACTTCCTGGTCACGATCATCACGATGCGGGCCCCCGGGATGACCTTCTTCCGGATGCCCCTGCTGGTCTGGGCCAACTTCGCGACCTCGCTGCTCGTCGTGATCGCCACGCCGTTCATCGCCGCCTCGCAGTTCATGGTCCTGCTCGATCGGGCGCTGGGCTTCAACTTCTTCAACGTTGCCAAGGGCGGCGACATCCTGATGTACCAGCACATCTTCTGGTTCTACTCGCACCCGGCGGTCTACATCATGATGCTGCCCGGGTTCGGGATAGTCAGCGAAATCCTGGCCAACCGATCGCGAAAGCCGATCTTCGGCTACCGGATGATGGCCTTCTCGCTGCTGGCAATCGTGCTGCTCGGATTCACGGTCTGGGCCCACCACATGTTCGTCTCGGGCATGGCCGACTGGATACGGATCCCGATGATGATCACCACGGCGATCATCGCCATACCCACGGGTATCAAGATCTTCTCCTGGCTGGGAACGATGTGGAGGGGCGTGCTCAAGCTGGACACGCCGATGCTCTGGTCTCTGGGCTTCATCACGATGTTCACTATCGGCGGCATCTCCGGCGTAATGCTCGCGATGGTCCCGCTCGACATCCACGTCAGCGACACCTATTTCATCGTCGCCCACATCCACTACGTGCTCTTCGGCGGCTCCCTGTTCACGATCTTCGCGGGGATCTACTACTGGTTCCCCAAGATGACCGGCCACATGTACAACGAGAAGCTCGGGAAGCTCCACTTCTGGATCACCTTCGTGGCCTTCAACATCACCTTCGCCCCGATGCACCTGATCGGCGTGCAGGGAATGCCGCGGCGTGTCGCCGACTACGCCCAGGAGTTCGCCACCTGGAACATCATCATCTCGCTGGCGTCGTTCGCTCTCGGGCTTTCGACCCTGATCTTCCTCTACAACATGATCGTCTCGTGGCGCTCGGGCCCCACCGCCGTCTCCAACCCGTGGCGGGCGCTCACCGTCGAGTGGCAGGTCTCCTCGCCGCCTCCGATCTTCAACTTCGACTCGATCCCGTCGATCGTCGGCGGCCCCTACGAGTACGGGGTGCCAGGCGCCGTTCACGCGGTCTTCAAGGAACCCGAACCGGCGGCCGCCGTTCCCGCGGGAGTGGGAGCTTCGATGGCCTCTGCCGGCGACGGTGGCGACTCCGGGGATGAACCCGACGGCGAGGACCGCGCCTGACCATGAAGACGATTCTCGTCATCGCCAACGAGACGCTCGCGGGAGCGCCGCTGCTCGAACGCGCGCGCTCAGAAGCTCAGGAGGGCCCGGTTCGCGTCGTCCTCTGCGTCCCCCGCAAGAACCCCACCCACGGCGCGATCACCTATGCCGACAGCGTTTTCGACGCGGCGCGGATCAGGGTCGACCTCGCGCGCGGCGTCCTCCGCGAGATGGGAATCGACTGCATCGGCGAGGTGGGTGACCCCGACCCCTACACCGCGGCGATGGACGCGATCGCCGAGCACGAGCCCGACCTGATCCTCGTTTCGACGCTTCCGGCCACCACCTCGAGCTGGCTCCAGAACAACGTAGTGGAGCGGATCGACGAGGCGGTCTCCGTCCCGGTCGAGCACATCACCGTCGACCCGTCCGAGGGCTCCCCCTTCGACGTCTCACTGGTCGTGGCGAACCGGACAACGAGCAGCGA
>JBBASZ010000007.1:63101-86341 GCA_040398965.1 Solirubrobacteraceae bacterium | reverse complement strand
GATTCGGAGGGGTCGGAGAAGGTCCAGGTGTCGGGCTTGTCTTCGCTGGAGCCGCCGCCGAACTCGCGGTCGGGGTTCGACGGATCGACAAGGGTCTTGAGGTCCGGGTCGTTCTTGAAGTCTTTCCAGTCGAGCCTGGTGGTGCCATTGGCCGGGGTCTGGTTTCCGTCGGCGCCCTGGAAGGAGGAGTCGGGGAGCGGCGAGGCGCTCGGGAAGAGCTGCACGGTCGCCTGTGCGGGGCCGGCGGCGAGCACCAGGGCTACCGGAATCGCGCATACGGTTGCCAGGGCGGCCTTGATCCTGCGGTTGGCGGTGCTGTGCATCGTTCCTCCTGGAGCGGTTTGCTTGCAGGGGCCACGGTGCCAGCGGGGTACGGGTTTCCTGCCAGCGTTTTCCTCTAGAGATCGGCAGCGCACTGCGGGTCGGCGCTCGGCTCTATTCCTCCGCTCAGGCGCGGCGGACTACGGAGCGGGCCATCGTGAGGTGGAGCAATCGATGACAACCGGATGCGCCGCCGGGGTAGGCTCACGCCATGGCTTCAGGAAGTCACGGAGAAGGGAGCGCCGCGAAAGCCGGGGGGATCGGCATGGGGCTGATGGTCCCGGCAACCTTCGTCGTCGCCTGGATCCTCGCCCTGACCGGCACCGAAGCGCCAGGGTCGGTGGCCGGCGAGGCGGGCGACGTCAACTCCCTGCGCTGGATGCTCTTCTTCACCGGGATCATCTTCCTTGTCTCCGCCTTCATGCATTCGGTGCTGGCGAAGAAGATGGCCGCGTCGATCGGCTGGACGACCAACGGGTTTCAGTATGAAATCGCTTTCGTGTCGCTGGGCCTTGGGTTCGCCTGCCTCTACGCCGGCCAGAACGGCAAGGAGGCGTGGATCGCCGTCGCCCTGCCCACCTTCACCTTCCTCTTCCTGGCCGGCGTCAACCACTTGATCGAGATCGTGCGGGAGAAGAACTACGCGCCGAACAACACCCTGATCCTGATCTGGGACTTCGGGATGCCGATCTCTATCGTCGCGCTGCTCTTCGCCGCCGGCGCTGTCTGAGCGCCCGGTCCGGCCGGATGAACCTGACTAGTTGCGCTTGTAGGTCCTCAGTTCCTTGAACTTGAAGGTGACCTTGATCGTCGAGGTCTGGTTTACGGTCCAGAGCTTTGGGGCCTCGTCGTTGCGCAGGAGAATTGTCTTGGAGGAGCGGGTGTAGTCGGCCTTCCTGATGAAGGAGGGCTCCTTTTTCCCGCACAGCGAACGCTTGTAGACAAGACGCCTCCCCCCGAGAGGGCTCCTGGTAACGGTGCCGCAGGATGCACGCTGGCGGTCAGAGAGGCGAGTGAAGCCAAGCAGGCGGTTGGTGTCGATCTCGATCGCCTGGTCGCCCTCCGGATTGCTGGTGGCCGGGAAGCCCGAACCCCACTGCCAGACGGCGCCGCTCTGAGGGCAGTAGATGTTCCTGTCGGGGTCGGAGAACGGGTCGGACGGATCCCACTGGTCCTCGAGGCTGAGCCGGGCCTTGCGGCCCGAGAATTCGACCCGCGGCCTAAGCGTGACGGTCCCGGTCTCCTGTCCGCAAACCTTCAGCGGCGGGTCGCTGTTGCACTCGGGGCAGATGATCGGCTCGGGGCAGCTTGCGCCCGGCAGGCTCTGGTCGTCCTTGTCGGAGGAGAGGTCGTAGTTGGCCCGCCCGGTCGACTCGTCGCCGCCGATGTTGTTGAAGACTGCCTGGGCGTTGGAGGGGTCCGGGCGCCAGCTGCGCCCGACGCGCCTTACCTCAAGGTCCCCGGTCCCGGCATCAATCGTGGCCCGGATCTTCTGCTGGCCACGCCCGACCGAGCGGTTGCACTCCTCCTGAACGTCGAAGTTCCATTCGGCATCGTCGGCGAGTTCGTAGCTGACGTCGAACCTCATTACCCAGAGGTCGCCCTTCTTGCTCGCGGCGTTGGCGCTGGCCGGGAAAGCTGCAGCCAGCGCCAGCGCCAGCGCGGCGGTAGCCGCGAGCACGACGGCCAGAATGCGGCGTCCTGAGCCATGAATTGAGCGGGTGAAGCCAGGGGACGGCATTCGCGCAAATTAGCCGATCACCCGGCTTCCTGCGAAGCTTGCCGATAATTAATTTGACACCCTGTCAAGTCGGGACCATAATGGCCCAAGCGCACGCCACTTCGAGGAGAGCAGAGCCGATGTCGACAGAGCCCAAGACAACGCCCATCACCGAGATCCTCGCCTTCACCGAGGACTCATGGGAGGACGGCCCGCCCAACGAGCTCTTCGCCCGCATGCGCGGCGAGTGCCCGGTCCACTGGTCGCCCGAGATGCCCGACTTCCCCGAGGAGGCCGGGTACTGGTCGGTCACCACCTACGACGACATTCACGACGTAAGCCGCGACTGGGAGACCTATTCCTCCGAGATCGGAGGCATAACGGCGATCACCGACGGGGTGCTGCCGCTCGAGCTCAGCCAGGCGATGTTCATCGGCATGGACCCGCCCAAGCACGACCGGCTCAAGGCCCTCTTCCAGCGTGGCTTCACCCCCAAGCGGATCGCCGAGCACGGCGACGAGATCCGTGAAGTCACGCGCAACGTCCTCGACCGGCTCGACGGGGTACAGGAGTGCGACCTGGTCGACTCCGTGGCCCAGCCGGTCGTCTCCCGGGTTATCTGCCGCTTCATGGGCCTGCCGCCCGAGGACGACCAGATGTGGGCCGAGCTGATGAACAGCGTGATGACCGCCGGCGACGACGCCGTCAACCCGGATGGGCCGGAGATCGTCCAGGAGAAGATCATTCCCGAGATCTTCCAGCGCTGCCAGGCGCTGATCGAGGACCGCCGCGCCAACCCGACCGACGACCTGACCAGCGTCCTGGTGCACGCCGAGATTGACGGCGAGAAGCTCGAGGACCACGAGATCGTCATGGGTTTCTTCCTCCTTATGGCCGCCGGTAACGACTCCACGAAGGCGACCTACTGCAGCGCGATGCGGGCGATTCTCGAGGACCCCGAGCAGCGCCGGCTGCTGATCGACGACCCCTCGCTCGTGCCAATGGCGGTCGAGGAGGCACTGCGGATGTTCCCCGCCTTCGCCCACTTCCGTCGAACCGCCACGAAGGACACGGTGCTGGGCGGGACCGAGATCAAGAAGGGCGACAAGGTCGTCATGTGGTACGTCAGCTCCAACCGCGACGAGTCGAAGTTCGAGGATCCCGACACCTTCGACCTGCGCCGGGAGCCCAACGACCACCAGGCGTTCGGGGGCGGCGGCCGCCACTACTGCCTGGGTACCGCGCTGGCCCGCCTCGAGCTGAAGACCCTGATCGAGGAGTCGCTGCGTTACTACCCGGAGATGGAGATCGTCGGCGAGCCGAAGTACATCGTCTCCGGCTTCGTCAACCAGCTGCGCACGCTGCCGGTGCGGCTGGGCCCCAAGGCGATTTGAGCGAGCGCCGGCCCAGGCCGGCCGGCGGCTCCGTAATTGCCCGAAGGCGGCCCTGTGGGCAGCTGCGGGATTGTTCGCCTGCTGTCACGAAATCCTCTGTTCGTGGTCTTAGGTGTGAACGCGAGCCGGGAGGCTGCCATGGGACAGGAAGGACCGTCAGTGAGAGTCGTGATCGGGGCCGATGCCGCGCTGCTGCGCGAGGGGCTGGTCCGATGCCTGGACGACGCCGGAGGCGTAGAGGTGGTGGCCTCCGTGGGGGACCTGGGCCACCTGGCGTCATACGTTCGTGGCCACGACGCCGATGTGCTTCTCCTGGCCCCGAGCCCCGACCGTGCCGGCGACCCCGAGCTCGTCGCCACGGTGGTCGAGGGGCTGCGAGCCGCAGGCTCCAACGCCCCGGTGGTCGTGCTCGGCCTGAGTGCCGACGCGATGATCGCCCGCCGCGACCTCCACGACGGCGCGAGCGGCTACGTGCTGGCCTGGCAGTCGGTCGACGACCTGGTGGAGGCACTAAGGACAGCGGTCCTCGGCCGCCTCTACGTGAGCCCGCGGCTGGGCGTGGAGATCGCCCGCATGGACGAGGACGATCACGGCGGACTCACCGAACGTGAGACCGAGATCGCGCGCCTCGTCGCCCTTGGCTATTCGAACAGCCAGATCGGCAAGGAGCTCTTCCTCTCCACGCGCACCATTGAGAGCCATCGCTCCAACCTGACCCGCAAGCTCGGGCTGGAGGACCGGCGCGAGCTGGTCTCCTGGGCGATCGAGCACCAGATGATTCCCTGATTTGCCGGCGTCACTGAGGCCCGCAGGCCCGGCAGCCGCCCGCCCGCAGCCCGCGGCGCGCCGGTAATCTCGCGCCCCAATGGCCGAGCGCGACGTAGACGTGGTGGTTGCCGGGTTCGGTCCGGTGGGAGCGACGGTCACCGCCCTGCTGGCCAATGCCGGTCTCTCGGTGCTGGCGGTGGATCGCGACCCCGAGCCCTACCCGCTTCCTCGTGCGGTGGCCACTGACGATGACGCAATCCGGGTGTGGCAGACGATTGACGGTCTTGACCGGCGCCTCACTAAAGAGATGATCTGCGAGCCGGAGGTCAGCTACACCACCACCGGCGGCCGTGAGTTTGCTCGCGTCACCGAGCTCGCCAGGACTGCCTCGGGCCACCCGGGCCTTGCCCTCTTCTACCAGCCGGGCCTGGAGGGCGAGATCGGCCGCGCCGCCGCAGCTCCCGAGAACGTGGAGCTGCGCCGCGGCGTGGAGATGACCGGATTCCTTGATCAGGAGGACGGCGTCGAGGTAACCGTCCGCGACCTGGACTCGGGCGTCGAGCAGACGGTCACCGCCGGGTGGCTCCTGGGCTGCGACGGCGCATCGAGCTCGATCAGGCGGTCGATCGGCGCCGAGTTCGGCGGCTCCACCTTCGAGCAGCAGTGGATCGTCACCGACCTCAAGCTGGAAGTGCCCGAGACCGACGAGCCGACCATCGTCTTCAACTGCGACCCGGAGCGTCCCAGCGTCACCATGCCAATGCCCGGCGACCGGCGTCGCTGGGAGTTCATGCTCTTCCCGGGGGAGAGCGAGGAGGAGATGCTTGAACCTGAGCGGGTGGCAGGCCTGCTCGCTGCCGCCGGCCAGGACCCCCGTTACTCAACGGAGCGTGCGGTGGTCTACACGTTCCATGCTCGTGTCGCCTCCGACTGGGGCCGCGGGAGGGTCTACCTGCTCGGGGACGCCGCCCACGTCACCCCGCCGTTCGCCGGCCAGGGCATGAACGCGGGGGTCAGGGACGCCGGCAACATCTGGTGGAAGATCGCCGCCGTTGAGAGAGGGGCCGCATCCGAGTCGATCCTCGAGACCTACGAGGCCGAGCGGCGCAGCCACACCCAGGAGCTGATCGACCTCGCGGTGAGGCTCGGAGCGGTGGTCCAGACGGTCAAGCCCTCGGTCGCAGCCGCGCGCGACCGGTTCTTCGGCCTCGTCGGCGCCATTCCGGTGACCCGCCGGTGGATTGAGAGTGGCGAGTTCAAGCCCGACCCGCGGATTCGTCGTGGGTTGCTCGGGCGCCAAGTGCGGCCGTTCGGGATCGTCGGTCGCCAGGTTCCCCAGCCGGTGGTAACCGGACCCGACGGCGAGCAGGTGAGGCTCGACGACCTGATCGGCCCGCGCTTCGCGCTGATCGCCGACGGTCCGGACCCGTGGGCCGGGGTTCCGTCAGCGATCCGTGGGCTGTCTACAGGCTTTGGCGTCGTCGTGCTGAGGATCGACGGTGGGCCGTGCGGCGACGACGAGGTGCCGATCGAGGACCCCTCGGGCGAACTGGCTGCCTTCCTGCGCCGTGGCCGGGCGACGAAGGCGCTGATCCGCCCGGACCGCTTCGCTTACGGCGCCTGGCGCTGAACCAAGCCGGAGGCCGGATTCGAACCGGCGACCCCCTGTTTACAAGACAGGTGCTCTGACCAGCTGAGCTACTCCGGCGCCGGCGCCGACACTAGCGGCCGAACGGGCGCCCGGGCCAGGCGTCGGCGGCTCTAGACGACGGTTTCGTCGGCCGGCGGCGGGTTGAGCAGGCGCTCGGTCTCCCCGAGCACCAGCCCGAAGAGAAGGTGGCGCCATGTGGCCTGGGCAAAGGCCATGTGGTCCCCCCACAGCGGCGGGAAGTCGCCGGCGGCCGGGTGGATCCGCTCGATCATCCGAACGCCTGGCCACGAAGCGAGGTGCTCGGCCATCCCGGCGGCTGGCCCCTTGGCCCAGGCCGGCAGCGGCACGTAGGGGGCAACGTTGGCGTAGAGCGCCCCGAAGAGAGCCCCGTTTGCCAGGTGCATCGCCGTCCCGGCCAGCGGCCAGGCCCTGCCGCGGGTCGCGAACTTGCCGAGCAGCTCTACGTCGTCGTAGGGAACCCCGAAGAGCCGCTTGTCGATCGGCTGCTGGATGGCCCAGACGCCGGCGGCGATGGCTCCTGCCAGGGCGCCCCGAGCCGTTCTCTTGAGGTCGATAGCCACGACTTGAACCTATACGCGCGGGCCGTGTAACCGGGACCACGGTTCGTGGTAAATGAGGCGTGGCCGGGGAAGAGGTGGAAAAGGTGCCCGAGGGCGAGACCCGTGAGGAGCTGCTGGCACGCGCGAAGGTGCGCGGCGTCAACAAGCCGTTCTACTGGCTGGCGCGCGCGATCCTCGAGCCGCCGGCCCGGGTCTACTTCCGCTTCCGCGGTATCGGCAGGGAGAACATCCCGAAGAAGGGCGGCGTGATCGTCGCCCTCAACCACCGCTCCTTCCTGGACCCGTTCCTGATCGTCGGCCTGACCCGCCGCCAGGCCTTCTTCGTGGCCAAGCGAGAGCTCTTCGAGAAGCCCGGCCTCTACGGCCGCGTGGCCTGCTGGTTCATCAGCAACCTCGGGGCCTTCCCGATCGACCGCGGCGTCGGCGACGAGGAATCGATGGCCACCGCGCGCGAGCTGATCGAGCGTGGCGAGGTGGTGATGATCTTCCCCGAGGGCACGAGGGTCCGGCCCGGGCCGCTTGGCCACCCGCGCAGCGGCGTCGGCCGCCTTGCGCTGGAAACCGGTGCCCCAGTAGTGCCGGTGGCCGTCTTCGGGACCGAGAACGTGCGCCGCGGCTGGCGTATCTACCCGCGGAAGATCACCATCCGCGCCGGCAAGCCGATGACCTTCCCGAAGACCGAGCATCCGGACCGCGAGCTGGCCGCTGCGGTCACCTCACGGATCTGGCCCCAGGTCGAGCTGCTCTGGGAGAGCTTTGGCGGTACGGCGCCGCTGCGGCGCGCCGCCGTAGTGGGCGCCGGCGCATGGGGAACGGCGCTGGCGGTGACGCTGCGGCGCTCGGGGCTCGAGGTCGCCCTCGGGGCGCGCACCGCCGAGGAGGCCGAGCAGATCAGCGGCGCCGGCGCCAACGAGCGCTACCTGCCCGGCTACGAGCTCGAGCCCGGGACCGACGTCGTGCCGGCCGAGGACATCAACCTCACCCACGTCGACGTGGTGCTGCTCGCGGTTCCGGCCGGTGACCTGCCGGCCGCCGTCGGCGAGCTGGCGCCCCGGGTCGGGCCGGATACCGGGATCGTCGTGATGTCCAAGGGGCTGGTGCCCGAGAGCGCCCAGACCCCGACGGCTTTCTGCCGCGAGCGCCTTGCCGGCCGCCCGGTGGCCTGCCTGGGCGGCCCGGCGCATTCGGACGACTCCCTCGACCACGGCGCATCGGTGGTCGTGGCAGGCCAGGACCCCGTCTTCGTCGCCCAGCTGCGCCGGGCCTTCGCCGACGCCGGCTTCGACGTCGAGGCCAGCCGCGACGTGGCCGGGGTGGAGCTCGCCGGGATAGCGGTAAACGCCGCCGTCCTGGCCGGTATGACCGCAGCCGTCGCGGGTCCGAACGCCGCCGGCGCCGCCGCCGGGAAGGTGTTCAGCGAGGTGGCCCGCTACTCCGAGTCGCTGGGAGCCAGTGCCACCAGCTGGACCGGCCTGGCCGGGGCGGGGGACCTGATCGCTTCCGTAGTGGCCGAGGGCGGGCGCAACCGGCGGGCCGGTGAGCTGCTCGCCGAGGGCCTGCCGGCCGAGCAGGTGCGCGAGGAGCTCGGCCAGGTTGCCGAGGCGCTGGAGTCGGTCGGCCCGCTTGCCGATGCGATCGAAGAGGCCGGTGGCCGCTGCCCGGCACTCCGTTCCCTTGCCGGGGTCGTCGACGGCCGCACCGAGGCCGGGGCCTTTGCCCGCTCGGTGACCGAGCCGCGCCGAATCGTCGGGGCGAGGGTGGTCTGAGGATGGCGGGGATAGTCTTGGCGCCGAGTGAAGAAGGAGGAACTCGACGCGCGCTTCACCGAGTGCTACCGCGCCCACCTGCGCGACGTCTACTCGTACTCCTACTACCGGGTCGGCAACCACCACGACGCCGAGGACCTCACCGAGCAGACCTTCCTGCAGGCCTACCGGCACTTCGAGCGGGCGCTGGAGGAGTCGAACGGCAGGCCGCTGCGCCCGTGGCTGATCCGCATCGCCCACAACCTCGCCGCCAACTACTACCGGGACCGCTCGCGCAAGCCGCAGGCGAATATCGACGCGATTGCCGAGCCCGGCGCGGTCCACACCACGGAGGACCTCGTCGAGGGGCGCGAGGAGCTGCGCCACGTGCTGGAGTCGGTCCAGCAGCTCCCGGAGGACCGGCGGGAGGCGCTGATCATGCGCTTCGCGCTGGACATGGACAACCGGGAGATCGCGCGGGCGATGGGCAAGAGCGACGGGGCCACCAAGGTCCTTATCCACAGGGCGATCAAGCAGCTCGAGGGAATCGTCGCCGCCCAGGGGGAGGCGTGAGGTGAGCAGCCGGCAGCCCGACATCGAGGCGCTCCTGCGAATGGCCCTCCAGCCGGTCGAGCCGCCGGACTCGCTGGCCGAGAGGTTCGAGGAGGACCTGCAGCGGATCGTCGACCTCTCGAGCGACGAGCTCGACTCCTGGCAGGCCGACGCCCTCCACGACCCGCGTACCTGGGTCAAGCCGGCCGCGGCGGTGGCGGTGGGGACCGTGGCCGCCGGCGCGGTGGCGATCCTCGGGGTCTCGAGCCGCCGGCGCCGCAGCCAGCCCCGGGGTGCCGATCCGGTGAAGTTCCTCGGCGAGGCGGCGAGCACGATCTCCCGCGAGATCCAGCGCAGGACGCGCGGCTAGCCTCACTGGGCGCCCCGCGGGGCCCCAGCCGATGGAAGCGATCTCCCAAACCACCTGCTACCGGCACCCGGGTCGCGAGACCGGCGTCTCCTGCTCGGGCTGCGGGCGGCCGATCTGCACCGACTGCATGACGGCCAGCCCGGTCGGGATGCGCTGCCCGGAATGCGCCGGGCGCACCCCCGGCAAGCGCGCTGCGGCCGCGGTCCAGGCCGGCACCGACGCCCCGGTGGTGACGATCGCCCTGATCGTCAGCTGCGTCGTCGCCTTCTTCCTGACCGGCGGGATCTCCCTCACCGGCGGGCAGAACAGCCTCTTCTACGAAGGCGGGCTGAACGCCTTCCCGATCGCCGTCGAATCGCAGTACTGGCGCCTGGTCACCACCGGCTTCCTCCATGCCGGCCTGCTCCACCTTGCCTTCAACATGGTCCTGCTCTGGTTCCTCGGCTTCCAGATGGAGCCGGCCCTCGGCCACGCGAAGTTCGCCGCCGTCTACTTCGTCTCTCTGCTGGGCGGCGCCTTCGGCGCGCTGCTGCTCTCGCCCGACGCCCTTACCGTCGGCGCCTCGGGGGCGATCTTCGGCCTGATGGGCGCAGCCTCGGTGATCCTCTATTCGCGGGGTATCAACCCGTTCCAGACCGGGATCGGGATGCTCCTGCTCTTCAACCTCGTCTTCAGCTTCCTGCTCTCCAACGTCTCGATCGGCGGCCACCTGGGAGGCCTGGCCGCCGGGGCGCTGGTCGGGCTCGGGTTCGTGGCCGCCGAGAGGCGCTCGATGCCGGCTATCGGCTGGGGGGTCTGCGGCGCGGTCGGCGTCGGCTCGGTGGTCGCGGCGATCGCGGTGGCCAACGCGGCCGTCGGGCCGACCGGCCTCTAGAGCTCGAGGATCGGGCCCGGCGCCTGCGGCACGGCGTTCGGGTGAAGGATGTGGGCGAGGTTCTCCAGGCCGTCCACCAGGCGCGGCCCCGGACGGGAGAAGGTTGCCGATCCGTCCACGCAGGCGATCTTCCGGGCGCCGGTGGCCCGCAGCGGCCCGGCGAACTCCTCGGCCAGCTCCAGCGAGCGAGCCGCGTCGAAGCCGCAGGGCATCACCACGATCACCTCCGGCTGCGCAGCCGCGACCGTCTCCCAGTCCAGCTGCGGGGAGGGCTCGCCCGGGAGCCCGAGCGGGTCGTCGCCGCCGGCCATCTCGATCAGCTGCGGCGTCCAGTGGCCGGCCACGAAGACCGGGTCGAGCCACTCGATCGCCACCGTCCGCACGATCGGCTCGTCGGCGACCGCGGCGACCACCGCATCGGCCCTCTCGCGCTGGTCGGCGATAAGCGCCAGGGCGGTGCGCTCGGTGCCGGTGGCCTGGGCGACGGTGCGGATGTCGGCCATCGTCTCCCCGAAGGTGTGCGGGTCGAGCGAGATGAGCTGTGGCGGATCTTCCATCTCCGCGGCCACTGCTGCCACGTCGTCGTAACCGACCGCGCAGACCGGGCAGAGCGCCTGGGTGATGATGAGGTCCGGTTCGAGCTCCTTCAGCGCGGCGGCATCGAGCGAGTAGATCGCCTCGCCGCCGGAGGTCTTCTCCCGCACGGCCGCGTCGATCGCGGCGCTGTCCAGGCCCTGGGGGAGCAGGTCGGCGGTGACCGGCGTGGCCTGGGAGGCCTCCGGCGGCCAGTCGCACTCGTGGGTCACGCCGACGACCTGGTCGCCTAGTCCCAGCGCGAAGCAGATCTCCGTGGCGTGAGGCACGAGGCTGACGATGCGCACGCTGGAATCGTAGAGCCGTACACTCGCGCCATGGCCAAGCTCGATTCCGACTTCGTCCGCTCCGAACTGGAGAGCACCTCCTGGACCCAGGAGGGCGAGACGATCGTCCTGCACCAGCAGTTCTCCGACTTCGAGGAGGCGATCCAGTACGTCAACCGCGTGGCCGGGCTCGCCGAGGTGGCAAACCACCACCCCGACATCCTCGTTCACGAGTGGAACAAGGTGCGAGTCACCTGCTGGACGCACAGCGAGGGCGGCGTAACCGACGCCGACATCAAGCTGGCCCGGCAGATCGACGAGCTCGCCTGAGCGCTGGCCTGCCGCCCGCAGCGCCGATAGCATCACCAGCCACCAAGTGCCCGACGACCTTCCCCGAAGTAGCACCGCCAGGGGCTGCCGGCGATGACCGCCCTGCTGATTCTCGCCGTCATCGCGCTCCTGGCCATCAACGCCTTTTTCGTGGCCGCCGAGTTCGCCCTGGTGCGGGCCAACATCGGGCGCCTGCAGGCGGTCGTTGACGAGGGCGGCCGCGGCGCCCGCTCGGCACGCCGCGCGCTGCGCCAGCGGGAGGAGCTGACCCGCTACCTGTCGGCCTGCCAGCTGGGGGTGACCCTCGCCTCTCTGGGCCTCGGGTTCCTGGGGGAGCCGGCGGTGGCCAGCCTGATCGAAGACATCTTCGGCGTTCAGCCCTCCGATACCGCAGGGGTCGTCATCTCGATCGCCCTCGCCTACCTCATAGTGACGGCCGTGACGGTGGTGGGCTCGGAGCTGGTGCCGAAGGTCTTTGCCATCGTCCATGCCGAGCGCGTAGCGCGGTTCAGCTCCGGCCCCCTGGGGCTCTTCGAGCTGATCCTGCGGCCGTTCATCGCCCTCCTTACCGGCAGCGCCAACGTGATCCTGCGCGTGCTGCGGATCGACCCCTCCCAACGCCTCGACGAGGGCGGCACTCCCGACGACATCAAGCTCCTGATCACCCAGGCCGAGACCGGCGGCACCCTCGACGAGAACGAGGCCGACATGCTCGAGGGCGTCTTCCACCTCCATGAGCAGGAGGCCCGCCAGGTGATGACCCCGATCCCCGCCGTGGTGACGGTCGTAGACACCGATGACGTGGAGAGCGCGCTGCGGCGCTGCGTTGATTCCGGCCACACGCGGCTCGTCGTCCTGGAGGAAGACAACCCCGACAACGTCCTGGGCACCGTTCACGCCAACTCGCTGATCCGCCAGTACATGCAGCGCGGGCCGCAGGCCGACCTGAAGGGCCTCGTAAAGCCGGCGCTGATCCTGCCTGAGACCAAGCCGCTCGACGACCTCCTCGCCGACCTCCAGCGCGAGCGAACGACGCTCGCGGTCATCGTTGACGAATACGGCCGCCCGACCGGCGTGGTTACCGTCGAGGACGTGGTGGAGGAGGTGGTGGGGGAGATCGACGACGAGACCGACCCGGCCGCCAGCGCGATTCGCCGCCTGGCTACGGGGGAGTGGTACGTGCGCGGCCACGTCGCCCTCTCCGACCTGCCCGACTACGGCATCGAGCTCCCCGACGATAACGAGGCCTACAACTCGATCGGCGGCCTCGTCTTCTCCGAGCTGGGGCGGCTTCCCCGGCGCGGCGACGTGATCAACATCGACGGCTACTCGCTGCGGGTCGACTCGGTGCGCGAGAACCGCGTGACCGCGGTGCGCATCCGGCCGTTGGCGCCCGGCGCCGCAGGCTCAGGGCCCGAAGAGTCTCCCCAGAACTGAACCGACCCGCACTGGGCGGGCCGGTCGGTGCGTTCTGGGAGGAGGTGCACATGCGAACCGAAGTTCGCAATGGGCATGATGGGCGGCGAGCCTGAAGACTCCCTAAAGGTTCTGTGACAAACCTGTAAGCGCCTGTGGAGCGCCTGCCGACGGGCTCAGTAGGTGTAGAAACCGGCGCCGCTCTTGCGGCCGAGCTTGCCTTCGGCGATCAGGTCCTTGACCGTCTGCGGGGGCGGGCAGCCGATCTGCTCGCCGATAGCCGCCGATACGTCCAGGCCGACGAAGTCCAGCAGGGCCATCGGGCCCATCGGGTGGCCGGCACCGAGCTTCATCGCCTCGTCGATCGCCTCCGGCTCCATGCCGGTCTGGTCCATGTACTCGACAGCGGTGAAGAGGTAATCGAAGAGCAGCCGGTTGACAACGAATCCCGGCAGGTCGGGAACCAGGACGGCGGTCTTGCCCAGGGCCTCGCAGAGCGCGGCGGAGCGCTCGCGGGTCTCCTCGCTGGCTGCCTCGGGGAAGGCCAGCTCGACGAGGGCCATCCGGGGCACCGGGTTGAAGACGTGGAGGCCGGCGAAGCGCTCGGGAATGCCGCTGGCCGTGGCCAGTTCGCCGACCGAGAGCGAAGAGGTGGTGGTGGCGAGGATCGCGCCATCGTCGACCTGGGGGAGGACCTGCTCGAAGACCCCGGCCTTGACGCCGGCGTCCTCGGCCACCGCCTCGATGAAGTAGGTGGAGCCGGCCAGGTCGGCGGGGTCGGTGGTGACCGTCACCTCTCCGGGGCCGGCCTCTTCGCCCATCCGCTCGATGTTCTTGGCGACCGTCCCGCGGGCGCGCTCAGCCGATTCTTCGCTGCGGGCCAGGAGCTTCACGTCCCCGGTCTTCGTGGCCACTGCGGCCACGCCGCAGGCGATGGCTCCGGATCCGATTACGGCGATCTTCTCGTCAGGCATGGCGCGAGAGGCTATACGACGGCCGCCGCGGGCGGCTGACCGCGCGGTCAGGTGAGCGGGTAACCTGCCCTCAGGTCCAATCGAACGAAGGGGCAGACCTCCAATGAAGAATGGCCGCGAAGTCGTAATCGTCGAAGCAGTCCGTACTCCCGTCGGGCGCGGGCACCGCGAGAAGGGTTATTACAAGGACACCCATCCCAACGACCTTCTCGGCGCCTGCTACACGGAGGTCATCGAGCGCAGCGGCATCGACGCCGGCGAGGTGGAGACCGTCATCGCCGGTTGCGTGCAGCAGTACGGCGAGCAGGCCTTCAACATCGGCCGCAACGCCTGGCTCCAGGAGGGCCTGCCGATCGAGGCAGCCGCCACCACCGTCGATACCCAGTGCGGCTCG
The DNA here is from genome assembly GCA_040398965.1 of Solirubrobacteraceae bacterium. Taxonomy (GTDB): domain Bacteria; phylum Actinomycetota; class Thermoleophilia; order Solirubrobacterales; family Solirubrobacteraceae; genus F1-60-MAGs163. The sequence continues at coordinate 72,391 of JBBASZ010000007.1, read as the reverse complement.
GCCCAGCAGGCCACCAACTACGGCGCCGCCCTCGTCGCCTCCGGCGTCCATGACGTCGTCATCGGCTCCGGCGTCGAGCACATGGGCCACAACCCGTTCGGTGACGGAATGAAGATCCAGCAGGAGTACGGCGGCGCCTTCACGCCCAAGCTGATGGAGAAGCACAACATCGTCGGCCAGGGCCTCGGCGCCGAGATGATCGCCGACCAGTGGGAGATCCCCCGCTCCGAGCTCGACGAGCTCGCGCTGCGCTCCCACCAGCTGGCCCATAAGGCCACCGAGGAGGGCAAGTTCGAGCGCGAGATGGTGGTCATGGACATTGACGGCGAGAAGATCGTCACCGACCAGGGCATCCGCCCCGAGACGACGCTGGAGAAGCTCAGCGAGCTTCAGCCCGCCTTCAAGCCGGACGGCAAGATCACCGCGGGCAACGCCTCGCAGATCTCCGACGGTGCCGCCGCGGTGCTGCTGATGACCCGCGAGAAGGCCGACGAGCTCGGGCTCAAGCCGCGCGCGGTGATCGTCGACCAGACCACCGTCGGCTGCGACCCGGTGAAGATGCTCGAGGGGCCGATCCCGGCCACCGAGAAGCTGCTCAGCCGCAACTCGATGACGATGAGCGACATCGACTTCGTCGAGATCAACGAGGCCTTCGCTCCGGTCGTGGCGGCCTGGGCGCGTGAGCACAACCCGGACATGGACCGCGTCAACCCGCGCGGTGGCGCGATGGCCATCGGCCACCCGCTCGGCTCGACCGGTGCCCGGCTGCTCACAACGCTCCTGCACGAGCTCGAGGACGAGGACGGCGAGTACGGCCTCGTCACGATGTGCTGCGGCGGCGGGCTGGGCACCGGCACGCTGATCCAGCGGGTCTGATTTCCCAGGGAGGCGGCCGGCTTTCCGCCGGCCGCCGCTCCTGCTCCGGCGGGTCGCCCTGGGGCGCGGCTAGCGCCTGCGCTTGATCGTCAGCTTCCGGGTGTTCGTTACCGAGGTGCCGGTGGCTGCCCTGAGGGTGGTCTTCACGGTCAGGGCGAGCGACCTCTTCTTCAGGTACCTGCGGCCCTTCGAGCCCAGGTTGCACTTAAGGGGGTAGCCGGCAGCTCGCCGGACGGTGGTCATGGTCCTGCACCAGGTCTTCGTCTTCCTCCCGGAACCGGTGGTCGCCGTCTGGGCGAGGCTCCCGGCGGTGTTCACCGTCGCTCGGCTCGTGAAGTAGGCACCCCTCTTTCCGACCTTCGCCTTCAGTGAGGAGACGGTGAGGGACGCGGGAGTGGCAGGGGTGCGGAACGCCACGGGGCTGCCGGCGACCTCCCCGGCGGAGTTGGAGCCGACTACCCGCACCTCGTACCCGGTGGAGGGGTCGAGCGGGCGGGCCGTGCCGGAGACCGGCTCGTCGGCCGCGCCCTCACCCGTGGTGGCGCCGTCGAATGAGCCCCAGTCCGAGGTTCCCGCCTTCCGGATCTGGAAGTTGTAGGTGGTCGCGCCGCCGTTGGGGTTGACCGTCGCCGATACGGCGGCTGAAGTTACGTCAACCGTCCCTACGCTCACCGGCGAAAGCGTCGGCGGGAGGATGGTCTCCGTGGCGCCGATGTCGTTGCCCGCCCCGATCGGCCTCGGGCGACCGTAGAAGTCCTCGTCACCGCACGAGCCGCCGCAGCCGGCATTGATAGCCGGGGAGTCCAGCGCCAGCTCGATTCCGCCGCCAAGCGGGGACGAGAGCGCCGGGGGGCTGTCCGGGAGGTTGCCTTCGCCGGCGGTGATGAATCCGCTCGGGGCTATTCCGCCGCCCCCGGAGCCCGCGGCGGCCGGGATCCACGAATAGGCGTACTGCACTGCCGGCGCGCAGGCAGATCCGCCGTCGACAGCCTGAAGGTTGCTCACGGCACCGATCGCGATGGTGTTCAGAACCTGCAGGTCGCAGTAAGCGCCAACGGCGGAATCGTGGTAGGCGTCGTCGTTGACAATGGCCCTCCCCGTGGCGGAGGTGATCGTGCTGCCGAATATCGCGCCCGTGATGTTTACCGCGGCGTAGGTGCCTGCGTCCTGGCGGATAACGCTGTTCGTGATCAGCGCGTCCTGCCCCACGATGGTCTGCTGGCTTCCGTTGTCGAAGACCCGCACGCGGTCGAGCTGCATATTGTCGTGATTGAGTGAGTTGATCAGGATCTGGCCGCCGGACTGGCCCGATATGGAGACCCGCCTCAGCGTGAACCCGTCTGCCGAGACCCGGATGTTTGCCACCGTAGTCGCCGCCCCGCTGAAGATCATGAACGCCTGGAACTGGGAGGGGGTGTAGCGGCCGGGCGGGCCGGCGATCGTGAGGTTGGGAACGGTGATCTCCAGCTGCGAGGTGAGGTTGTACTCGTCTGCGGTCATCCGAACCTCATCGCCGGCCGAAGCCCCGCTCACGCCCGTAGGCAGGGAGCACGGGGAGGCCTCGGTGCAGGCCGAGCCGCTTCCGCTCGGCGCCGTGTAGCGCATCGCCGCTGAAGCGGTGGCCGGCGCGATCACGGTCGCGGCGATGAAGACGGCGATTCCCCCCCGAAGTCGCATGACCCAAGCGTAACCGGGCCGGCGTACGTACGTGCCGGTCGGTTTCCGGTCGTTAACCGGAGCGGGACGGCTCAGTCCTGAGTGGCGGGCGCCTCGGCGCCGGCTGCCTTCAGCGGCCCCACCAGGCGCTCCGGGACCGGTGCGGCCTTCTGGGCGCCGTAGTCGTAGCCGACCAGCGCGCCCCAGCCCTCCGCCAGCACCCTTCCGTCGCGGCCGGAGACCATCAGGAACTCGGTGCGGAAGCTCGAGCGCTTCAGCTCCCGCGGGCGGATGTAGGTCCGCACCTCCTCGTCGAAGTAGGCCGGCGAGCGGTAGTTGATGTGTGCCTCGGCGAAGATCAGGCCGACGCCGTCCCCGACGGTGGTCGGGTCGTGCTTCTCGACGATCGACTGCATGTAGGCGATCCGGGCGCTCTCGAAGAACGAGAGGAAGGTCGCGTTGTTGAGGTGGTCCATCGAGTCCACGTCCGAGAAGCGGACGGTGTCCACATGGAAGAAGTCCCAGCCCTCGGGGTTGTCGCTCATTCCCACTGAAAGCCTGTCGGGGAGGCGGCCACCGGCAGCGGGCTGGTCGGCAGTCCGGCCGGCGTGTCGGGCTCGTTGTAGCCGGTGGGGGCTATGTCGTTGGGGCCGTAGGGATGGAAGATCGAGGCCAGGTACTGGACCTGCCCGCGGCCGGGTCCGAGCTCGAACTGGCCCCCGCCGTACATGCCGATCCCGCGCGCGCGGCAGGTGTCGTAGGCGTGGAATAGCTCGCGCAGGGGGCCCAGGCGCGAGGGCTTGATGTTGACCATTGTCGGGGGAAAGGGAAGGGCGTCGATGTCGGCAACCGAGTGGATGTTCGCGTCCCAGCTGATGCGGTCCCGGTAGGGCTTCAGCATCTCGTCGATCTCGGGGGTGAGCTTCGGGTCCTCGATCCAGACGTCATGGATCTCCCTAACGACGCGCGCATAGAACTCCGGGTCGGCCGGCGTATCGACCTCGGTGCCCTCGTAGAGGCCCTTGAAGTCGAGCGTGTCGACGGCGCCGGTCTCGTGGAGGTGCTCCAGCACCTCGTCGTTCCACTCCGGGGTCGGGTCGAGCTTGAAGCGCAGGTGCGGGTAGGCGGCCAGGCGCCGGTCGACCGGCCCGGTGATGTCGGGCGGCTCGCCGAGGCGCACCGAGCAGACGAAGTCGACCGGGTGGGGCTCCATTCCGAGCGCTCCGTGGAGGCTCTCGCCGGCCTGCCGGAGTGCGAGGTCCAGCGCCGCCGACTCGAAGGCCCAGGTGCGGTAGCGCCGGGAGACCTCGCGGACGGGCTCAGCGGGAAAGAGGTCGAGCGACTCGACCAGGTCGCAGAAGGACTCGATGGTGAAGGTTCCGGTGAGGTCGGGCAGCTCCTGCCAGGCCTGGAGGGCGTCGTGGTCCTCGCCGTCGTAGGCGACGTCCTCCCCGAGCCCTGTCTCCCCGGAGCCGCTCATGGAGATGACCGTGGTCTGCCGGTGGAAGCCGGCGGAGACGTCGGCGGCCAGGCCCTCGATCGCTACCGACTCGATCTCGACCGGCAGGTCGGCGATGCGGGCAAAGGTGCTCATTGCTCCTCCTCGATCGTTGCGGGCGTTTCCTTTTCGAGGCGCTCGACCAGCTCGTCGAGGTTCACCTCTTCCAGGCCCTGGCTTACCTCGTCGAGCTCGGCGGCGCAGTAGTCGATCAGCGTGCGGCCCTCGCGCACGAGGTCGAGAGTCTCGCGCAGGCCGGCCTCCCCCGAATCGAGCCGGCGGATGATCTCCTCCAGCCGGCCAACCGCCTGCTCGTATGTCATCTCGGGTTCAGCCATCTCCCTCGATCTTCGCACCAACCTCGCCGTCGGCGAACCTGAGCCGGACCTCCTCCTGCGTCCGGGCCTCGGCGGCGCTGGTCACCGGCTCGCCCGAAGGCGCCTCGACGATCGCGTAGCCACGGGCGAGGACTGTCTTCGGGTCGGCGCCCTCCAGGGCGGCGGTGACAGCGGCCAGGGCGCGTCGGCGCGCCTCGGTCTCCGGGCCGGCGCCGGCCTTGGCCTTGCGGCTCAGGACCTCGGCCCGCACCCGGGTGAGGTCCCGCTCACCTGCCGCCACGCGGGTCGAGGCGGCCCGTATCTCGCGGGTGCGCTGGTGGAGGTCGCGCCGGTGGCGCTCGAGCTGCTCGCCGGGTACCCGCGCCAGCGCGGCCAGCCCACGGGCCCTCGCGGCAACGGCCAGCCGCGAGCGGCGTTCAAGCTCGGAGGCCGCGGACCGCAGCGCCGCCCACTCCTGCGGCACGACCACCTGGACGGCGACCTCGGCGGCGTGGGTGGGGGTGGAGCAGGCCTCGGCGGCGACGTCGTCGATAAGCGTGCGGTCGGTGTGGTGGCCGACGCTCGAGATCACCGGGACGCGGAGCATTGCCACCGTGCGGCAGAGGGTCTCGTCGCAGAAGGCGAAGAGGTCGGCGAGCGAGCCACCGCCGCGGGCGACGATGATCGTCTCGACCTCCTCGATTGCGGCCAGCTCCTGGAGCGCCTCGGTGATCCGTGGCGCAGCGTGGCGGTCCTGGACCGGCGCAAAGGCCCAGACCAGGCGCCCCTGCCAGCCCCGGCGGCGCAGGCCGGCAAGGATGTCGTCCCGTGCCTTGCCGGTCTCCCCGGTCACCACCCCGATCGTCCGGGGCAGGCGTGGCAGCTCGAGCAGCTTCTGCGGCTCGAAAAGCCCCTCGGAGGCCAGCTGGCGGCGCAGGCGCTCGAGCTGGGCGAGCAGGTCACCCTCGCCGGCCACCTTCATGGCGGCGACGTCGAAGGAGAAGCCCGGGGAGGCGGTTCGGCTTCCCGGGTAGTAGTCGGGGCCGCCGGCGAGCACGAGCTGGACGCCGTCGGCCAGGTCGTCCTCCGCCAGCCCGATCGAATCGAGCCGGTTGCGCCAGATGGCACAGGGGATAGCCCCGTCGCCGTCCCGCAGCTCGAAGTAGGCGCGTGCCTTGGAGAAGCGAAGGTTGAAGAGCTCGCCGAAGACCTGGACCCGCTCTACGTCCTGCAGGAAGTCCTTGAGCCGGGCCGCGTAGGTGCCGACGGGGAAAGGGCCCGGGAGATCGACTCCCTCTATGCCTGCCGGACGTGCCTCGGGCTCGTCCACCGGCGGGCTCAGCGCTGGTCGGGATCGTTGACGCTGGCCAGCGGCTCCATGCCGGGGTCGCCCTGGCGGCCGCGGATCTCGCCGTCGAACCCGATCTGCTCGAGCCGGGCAATCTCCATCTCTCCCTCGCGCCGCGCCGGGTGCTCCTCGGGCAGCCCTTCGATCAGGCGCAGGATGCGGTTGCGCAGCTGCATCGCGAAGTGGGGCGTCGATGCGCCGCAGAGGGCGCGGATCTCTTCGACGGTTACCTGCGCCGCTTCTGCCTGCCGGGGGTCGAGGGCCTCGCTCATCGGTACCTGTTCTACCGCACCGGCTTGATCTCAAGCAGCCCGTCGATCTCTGCCTGGGTCGCAGCGGGTACCGCATCGGTGTCGCCGATCATCCAGCCGCGGTTGTAGACGCCGCGCACCGGGTCGCTCGAATAGCCGGGCCGGACGTCACGCAGGTATTCGCGCACGACCCCCGGGAGGGAGCCGTCACGGTTGATTACGAGCAGCGGCCCGTAGCTGCCGCTGGCGGCCAGCGGGGCGGCGGCGCCGGCGGCAGCAGGCTGCTCCGGGTCGGCGAACTGGAAGCCGTGGCCCGGGTCGGTAATGCCCCAGCCAAAGCCCGAGCCGGAGAAGCGGGCGAAGGCGACGGCGCTGGCGGCGGCGTTGGGGCCGCCGATCCGCGTGAGGCTCCCGAGATCCTCAAGCTGTGATGCGACCTCGTCCGAGACGACCGAAGCCGGGCCGAGCAGGTAGATCTTGGGCTTGCCGTGCGAGCGGATCGCCCCGGCGGTCGCTGCGGGGAGCTCGTCCTTCGCGGTGAAGAGGACCGGATCGCCGGACTTGGCCGCCCAGGCGGCCGCCGGCATCGCGTAGGCGGGGGAGTCGACCGGAGCCACGACGACCGAGCGGCTCCAGCGGCCGGTGAGGCGGGCCCGGTAGGCGTCGACGTTGGCCGCGAGGGTGTACGGGTCCTCGCCGCCGATGGCCACCGTCTCGACGCCGTCGGGGGAGCCGGCGGTTCCGAGGCGCAGGACCTTGCCAGTGGTGGGGGAGAGCTCCTCGATTGCCTGGAAGGTCGTATCGGGGACCTCGCTGCCGTCTGTGAGCAGGAGCGGCGCCTTGAGCGGCGCCGCCATCAGCGAGGCGGCGGCGACCGCCGCCGGCCAGGAGCCGGCGTCGGCGAGGGCAATCGCGGGAGGGCGCTGGCCGCCACCCGGGTAGACGGCCCGGGCCGAGCCGGCAGCCAGCTCGACGGGGCCGGCACCAGGCACGCGGCTGGTGTTCTTGGTGGCCGAGACCGGGATCGCCGGCGCGTCGGGGACCGCGCGGGCGCCCCCGTTGCCGGACCCCTCGTCTCCGGCCCGCCCGCAGCCGGCGAGCACGACCATGCCGGCAGCCAGCGCGGCGACGGTTACTGACCCTCTGCGACGGCCGGCCATCGGGGCGAGCGTAGCGCCGATCGGCCGGATCGGTCATGCACCGAAAAATTCCGTAACGAGCAGGGGTTTTTCGCCGGTTAACGAAGGGTGAATCGCTTCCGTCCCGAATCTCGTATACGTTCTCAACACGCCGAATCGCCCATACCGGTGATCGGGGGACCCAGCAGTTGGGGCTAATCCGGAGGATTTCCTCCAGAGGCGCCGGTTCGTTCCGCGCTAGCCCGTCAGCTAACCCCGTAGGCCAACGAACGAAACCGACAGTGATCAAGAACTCCAGGCTCACAGTCCTACTCGCCACCGGCCTCTGCCTTGCCATGGCCGGAAGCGCATCGGCGGCCACGAAGAAGGCACCGGCTCCGTCCACGCCCCCGGCGACCGCGAGCCCGGCGACCGGCGGACAGGAGTTCGGCGAGCCCAATCTCGCCGACGTCCCTGTTGCCGGCGGCTCGAAGGCCCGGCTCCTGCGGAGCGGGAAGGCGGCGGCCCCCGCCGATGCACCGGAGGGGGTCAAGGAGGCGATCTGGGCCGCCAACCGCATCATCGGCAAGCCGTACCGCTATGGCGGCGGCCACGCGAAGTTCGAGGACAACGGCTACGACTGCTCGGGCACCGTCTCCTATGCGCTGCGCGGCGCGGGGCTGGTCAAGAGCCCGCTCAACTCTTCCGGCTTCATGAGGTGGGGCAAGCGGGGCAAGGGGCAGTGGATCACCGTCTACACCAATCCCGGCCACGCCTACGTCGTGATTGCCGGCCTGCGCCTGGACACCAGCGCCGCCGACGACCCGCGCGGCGGCAAGGGCCCGCGCTGGCGCCCGCTGCGCAAGTCGGACCGCGGTTTCGCGGCCCGCAGCCCCGTCGGCTTCTAGCCGCCGGGTAGCGCCTCGGGCCCGCCGTTTCAGGGCCTGGGAGCTCGTCGCACCCCCGATTGCAGATATCGGCCCTCCCTGACCTACCTTTTCGATTCCGATGCGCGCGCGCCTATCGCTCCTGGTCGCCGTGGCGGTGATACCTGCCGCCCTTTGGGCCCTCCTTCCGGTGGGCACGCTCGGCGCTACCCGCGAAGAGCAGCTCCAGCAGAAGATCGACCGCACCGAGGCCCGCATTGCGGCCAAGAAGGGCAAGGAGAGCGTGCTGACCACGCAGGTGTCGGCGTGGAACCGAAAGATCAAGCGCCTGCAGGGATCGATTGACAGCCTCCAGGCGCGTGAGGACGTGATCCAGGCCGACCTCGACTCCGCCACCCGGGTCCTGAACCGCACCCAGTCCGAGCTGCGTCAGCAGCGTCGCCGCCAGGTCCAGCTCCAGGCCCGCCTGGCCGAGGGCCGGCGCGTGCTCGCCGCCCGCCTCGTCGAGCTCTACCGGGCCGACGACCCGGACCTGGTCACCGTCATCCTCGACTCCAAGGGCTTCGCCGAGCTGCTCGAGCGCGGCGAGTTCCTGCGCCGCATCAGCGAGCAGGACAGGCGCGTGATCACGCTCGTCCGCTCGGCCCGCGTCGAGGCGACCATGGCCGCCAACCGGCTGGACGTGCTCGAGAAGCGCCAGCAGAAGGTGGCCCTGAGGATCCAGAATCGTCGCGACGCCGTTGCCTCGGTGAAGGCCCGGATCGTCCGTGTCCAGAACGGTTACGACGACGTCCGCGACGAGCGGGCCGCCGCGCTCGCGGGAGTCAAGGAAGACCGGCAGGAAGCCGAGACCTACCTCGCCAAGGTCCAGAAGGAACAGCAGCGGATAAGCGGCGTTCTCAATGGCGTCCCGACCGGCCCGATCCGCCGCGGGAGCGGTTCGATGATCTGGCCGGTGAGCGGGCCGATCACCTCGCCCTTCTGCGAGAGGCGGGCCTGGGAGTCATGTCACCCGGGAATCGACATCGGCGCCCCCTCCGGCACTCCGATCCGCGCCGCCGACAGCGGCCGTGTCGCACTGGCGGCGCCGACGGGTGGCTACGGGAACTTCACCTGCGTCCAGCACTCCGCCTCCCTTTCGACCTGTTACGCCCACCAGTCGCGATTCGGAGCCAGCGTCGGCCAGAACGTGAGCAAGGGCCAGGTCATCGGCTATGTGGGTTCTACCGGCTTCTCCACGGGCCCTCACCTCCATTTTGAGGTGCGCGTCAACGGGGCGGTCACGAACCCCATGAGCTACCTCTAGCTCTAGCCTCTCCCTCATGCAGCCGGAGATCGA
>JBBASZ010000007.1:0-63001 GCA_040398965.1 Solirubrobacteraceae bacterium | reverse complement strand
CACCCGACCCCGATCTACGAGACCCTGACCATGGGGCTGATCGCGTGGCTCCTCTGGCAGTTGCGCGACCGCGTGCGGCCGGGCTGCCTCTTTGCCCTCTGGCTCGTTCTCGCCGGCCTCGCGCGGTTCCTCGTCGAGTTCGTGCGCATCAACGACGTGGTCGCCATCGGGCTGACGGTGCCCCAGCTGCAGAGCGTGGCCATGATCATCGGCGGACTGGCCGTGCTCGCGGTGGTGCGCCACCGCCACGGGTCGGTGCTGGCCAGGCCCGCGGCGCAGCCCGCAGGCGCCTAGCGCCCGAAGCTATCCAGCAGGAAGCGGACGCTGAGGTCCTGGAACTCGGGGTCGTGCTGGATCGATCGGTGGTGGCCGCCGGGTACCGGCACGAACCGGCAGAGCCCGTCGGGGGCAGCGTCGACCAGGCGCTCGGAGAGGCCGAACGGCACGACCTCGTCCTCCTCGGCGTGGAGGAGGAGCAGGGGGCAGCGCAGCGACCGGACCGCCTCGAGCTCGTCGGCCTCCTCCAGCTGCTCGCCCACGGCCGGGTCAGCCGCGAAGTCGAAGATGCCGGCGCGCAGGCCGGCGGCCAGGCCGCGCCCCGGGGCGGGGCAGATCGCCACCACGGCGCTGGCCCCGACCGGGCCGGCGGCAACCAGGGCCACGTAGCCGCCCATGCTCGAGCCGCGCAGGCCGAGGGGGGCAGGGGGAAGGAGCGAGGCGATCTCGCCGACGTCGTCGATGAAGCGGATGTCGAAGCTCCCCTCGCTCTCCCCGTGGCCACGCTGGTCGAAGCAGGCGGTGGCGATGCCGGCCGAGCGCGCCCTGCGGGCGAAGTCGAAGTGCGATTCCTTCGAGGAGCCGGCCCCGTGAAGCACCACGAGGGAACCGGCGGGCTTGCCCTCGGGCAGGAAGAGCGCGTAGGCAAGGCCTTCGTGGTGCCCGGTTTCCTCCGGCGGCTCTATGTGGACGGTGCGCATGGCGTGGCATGATGCGGCGTCGATGGCCGGCGCGCAACTGCCCGAGAACGTCTACCCGGCGACGAGCCGGATCAACGACCAGGGCCGGCTGGAGATCGGCGGCTGCGACATGGTCGAGCTGGCCCGCGAATTCGGGACCCCGGTCTTCGTCGTCGACGAGGAGGACCTGCGCGAACGCGCGCGCGAGCTCCAGGGCGCGTTCGCCGCCGCCACCGACGACTTCGGGCTCCTGTTCGCCTCGAAGGCGTTCCCCTGCTCGGCGGTCGACTCGCTCTTCTCCGAGGAGGGTTACGGCTGCGACGTGGCATCGGCCGGGGAGATGGAGATCGCCCTGGCCGGTGGGGTCCCTGCCGACCGCCTCCAGCTCCACGGCAACGCCAAGACCGAGGCCGAGATCGCGCTGGCCCTCGAGAAGGGAGTCGGGGCGATCGTCGTCGACAACGCAGAGGACCTCGAGCGCCTCGAGAGGCTCGCACCGGGGGCAGGCGACCTGAAGCTCTACCTCCGCATCGCGCCCGGGGTGAGCCCCGATACCCACCCGGCGATCTCGACCGGCGGGCCCAACACCAAGTTCGGTTTCGACCTCGAGCACGCCCCGACAGCTATCGAGCGTGCCGCGGCGATCCCCGGGCCCGAGCTGGCCGGGCTGCACTTCCACGTCGGCTCCCAGGTGACCGACCTCGACTCCTTCGAGCGGGCGCTCGAACGGCTCGTGCCACTGGGTGACTTCCCGGCCTACAACCTCGGCGGCGGGCTCGCCGCGGCCTACACGGCACCGGACAGGGTTCCCTCGATCGCCGACTACGCCGCCGCCAAGGTAGGCGCCGTCGAGGCGGTCTTCGGGCCCGGCAAGCGGGTCCTGGACGAGCCCGGCCGCGCGCTCGTCGCCAACGGGTGCGTGACGCTCTACCGGGTGGAGTCGGTCAAGCGCAACGTCGATACCTATGTCGCGGTCGATGGCGGGATGTCCGACAACCTCAGGCCGATGCTCTACGGCGCCCTGTACGAGGCCCAGGTCGCCGACCGCTTTGGCGGCGGAACCCGCTGCCACGTGGTCGGCCAGCACTGCGAGTCGGGCGACATCATCGTCCGCGACGCCGACCTGGCCGATCCGGCTGCAGGGGATCTTCTCGTCACGCCGGCCACCGGGGCGTACGGTCATGCGATGGCCAACAACTACAACGGCGCCCTGCGGCCACCCGTCGTTTTCGTCCGCGACGGCGATGCCCGCTGCGTTCTCAGGCGCGAGAGCGTCGCCGACCTGCTCGCCCGAAATGAGTGAGGCGCCCCTCAGGGTCGGCCTCCTGGGCCGCGGGACGGTGGGTGGGGCCTTCGCCGAACTGCTCGAGAGCCGTGCCGACGAGATCGCCCGCCTGAGCGGGCGGCGCCCGGAGATCTCCGGCGTGCTGACCCGTTCGAAGGGGAGCTTCGAGGAGATCCTCGCCGGCTCCGACGTGATCGTCGAGGTCATGGGCGGCCTGGACCCGGCGCGCGATCACGTGATCGCGGCGCTCAAGGCCGGCGTTCCCGTGATCACCGCCAACAAGCAGCTGGTAAGCCGCTGCGGCCCCGAGCTGTGGGCGGCGGCAGAGCAGGGCGGCTCACAGCTGCGCTTCGAGGCTGCGGTCGCCGCGGTGGTGCCGGTGATCCGGGTCCTCACCGAGTCGCTGGCCGGCGCCGACATCGAGCGCGTCCACGGCATCGTCAACGGCACGACCAACTTCATCCTCTCCGAGATGGCTGCCACCGGCGCCGGCTATGCCGAGGCGCTCGCCGAGGCGCAGCGCCTGGGCTACGCCGAGGCCGACCCGAGCGACGACGTAGGCGGCGGCGACGCGGCGGCGAAGATGGCGATCCTCGCCCAGCTGGCGTTCGACGGCTGGGTGAAGATCGACGACGTCGTCTTCGAGGGGATCGAGGAGCTCACGGCCGAAGACCTCGCCTACGCGCGCGAGTTCGACCTCGCACTCAAGCTCCTGGGCACCGCCGAGCGCGTCGGCGACGAGGTCTCGGTGAGGGTCAACCCGGCCTTCCTCTATTCGGAGCACCCGCTTGCGTCGGTCAACGGCTCGTTCAACGCCGTGACCATCGAAGGCCCGGACATCACCGAGGTGACGCTGTCGGGTCCCGGCGCGGGTGGGCCCCAGACGGCGAGCGCCATTCTCGGTGACCTCATGAGCATCATCACGGGCGTGCCCGCCATTCCGGCACCCGCCAAGAGTCTCTCGGCCGCCGCCGAGGTGGTCTCCTCCTTCTACCTGCACCTCGAGGTCGCCGACCGGCCCGGGGTACTGGCGCAGGTCGCCGGCGTGCTGGGGGAGCACGGCGTCTCGGTCAAGTCGGTCGTCCAGAAGGGCGTGGGGGAGGGTGCCCGCCTGGCGATGGTCACCCACCCGATACGCGAGCAGGACTTCATGGCGGCCCGGGACGCCATTGCCGGGCTCGACTTTGTCGTGGCGCCCCCGCGGGTGATCCGGGTCATCGACGAGCATTTCGAGGGCTGATGGCCGGGATCATCGAGCGTTACCGCGATCGGCTCCCCTTCGCTCCGGGCGACCCGGTGGTGACCCTCGACGAGGGAGGTACCCCGCTCCTGTACGCGTGCGAGGTCAGCGAGGAGACCGGGGCCCAGGTCTGGCTGAAGATCGAGGGGGCCAACCCGACCGGCTCGTTCAAGGACCGCGGGATGACCTGCGCTGTCTCCGGAGCGCTGCGGGACGGGTCGAACGCGGTCATCTGCGCCTCGACGGGAAACACGGCAGCCAGCGCCGCCGCCTACGCGGCCCGGGCGCGGATGACCTGCGCGGTAATCGTTCCCGAAGGGAAGATCGCGGCCGGCAAGCTCGCCCAGGCCGTGATGCACGGCGCGAAGGTGATCTCCCTCAACGGAAACTTCGACCAGGCGCTGGAGATCGTCCGCGAGCTCGTGGAGAGCCAGCCGATAGCCCTGGTCAACAGCGTCAACCCTCTGAGGCTCGAGGGCCAGAAGACCGCGGCGTTCGAGATCGTCGAGGAGATGGGTCCCGACCGGCCGCTCGACGCGCTGGCGATCCCGGTCGGCAACGCCGGGAACATCACCGCCTACTGGAAGGGCTTTGGCGAGGAGAGGGAGAGCCTGCCGCGGCTGCCGAGGATGCTCGGGTTTCAGGCCGCCGGAGCCGCGCCACTGGTGGAAGGGGCTCCCGTGGCCCAGCCCGAGACGCTCGCCAGCGCGATCCGGATCGGAAACCCGGCGCGCGGCGACGAGGCGCTCGCCGCGGTGGAGGAATCGGGTGGCGCGATCGCGTCGGTGACCGACGAGCAGATCGTCGATGCCTACCGGTTCCTGGCCTCCCGGGAGGGAGTCTTCTGCGAGCCCTCGAGTGCCGCCTCGGTCGCCGGGCTGCTCGTCCACGGAGTGCCCGAAGGGGTGGAGCGCGTCGTCTGCGTCCTGACCGGCCACGGCCTGAAGGACCCCGCAACGGCGCTGGAGAGCGCCGACCCGGTGATCCCGTGCGAGCCCGAGCTGGATGCGGTGGTCGAGGCGATCTGGGGCGGCGAAGGCTGATGGAGCGCCGGCGCCTGGTCAGGGTCCCCGCCTCCTCGGCCAACCTGGGGCCGGGGTTCGATTCGTTCGCCGTCGCGCTCTCGCTCTCGCTCGAGGTGGAGGTGACGGAGACCGGGCAGTTCGCGGTGCAGAGCGACCTCGACCTTCCCCTCGACCGTGGGAACTTCGTGGTCCAGGGCTTTGAGCGCCTGCACCCCGCCGACGACTTCAGCTTCCGGATCTCCTCGTCGATCCCGCTTAGCGGCGGCCTCGGGACCAGCGCCGCCTCCTTCGTGGCGGGGCTGATGGCGGCCGATCACATCTTCGAGCTCGATGCCCCGATCCTCGAGTTGGCTACCGAGCTCGACAACGCCCCCGACAACTCCGCTGCCTCGATCATGGGGGGCTTCGTGATCGCCGTCGACGGCGAGGCGGTCAGGTTCGAGCCGCCCGACGGCCTCGAGGGCGTCCTCGTGGTGCCCGGGGAGCGGGTCGAGACCGCCCAGGCCCGAGCGGCGCTCGCGCCGGAGGTCTCGCGAGCCGACGCGGTCTTCAACGTGGCGCACGCCTCGATCCTCACCCTTGGCCTGGCCACGGGCGACCTCGAGCTCGTCTCCCGCGGGCTCGAGGACAGGCTCCACCAGCAGGCCCGCTCCCACCTCTACCCGAAGTCGATGGAGGTCCTCGGCGCGGCGCGCGAGGCCGGCGCCCTGGGGGCGACGATCTCCGGCGCAGGGCCCACGGTGCTGGCCTGGACCAGCTACGAGACGACAGGCTCGGTGGTCGACCGGCTTTCAGAGATGGCCGAGGGCTGGGCGACGGTGCAGCGGGTCGGCTTCGACCCGGCCGGCGCCGACGTCAGCGAGCTCTGAACCTGTACCCGCCGGAGGCGGGGGCTTCCGGCGGCGCCGGCTCTTCGGCGTGGTGGCCGTTGACCCCGTTTACCGACGGCGTCGCAGAGTCGGGGGCCGGCGGCTCGACCGCGGGGCCTGGCTCCGCCGGAGTAGTTGTCGCTACCGGTGGGCCCGGTTCAGCAGTAGGGCTTGCCTCCGCAGGACCTGGCTCGGCCGGCTCATCGCGTGCCCCGGCGGGGATCATCTCCGCGATCCGGGCGGCCCGGTCGGGCATGCCGAGGCGGGACAGGAGCTCTTCGGCGACCAGGAGGTAGTCGACCCCCAGGTCGGGCCGGTAATCGAAGATCGGCACGGCACGCTCGGCCGACTCGGCGTAGGCGATCGACTGGCGGACGGTGTGGGTAAGCAGCCGGTCACCGACGTGCTCGCCGAGGGCCTCGTAGGCCTCGCGCGAGTGGACGGTCCGCATGTCGGAGATGTTGAACAGGACGCCGAGCCACTCCAGGCCGGGGTTGAGGGTGTCGCGAGCGAGCTCGATCACCTCGAGGGCCTGTTCGACCCCCTGGAGGGCGAAGTACTGCGCCTCGCTGCTCAGCAGTGCCTGGTCGGCGGCGACGAGAGCGTTGACCGTGAGGAGCCCGAGCGCCGGCGGGCAGTCGATCACCACCACGTCGTAGTCGTTGCGGACCTCCTCGATCGCCTTGCGGAGGGTGAGCTCGCGGCCGATCCGCCCCGCCAGCGTGATCTCGGCCTCGGCCAGGCTGAGGTTGGCCGGGATGACCGAGTCGTGGATCGCTTCGGCGGCCTGGCACCGCCCGGTCAGCACGTCGCCGATCGTCGGGTCGGCCTCCGGGTCGATGTCGAAGTAGTCGGAGAGGTTGCCCTGCGGGTCGAGGTCGATCGCGAGCACGCGCAGCCCGGAGAGCCGGAATGCCTCCACGATGTGGCGTACCGCGGTGGTCTTTCCGGTGCCGCCCTTCTGGCTCAGTACGGAGATCGTCAGCGCCATCGGCGCGAGTCTAGACCTGCAGCGCCTCCGCGGGGAGGGCGTCGGCCAGCGGCGTGGCCACGGCAACCCGCACGAAGTGGAGCGCGTGGCGTCCCACCTGGATGGTGTCGCCGTCGCGCAGGGAATGGATCTCGACGCGCTCGCCATTGACGCAGACGCCGTTCAGGCTGCGGTCGTCCACGATCTTGAGGCCGTCGGGGCGCCTGACCACGAGGGCATGGCGCCGCGAGACGGTGGGGTCCTCGAATCGGATCTCCGAGGAGGCGCTGCGCCCGATGTGGGTCCACTCGCCGACGATCGCGTGAACCCTCAGCGAGCCGCCATCGCTGAAGACGAGGTGGTCGCCCGGGTCCAGGAGGAGCCCGCCGAACCCGTCATCAACCCCCGGCGGGCGGGCCGGTGCCGGCCCGATGGCGTGAGCTGCCGTGTTCTCGCCGATGTCGTCAATCCGGTCCATCAACCTCGACCTTTCTCGACTCCTGACCCGAGCCTAAGACCTTCCGGCCCTGCCGTCCAACCGGTCGGCGGGAGGAACGCAATGCCGGTGCGGCGAATTACGGGCCATGGACCGCATCACCGCGCTTTTCGACGAATCCGACCTCGAGCAGCGCCTCATGCGCAAGGGGAGTGAGCGTCGGCAGGCGCTCGACCCGCACTGCTCGGATTGCGGCCGCACCCCCCTGGCCGGAGAGGTGATCAGCCACTTCGGAGAGCGCCCGGTCTGCGCGCTGTGCCGCGCCGGCCACGCGGGGGAGCCCAGCTCGGAGGAGACCGTGCGCCACGTGGAGCACGGGGTCAGCGTGCGGCGCAGCCTTCCCCGGGTGGCCTGAACGGCGCGCCGCCGGCGCTGGTTGCCGGGGTAGACTCCCCGCCCGATGGGCCCCTTCACGGTCAGCCAGACGATCGCCCGCCCGCGCGAGGAGGTCTTCGATTACCTCTCCGACGCGGCCAACTTCCCCGAGTTCACCGACCATTTCCTGAAGGACTGGCGGATGGTCCAGGAGGAGACTCACGGGATCGGGGCCGGGGGCCGGTTCCGGCTCAAGGTCTTCTTCGGCCGCTTTGCCTGGGGGGACAGCGCGATCATGGAATTGGAGCCGCCCCGCCTGATCGTCATGGCCGGGCGCGGCGGCAAGTACAACCGGATCAAGAACCTGTGGGTCTTCGAGCTCGCCGATGACGGCGATGGCTCGACTCAGGTAACCGTGACGGTGGAGACGCGCCCGCCGCTTCCCACCGACAAGGTTATGGAGGCGGTCTGGGAGTCCCGGCCGATGCGCCGGGGCTGGCGCAAGGCGATGCGCAGGCTCGCCGCGATCCTCGAGGAGGACCGCGAGCGGGGAGCCCGGGCGACGATCGCGGGTGGCGCGCGCAAGCCCGCCACCGGGCTTCGCGTCTAGGCCGGTCCGCAGGCTCTTCGATTAGACTTCCGCGCTCCGATGGTCAGACGCCTCCTCCTCGTTCCCGCCGTACTCGCATCCGTCGCGCTTATCCCGGCGTGTGGAGGGCACGAGGCCGTAACCGAGGGCGAGTCCGAGGCGGTCTACGTCACCAACGGAGAGCTCCAGTACCAGGTCCAGATCTCGCGCCAGCTCAACCCGGCCGACCCCGGCGACCGCGCGCTGCTGGTCGGGCTGCCCGTCGACGAGCGCGAGCTTGGGCCCGACGACCTCTGGTTCGGCGTGTGGGTCAGGGTCTGGAACGGAACCGACGAGCCCCATAAGGCCGCAGAGGAGTTCGAGATCGTCGACACGAAGGGCGAGAGCTTCGAGCCGATCGAGTTCGCGCCGGTGAACATCCTCGCCTACCGCGCGGGAATCGTGAAGGCCAACTCCCAGTACCCGGTGCCCGACAGCGTCCCCGAAAACCTGCCGACCACCGGCGGCGTGCTGGTCTTCAAGCTTCCGCGCCAGGCGCTCGACTTCCGGCCGCTCGAGCTGATCTTCCACGAGGCGGGCAACCCGGAAAACGAGTCGAGCGTCCGGCTCGACGTCTGATCAGCGCTTCTTCAGGCCCTCGACCAGGATCTCCCGCGCAGCCGGCGCGGCGGTCTCGCCGCCGGCGCCCGCGCTGACGAACATCACCCCAACCGCAATCCGCGGGGTCTGCCCGGGGCCGGCCGGGGCGAAGGCGATGAACCAGGCGGTGGTGTCATCGGGGTTGGTGCTGGTGTCGCCGGGCTCGCGGGACCGCAGCTCGGCGGTGCCCGTCTTGCCGGCGACGGCTACGCCGTCGATCGCCGCCGAGGTGCCGGTGCCGCCGGAGACCACTCCGGTCATGAGGCGGCGCATCACCCGGGCCGTCTTTGGCGTGATCGCCGGTTCACCGGAGCGCGCCGTGTTCCTGCGGGCCTGGTTGAAGTCGAGGGTGACCGGCGGGCGCCGGCCGCCGCGCGCGATGGTGGCGGCGGAGTCGGTCATCTGAAGCACCGAGGCCTGGACCTTCCCCTGCCCGATCGCCGTCGAGCCGATGTCCAGCTCGTCGCCCAGCTGGCGGGGGATCGTGCTCTGGGCCGCCCCGGGAAGGGCAGGCGGGCCGTTGAACCCGAACCTCTCGGCGGTCTTCACCAGGCGCTCGCTCCCGAGCTGCGCGCCCATGGGGGCGAATACCGAGTTGCACGACTCCGCGAAGGAGGCGGCGAGCGTCCCGCCGCAGTTCTCCCCGCCGGCGTTGGCCAGCGGCACTCCTGAAAGGAGCGCCTGGGTGGCAAACGGGTAGGTCGACTTGAGGCTGGCTACCCCGGCCTCGAGCGCCCCGGCCGTGGTGATGACCTTGAAGGTGGAGCCGGGCGGCTGGAGCAGCGAGAAGGCCTGGCCGGCGAAGGCGAGGACCGCGCCGCTGACCGGGTCCATGGCCACCGCACCACCGTCGCGCCCGGCCACCGCCGTCGTGGCGACCCGCACCAGCGAGGGGGAGATGGTGGTGCGAACCGTCCGGCCGGGGGAGCCGGCGCTCCGACCGATGGTTCGCGACCCCGCCTTCAGGGAGCCCGACGGCAGGCCGCCGATCTGGGGGTTGAAGATCCGCTCCAGCCCGCTTGTCCCGACCTGGGCATCGGGCGGGTAGCCCAGGGCGCTCGTCTCGAGAGCCAGCTCCGGCGGAACGGGCCCGACCTGGCCTACGACCTGCGAAGCCACCTCGGGGATCGGAGAGCTGCGATCGGGGCCCTTGGCGAGGACCGTGCCGTCGCGGGCCAGCAGGGTGCCGCGGGCCGGCATCACTGTCTCCCGGGTCAGCTGCTCGCCGTCGCGCAGGCCGGGGAAGACCTGCGAAGGCGACCAGGCGATCTTCTTCTCGTCGCCCCCGGTGTCGACGCGAAGAAGCGTGTCTCCCCGGACCGTCCCGAAGATCCGAGTCTTCACCGTGGTGGGAACGCGCCACTGGCCGTCGTCGCCGGCCTGGGGCTCGGCGGTGCGGACCGCGGTCTCCGGGGCGGTCGCCGTGGCCAGCGCCTCCCGGCCCGCCTGCGCAAACTCGATCAGCGAGACCTTCTTCTGGCTCTCGGGGGTTAGCTGCTCGTACATCGCGGCCCAGTCGCCCTTGGACCAGGCCTGCGAGTACTTGCGGACCGCGTCCTCGCCGGGGCTCCCGCAGGACCCGAGCAGCAGGATCACGGCGAGAAGCAGGACTGCGGCTGCGACCGCGACTGCGACCGACTGGCGGATCCGGTGGTTCGGGCCCTTCCTTTCCCTGCGACCGGCGGCGGGGGCCTTCCCGTCGGAGGAACGGCCCCCGGAACCGGCCGGCGGTGCGTCGAAATCCCAGTCGTCATGGCCCCGGTCGCCCGGAGGGCGTGGCTCGTCACGGCGCCGACGCAGCGCCCTCCCGGCCTCTGTCCAGCCCCTGTCCCCGGCCACGATTGTCACGGAGGTTATTGGCGCCGAGGGACGGGAAGCCGGGGAGGCGGCCGCTAACCTGCCCGCCCATGGGCAAGACCCTCGTCATCGCCGAGAAGCCTTCCGTAGGCAAAGATCTTGCCCGGGTCCTGCCCGGGCCGTTCGCCAAGGGGAAGAGCCCGGGCGACAAGACCGAGCGCTGGCTGGAGGGTCCCGAGCACATCATCAGCTGGGCGGTGGGGCACCTGGTCCAGCTTGCCGAGCCCGAGGAGTACAACGAGAAGTTCAAGCGCTGGCGGATGGCCGACCTGCCGATCGTTCCCGACAAGTTCAAGCTCGACGTCCGCGACGAGCGCTCCCAGAAGCAGATGAAGGTCGTCAGGCGCTTCCTGCGCAGCGACGAGGTTGACCTGGTCATCAACGCATGCGACGCCGGGCGCGAGGGAGAGCTGATCTTCGCCTACCTGTACGAGAAGTCCGGGTCCAAGAAGCCGGTCGAGCGCCTATGGCTCTCCTCGATGACCGACACCGCCCTCCGGGAGGGCCTCGACCACCTGCGGCCCGCCGACGAGTTTCACCGGCTCGAGGAGGCCGCCCGTTCGCGCTCGGAGGCCGACTGGATCGTCGGCATGAATGCGACCCGCGCCGCCACCATCCGCCTGCGCTCGTCCTTCGACGGCGCCGTCTCGCTCGGCCGTGTCCAGACGCCGACGCTCGCCATCCTCACGCGGCGCGAGGAGGAGATCCGCGCCTTCGTCCCCGAGAAGTACTGGCTTGTCGACGCGAAGTTCGCCACCGACGACGGCCGCGCCTACGAGGGCCGCTTCCACGCCGGTGCCAAGCCGAGGCTTCCCGCCGAGAAGGATGCCGCGGCGATCGTCGCCGACGTAAAGGGTGGCCGGGGTGAGATCACGAAGCTCGAGAAGAAGAAGCGCACCGAGCAGCCGCCCCTCCTCTACGACCTGACGTCGCTCCAGAGGGACGCCAATTCGCGGTTTGGCTTCTCGGCCCGAAGGACGCTGGCCGCCGCCCAGCGCTGCTACGAGGAGCACAAGGCTCTCACCTACCCGCGCACCAACTCCAAGTTCCTCACCTCCGACATGGTCCCCGAGATCAAGCCGACGGCCGAGAAGGTCGGCCACGACGAGGCCTACCGTGAGGCGGCCGCCTACGTCTGCGGACTCGACCTGCTGCCGATCGCCCGCGTGGTCAACGACGAGAAGGTCGGCGACCACCACGCGATCATCCCGACCAACGCCGAGCACCGCCTCGACAAGATGAACGACGACGACCGGAAGATCTACGACATGGTCACCCGGCGCTTCCTGGCCATCTTCCACCCCGACGCCGAGTTCGAGAACACCCGGGTCGAGACCACGGTCGCCGGCCACGTATTTCGCACCCGGGGCAAGGTGCTGGTCGTTCCCGGCTGGCGCGGGGTGTGGGGCGAGCTCGCGGAGGGCGAGAAGAAGGGCGACGAGGACTCCGGCTCAGACCAGCAGCTGCCCAGGCTCGAGAAGGGGGAGGAGGCGCAGGTAAAGGACGTCGAGTCGCTCGAAAAGGAGACCAAGCCGCCCGGCCGCTACTCGGATGCCTCGCTGCTCGGCGCCATGGAGGGGGCCGGAAAGTTCGTCGAGGACGAGGAGCTGCGCGAGGCTATGACCGAGTCCGGGATCGGTACCCCGGCCACCCGCGCGGCGATCATCGAGCGACTGATCGACGTCGGATACGTGGAGCGGGAAGGCCGCGCCCTCGTGCCGACCGAGAAGGGGATGAACGTGATCCGCCTGCTCGACGGACACCCGCTGACCGAGCCGGCCCTCACCGGAGAGTGGGAGAAGCGCCTCAACGAGATAGAAGAGGGCAAGGAAGAGCGCAAGAAGTTCATGTCCGACATCGCCGGCTTCGCCGACGCCACGATCACCGAGCTGGACACCAAGCTCAAGGACGTGAAGATCCCCCGCGCCAACCTCGGCCCGTGCCCGGTCTGCGGCCAGGACATAATCGAGAACCGCAAGGGCTTCTCCTGCTGGTCGCGCGAAGACCCCGGCTGCGGCTTCGTGATCTGGAAGAAGAAGGCCGGCAAGACGCTCAACGAGAGCATCGCCCGCGAGCTGATCACCACCGGGGTGACCGCCAAGCAGGTGACCGGCTTCCGGGGTCGCAGCGGGCGCCCCTTCCGCGCGAAGCTGGCCATGCAGCAGAACGAGGAAGGCAAGTGGCGGGTCGAGTTCGACGAGGAGTGGGCGCGGGAGAGCCGCCGCACCGCCGACGCCGAAGAGCTCGAGGAGAAGGTCGCCACCGCCACCGGCGACGAGACCGTCGACGCCGCCTGAGCCTCTCCCGCAACCGCCCGGCGCACCCGTCAGATCCGCCGGTCGCTGCGCGACCCTAGGCGCAGGTGCCACTTGAGCTGATAACCGGGCCGGTCAACTCCGGCAAGGCCGGCCTCGTCCTCGAGGCGGTGGAGGAGGCCGCCGCCGGCGGGCTCGACCCGACCCTCGTCGTGCCGACCGCCGCCGACTCCGACCTCCTGCGCCGGGAGCTGGCCGGCCGCGGCGTTACCGCCGCCGTGAAGGTTGCCGGGTTTCGCGGGCTCTGGGAGCAGATGGCCCGCCGGCTGGATTTCGACCCGCGGCCGCTTGCGCGCTTCCGGCTCGAGCGGATCGCCCGCGTTGTCACCGACGAAGCGCTCGACGCGGGGCGGCTGCGCTCGTCGCTTCGCCTCTCGGCGACCGAGGAGGGCTTTGCCCCGGCGCTCGTGGTCTTCGCCGACGAACTGGGTGAAGCCGGCGCCGGCCCCGACCGGTTCGATGCGGTGATGGAAGCCTGGGCCGGGGCGGAGCCGAGCCTGGAGCCCTACGCAACCGACCTGGCGACCCTCTACCGCTCCTACCGCGAGCGGCTCGAGACGTTCGGCGCGAGGGACGAGGCGAGCTTCGTCGGAGAGCTGGTGGAAGCCCTGGCGGCCGAGCCCGGGGCCTGGGGCCAGGCTCCGGTCTTCCTTTACGGGTTCGATGACTTCTCCGCGCGCCAGCTCGCCACGATCGAGGCGCTCGCCGGCGCGGCGGGCGCGGCGGTGACCGTCTCCTTCCCCTTCGAGGAGCGGGCGGCATTCGAGGCCCGTTCGCCGGTCTACCGGAGGCTCGAGGATCTTGCCGACGGTGCGGTGCGCCGATGCGACCGCGGCTCTGCCCACTATGCCCCGGGCAGCGCCGGCCCGCTCGGCGGCCTGGAGGAGCAGCTCTTCGAGCTCGACGCCCTCCCGGTCGACCCGGGGGAGGCGGTCGAGCGTTACGTGGGTGGAAGCGAGCGGGCCGAGCTCGAGCTCGTGGCCGCCCGGGTTGCCGCCCTGACCGGGAGCGGGGGGATTGCGCCCGAGGACGTGGCGGTCGCGATCCGCGACATCGACGAGGACACCGTTCCCCTGATCGAGGCCGTCTTCGCCGAGGCCGGCGTGTCGATCGCCCTGCGCCAGAGGGTGGTAATCGGGCGCACGGCGCTGGTCCGCGGCGTCCTTGCCCTGATGCGGTGCGCCCTAGCGCCGGACCCGTCGTCCCCGGAGTCCAGGGAGCTGGTTGCCGAGCTGGTGACCTGGCTGCGGACCCCCGGCGTCAGCGGCCCGGAGTTCCTCTGGCAGGCCGACGCCCTCGAGCGCGCCCTGCGCCAGGGCTCGGTGGAGAGCCTCAGGCAGGGCGAGGAGCAGTGGTCTCGCATCAGCGGGCTCGACTCGATAACCGCGCTCGAGGTGCTCAGGGACGGCTTCGCCGACAGCCAGGCGGAGGGCTTCCGCAGGTGCGCCGCCCAGGCGCGGCGGATTCTCGCCACGGCCGCCGGAGAGGGCCAGGCCCCCGTGCTCTCGTCGGCGCAGCTGCGAAACGCCGAGGCGCTGGCCGACCTTCTCGTCGGGTTCGAAGACCTCGAGTGGCTGCTGGCGCGCTCGCTGGACCTGGCGCCCACACCCGCCCAGGCGGTCGCCGAGCTGGCCGCGCGGGAGATCGAGGTCGGGGAGAGCCTCGTTCCCGGGGCCGTCTCGGTTGCCCGGCCGCTGGCGCTGCGCGCCCGCCGGGTTGACACCCTGGTCGTGGCGCGGATGCAGGAGAGCCAGTATCCGAGCCGGGGCAGGGAGAGCGCCTTCCTGGGGGACCTCACCCGGGCCCGGGTCGACGCCGCCGCCGCGAAGGCCGGGCTCGACCCGCTCTGGCCGGACGGCCAGCCCGACAGGGTGGCGGCGGAGCGCCACCTGCTTCACGCTCTCCTCTCGCGCGCCGAGCGGATGCTGGCCTGGAGCCACTACCGGATGACCGACGCCGGCGAGCCGGCCAATCCCTCGCTCTTCCTTGACGACATCGAGGACCTCTTCGACCCGGGGCCCGACCTGCTTGTCCGTCGGCTGGGCGAGACCGGCTGGGATGAGGACCCGAGGCTCGCGCCGAGCGGGTTCCAGCTCGAGCTGGCCGGGCTCTCCCCCCGGGAGGGACGTGAAGAGTCCTACCGGCTGACCACCCCCGCGGCCGTCGAGGGCCTCGCCGGCCGCGGTGTCTGGTCGGCAACCTCGCTCGAGCTCTACCTGCGCTGCCCGGTCTCCTGGTTCGTCGAGCGGTTCATCCGGCCCGAAACCCTCGAGCCGGATTCCGAGAGCCTGCGCTTCGGTGACGCCGCCCACCGGGTGCTCAAGGCGGTCTTCGAGTCGCTGCCCGAGGGTGACCGCCGGCTTACGCCGGATAACGTCGACGCGGCCCTCGCGGTGCTCGACGAGACCGTCGAGGGGATCGAGCTTCTTTCACCGGACCCGGTGCAGGAGCGGATCATGCGTCGCCGGATGAGCAGGATGCTCTCCGGGTTCCTGCTCCAGGAATCCGGTTCGGGCTCGCAGTTCGTCCCGGCGGAGTTCGAGATGGAGTTCGGGTCAGGCGGCAGTGCCCCGGCCGACCTCGGCGACGGCCTGGTGCTGAGGGGGCAGATCGACCGCGTCGACCGTGACGGGGCAGATGCCATCGTCCTCGACTACAAGTCCGGTTCGACCTCCCAGGACTGGCCCGCGGCCAAGTGGCTGGAGCGCGGCGTACTCCAGGCCGCCCTCTACGCGCTGGTCTACGAGCAGGAGAGGGCGGGCGAGAGGGTGGTCGGCTCGATGTACGCGTCGCTGCGCGCCGACAGCAAGGGCCCCCGCGGCGCGATCGAGACCGAAGCCGACATGGAGCGAACCGACATCACCGGCACCGACCGAAAGTCGGGCGACGAGTTCCGGGAGCTCCTGGAGGAGGCACGCGAACTGGCCGCCGGTGCGGTGGCGAGTATCGGCGAAGGCGAGCTATCTCCCACCGACACCCCGGAGCGCTGCGCGTTCACCCGCGACGGGGGATGCGCCCACCCGGAGATCTGCCGGAGGTACCGGTGAGCGCCGGCGAAGCCCGTCTCTGGGACGGGGAGGAGATGGTCGGCCCCTATGGCCCCCTGAACGCCGAGCAGGTGGCGGCGGTCAGCGATCGCGACGAGCCGCTCCTGCTGGAAGCCAGCGCCGGTGCGGGCAAGACCCTGGTCCTGGTGGAGAGGTTTGTCCGCGACGTCCTGGAGGGAGACGGCGACGGCGACCTGCTCGAGTGCGACGAGATCCTGACGATCACCTTCACGCGAAAGGCGGCCGCCGAGCTGCGCGGCAGGATCAGGCGCCGCCTCGCGGCGATCGCCGCCTCGGAGCTGCCGGAGTCGGCCCGTGCGCGGGCCGCGGTAGCGGCGCTCGACGGCGCCTGGATCTCGACTATCGACGCGTTCTGCGCCCGGGTGCTGCGCCGCCACGCACTGGTCGCCGGCGTCGACCCCGCCTTCACGGTGGTCGACGAGGCCGACCTTGCCGGGTATCGCCGGCGAGCCTTTGCCGCCGCCGTGGAGCGGCTGCTCTCCGGCCCGGAGCAGGACCGCCTTCTCGACCTCCTGGCCGCCGACCGCTACGAGGGTCTCGCGACGGAGATCGCCCGCACCTACGACCGCCTGCGCAGCGCGGGCCAGGCCGAGCCGCGCCTGCCGGAGGCGGCCCCCGGAGACGACCCCGACGGCTGGATCTCCCTCCTCGACCAGCTCCTGGCCGAGTACGGCGCCGCCTTTGCCCGGGAGAAGCGTCGGCGCGGCGGCTGCGACTTCTCGGACGTCGTGTTCGCAACCCTCGGGCTGCTGACCGACCACCCGGCGATTGCCGACGAGTACCGCGGGCGCTTCCGCCGGGTGCTCGTCGACGAGTTCCAGGACACGAACGGCCTCCAGCTGAGGCTCTTCGAGGCGCTCGGGGTCCCGGCGCGCTTCCAGGTCGGGGACCCCCTGCAGTCGATCTACGGGTTCCGGCACGCCGACGTCGAGCTCTTCCGTGAGGTGGCCGAGGCCCACGAGCAGGACGGCAGGCGCCTGCAGCTGGTGCGTAACTACCGCTCGCGGCCGGAGATCCTCGACGTCCTCAACGCTGCCTTCAGGGAGGCCCACGCCCGCAGCGGGTTCGAATGGGTCGACATCGCCAGCGGCCACGACGACCCGTCGCTCGCGCCCTGGAGCGGAGCCGCAGGGGATGAGCCGTTCGTCGAGATGCTGTTCACCGACCGCTCCCTGTGGGATGACAGCGAGCCCGGGCCCGAGGTCGCCGAGGCCCGCCTGGTGGCCAACCGCATCGGCCGGCTGGTCGAGGACGGGGAGGCCGGAACCGGCGAGATCGTGATCCTCCTGGAGACCCGCACGGCGATGGCCACCTACCGGGAGGAGCTCCGCCGCATCGGGATCGAGGCGGTCTCCGACGGGGGGGAGAGCTGGTGGTCGCGCGGGGAGCTGCGGGACCTGCTCGTCCACGTCCGGCTGCTGGCCAACCGGCGCGACGAGGAGCAGCTGCTCGGGGCGCTCAGGTCGCCGATGTGCGGCGTGAGCCTCGACACGCTTGCGCTCCTGGGCGCGGAGCGGCTCCAGCGCAACGCCGCCTCGCTCTTCGAGGCGGTCGAGAACGCCTGCGCCGGCGAGCCCGAGCCGGGCACCCCGGTTGCGGCGATCGGGGAGGAGGAGAGAGAGCGCCTTCGCTCCTACCTCGAGCTCTTCGGCGGCTGGGTGCAGGCATCGGCGAGCCTCGGTGCCGGCGACCTGCTCGACCGGATCGCCCGCGACACCGGCTACCAGAGCCTGCTGCTCCAGGCCCCGGGCGGCCAGCTGGCGCTGGCCAACGTCCGGAAGCTCGTCGCCCTCGCCCACGGCTGGGACGGCAGGAACGGCGGCGACACGCGTGCCTTCCTCGACTGGGTCGACACCGCCGCCCCGGTATCGAACGAGACCGACGCGCCGGTCGGGGGCGCGATCGACGCCGAAGGCCAGGTCGACCCGTCGGGTCCGGTCCGCCTGATGACGATCCACGCGGCCAAGGGGCTCGAGTTCCCTGTTGTCGTGATCCCCCGCCTGGGAAGCGGCGTCCGCGGCGACTATTCGGCGATCAGGGTCGAAGGCGACCGGGTCGGGTGCTCCCTTTACGTTGCGGGCGACGGCAACAAGAAGGGCACCGTCGGTCCTCACGCCGACCTCAAGGACGAGGCCGACCTCAAGGTCCATCACGAGCGCCGGCGCAGCATCCACGTTGCCGTCACCCGTGCCGAGCGCCGCCTGATCCTGTCCGGGGCGGGCAAGGCCTCGGGTCCCTGGAAGCTCGACGAGGACTCGGCCCAGGCCTCCGCGCTCAAGTGGGTCGTCCCCGCGCTCCTGGGTCCCGATGCGAAGGAGATTCTTGAGGACGGGGCCGACGGCGAGTTCCCGGTCGGCGGTATCGACGGCGCGCCGGCGATTCGCCTCGTCGTCAGCGTCCCGGCACGTTCAGCGGAGCTGCTCGGCGCCCCGGAGGCCGCCGGAGGGCTGCAGTCGGGAGCGCCCGAGCCGGTAATGCTCGCCGACCACGCCGGGGCAGGCACGCGTGAAGTCCCGGCGACGGTCAGCTACTCGGAGCTCTCCCGCTACGCGGAGTGCGGCTACCGCTGGTACCTGGAGAAGGTCGTAGGGCTCCCGCCCCGTGTCGACGACGGCTGGGAGGCAATTCCGGGAGAAGCCCGGGCCAGGGGCACCCTGGCCCACAGGCTCCTGGAGCTCTTCAGCTTCGAGGACCCCGAACAGGTTCCCGATGAGGCCCGGATCGAGGCGGTGGCCGCCACCGTCGAGGACGCACCGACCGGTCGTGACGCGGTTCTCGACCAGCTGGCGATGCTCGAGCGGTTCGCCGCGAGCAGGGCCTGGAAGGAGATTGCCGCCTGCTCGTCGCTTGAGCGGGAGAGCAGCTTCGCCATCGAGCTGGTGCCGGGCGACGCCACGCTGCCGGTCCTGACCGGGGCGATCGACCTCATTGGCGAGCGGCCCGGAGGGAGGACGCTCGTCGTCGACTACAAGACCGATCGCCTCGACCCGGGAGGGGACGATGACCTTGGGGCAAAGGTCGAGGAGCGTTACGGGCTGCAGCGCGATGCCTACGCCCTGGTTGCGCTCCGGCGCGGGGCAACGGAGGTGGAGGTCTCCTACTGCTTCCTCGAGCGGCCCGACGAGCAGGTCTCGACCGTCTATACCGCCGCCCACGAAGAGCAGCTCGCCGGGCGGCTGGCGGCAGCCGCCCGGCAGCTGACCGGCGGCGAATACCCGGTCTCCGGCCGCCCGCGAGCCGGGCTGTGCACCGGTTGTCCGGGCCGGCCGCTCAAGGGCGCGCCGGGACTCTGTTCCCACAGCGTCGAAGAGACCTCGCGCGGCGCCTGATCACGAGGGCGCCGGGTGCCTTCGGGCACGTTGGCAACGGTCGATTACGGATAGAATCCGGGGTTCGCTTCGCGGCGGTGGCAGGGGGCGCTGCGCGACGCGACGCTGCGATGAACCGGACTACAAGACCACAAGCCCAGGGCCTCTACGACCCGCGCTTCGAGCACGACGCCTGTGGCGTGGCCATGGTGGCGCGGCTCGACAACGAGCCTTCGCATGAGGTGATCGTCCGGGCGCTCGAGGCACTGGACAACCTCGAGCACCGCGGGGCCGAGGGCGCCGACGTGAAGACCGGTGACGGTGCCGGCATCCTGGTCCAGGTTCCCGACCTCTTCTTCCGCCAGGTGGTCGACTTCGAGCTCCCCGAGCCCGGCAGCTACGCGGTCGGCGTCTGCTTCCTGCCCCGCGAGCCCGAGCTCAGGCGCAAGGTCGAGGAGCTGGTCGAGCACACCGTCGCCACCGAGGGCCAGATCTTCCTCGGGTGGCGCGACGTTCCCGTCAACACCGACTTCGTGGGAAACACCGCCGACGCCTCCCGTCCGGAGATCCGCCAGTGCTTCATCGCCGCCGGCCCAGGCTTTGCCGACGACCAGGAGGCCTTCGAGCGCAAGTGCTACGTGATCCGCCGCGTCGTCGAGCTGGCTGCCGGCCCGGACTTCTACTCCCCGAGCTTCTCGTCGCGGACCTGCGTCTACAAGGGGATGTTGATCTCCCACCAGGTCAGCGGCTTCTACCCCGACCTGCAGGATGAGCGGTTCGCCTCGGCGCTGGCGCTGGTCCATTCCCGGTTCTCGACCAACACCTTCCCGAGCTGGGAGCTGGCCCACCCGTTCCGGGTGATCGCCCACAACGGCGAAATCAACACCCTTATGGGGAACATCAACTGGATGCGTGCCCGCGAGAGTCAGCTGGCCAGCGAGCTCTTCGGCGACGACCTCCAGAAGATCATGCCGATCGTCCGGCCCGGCGGGTCGGACTCTGCGACCTTCGACAACGTCCTCGAGCTGCTCATGCTCGGCGGCCGCTCGCTGCCCCACGCGGCGATGATGATGATCCCGGAGGCCTACCGGGACCGCGACGACCTTTCCGAGGAGCTGAAGGGCTTCTACGCCTTCCACTCGTGCCTGCTGGAGCCCTGGGACGGACCGGCGGCGGTCTGCTTCACCAACGGCCGGGTTGTGGGTGCGACCCTCGACCGCAACGGCCTGCGCCCGGGCCGCTGGGTGGAGACCAACGACGGCCTGGTCGTACTGGGCTCGGAGGCCGGGATGCTGGCGGTCGACCCCGCCGACGTGAAGCGGCTCGGCCGCCTGCAGCCGGGGAAGATCTTCCTGGTCGACCTCGAGCAGGGGCGGATCATCGAGGACGAGGAGGTCAAGCGCGAAGTATCGACGCAGCAGCCTTACGCCGACTGGTTCCGCGAGAACAGCGTCCACTTCGACGACCTCGAGCCGGCCCACGTGACGATGACCGGCGTGCTGCCCAGCCACCTGCGGCGCCTGGCCTTCGGCTATTCGCAGGAGGACCTGCGGGTGCTGATCGCGCCGATGGCCCAGACCGGCGCAGAGCCGATCGGCTCGATGGGCAACGACGGCGCCCTCGCCGTGCTCTCCGACCGCTCGCCCTCCCTCTCCTCGTACTTCAAGCAGCTCTTCGCCCAGGTGACCAACCCGCCGATCGACCCGATCCGCGAGGCGATCGTCATGTCCCTGGCCACCTCGGTGGGAACGGAGAAGAACCTCCTGGAGGAGACCCCCGACCACGCCCACCAGCTGCGCATGGACCAGCCGATCCTGCGCAACCAGGAGCTGGAGACCCTGCGCAACGTCGAGCGGGACATCTTCCAGGCCCACACGCTGGACATCACCTGGCCGGTCGACGAGGGGCCGGAGGGCATGAGCGCCCGGCTGGCCAACCTCTGCGACGAGGCACACGACGCGATCGTCGCCGGCGCGCAGGTGGTCATCCTCTCCGACCGCCGGGTCGGGCCCGGCCGTGCGCCTATCCCGGCGCTGCTGGCCGTCTCTGCCGTCCATCACCACCTGGTGCGCCTCGGCAACCGCCTGCAGGCCGGCCTGGTGATCGAGACCGGCGAGGCACGGGAGGTCCACCACTTCGCGACGCTGATCGGCTACGGCGCCAGCGCGGTCAATCCCTACCTCCTCTTCGACACCGTCGGCGAGATGGTCGCGGCCGGCGAGATCGAGGGCGTCGACGAGATCGACCAGGCGGAGCGCAACACGGTCAAGGCGATCGGCAAGGGGCTGCTCAAGACGATCTCCAAGATGGGGATCTCGACGATCGAGTCCTACTGCGGGGCCCAGATCTTCGAGGCGGTGGGCATCGACCGCGACGTGATCGACCGCCACTTCACGGGAACGGCCTCGCGCGTCGGCGGTGTGGGCCTGGACGTCCTCGCCCGGGAGGCGCTTGACCGCCACTCGCGGGCCTGGGGGCCGCACGGGCCGGTCGCCGACGAGCTCCTTCCCGTCGGGGGCATCTACGCCTGGCGGCGCGACGGTGAGAAGCACATGTGGAACCCGGAGACGATCGCCTCCCTGCAGCACGCCGTCCGCAAGCCCGGCGGGCCCAGCGAGGTGACGCCCAACGGCGGCGGCCCGCAGGAATGGGGAGAGGCCTGGGAGACCTATCTCTCCTACGCCACCGCCGCCAACGACGAAGCGACGCGCCAGGCGACGCTGCGCGGGCTGCTGCGCTTCCGCGACGACCTCGAGCCGATCCCGCTGGAGGAGGTCGAGCCGGCCTCGGAGATCGTCTCCCGCTTTGCCACCGGCGCGATGTCGCTCGGCTCGATCTCCACCGAGTCCCACGAGACACTCGCGATCGCCATGAACCGGCTGGGAGGCAAGTCGAACACCGGCGAGGGCGGGGAGGACCCGCGGCGGTTCGTACCCGACATCAATGGCGACCTGCGCCGCTCGGCGATCAAGCAGGTGGCCTCCGGGCGCTTCGGCGTCACCTCCCACTACCTGGTCAACGCCGACCAGCTCCAGATCAAGATGGCCCAGGGCGCCAAGCCCGGCGAGGGCGGCCAGCTTCCGGGCCACAAGGTCGACAAGTACATCGGCTGGGTGCGCCATACGACCCCGGGCGTCGGCCTCATCTCGCCGCCACCGCACCACGACATCTACTCGATCGAGGACCTCAAGCAGCTGATCTACGACCTCCGCTGCTCCAACCCGCGCGCCCAGGTGTCGGTAAAGCTCGTTGCCGAGGTCGGCGTCGGGACGGTTGCCGCAGGCGTGGCCAAGGCCAACGCCGACCACGTCCTGATCGCGGGTCACGACGGCGGCACCGGCGCGTCGCCGCTGAGCTCGATCCAGTCGGCCGGCGTGCCCTGGGAGATCGGACTCGCCGAGACCCAGCAGACGCTATGCCTCAACGACCTGCGCGGGCGCATCGTCGTCCAGACCGACGGCCAGCTCAAGACCGGCCGCGACGTGGCGATCGCCGCGATGCTGGGCGCCGACGAGTACGGCTTCTCCACTGCGCCGCTGATCGCCACCGGCTGCATCATGATGCGCGCCTGCCACCTGAACACCTGCCCGGTGGGGATCGCCACCCAGGACCCGGAGCTGCGCAAGCGCTTCGAGGGAACCCCGGAGCACGTAGTCAACTTCTTCTTCTTCGTGGCCGAGGAGCTCCGGGCGATCATGGCCTCGCTGGGCATCCGCACAGTTGACGAGCTGATCGGCCGCAGCGACCTGCTCGCCACCCAGCAGGCGATCGACCACTGGAAGGCCGAGGGAATCGACCTCACCCAGCTGCTTACCCGTCCCGAGCTTCCCGAGGGAGCACCCCTGCACCGCGTGGCGGCGCCGCCGGACGTGCTCGAGGGGGCGCTCGACTGGCAGCTGATCGAGCTCAGCGAGCCGGCGATCGAGCGCGGGGAGAATGTAGAGATCGAGATGCCGGTCCGGAACATCAACCGCTGCGTCGGCGGCCTGCTCTCGAGCCGGATCTCGAAGGTCCATGGGGCCGACGGACTGCCCGAGGGGACGATCGAGATCGCCATGGAGGGTTCGGCCGGCCAGAGCTTCGGCGGCTGGCTGGCGTCCGGGGTAACGATCTCGCTGCGCGGCGACGCCAACGACTACGCCGGCAAGGGCCTGTCCGGCGGGGTCATCTCGATTGCGCCGCGCGACGGTGCGGCCTTCGTTCCGGAGGAGAACGTAATCGTCGGGAACACGGTCCTCTACGGGGCCACCGGCGGCCGGGCCTTCTTCCGGGGCCTGGCCGGCGAGCGCTTCGCCGTTCGCAACTCCGGCGCCAGCGCCGTCGTCGAAGGGGTCGGCGACCACGCCTGCGAGTACATGACCGGCGGGCGCGTGGTGATCCTCGGGCCGACAGGGCGCAACTTCGCGGCCGGTATGAGCGGTGGGCTGGCCTTCGTGCTCGACGAGGGCGGCAGGCTCGCCTCGCGCACCAACCCGGAGATGGTCGACCAGCTCGAGCCGCTCGACGAGGCCGACGAGATCGAGGTCCGGGAGCTGATCTCCGAGCACGTCGCCAGGACCGGCTCGACGGTTGGGCGTCGCGTGCTCGATGACTGGGAGAGCCTGCGGGGCAGCTTCCTCAAGTGCTTCCCTGCCGACTACAAGCGGGTGCTGGCCGAGCTGGCCGCCGAAGAGGCCGGAGAGGCCGCGGAGGTGGGGGGCTGATGGGCGAGACAGGCGGCTTCCTGAAGATCGAGAGGGTCGGCCTCCCTTATAAGGACCCGGTCGAGCGGGTCGAGGTGGAGCCCTACCTGGAGTTCGTGGAGAAGCGCTCCGACGAGGAGCTCTCCGAGCAGGGCGCCCGCTGCATGGAGTGCGGCGTTCCCTTCTGCCACAACGGCTGCCCGCTCGGCAACCTGATTCCCGACTGGAACGACCTCGTCTACCGGGGGGAGTGGCGCGAGGCGATCGCCCAGCTCCACGCCACCAACAACTTCCCCGAGTTCACCGGCCGCCTCTGCCCGGCCCCCTGCGAGGCGGCGTGCGTCCTGGAGATCCGCGAGGGCGACGCAGTGACGATCAAGCAGATCGAGCTTTCGATCATCGACCGGGCCTGGGACGAGGGCTGGGTCGTGCCGGAGCCGCCCTCGTTCGAGACCGGGCGCTCCGTAGCGGTCGTGGGCTCGGGTCCCGCGGGCCTGGCGGCAGCCCAGCAGCTCCGTCGCGCCGGGCACGCCGTCACCTGCTTCGAGCGGGACGAGGCCGCCGGCGGCCTGATCCGCTTCGGCGTCCCGGACTTCAAGATCGAAAAGCTGGTGATCGAACGGCGGGTCGGCCAGCTGGTCGAGGAGGGGGTCGAGTTCCGCTACGGCGTCGACGTCGGCCGCGACGTGACCGTCGAGCAGCTGCGCGAGGAGTTCGACGCCGTGGTGCTGGCGATCGGCTCGCGCGTGCCCCGGGACCTGGAGGTTCCCGGCCGTGAACTCGACGGGATCCACTATGCGATGGACTACCTCTACGGCCGCAACCGGTGGGTTGCCGGGCAGATGGGCCCCGAGCCGGCGGTCGAGCCGCGGGTGGAAGGCGAGCCGATCACGGCGAAGGAGAAGCATGTGGTGGTCGTGGGTGGCGGCGACACCGGCGCCGACTGCGTGGGCAACTCGATTCGCGAGGGCGCCCTCTCCGTGGTTCAGCTCGAGCTCCTCCCCGAGCCCCCGGACCACCGGCCCGACGACCGCACTCCGTGGCCGCTGTGGCCCCAGAAGTTCCGCCTCTCCTACGCGATGGAGGAGGCGAAGGACATCGGCCGCGGCGAGCAGGACTTCTCGGTGGTAACCACCCACTTCAGCGGCGAGGACGGGAAGGTCACCACCCAGCACATCGCCGCCGCCGCCCCGGAGCCGCCCTTCGGCCCGGTCGAGGGCACCGACCGCGAGCTCAGGGCCGACCTGGTGCTCCTGGCCATGGGGTTCGTCCACCCCGAGCCGGAGGGCCTGGTCGCCGGCCTGGGCTGCGAGCTCGACCCGCGCGGAAACGTGAAGGCACCGACCTACGAGACCTCGGTCCCCGGGGTGTTCGCCGCCGGCGACGCGCGTCGCGGCCAGTCGCTGATCGTGTGGGCGATCAACGAGGGCCGGCAGTGCGCCCGAATGGTCGACCGATTCCTGTCAGGGACGGGCGCAGGAGAGGGCCGGGAGAGCGCCCTCGCACAAAGTTGACGGCAGCGTCACTTTTTGGGTAGTCTGGTACCTGCCAGCCACCAGACGGAGGAAGCATGAGCCAGCAGCTGCCGAAGGTCGCCGTGATCGGAGCCGGGTCGTCGGGAATCACCGCCCTGAAGGGGCTGGTCGACCGCGGCTTCGATGCCACCTGCTTCGAGGCCTCCGACCGGATCGGCGGAAACTGGGTCTACGAGAACAAGAACGGCATGTCGGCCTGCTACCGCGACCTGCACATCAACACCTCGCGGCTGCGAATGGCCTATTCGGATTACCCGATGCCCGAGGACTACCCGGATTACCCGGACCACGCCCAGATCGCCGCCTACTTCGACGATTACGTCGACCACTTCGGCCTGCGTGAGCTGATCCGTTTCGAGACCCCGGTCGAGCGCGCCGAGCGGCTCGATGACGGCACCTGGGAGATCACCACGAAGGACGGCACCGAGCGCTTCGACGCGCTGCTGGTGGCCAACGGCCACCACTGGAACCCGCGCTGGCCCGAGCCTGCGTTCCCCGGATCCGAGAACTTCGACGGGGTCCAGATGCATGCCCACTCGTACATGAACCCCGACTTCCTTGCCGACAAGGACGTGGTCGTCCTCGGTATGGGCAACAGCGCCATGGACATTTCCGTCGAGGCTTCGTACGTCGCGAAGAACGTCTACCTGGCCGCCCGCCGCGGCGCCTACATCGTCCCCAAGTACATCTTCGGCAAGCCGACCGACCAGCTCGGGGGCTGGGTCAACCCCAGGATCCCGTTCAAGATCCGCCAGAAGTCGGTCGCGGCGCTGGTCAACACCTACGTAGGCAACCTCGAGCAGTTCGGGCTGCCCAAGCCCGACCACGAGTTCGGCGAAGCCCACCCGACGATCTCCAGCCGGATCCTCGACCGGATCACCCACGGGGCGATCACCGTCAAGCCAAACATCAGGTGCCTGGATGGCGACGAGGTCGAGTTCGAGGACGGCACCCGGGTCCACGCCGACGTCGTGATCTACTGCACCGGCTACAAGATCACCTTCCCCTTCTTCGACGAGGACCTGATCTCCGCGCCGGAGAACAGGATCGACCTCTACCGGCGCGTCTTCCACCCGGAGATCGACAACGTCTTCTTCATCGGGCTGCTGCAGCCGCTCGGCGCCGTAATGCCGCTCTCCGAGGCCCAGGGACGCTGGGTCGCCGAGTACCTGGCCGGCGACTATGCGCTGCCGCCCGAGACCGAGATGCGCCGCTTCATGGCCGAGGACATGGCCGCGATGCAGAAGCGCTACGTCGCCTCCAAGCGCCACACAATCCAGGTCGACTTCGACGACTACCTCTTCGAGCTCGACCGCGAGCTCAAGAAGGGGCGCCAGCGCGCCGACCGGCAGGGGCACCGGCTGCCCGTGGCTCCGCTGGTCGCCGGCGAGCCCGTCGCGGCGTGAGCGCGGGGGCGGCGGCCGCCAGCCCCCGGTCCCGGGAAGCTGAACCGGGGCGCCGCGAGGCCAACAAGGCGGCCAACCGGGCGGCGATCCTCGGGTCGGCCAGGGAGGTCTTCACGGAGATGGGGTACGGCGCCGCCTCGGTCAGGGACATAGTCCGACCGACGGGGCTGGCCACCGGCACCTTCTACAACTACTTCCCGGACAAGGAGTCGGTCTTCCGGGAGCTGGTCGAGGAGATCGTCACCGAGGCCCGCGAGCGCGTTCGCGCGGCCCGCCGGGAGGCCTCGGACCCGGTTTCCTTCATCGCCGACGCCTTCCATGCCTACTTCTCCTACGTCGCCGACGAGCCGGGCACCGCGGCCTTCCTAAGGCGAAACGTGGGAACCATCCGCGCCTACTTCGACGATCCCGCGGTCGGGGCCGGGGTGGCCGAGCTGCAGGAAGACCTCGAAGCGGCCGTGCGCGCGGGGGTGCTGCCCGCCCACGAGACGCGCCTGATGGCGCCGATGATGATCGGAGCCGGGCTGGAGATCGGTTTCCGCATTCTCGACGACCCCGCGATCGGAGCCGACGAGGCCGTTGCGTTCCTGCGCGAGGTCTACCTGGGCGCCTACGAGCGCCTCGCGGCATCCTGAAGGAACGAATGTCGCGCAAATAGCGCGAATTGCCGGCCGGGGGAGGGAGCGAAGGGCAGGCCGTGCGTGCTCTTACGGAGGACGTGGCCGACGAGACGACGCTCATCCCGCCTTCCCGCAGCGGCCGCAACGGCTCGCGTCCCGACACCGAGGAGCTCGTCCTCGCCGTCGTCTCGCGTCACGCCGAAGGCCTCCTGAGGCTCGCCCGGCGCCACAGCCTTTGTTCCTCGGATGCAGAGGACGCCTACCAGCGCGGGCTCGAGATCTTCCTGAAGCACGCTTCCAGGCTCGACCCGGAGCGGGCGCCGGCGTGGCTGAGGACGGTCGTAAAGCACGAGGCGATGGCGGTCCGGCGCTCCCGCCAGCGTGACCTGGCCCCGGCGCAGTACGACTTCGATGCGGTCGAGGCCTCGGCCGCGCCGTCGCCCGAGGAACAGGTTGCGGGCTTCGAGCGCGTGGCCCGCTCGGCCGAGGCGCTGGCGACGCTCAAGCCCCAGGAGGTCAAGGCCCTCTGGCTTCGCGCCCAGGGCAGCAGCTACGACGAGATCCAGGAGGAGACCGGCTGGACGAGAACCAAGGTCAACCGCTGCCTCTACGAGGGGCGCCGGGCCTTCCTGGCCCGCTACGCGGGGATCGAGTCCGGCGAGGAGTGCCGCCGCTGGGAGCCGGCGCTCTCCGCACTCGCCGACGGCGAGGCCGGCCAGTCCGAGCTCGTCGCGCTCCGGGCGCACCTGCGCAGCTGTGCCGGCTGCCGGGCGACGGTGCGCGAGATCCACCGTTCGGCAAGGCCCGTGGCGGCGGTCTTCCCGGCAGGCGGCATCGCCGTGGCCACCGGGCAGTCCGAGGCTGCCGGGCAGGCCGCGCTGAGGGCCTGGGAGGCTCTCACGGCATGGCTCTTCGAGCGCGCCGTGCTCGCGGTGACCCGGGTCCAGGTCATCTTCGAGGCGATCGTGGCCTCCGCGGGCAAGGGAACCGCAGTAGTAGCTGCCGGTGCCGCGGTCGCCAGCGGGGGCACCGTCGCCATCGACCAGGTCGGCCGGGGGGCCGACCCGGCCGGGGAAAGCCGGTCGCGACCAGGACTGGTGGCCGCCGCGACCGACGCGGTGGAGGTGGCCCGTCGCGTCGAACGGCGCGAGCAGCGCCGCGAGGCCGCCTACCGGGCGCGCGCCCGAGCCGTTGCCGGGGCGGCCCCGGCCACCGAAGGAGGCGGCGAGGCGGCCGCGCCGCCGGTACCTGCGCAGTCCACGCCTTCCCCTGCGCCCGCCGAGGCCGGGTCCCCTGCGCAGGAGGCGTCCGGCGCCGAGTTCGGGCTCGAGTAGCCCTGTCGCCGCAGGCCGGTGCCGTCCGCGGCGGCGCGTAGCGTCCCGCCCGATCGCCCAACCTCTCCCTCCCGGAGGTCCAGTTGTCTCTCTGCTTCATCGAACCCCAGGACGCGATTCGGGTCATCGCCGAGTCGGTCGGTCGCGACGCGCGCCGGCAGATCCTCGGCGAGCTGGTCCGTGCCTGGGTCGACGAGATTCCTGAGAATGAGCTCGAGGCCCATTACTGCCGGGCCATAGCCGACCTCGACGAGCACGACCTCTCGATGCTCGCCGCCTGGCACGCGTCGCTCGAGGTCGGCCATCCCGTGGCCAACCGGGACTTCCTGGTCGGCGTATTCGGCTCCCTGGGGGAGCATCGCCGCGAGGCCCTGAAGATCGCCGCCGGGTTCCGCGGCGAGGAGGCCTTCGAGGCCGGCGTCTCCGAGGAACAGGCGCTCGAGACCGTCCTCCCGCATCTCAATCGCGAGCGTTGTGCCGACCTGGCGGAGGAGTGCCTCGAGCTCTACCTCTGGGACCGAATGGGGTCCGACAACTAGAAGGCCACTTCGCTCCGGCTCAGCTGCCGGAGCGAGGCGGGATGCCTGCGGCGGGCTCGGTTACCTCGGTGGCCGTTCCCTCGACGTCGTAGTCGCGGGGAGCACGGCGCCTGCCCGCGTAGCGGTAGCCGCGCGAGCCCCAGCGAGCCCCGCGAACCCCCCACACGACCGGCCGTCCCATGCCGCCCACTCCGACGTCGATCGCCCGCGCAACCAGGAAGCGGCGGACGACGTCGCGTGAGCCGGGGATGAGCATCAGGAGGCCGACGAAGTCGGTGACAAAGCCCGGAGTCAGCAGCAGGGCGCCGCCGAAGATGACCAGCCCCCCGTCGGCGGTCTCCTTTGCGGGAACCTTTCCCCGGCCCAGCGCTGCGTTGAAGCGCTCCCAGGCGCGGGAACCCTCGCGCTTCATCAGCACCGCGCCGATGACGGAGCTGAGTACCAGGAGCGCGATCGTCCACCAGGGTCCCACCAGCTGGCCGACCTGGATGATCACGAAGATCTCGATCAGGGGGACGATGATCAGGGCGGCTACGAAGAGCGGCAGCACCCTTCAGATGGTAGGGGCGCCGGATGTTGTCCGCGAAGGCTCACCGGACCGATGTACCCGACAACGAGAGCGGGCGCCCGAAGGCGCCCGCTGGTTGGTTCTTCTGGACGGGCGCTCCAGCGCCCCTTGCCGCTACTTCGGCGCGCTGGGGATGCCCCAGGGAGAGGTCTGGCCGGCAACCCAGTAGCTGTTGCAGGTGAACTTCTCGATGCCGGCGCCCATCGCGATGGAGAGGCTGGTGAGGGTGCCCTTGGCCTTCTTCGAGCTCGAGAACCGGCCCTTGAATGACAGCTGGGTTGTCCCGGCCGGGGTGGGCGAATTACCCGAGGTCGCGTACGTGACGCTCGAGATCGGGCTTCCGACCGCGGCGGTGGTGGCGTTTACCGAGAACGAACCCTTCGAGCTGATCTTCACCGGGTTGGGTGAGGAGACGAACCGGAAGGTGATCGTCGGTGAGTAAGGAGAGCCCGGAGCGGTTCCCGCCTGCTGGCAGGACTGCGGCTCTCCACCGTTGGCAACGTCGGCCGGCTGGTCAGCCGCCCAGAGCGAAGAATTGGAAAGAACGATCTTCGAGATCTTCCCCTTGCTGACGGAGATGGAGAGCGGCGTGCGGAAGTCGCTTCCCTCGTCCCCTCCGTTATTGAGGACGGATCCCTTGTAGGTGCCGTTCTTGATCTTGACCGACTTGGCCGGGGCCATCGCCGGGACGGCGGCGACCACGAGGGCCGAGGCCGAGAGGGCGACGGTGAAGCGGGAAACTGCTGTTTTTCTATTCATGGGGTGAGCGTAACCCAACGGTGGATCCCGCACGCCGGACCGCCGCCTGGGGGCCGGGGAGCCGGTCGGTGGCGGCTAATATCGCGGCCATGGCAACCGTCGACGAGGTCGAAAAGGCCCTTACCAACGTGATCGACCCCGAGCTGGGGCTCGACTTCGTCGAGCTGGGCCTCATCTACGGCATCGAGGTCGACGGCGGCAGCGTGGCTGTCACCTACACGCTCACTACGCCGGCCTGCCCGATCGGGCCGATGGTGGCCCAGCAGATCGAGGAGTTCGTCGGCGAGCTCGACGGGGTCGAGTCGGTCGAGTCCTCGATGATCTTCACTCCTCCGTGGTCGCCGGAGATGATGAGCGAAGACGCGAAGTTCGCACTCGGCTACTAGGCAGCCAGGCTTCTTCTCAGACGGTCTCGGTCTCGGCCGCCGCCGCGGCGTTCGAGATCGCGAGGAGCTCGTCGATCGAGTCGCGCAGCCCGTCGGTGAGGACGTCGATGTCGTGGAGCGCGTCGTAGTCGCCGAGAAGGCCGAAGTTCAGCTCGCCGTCGTAGCTCATGATCGCGATCGCGAGGGCGTGGTTGTTGGGCAGGAAGGCGACCGGGAAGATCTCCAGCAGGCGCCGTCCCTCGACGTAGAGCGGGAACTGCGGTCCCGGGACGTTGGTGACGATCAGGTTGAAGAGCCGGGTGGAGAAGTTGAGCCTCGAGGCCTGGGCGAGGATCGTCGGCGCCGTGAAGTTCATCGCGCCGGCGATCACCTCGGCCCCCAGCGCCTGCTTTGAGCCCTTGAGGTCGTCCATCGACTTGCGCACGACGGCCAGCCGGGCCTCGGGGTCCTCGATGTAGATCGGCAGCGGGGCGCTCATCGCGGTGATCTTGTTCCCGAGCTGGTGGTGCTCGTGTTCGGAGCGCACGGAGACGGGAACCTCGGCCTTCAGCTCCATGCCCTCCGTGCGCACGCCGCGCGAGACCAGCCAGGTGCGAAGCGCACCGCTCACGACGGCCAGGACCGCGTCGTTGACGGTGCCGCCGAGGGAGTTCTTGATCGCCTTGAAGTCGGCGAGGTTGGCCTTGACCACCCGGAAGTGGCGGTGGGGGCCGATCGGGACGTTCAGCGGGTTGTCGGGGGCGGGGTTGGCCCCTGCCCAGGCGAACTCGGCGAGCCCCTGGGCCCCGTCGCGGATTCCGTCGAAGGCGTACTGGGGGTTGGTGACCGTGGAGACGACGCTCCGGGTGCTCTTTACGAGGGCCTTGGTGGCGCTCAGCATGCTCGATGCGACCATCGTGCTCGCGCCGGGCGAGCGGGCCGGCTCCCAGGCCTCGTCGGGGTGCTTGATCTCGGTTCCCTCCGGGCTCAGGTCGAAGAGCACGGTCGCCAGGTCGACGCCCGACACCCCGTCGATCAGGGCATGGTGGGTCTTGGAGAGGAGCGCCCAGCGGCCGTCCTCGAGCCCCTCGACCATCCACAGCTCCCACAGGGGCCGGTCGCGGTCGAGCTGCTGGGAGAAGACCCGGGAGACGAGCCGAAGGAGCTGGCGCTGGTCGCCGGGGCTCGGGAGCGCGGTCTGGCGGACGTGGTAGAGGATGTTGAAGTCCGGGTCGTCCACCCACACCGGGCGGGCCGAATTGAGGGGCGGGAAGCCCAGGCGCTGGCGGTAACGGGGGACGAGGTGAAGGCGGCCGCGGATCAGGTCCAGCACGTCATCGAAAGGCGGCGGCGGGCCTTCGAATACCGCGACGCCACCGACGTGCATGTGCGCCGACTCGTCCTCCTGGGCGAGGAAGGAAACGTCTATGGCGGAAAGCCGGTCGAAGTGCTCCTGGGCCATTGGGACAGACTAACCGCCCGGTGCGTTTTCGCGGAAATTGCGCAACTGGCCCACCGGGCCGCCCGCCGGGCTACGCTCGCTGGCGATGGCAGGCAACGGTGATCCCGGCGGCGATGGCTCCGGCGGCCGCGTGAGGCTGCTGGTCGTCGTCCTCGTCGTGCAGCTCATCGTGGCGGCTGGCCTGATCATCTTCGTGATTGCCGGCTGGCCCTGGGTCGACCGGGCGCCGGCCAGCACGGTGAGCGCGGCGGCGGTCCCCGAGCGCTTCCTGTCGGGCGAGCCGGGTGACTCGGTTCCCACCCCGTCCGCCGAGCGCTTCGACTCCGCCTCGGCGTTCTCGCTGCTGCGTCGCCAGGTCGAGCGCTACGGCTGGCGGCCGGCCGGCTCCAGCGCCCTGCGCCGGCTCGCCGTGGACCTGAAGGGACGACTGCCCGGCGGGCGGTTCGAGTCGCTCGGCCCCCGGCATCCGCGGCTGCGGAACGTCACCGGGGTCATTCCGGGAAGGCGACCGGCGATCCTGGTGGCCGCCCACTACGACGTGGACGCGCGCCCACGCGGTTTCGTCGGCGCCAACGACGGGGCGGCGGGAACGGCGGCGGTCATTGGCATCGCCCGCGCCCTGGCCGCATCGCCGGCCCCGGGAGGGCGCGAGGTGCGGTTCGCCCTCTTTGACGGCGAGGAGGAGCCGGCGGGATCCACCGACTTCTACCGCGACGGCCTTCGCGGCTCGCGGGCCTACGCCCGGCGCCACGCCGGCCGGGTGGGGGAGGTGATCCTGCTCGATTACGTAGGGGCCCGGGGCCTGAGGCTCCCGCGCGAGGGCACCTCCGACCGTGCCCTGTGGTCGCAGATGCGGGCTGCTGCCGCCCGCGCAGGGGTGGCGGAAGCCTTCCCAAACGCCGTCGGCGCCGCGGTCTACGACGACCACACCCCGTTCCTGGAGCGGGGAATCCCGGCGATCGACCTGATCGACTTCGAGTACCCGTGGCGCGACACGCTGGCCGACGACATGTCGAAGGTCTCGCCGCGGTCGCTGGACGTGGCCGGGGAGGCCGTGGTCGAGCTGGTCGATGAGCTCAGGCGACGCTGAGCGACGTACACTGGGAGCCCCGTGAACGCGCCGAAGAAGATCCTCCTTGCCGCCCCGCGCGGCTACTGCGCCGGAGTCGATCGGGCCGTCCAGACGGTCGAGCGTGCGCTCGAGCTCTACGGCGCCCCGGTCTACGTCCGCAAGGAGATCGTCCACAACAAGCACGTCGTCGAGCAGCTCCGGGGGCGCGGGGCGATCTTCGTCGACGAGCTCGACGACTCGATCCCGGAGGGCGCCACGACCGTCTTCTCGGCCCACGGGGTCTCGCCGGCGGTTCATGCCGACGCCGAACGCCGCGGCCTCCAGACCATCGACGCCACCTGCCCGCTGGTGACCAAGGTCCACCGGGAGGCGGTCAAGTTCGCCGAAGACGGGTACACGATCGTCCTGATCGGCCACGAC
Organism: Solirubrobacteraceae bacterium; assembly: GCA_040398965.1. Taxonomy (GTDB): domain Bacteria; phylum Actinomycetota; class Thermoleophilia; order Solirubrobacterales; family Solirubrobacteraceae; genus F1-60-MAGs163. The sequence continues at coordinate 29,307 of JBBASZ010000007.1, read as the reverse complement.
GGCCACGAGGAGGTCGAGGGCACGATGGGGGAGGCGCCCGACTCGATTGTCCTCGTGGAGACCGTCGATGACGTCGATCGCCTCGAGGTGGAGGACCCGACCCGTCTGGCCTTCATCTCGCAGACCACCCTCTCCGTCGACGAGACTCGCGCGATTATCGAGCGGCTCCGCGAGCGCTTCCCGGAGATCGTCGGGCCCCGCACCGACGACATCTGTTACGCGACGACCAACCGGCAGGCCGCGGTCAAGGAGCTCGCGCCTCTCTGCGAACTGGTTCTGGTGATCGGCTCGCGAAACTCCTCGAACTCCAACCGGCTCGTCGAGGTCGCACGCGAGCACGGCGCCGAGTCCTACCTGATCGACAACGAGCAGCAGGTGCGCCCCGAGTGGCTCGAAGGCGTCGAGACACTCGGCATCACGTCGGGGGCCAGTGCTCCCGAGGAGCTGGTGCAGCGACTCGTCGAGCTCCTTTGCGCCGACGGCGAAACCGAGGTCGAGGAGTTCACCGTCGTCGAGGAGGACGTGCGCTTCATGATGCCCAAGACGATCCGCCAGGCGATGGCGGCCGCCGAGGGCGCCGGGCCGGTCGCTACGAGCTGAGCCAGGCGCGGATCTCGTCGCCGTGCTCGCCCAGTCGCGGAGGTCGGCGGCTCGGGGCTACCGGCGTCCTGTCCATTGAGATTGGTGAGCGCGTAGAGCGCACGCCGTCCAGCTCGACGACCGGGTCGAGGCCGAGCCCGGAGGCGAACTCGTAGGCGGTCTGCACGTCGTTGACCGGGCCGGCGGGGACGCCGGCCGCGATCATGGCGGCGGCCCACTCCCGTGCGCTGCGGCCTGAGAGCGCCGGAGCGATCACGGCGTTCAGCTCCTCCCGGTGGCGGACGCGTCCGGCATTGTCGGCGAAGCGCTCGTCGCCGGGGAGCTCCGGGTGGTCGATGACCGTGCAGAAGCGCTCGAAGATCGCATCGTTGCCCCCGGCGACGGCGAGGTCGCCATCGCCGGTGGGGTAGGTCTGGTACGGGGCGATCGAGGGGTGGCGGTTCCCGGTCCGGGTCGGGACCTCGCCGGTATTCAGGAAGCTCGACCCGAGGTTCAGGAGCATCACGAAGGCGCTGCTCATCAATGTCACCTCTACATGCTGGCCGCGGCCGCTTTCGCGCCGCTCGCCGAGTGCGGCCAGCGTCCCGATCGTCGCGTAGAGGCCGCAGACCAGGTCGGCGATAGCGGTGCCCGGGCGCATGGCCTCGCCGTCGGGATCGCCGGTGACCGACATGAACCCCGACATCGCCTCGACGAGGAGGTCGTACCCGGGCAGGTCGCGCGCGGCGTCGCCGGAACCGAACGCGCTGATGGAGGTGTAGACGACCCCGGGGTTCTCGGCGCTGACTGCGTCGTAGCCGAGGCCCAGGCGGTCCATCGTTCCCGGCCGAAAGGACTCGAGGACCACGTCGGCCCGCCGGCAGAGCTCGCGGGCGAGCTCGAGGTCGGCCCCGTCCTTGAGATCGAGCTCGATAGAGCGCTTGCCCCGGTTGAGGCCGAGGAAGTAGGTCGATCCCTCATCGACGAATGGCGGCCCCCACTGGCGGGTGTCGTCACCGCTCCCGGCTCTCTCGACCTTGATCACGTCCGCCCCGAGGTCGGCGAGGTTCTGGGAGCAGAGCGGCCCCGCCAGGACGCGGGCGAAGTCCGCAACAACCAGGCCGTCAAGTGCTCCAGCGGGCATCGACGGGCAGGCTACTCTCCGCCCGGCCAATGAGGACGCTCGTCATCTCCGACCTCCACCTCGGCTCTCGCCGGCCGGTGGACATCCTGAGGCGTCCCGAGCCGCTGGACGAGCTCTGCGCGCGGCTCGAGACGATCGACCGCCTCGTGCTGCTCGGCGACATCCTGGAGATGCGCCACGGGCCGGCCTGGGAGGCGATGGCCGCGGCGCGCCCGGTGATGGAGGCGATGGGGTCCGCGCTCCCCGCCGGCTCGGAGGTCGTCATCGCCGCCGGCAACCACGACTTTCCGCTCGTCTCGCAGTGGCTGGACCGCCGCCGGCTCGAAGAGGCGCCGGACCCGCTCGGCGAGCAGACCCTCTCAGACCCGGCGGAGAGCGCTATCGCCTCGCAGCTGGCCGGCTGGCTCGGCGACGATCGCCACCGCGTGAGCGTCGCCTACCCGGGCTACTGGGTGCGGGAGGACATCTGGGCCACCCATGGCCACTACCTCGACCGCCTCATCACCATCCCGACCTTCGAACGGCTTGCTGCGGGAGGCATGGCCCGCGTGGTCGGCCGGCTGCCCGAGGAACCGGGCAGTGCCGCAGCGGAGGACTTCGAGGCTGCGTTGGCTCCGATGTACGCCTGGCTCGAGGAGATCGCCAACGGCCGGGCCGCCGGCGGCCGATGGACGACCGGGGCGGCGACGGCCAAGGCCTGGACGCTGCTTTCCGGGGACGGGCGGGCGCCGCTCCGCGGAAAGGCGCTCGCAGCGATGCTTCCCCTGGGGGTGGCCGGAATCAACCTCGCCGGGCTCGGACCGGTGAGCCACCGTCTCGACTCCGACGAGCTGCGCCGGGCCGGGCTGGCGGCGATGGCCGAGGTCGTCAGGCTGCTCGGGGTGCAGGCGCGCTGGGTGATCTTCGGCCATACCCACTGCGCCGGGCCGCTGCCCTGGATGGACCGCTCGGAGTGGGCCCTGCCGGGCGGCGGAATGCTCCTCAACACCGGCTGCTGGACCGACGAGCCGAGGATCAACAGCACCGACGTTCGCAGCCCGTACCGGCCCGGGCGAGGGGTGCTGGTCGACGGTGACGCCGACCCGGAGCCGCTGATGCTCGTCGAGGACGTCGGGCGCCGGCCCGACCACTCCTTCTGACCTTCAGGCGGGCGGACCGGCCAGGAAGACGGTCTCGAGGATCTCGACCCCGTCGCCGGCTTCGATGTCCAGTACGGCCTCGGTGTGGTGGGGGTGCCCTGCGAGCCTGACGGGGCCCGGGCCTGCCACCTCGACCGTCTCCCCGTTCACCGCCAGCGTCCCTTGCCCGTCGCAGATCGCCCAGGCCTCCCCGGCGGCGTACGGACCGCTGCCGTTCCCCTCGCGCGCGGCGCTCGGCACGACGAGCAGTTCGTCGGCGTCGTCGGGAGGGCATTCCGGTCCCGGGTCTCCCTCGAGGCCGAGCTGCGCGCGTATGGCGAGCTCGGTCTCGCGGATGGCTCCGTCCCCGTGATGGACGTCCACCAGGGAGAGTCCCGGGGCGAACAGGTACCGGGCCGGCCAGCCCGGGTTGTCAAAGGCCCGCCAGCACTCGAAGTCCGGGTCGAGGACCACCGGGTGCTCAATGCCGAGCCGCTCCACCGCGTTCCTTACGGTCTCGGGGTCGCAGCCGGGCGGATAGCCGGGGGAGTGGACCGAGATGACGCGCAGCCCCAGCGGCCCGTAGCTCTCGTGCCAGCGCTTGACGTGGGGGAGGACGGCCAGCGACTCCGGCCGGCAGAAGTCCCAGAAGTCGATGAGCACCGGCCGCTCGGCCTGCTTTTCGATCCGCAGCGGCGCGACGTTGACCCACTCGAGGTCGGCGGGGAACGAGGGTGCCGTGATCGTGTCCACCGGGGGTCGCATCGGGTCGGGCGCGGAAGGTAGCATTGGCCTCCCAGTCATCGACCCCCACCGGAGGCATCAGACAATGGACTTCTTCGAGGAGCTTGAAACCGTTCGCAAGCGCTGGAATGTGCTTCGCCACCCCTTCTACCAGCGCTGGTCTGCCGGCGAGCTGACCCTTGACGAGCTGGCCGTCTACTCCGGCCAGTACCGCGCCGCCGTCGTCGCCCTCGCCGACGCTGCGGACGCCACTGCCGCGGTTGCCGAGGACCCGAAGCTGGCCCGCGCGCTCGGCGCCCACGCTGCCGAGGAGCGCTCGCACGTCGAGCTTTGGGACCGCTTCACCGCGGCCGTCGGCGGCGACCCGGACGCCGAGCCGACCACCGAGACCGAGGCCTGCGCCCGCGCCTGGGCCGGCGACGGCAGCCGCCCGATGCTCAAGTCGCTGGTGGCGATGTACGCCGTCGAGTCCGGCCAGCCCGAGATTGCCGAGACCAAGCGGGAGGGACTGGTCGAGCACTACGACTTCGCGCCCGGCAGCGACGCAACCGAGTACTTCGACCTCCACGCGACGCTGGACATCGAGCACGCCGCTGCCGAGCGCGCGCTGATCGAGCCGCGGCTCGAGGACGCCGACGCAGAGGAACTGATCGCCGAGGCCGAGGCGGTCCTGAAGGCCAACTGGGAGCTTCTCGACGGCGTCGAGAGGCTGACGGGTCGCCTGGCCGCGGCCTGATCGAGCTTCCCGACCCGCCGCTCGAGGGCGGGCTGGTGGCGCTGCGCGCCTGGGCGCGGGACGACGTTCCCGCGCTCGTGCGCGCCTGCGCCGACCCGCTGACGGCGCGCTACACCTCGGTTCCGGTCCCCTACACGCCGGAGGACGCGGTCAAGTACGTGGAGGCGGGGCGTTCCCCTATCGCGCTCCCGATGGCCGCAGTCAGCAGGCAGGATCCGGACGAGGTGCTGGGGGCGGTTGGCCTTCACGCCGTGTCGCAGGCCCGCCGGCGAGCAGAGATCGGCTACTGGACCGCTCCGGGGGCTCGGGGCAGGGGGGTGGCCACCGAGGCCCTTTCGCTTCTCTCTGCCTGGGCCCTGGAGAATCTCGGCCTCAGGCGCCTCGACCTTTACGCCGAGCCCGAGAACGAGGCCTCCCACGGGGTGGCCATCAGGGCGGGCTTCGAGCGCGGGGAGCTGGTCCGGTCCGGGATTGCGCTCCGCGGGCGGCGCTACGACGTGATCCGATTCACGCTGGCGCCGTAGCGCCGAGCCCGGTCGACCGCAACTTTTCGCGATTCCGGCGGTTTCCCCTGTAGTGAAGGAGCAACCAGCAATCCCGGCGGAAAGGTGCCAACCGGCGCCCGAAAGCGGAAACTGCGGTATAAACGACCGATATTCACGTCCTTTGAAGGAGGAGAGATGAAGAAGCTGATCACCATCGTTTCGGTGGGACTCATGGCAATGTTCGCGTTCAGCAGCGCGGCGATGGCCATGACCCCCGCCCAGGAACAGGACTGGGAGGGCAAGGTCTTTGCCGGCTCCAAGCCGGGCAAGACGCCGAAGAAGGGTTCGGTCGGTGCCTACCTGCACCCGTTCCACAAGAACACCTGGCCCGGCGTGTCCGACAAGACTTCCGGTTCGGCCCAGACCTCGCCGCCGTTCGCAACCGCGTTCGCCGACGTCTACCTGGACAAGAACCTCAAGTTCGACGCCAACCCGTTCCCGGGCTGCTCGCTCGAGAAGGTCCTGGCGCTCGACCCGACCAAGAAGGGTGCTCCTCCGACCTGCCCCAAGCAGTCCTACCTGGGAGTCGGTGACGCTGCCGGTTTCGCCCGTGCGGTCAACTCACCCGCGGGTGTCTCCCTGCTCTACCCGACGCTCCAGAACCGGCTCTTTGCCTCCGGTATCAAGAACACGATCTACCTCTACACCTACAGCGAGGTGTCCAAGGGCAACGTGATCGTGGGTACGGTGGGCAAGGCCTCCGGCAAGTACGGCCAGAGGATCCGGTTCGTGCTGCCCAAGGGCCTGATGCTTCCGGCCCCCGGTGTCGTCTCGCAGCTGAGCACGTTCGACAACACCATCCCGGCGCAGTCCTACAAGGGCAAGGCGCTGATCACGCTCAAGAAGTGCCCGAGTAACAAGAAGCTGAACACCGGCTTCCAGAATTTCTACTCGGACAACGCCACGGCCAAGCCGGGCGTCAACCCCGCTGACGGAAATGACTTCGTCATCTCCAGCAACTCGGCGGTCGTCAACAAGACCGCCAAGTGCAAGTAGGCGCTCTTCCCGGCCGGTAACCCGGCCATCGTTTGAGCGAGAGGGGCGGGCCATTCGGTCCGCCCCTCGTCGTTCCGGGGGCCGTTTACGGCAATCCGGCGCACCGGGGGCGCCGGGGGTGTATAAGAGACAAGGGGATTCACCGAGGAGGAGAGATGAAGAAGAAGATCGCGATCATCACGCTGGCCCTGGCGGCAGCGCTCGTTCCGGCGGGTACGGCTCTCGCCGTGGACCCGGACACCTATCAGGACTTTGAGGCCAAGTCGTTCGCGGGGTCCAAGCCCGGCAAGACCCCCAAGGCCGGCTCAATCGGGACCTACCTGCACCCGTTCCACAACAGCACCTGGCCATTCGTCACCGACCAGGCGGCAGGCGCCATGCAGGTGACACCCCCCTTCGCGAGCGTCATCTCGTACATCTACCTCGACAGGAACGTGACCTTCAACGCCGACCCGTTCCCGGGCTGCCCGAAGGAAAAGGTGCTCGCTTTGAACCCGGACGTCAAGGGAGCGGCGGCCGCCGGCTGCCCGAAGGAGTCCCAGATCGGCAGCGGCGACGCTGCCGGGTTCGCCCGGGCGGTTGGCTCGGTGCCCGGGCAGTCTCTGCTGGTCACCAGGCTCCAGACCCGGACCTTTGCCTCCGGGATCAAGAACACGATCTGGCTCTACACCTACAACGAGCTGACCAAGGGAAACGTGATCGTCGGCACGCTGCAGAAGTACAAGGACCCGACCGGGCGCTACGGCTCGCGCATCCGCTTCGTGCTGCCAAGGGGCCTGATTCAGCCGGCCCCGGGCGTCGTCTCGCAGCTGTCCACCTTCGACAGCACCATCCCGGCGCAGTCGTACAAGGGCAAGCACCTGACCACGCTGAAGAAGTGCCCAAGCGGCAAGAAGGTTTGGGCCGGCTACCAGGGGACCTACTCCAACAACGCCACGCCCAAGGCAGGTGTCTCGCCGGCCGACGGCAACGACTTCGTGGTCACGGGCACCTCAAAGATCATCAGCCGCTCGGGCAAGTGCAAGTAGTCGCCTGAGCCGGTCCGCGCGTCAAGCTGCCATCATCGAGAGCGTGAAAACGCGTCGTGCGGTAGCAGGGTGTCTCCTGGTGGCCCTGGCGGCCCTGGCGACTTCGGTGCAGGCGGTGGCCGGTCCCGGCGCTTACCAGCGCTTCAGCGGCGGGCTGCTCGGGCCGGGCGCCAAGAGTTCGGCGGCCAAGGCCGGGGCCACGGGGTTCTCGGTCGATTTTTCCCTGGTCAGCGACTTCGCCGACCGCAGCGGGGCGCTCTTCGAACGGGCGCCCTTCGCGACCCTCTTTGCCGACATTTACGTCGATCGCCATGTCGTCGTTCGCCCGTTCGTTGCGGCCAGCTGTCCGCCGGACAGGATCAAGGCGCTCAACCCGGCGCTGGAGAAGGTCAACACCTGCGCCGCGGCGACGCAGCTGGGCCGCGGACTGGCCTCCGGGTACGCCCGGAACGTCGGGTCGGAGCCGGGCCGCTACCTCGCCGACGTCGACCTGCAGGTGAGGGCTTTCCGGGGGGTCGACCGGGATTCCTTCCTCTTTTACGTCTACAGCGAGCTGAGCAAGGAGAACCTGCTCTCGGCCCAGGTTACGCCGGTCAAGGGCTCGGGGCCCTACGGCTCACGTATCCGTTTCGTTATTCCCCGCGGGCTCATTTCGCCGGCGCCTGCCGTGATCTCCCAGCTCTCGGGATTCAGGATCCGGATCCCGGCGGGCGCCGCCGGCGGGCGTGGGGTCTTCCGGCTGAACCGCTGTCCCTCCAGCCGGAAGCTGCGCCTCGGCTTCCGCGCCGACTACAACGACAACCTCTCCACGGAGGGGCTGGTCAAGAACGCCGACGGCTTTGCCGTCACCTCGACCTCGCCGCTGCTGAGCTCGGTCTCACGCTGCCGCTGAGGGTTCCCGCCGTATCTTCTCCGGGGTGAGACGCCTCGCCACCGCAGCTGCGCCGTCCTGTGCGCTTTCCCTGCTGCTTCCGGCGCCGGCGCTCGCCCACGGCGTCGGCCAGCGCGCCGACCTGCCGATCCCGCTCTGGCTCTTCGCCTGGGGCGCCGCCCTCGTCCTGATCGCGTCCTTCGTGGCCCTGGCGGTGCTCTGGCCCCGCCCTGTCCTCGAAGGCCTCCGGTCCCGGGAGCTGTTCACCGTTCCGCGGGTGCTCGAATGGCTCGCGGGCGCCCTCGGCGTCGCTGCCTTCGCCGTCATAGTCTGGGCCGGGTTCGCCGGCAGCCAGACCACGACGGCCAACCTTGCCCCGACCGCGATCTTCGTGCTGGTCTGGGTCGGGATTCCCTTCGCCTCGGTTCTCTTCGGCGACGTCTTCGCCGCTTTCAGCCCGTGGCGTGCCGTGGGCCGGGCGGTCGGATGGGGCGCGGGGAGGATCTCGGGCGGCCTTCCCACCCCGATCGAGTACCCCGAGCGCCTGGGCCGATGGCCGGCCGCCGTCGGGCTGCTGCTGTTCGCCTGGGTGGAGCTGGTCTGGACCGGGAGGGAGAGCCCGGAGTCGCTGGCGATCGTCGCCCTCGCCTACGCGGCGGTGATGCTGGTGGGAATGAGCTGCTTCGGGGTCGAGAAGTGGGTGCGCAACGCCGATGCCTTCGGGGTGGCCTTCGGCCTCTTCGCGCTCCTGTCCCCCCTCGAGTGTTCGGAGCGCCGCTGCCGGCTGCGCTGGCCGGTGGTCGGATCGCTGCGGATGCCCGAGGTTTCCGGGGCGGCGGCGGTCGTCATCGTGCTGATCGGGTCGACCACCTTCGACGGTTTCTCCCAGGGCGGCGTCTGGACCGGTGCCAGCGGCCTGGCACAGACGCTGACCGATGCCTTCGCGGGCCTCGGTCTCGCTCCGGATGCGGCGATCCAGGCGGGGTACACCGTCGGGCTGCTGCTCGTGGTCGGCGCGGTCGCGGGCCTCTACAGGCTCGGAGTTGCCGGTATGGCTCGCGCCGGCGGCGGCCGCCCGGATGCCGCCCGCCTGTCGCTCCTCTTTGCGCACACGCTGATCCCGATCGCCTTCGCCTACCTGGTTGCCCACTACTTCTCCCTCCTCGCCTTCCAGGGCCAGGCAACCGCCTTCCTCATCTCAGACCCCCTCGGCAACGGCTGGGACCTCTTCGGCACGGCGTCGGCCACTATCGATTACGGCATCCTCAGTGCCAATGCGATCTGGTATACGCAGGTTGCCGCCCTCGTCATCGGCCACGTCGCCGCCCTGGTGCTGGCGCACGACAGGGCGCTGGCCACCTGGCCCGACCCGAAGGTCGCTGTCCGCTCCCAGTACTGGATGCTCCTGGTGATGGTGGCCTTCACCTGCCTCGGTCTCTGGCTCCTCTCGGCGGCGGCGCAATGACCGTCCTGGCCCACGTCGCCCACTGGTACCACTCGCTCCTCTACGCGGCCCCGATCGTCCTTATCGCGCTCGCCCTCTGGTGGAGCGGGCGGCGCGACAGCGGTTCGCGGGCGGCGAAGGAGAGAGATGACGACGGCCGGGCCGGGGACGAAGACGGCGGGGGGGAGCCCGACAGGGACCAGCCCGACAGGGACCAGCCCGGGCGCGGCTAGTTGCCGGGCCGGGGCTGGCCGGCGCCCAGCCTCCTGAGGTCGGCGGCGACCCCCTCGGGAGTCAGCTCGCTAATCGGGAAGCCGACCGCCTGGCGGCCGTCGGTGGAGAGCAGCACTACGGAGGCCGAGTGCTCGCGGCCTTCGGTCTGCGGAGCGATGCCGAAGGCCCGCCAGACGGGCTGGAGCTGTGCCTCGCTGCCGAGCAGGAAGCGCATACGGCCCCCGAGCTTCTGACGGGCCAGGAACCGCCTGGCGCTGGCCTGCGTGTCGCCCTTCGGGTCGACGCTGACGGCGACCACCGGCACGTCCGTACCCAGCCTGTCGAGCGCCCCACGGACCTGCTGGGCGATCGTCGGGCACTCGTTTTCGCAGGTGGTGTAGAGGAAGGTCACGACCACCGGCTGGCCCCGGAAGTCGGCGATATCTACCGTGCGACCTTCCTCGTCGCGAAGGGTGAACGAGGCGGGCGGGGTCTCGGGTCGCACGGCGCCGGCAAAGCTGCCCGACTGGATCGCCGATGCGTCCGGGGAGGGATCCGGGTCGCTGAAGACCACGAAGGCCAGGACGCCGAGCAGGACGATGGTGGCGATCGCCATCAGGGTCAGTCGCAGGCGCTGGTTCATCTGTGTTCCAGAGTAGGGACGGACCGCCCCGGCCCGGGGACCAGCGGGCGCTATTCTTTTTGAAGTAACGTCGGTGCAACCCCACGAACGTCCAGGAGATCCAAAGTGAGCGTTTCCGGAGCAGAGCTGCTCAAGCGCGTAAAGGAACAGATCCGCGAGGTCGACCCCTCCGAGGTGTCGCAGCTGCTCGGCGAGGGAGTGGTCGTCGTCGACTGCCGCGAGACCGAGGAGCTCGCCGGCGGCATGATTCCCGGGGCCCTGCACATTCCCCGCAGCTACCTGGAGACCCGGATCGAGGCAACGGTGCCCGACCGCAGCCAGCGGATCATCCTCTACTGCGCCTCCGGGGTGCGGTCGGCGTTCGGCGCACACACGCTGATGACCGAGATGGGCTACGGCGACGTCGAGTCGATGACCGGTGGCTTCACGCTCTGGAAGGACCGCGGCTACGAGGTCGATGTGCCCCGGTCGCTGACGCCGGAGCAGCGCGATCGCTACAGCCGTCACCTTCTCGTGCCCGAAGTGGGACTGGAGGGCCAGCAGAAGCTGCTTGACGCCCGTGTCCTGCTGCTCGGTGCCGGCGGGCTCGGGTCGCCGACGGCGCTCTACCTGGCCGCGGCCGGCGTGGGCACCATCGGCATCGTCGATGACGACGTGGTCGACCTCTCAAACCTCCAGCGCCAGGTGATCCACAACACCGAGCGGATCGGGGTGCCGAAGACCGACTCGGCCGCGGAGGCGATCCGCGCCCTCAACCCCGATGTCGAGGTTGTCGGGTACCCGACGCGCCTGGATGCGTCAAACATCATGGAGATCATCGAGGGCTGGGACGTCATTGTTGACGGCGTCGACAACTTCCCCACCCGCTACCTCCTCAACGACGCCAGCGTGCGGCTGAAGATCCCCGTGGTGTCGGCGGCGATCCTGGGGTTCGAGGGCCAGCTGAGCGTCTTCGCCCCCTACGAGGGCCCCTGCTATCGCTGCCTCTTCCGCCAGCCGCCGCCTGCCGAGCTTGCACCGTCCTGCGGCGCCAACGGCGTCCTGGGCGTGCTCCCGGGGACAATGGGGCTGCTCCAGGCGACCGAGGTCATCAAGCTGATCATCGGCGCCGGGGAGCCGCTGATAGGCCGCCTGCTCATGTACGACGCCCTGGAGGCCACCTTCACCGAGCTCAAGGTCCGGCGCGACCCGGACTGCCCGATCTGCTCGCGGGAGCCCGATGCGATTGCCGATGACGAGCTGGGCGTCTTCCCCGACTACGAGGCGTTCTGCGCCGCCTCCGGATAATCTGCCGACATGGCCACCGTCCGTATTCCGCCCGTTCTTCGCCCCGCCGTGGGCGGCGAACGGGAGGTGACAGCTGCAGGATCAAGCGTGGGGGAGGTCCTCACCGCGCTCGTCGAAGCCCACCCTGAGACCCGCGAGCAGATCTTTGCCGAGGACGGGGAGCTGAACCGCTACGTCAACGTCTACCTCAACGACGAGGACGTCCGGGTGCTTGACGGGCTCGGAACCGCGGTGGGCGAGGGCGACGAGCTCGTCATCCTGCCGGCGATGGCCGGCGGATCGGCCTGAACAGGCCCTGCGCGCCCCGGGCTGCCAGGGCTCGGGGCCGGTCGCGCCTGCACCGATAGACACCCCCTTTCCGCCCCGCTATCCTGAATGAAGTAATGGCGCTTCCCCCGCTGGAAAGGCGGCCCTGCGGCGGCCGCTACTCGGACATCGTCGAGTCGATCGGCCACACGCCGCTGGTCGAGCTGAAGCGCATGTCCCCCAAGCCGGGGGTGCGCGTCTGGGCCAAGCTCGAGTTGGCCAACCCGACCGGGTCGGTAAAGGACAGGGTGGCCCGCTCGCTGATCGAGGAGGCCGAGGCCGGCGGCCTGATCGCTCCCGGCCAGACGATCCTGGAGCCGACCTCCGGCAACACCGGCATCTCCCTGGCGATGATCTGCTCGCGCAAGGGCTACCCGCTGAAGGTCGTGATGCCCGACAACGTCACCCGCGAGCGCACCGAGCTGCTGCGCATGTACGGGGCGGAGATCGTCTACTCCCCGGGCGACCAGGGATCCAACGGTGCCGTGGCGATGGCGCTGGAGATGGCGGAGGGCGACCCCTCCTTCTACATGCCCTACCAGTACGGCAACCCGGCAAATCCGCTTGCCCATTACGACGGCACGGCCCCCGAGATCCTCGAGGAGCTCGACGGTGAGGTCGACGCCTTCGTCGCGGGGCTCGGCACGGGCGGCACCCTGATGGGGTGCGCCCGTCGCTTCAAGGAGGAGCTCGGCGACCGCGTGAGCATCGTTGCCGCCGAGCCGATGCAGGGCGAGCCGGTCCAGGGGCTGCGCTCCCTCGACGACGGTTTCATTCCCCCGATCATCGACCTCTCCCTCCTTGACCGCAAGATCTTCGTGACCAACCGTGACGCCGTGATCTGGACTCGGCGGCTGCTCGACGAAGAGGGTCTCTTTGCAGGCGTCTCCTCAGGGGCGATCGCCCGCGTCGCGGCCCGCATCGCCGACGAGATGGACGAGGGGAACATTGTCTTCATCGTCTGCGACGACGGCTGGAGGTATCTCTCGTCCGGGCTCTACACCCTTCCCGTGGACGAGGTGGAGAACCTCGAGTCCACGGTCTGGTGGTAGAGACAGTGCCGGCTTTCGCGTAGACTCCCCGTATGCCCAGCATTGGCCCCATGGAACTGGTGATCGTCCTGATCATCGCGCTGATCGTCCTTGGCCCGAAGAAGCTGCCCGAGGTCGGGCGTTCGGTCGGGAAGGGGATGCGCGAGTTCAAGTCCTCGATTACCGGCGAGGACAAGAAGCCCGAGCCGGTTGCCGAGATCGACGAGAAGCCGGTCCTCAAGACCGACTGACCGGGTTTTCTCCCGGCGCGCCGAGCGGCAATGGTGATCGGTGACGAGCCGCGCGCCCGGCTGATTGACCACGCCCGGGCCGAGGCGCCCAACGAGTGCTGCGGGCTGATCGCCGTCGAGGGCGACCGGGTCGTGGAGATCCACCCCCTCGAGAATCTCGCGGCAAGCCCGATGCGCTTCGAGGTCGACGGCGCCCGGCTGGCCCCGCTGCTCATGGAGATCGAAGACGCCGGCCGGCGGCCGGCGATCTATCACTCCCACACGCGGTCGGAGCCCTACCCGTCGCAGACCGACATAAACTTCGCGCGCTTCTGGCCGGGCACCGAGTGGCTGATCATCGGGCTCGCGGGCCCTGAGCCTGAGCTGCGGAGCTTCATGATCGAGGCCGACGGCACCGTCGAAGAGCAGCCGGTCACGGGCGATGGCGCCTGAGGGCGCCTCGGGCGATCCCCGCAAGATCGAACGCCGCTACACGGAGGGTGACCTGGTTCGGGTTGCCGGAGGCCGCAACCAGGCGGAGGCCGACCTGATCGCCGGCCTCCTGCTCGAAGAGGGAATCCCGAGCCTGGTGCGCCGCTCCCCGGCGGCAGACGTGCCGGAGATGCTGGCGGCGGGGGCCCGGGACGTGATGGTCCCGCGCTCGGCGCTCGCGGACGCCCGGCAGGTCCTGCTCGAGAGCGGGATCGACCTTCCGCAGCGTTCCCACCGCCCGTCGCCGCTCCGGATAGCAGCAGCCCTCGCGGCCGGGCTGGCGATCGTCGCCGTCGTCGCCTGGCTGGCAGCCTGAGGGCAGCCGGCCGCGGCCGGGTTCAGCCTCCGGCCAGCCGGGCAAGGTGTGCCCGCCATACCCCCTCGGTGTCCGTGAAGGAACGTCCCGGGAAGGCACGCAGGATCGTCTCCCGCGGTTCGGCTGCGGGCGTGGAGGTGGCGAGCGCCACTGCGGCCTCGCTCCCCCGCTCGGAGGCGAGCAGGTCGAAGACGCTACCGCCCAGGAGCAGGGCGTCGGGGGCTGTCGGTGGGAAGGCCGGACGGCCACCCTCCTTGAGGCGCCGCGCAATAGCCGGCCGTGCGTGGGCCGTCTGGCCCGAGAGCCACTGGCCGCTCCCGGCGGCGATCCACGCATTTCGCGCCGCGGCGAGGGCGGTTCGGGGGCGCAGGGGAGGGGGAAGGGCGGGATTGAGCCGCCCGCATGCGAGCTGCGCGTAGAGGGCCGCCGGGGCGAGCAGGAGCATCTCGAGTGAGCCAGGAACGCTCGATGCGCGGGAGGCGAGCACGCGGGGGGCGAGCAGGTGGATCTCGGCACGGCTCGGCCAGCCGGCGAGGTACCGGCGGCTGGCCGGCGCGGCCATCGCCCTCACTACGGGCACGATCGGCTGCGAGAGCGCCAGGCCGGCGAAGCTCGAGTGAATGACGGCGGCGACCTCCTCCGGCGGCGGCTCCAGAAGGGGGGATATCTCCTCCCGCGCCTGCTCGAGGAGGTCGAGCACCTCTTCGGCGTCCTGCGCGTCACGGTCGTCGTGGCGGGCCGTGAAGTGATGGGACCGCGATTCGACCCAGGCCATCCCTCAGGTTTACCGGTGAGCCCGGCGCATCCCTGGCAGCTCGCGCGGGCGGCCGGTCAGGCCATGGCCGGGACGCGCCCGGCGACCTTCGACTCGATCTCGTCCTGGACGAAGCCGAACTCCTCGTCGGAGAGCACCGGGGTGCCCTCAAACGGAAGGTCACGGGCGATCTCGAGCCACGGGCCACCGAGTGAGGTAGCACCGCGCATGCGGATGGTGACCGGCCTCGGGATCCGGTAGGTGCGCAGCAGAACCACGTGGAGCGGCTGACGGGGACGCCAGCCGAGGCGCTTCTGCGCGTAGTCGGTGGTCCATACGTAGAACGGAGAGAGCTCGTTGATCGCACGGGGCTCGGTGACCGTGTAGCGCGCCGCAACCTCGGCCCAGGCGCGGACCCGCACCCGCTCCGGCTGCGGGATGCCGCCCGGTTGGGTGAGAGCGCGTACCGGTGGGTCACCGTCGGGCCACACACCCTCTTCCAGGGCACGGCGCAGCTCGGGGACGTGAGCCTCGCGGACCACGTCATTGCGGCGGTACTCGAAGGCGGGGAAGAGGAAGAAGCGGTCGTGCTCGAGGGCGAAGTCCTCGGGATCCTCGCCGGCACGCGGGGGACGGAACACCACAAGCTGCTCGCCCTCCGAAAGGGCGCGCACCGTTACCGCCCACTCATGCATTGCTACCGGCATCGATTCAACTTCTTCCCGTCGTTTGCACTTTCTACGCAGGCCGTGAAACACGAAAGTTTCAACTCTGTGAGGCCCGCGGGGCGCGGATTCTCGCAAAATCCCGGCGAAACCCCAAATATCCCTGCAAATCAGGGGTTTCCGACGGTATGCAGAGAAAGCCCCTCACCAGGAGAGCCCGGAAATACGGTGTTTCCGGGGGGCCGGTCGGGGCGGGAGGTCAGGCACCCCGAAGGCTTGTGTGACCGATCACACAGCGGTTAAGGACGGGCGTTACGGTCCTGACGGACAGGCAGACCCCGCTGTGCGGCGTCTGCCTGGCTCGCCTTCGGGCTAGGCCGCGCTGGCGAACTCGAGCTCTTCGGTGTCGGCGAGGTGCTGGTGCGAGGGGCAGTAGCCGTTGGGGGCCGAGGGCATCCTGCGGCACGGGGTCCCGCGTCGCGTGGAGGCACGGCACTGGAGGCGGTTCCCGAAGGCGTCGCGGCCGTTCGTGGTGAGGGTGGCCACGGCACGGTCGGCGGTGGCCAGGTAGTCGCGGACCACGGCCCAGACGCGTGCCTGCGAGCCGATCGTGAAGTGGACCCGGATCTCGCGGAAGAGGCTGCGGGCCGGCTGGGCGAAGTAGTGGCGGTCGGTGGCGAGCCGCTCAACGGTCCTCTCGCACGCGTCGAGGACGGCCTCGTGGCCGCGGCGGCCGGTGGCGATGCTCGGCGAGAGCTCCCGGTAGATGGCCCTGCTTACCTGGTACATGCGGTGGCTTTCTCCTGTCTGGCCGGTTGCGGCGCCCGCCACATGCCCGGCTGGAGGCGAGTATCGGGCGCCTGTGTAAAGCCAAAACACCGCCTGTATTGAGTTCCTGTTAAGCCGCGGCGAAGCCGACGCGGTGCCGCGGAAATACCGCCGTGACAGCCTGGGACCGCGGGCCGGCAGGTCGCCCGGGGCCGAGCCTTCTCCCTAGTCCCAGAGCGTCATCCGGGGACCCGACCCGCCGATGACGGTGTGGTGGCCGTCGAGGCGGGGGTCGGTTTCCGGGAAGTCGCTGCGCAGGTGGGCCCCGCGGCTCTCCTCACGCTCGAGGGCGCACTCCGCGATCATCCGGGCAAGGGGGTGAGGGTCCTCCATCAGGAGATCGAGCCCCTCGCGATCACGGACGATTCCCGCATGGCGCCAGACGGCCTCGCGCGTGGATGGCTCCGGCATCAGGATCGGCTCGGGTGCCGGCGGCGCAGACCGCGGCGATGGTGCCGGCTCGGCGAGCGCAGCCTTCGCAGCCCGTGCCCCGAAGACCATGCACTCGGAGAGGGAGTTCGAGGCCAGGCGGTTGGCTCCGTGGAGGCCGGTGCAGGCGCTCTCACCGATGGCGTAAAGGCCGGGTATCTCCGTGGCGCCGTCAAGGCCGGTGACGATCCCGCCCATCATGTAATGGGCGGCCGGCGCAACCGGAACCGGTTCGCTCGCCGGGTCGAGTCCCGCCGCCTCCAGAGTCTCGACGACGTTGGGAAACAGGGCCGGGTCGATGCCCCGCATGTCGAGGTGGACCGAGTCGGCATCGTCGGCGAGCATCTTCTCCCAGACCGCCCGTGCCACCTCGTCGCGGGGCGCGAGCTCGTCCACGAACCGCTCGCCACGCCGGTCGATAAGCCTGGCCCCCTCGCCCCGTATCGCCTCGGTGATCAGGAATCCCTCGCGTCCCGGGATCCCGGCCAGGGCGGTGGGATGGAACTGCACGAATTCGAGGTCGGCGACCGGCGCCCCGGCCTGGCGGGCGAGCATGATTCCGACGCCGGCCGACCCCGGAGGATTGGAGGTCCTGCTCCACATCGCAGCCGCGCCGCCGGTGGCGATCACCGTGGCCGCGGCGCGAACCGCGCGCCCGTCTTCGCAGACTGTGCCCACGACCCGGCCGCCGTCTATCCACAACCGGCAGGCTCGTGCGCCTTCCAGCACGGTCACCGACTCCTCGCGGACGATCGCCGCCGAGAGCTGGCGGGCGAGCCGCCTACCGGTGGCGCTGCCCCCGGCGTGAACGATCCGCCGGCGCGAGTGGCCCCCCTCGAGTCCCAGCACGAGGTTTCCGTGGCGGTCGGCATCGAACCGCATACGCCGGCGCTGGAGGTCGGCGACCATCGCCGGCGCCTCGCCCGTGAGCACTTCGGCCGCCGAGCGCCGGACCAGGCCGCGGCCCGCCCGTTCGGTATCGGCCAGGTGGAGCTCCGGTGAGTCGTCGACGGCCAGGGCGGCGGCCAGCCCGCCCTGTGCCCAGTAGCTGGCGGTCTGGGCCAGCGGCGTGGCGCTGACCACGGCCACGCGGCTTCCCTCGTCGGCGGCGACGAGGGCCGCGTAGAGGCCGGCCGCGCCCGCGCCGACGACGACGATGTCCGCGTCGATCGGTTCGGGCGCGCCCATCGGGGCGTACCGTACCCGTCGCCGGTTCCTTCCGGAGGTTGCCTTCGACTAGTTTGCGCGCTGGTGCCCGAGCCCCTCTTCAGAAGCGACGCGTCCCGCCGCCACGACACCTCGGCGATGCCCGAGGTGCCGGAGCGGATCGCCCGCATCGAGGCGATCGAGTCGATGCTCGCCGCCCGCCAGTGGTGCGGGTACGAGCCACGGGAGTCACCGGCCGCCGACGACGGGCTCCTTGAGCTGGTCCACGATGGCCCCTACCTGCGACGGATCGAGCAGGCCTGCGGTGCCGGCGAGGCACTGGATCCGGAAACCCCCACCGTTCCGGGAACTATCGGGGCGGCACGCCATGCCGCAGGCGGGGCGGCGGCGATGGTCGACGCGCTGGCCGCCGGCGCGCAGGCGGGTGCGTCGCTCCACCGGCCCCCCGGCCATCACGCAGGCCGCTCGACCGCTTCGGGCTTCTGCCTCTTCAACAACGTTGCCGTCGCGGCAGCGCACGCGCGTGCGAGCCATGGAATGGAGAGGGTGCTGGTCCTCGACTGGGACGTCCACCACGGAAACGGGACGGAGGAGATCTTCTGGACCGACCCCGGGGTCTGCTTCATCTCGATCCACCAGTCGCCGCTCTGGCCGGGCAGCGGAGCCCTGGCCGACTCAGGGGACGGAGAAGGGGAGGGGCTGACGGTCAATCTCCCGGTCCCCCCGGGCTCGGGAAACGAGACCTATCAGGCGCTGGTAAGCCAGGTGGTGGAGCCGGTCGCCGACGCCTACGCGCCCGAGCTGGTGCTCGTCTCCGCCGGGTACGACGCCCACCGGGCAGATCCCCTCGCCGAGTGCCTGGTGGACGAGGCCGGCTTCGCGGCGATGGCCCGGCGTGTGGGCTCTCTCGGCAGGCGCCTTGGGGTGCCGGTCGGGCTTGTCCTTGAAGGCGGCTACGACGTCGAGGCCCTGGCCGCCTCGGTCGCGGCCACCCTCGAGGCCCTTCGCGAGGACCCGGCGGGCGAAGTGCCCGTTCCCGATCCCGTCGCCCGGGTTGCCGAGGCGGTACTGGCGCGGCCGGCGTTCTCGTGAGCGCCCGCGGCCGCTAGGGAGCGGTCGGGGGCGCCCCGGTGTCGGGGGCCGCTCCGGTGTCGGGCACCGGGTCGACCGGAACGTCGGCCGGTGGCGCCGGCTCGGGAGCCGCGGTGGTCGGCGCCGGGGTGACTCCCGGGGCGAGCGGTTCGCCGGGTTGCACCGTGATCGTCTGGGTCGTTGTCCGGGTCGGCGGCGGGTCGTCGCTGGTAAGCGCGATGAAGGCGGCAACCATCACTCCCAGAGCGAGTGCCGCCAGGGCCAGCAGCGCGAGGATGGGGCGCCTCCAGCGCGGTGACGGGGCGATGACGGTGCGCGCCGGATCGCCGCAGCGCAGGCACCAGTCCTGTCCCGAGGCGAGCCACTCGCCGCACCGCGGGCACGGGATGACGCCCGGCGCGGGAACCATCTCCGGCGCTGCGGGGGTGCTCATGGCGAGGGAGGCTGAGGCGGGGGCGGCTGGACCTCGGTCTCCTGGGCAGGCTCCGGCGCCACCGGGGCCACCGGGGCCTGCGGAGCCGGCGGGTAGGCCGCCGGCTGGGGAGACTCGGGGTAGGCCGCAGCGCCCGGGAATCCCGTCGCCCCCTGCGTCCCGAAGACCGGCGCGGGAGAGGAAGCCGGATACCCCGCGGCGCCGGGCGCACCGTCCGGCGTCCCGACGCCGGCGATCGTCCTCGGCCCCTTGAACGAGAGTCCGCACTGAGGGCAGAACCTGGCGTCGCTCCCGTGAAGCGCCCCGCAGCGCGGACAGGCACTGAGGCCGGGGATGAAGAGCTCGGTGTAGGGGGTCGACTCTGACAGCGCCTGCTCGATGGCGCGCATCTCGCGGTCGAGCGCCTCGATCGCCTCAACTTTGCCGGCGACCAGATCCTCGTTGGGACGCTGGAAGCGGTGCTGGTCGAGTACGAGCCCCCCGAGGTCCCGGTAGCCGAGCTCGCGCACTTCGCGCAGGTAGCGCAGCCGTCGCCGCAGTCGTCCCCGCTCGCGGAAGCCGGGCCGGGCCGGAGCAGCCGGCTGCGGTGGGGCGGGAACTTCCGCGGCCGCCTCGCCGGTGGCCTGTGCGTGGGGATTGGGGTCGAGCTGGCCCGGTGTTCCGTGGGCCGCGGCGGCGCCCTCAATGCCGGCATCGGGAGCCGGCTCCTGGGGTGGGGCGATGAAGGTCTGGTCCTCCGGGACGTCGGGCCCGGGCACCGGGGCCCCCTGGACAATCGTCGGCATCTCGTCGACCGCGGGCGCCGCCTCCCCGGTGCCGGCAGCGACCTCTCCTTCGACGGGGGCGTCCTTCTTTCGGCTGAAGCGGTCTCTCAGTCCCATGTTGCGGCCGTTCCGGGCCCCCATCGATGACGTTTGGCGGCGGGCGCCGAGTCTAGCGGGCGTCCCGGGGTGATCGAGGCACTCTCGCGTAACGATTACGTAACGGGCATGGGCTGGAGCCGGCGGCCTCCGAAGACGAGGATTGCCGCCCGCAAACGCGACCAACCAAGGAGAGAAGCCATGCTCTGCCGAGCCCAGGGATATGCCCACGCCACCGCCTTCCGAATCTGGGAGAGGCTCAGGCGCACGGACGGGCAGGGGACGGTGGAGTACGTAGCGCTCATCCTCCTGATCGCCGGGGTGCTGGCCGGCGTGATCGTGGCGGGCCGGTCACTTCGAGGAGGCGGTATCGCCCAGACGGTCGTGGGCAAGCTCAAGGAAGCGATCGACGGCGTTGGCGGCACTTCCCGCTGAACCGGGGCGAGCGTCCCTATGCTGCGCTCATGGTCCCTGCCAGCGACCCGCGCGACCGCCCGATCGCCGTATTCGACTCCGGTGTGGGCGGACTCACCGTGCTGCACGAGCTGCTCGTGCAGCTGCCCGGGGAGGACTACATCTACCTGGGCGATACCGCTCGGTTTCCTTACGGCAACCGCTCTGCCGAAGAGCTGTCCGCCTTCAGCATGGAGATCGCCGAGGAGCTTCTCGCGCGCCGCGCCAAGCTGCTCGTGGTGGCCTGCAACTCGGCCACGGCCGCGGCGCTGCCGGCCCTGCGCGAGCGCATGCGCCAGACGACGCTCGGGGTGGACGTGCTGGGCGTCGTTCGGCCCGAGGCGGTGCAGGCCGTGGCCGCCACCCGCACCGGGCGGATCGGGCTGCTGGCCACGCCGGCGACCGTCGCCAGCGGCGCCTACGACGAGGCGGTGCGCGCCGCCGACCCGCACGTGGCGCTCACCTCCGTCGCCGCCCCCGAACTGGCCTCGCTGATCCAGGACGGCTCCGAATTCGACGACGAGGTGGTCGCGCTCGTCCGCGGTTACGTCGGTCCGCTCAGGGAGGCGGGCGTGGACACCGTGATCCTCGGCTGCACCCACTACCCGCTGCTGCGGCCGATGCTGCAGAGGCTGCTCGGGCCCCGGGTCCGGATCGTCGGCTCGGGTGCGGCGCTGGCGCGGCAGGTCGAGCACGCCCTCGGAACCAGGGACCTCGCCAACCGGCGGGAGGGCGAGGGCGAGTACCGGTTCCTCACGACCGGCGACCCGGAGTCCTTCCGGGCCCTGGGGTCGCGCTTCCTCCAGCTCCCGCTCGGGCCGGTCGAGCAGGTAGCCGTGGCCCGGGAGGCCGCGGCATGAGCCGGGTTGACGGGAGGGGCGACGCCGAGCTGCGGCCGGTGACGATCGAGCCGGGCTTTGTCTCCTCGGCAACCGGATCGGCCCTCATCGCCTGCGGGGGCACGAGGGTCATCTGCACCGCGAGCATCGCCGAGGGGGTGCCACGGTGGAGGGAGGGACGCGGGCTTGGCTGGCTTACCGCCGAGTACGGGATGCTTCCGGCATCGACCGGCCAGCGTCGCCCGCGCGACATCAGCAAGGGTCGGCTCGACGGCCGCATCGTCGAGATCCAGAGGCTTATCGGCAGGTCGCTGAGGGGGGTGGTCGACAACGCCGCCCTCGGCGAGCGGACCGTGAGCATCGACTGCGACGTGCTGGAGGCCGATGGAGGAACCCGCTGCGCCTCGATCACCGGCGGCTTCGTCGCCCTCGCGCTTGCGTGCCGGCGGCTCGTCGAGGACGGGGAGCTTGAGAGGGTGCCGCTGACCGGAGAGATCGCTGCGGTCTCCTGCGGCATCGTGGACGGGCGCCCGATGCTCGACCTCAATTACCCGGAGGATTCGAGTGCCGAGGTCGACGCCAACGTGGTGATGACCGGTGACGGCGGCCTCGTCGAGGTGCAGGCGACCGCCGAGGGAATGCCGCTCGAGCGGGCCCACCTGGACGACCTGCTCGAGCTCGCCGCCGCCGGGATAACCGAGCTGCGGGCAGCGCAGGACGGAGCGATCGCCTCGGCCGGGGACTGACCGGTGGCACTCAGGCTCGCCACGGGGAACGCGCACAAGCTGCGCGAGTTCAGCGGGCTCCTGGGCGACCTTGAGTTCACCGGCATTCCGGAGTCGTTCGAGATGCCGCCGGAGACCGGCGAGAGCTTCGAGGAGAACGCACTGATCAAGGCCCGCGCGCTTGCGGCCGCCACCGGCGAGCCCGCCTTCGCCGACGATTCGGGGATCTGCGTGGAGAGGCTTGGCGGCCGCCCGGGCGTCTACTCGGCCCGTTGGGCCGGCGAGGACGCGACCGACGAGGAGAACCTCAACCTGTTGCTGGAGGAGACCGAGCCGGGCGACCGGCTCGAGTACGTCTGCGTGATCGCCTGGGTAGACCCGGCCTCCGGCGAGGAGCGCCTCTTCGAGGGCCGCTGCGCCGGCTCGCGGTCCGGGGAGCCGAGCGGAGAAGGCGGCTTCGGTTACGACCCCGCGTTCGTGGCCGACGCAGAGCCCGGCCGGACGATGGCTGAACTCGCGCCCGCGGAGAAGGACGCCATCAGCCACCGCGGCCAGGCGGCCAGGGAACTCCGCGGCTGGCTCGAGGGCCGGTGACCGGGGCCCGGGAGGCGGCCGGCGGGTCGCGGGCGCTGAGGCGCTCGGCGGCGGTCTCCATTGCGGCCGCCTGCTTCCTCGTCGCCCTGAAGCTCGTCGGCGGGATCTTCAGCGGCTCGCTCGGCCTCTACTCCGAGGCCGCCCACTCGGGGACCGACCTCGTGGCTGCGGTCCTGACCTTCTACGCGCTCGGCGTATCGGCCCGTCCCGCCGATCGCAAGCACCCTTATGGCCACGGCAAGGCCGAGCACCTCGCCGCGCTCGGCGAGGCGACGTTTCTGGTGATCGTCAGCGGCGTGATCTCGTGGGAGGCCATCAACCGCCTGGTCGACGGCGGCAGCCACCAGATCGACACCGACTGGTGGGTTTTCGCCCTGCTCGGCGTGGTGCTCGCCATCGACCTCTCGCGGGCGGTCGTCTCGCACCGCACCGCCGAGCGCTTCGACAGTGCGGCAATTGCGTCCAATGCCCTCCACTTCGCCTCCGACTTTGCCGGCACGCTGGCGGTTATCGCCGGCCTGGTCTGCGTCAGCGCCGGCTTTCCGGCCGGCGACTCGATCGCTGCCCTGCTCGTGGCCGTCCTGGTCATCGTCGCCGCGGTGCGCCTGATCCGCCGCAACGTGAACGTGCTCATGGACAGCGCACCCGCCGGGCTGGAGGAGGCGGCCCGCGAGGCGATCCGCGACGCCGAACCGGGCGCCGAGATCCGCCGGCTCAGGGCGCGCCAGGCCGGCGGGCGCCCATTCATCGACCTGGTACTGGCCGTCGAGGGCGACGCCGGCCTCCAGCAGGCACACCTTGTCTCCGACCGGGTGGAGGCCTCCATCGAGCGGGTCCTCCCCGGGGCGGACGTGACCGTGCACCTGGAGCCGCGCTCGGTCAGCGACCTGAGGGAGCGGGCCACCGGCGCGGCGATGGCCGCAGGGCCCGTCAGGGAGGTTCACAACGTGCGCGCGGTGAGGGTCGACGGGCGCACCGAACTGAGCCTCCACGTCAAGCTGCCCGCCGGAGAGACCCTCGAGGGCGCGCATTCGACCGCCGACGCGGTCGAGGCGGCGATCCTCGAGCAGATGCCGGAGCTGAGCGCGGTTCACGTCCATCTCGAGCCGCTGGCCCGCGAGGGCGGGGTTGTGGCCGTGGGCGAGGACCGTCAGGGGGAGATCTACGCGACGGTCGGGGAGATCCTCGCGGAGATGGACCAGGGGAAGCCGACGGATCTGAGCGTCCACCGGGAGCCGAGGGGCATCGTCGTCTTCCTTACCGTTTCGATGCCCGGTTCGCTCGCCCTCACCGAGGCTCACGAGCGGGCCTCGGAGATCGAGCGGGGGATCAGGTCACGCCTGCCCGAGGTCGCCGAGGTGGTCGTTCACACCGAGCCCGAGCGGCCCGGCTAGCGGATGTTGATCGAGGCGGCCAGGCCGATGACGATCGCCAGTACGCCGTAGCCCTGGTAGCCGGCGACGAAGAGCAGGACGGCACCGATTGCACAGGTTGCCGTCACGAGCAGCCAGGTCAGGCGGGCCAGCGACACGGCCCAATGGTGGCACCCCGGGCCGACGCCCTGGCGCCGGGGAACCCGACGAGGACGGTTGGTAGCTTCCGTTTCGGGTGCCAGCCAGCCGACCAGCGATAAGGACCAGATGAGCGACGCCGCCGGCTTCGGCAGCCTCGTCGCCCGCCGGGTCGAGGAGCGCCGGTCGCAGATCGTCCTCGGCCTTGATCCCGATCCGTCGCTTCTCTGGCCGGGCTCGGAAGCGGCAGCCGGCGACCGTGAAGGCGCCGGAGCGGCGGCCGCTGCGGTGGCGCACCACTGCCGGGCCCTGATCGAGGCGGCCGGGGAGGCGTGCGTGGCGATCAAGCCCCAGCTGGCCTGCTTCGAGCGCCTGGGCGCTCCGGGCCGGGAGGCGCTCGGCGAGGTCTGCCGGGCCGGAAGGGATGCGGGCCTCCTGGTAATCGCCGACGGCAAGCGCGGGGACATCGACGTGAGCGCCGCCGCCTACGCTGCAGCGCTGTTTTCGGGAATCGACACCCCGTTCGGGCGGATCGAGGGGCTGGGGGCCGACGCCGCCACCGTGAATCCCTACATGGGGATGGACACGCTTGGCACCTTCGCCGACGTCGCTGCGGACGCCGGGGCCGGGCTCTTTGTCCTCGTCAGGACCTCGAACCCCGGGGCGGCCGACTTCGAGGACCTCCCGACAGGCGATGGCGCCGTCTGGGAGCGGGTGGCGGCAGCGGTGTCCACGCTTGGCGCCGGTGGCTCCGGGCTCTCCAGCGTCGGTGCCGTACTCGGGGCGACCGAGCCCGAGCACCTGGCCCGCGCCCGTGAGCTGATGCCTTCGGCGGTCTTCCTCCTGCCCGGGGTCGGCGCCCAGGGTGGCTCGGTGGAGGCGCTGGCGCCGGCCTTCGCACCCGGCCCGGCCGGGGGGCTGGTGACTGCGTCGCGATCTATCGCCAACGCCGGGGCCCAGGCGGGAAGCGACCCGGCCCAGGCCGCCAGGGACGAGGCCGAGCGCCTGCGGGAACTGGCCTGGTCGCTCGCCTGAGGTGACGCGTCGGTGATGCTGCAACGCCACCGGCCATCGCTTGCCAAGCCGCCGGCCGGGCCTATCCTCAGCAGGGATGTCGACCCAGCGTTCAGGCTCGCGATGGATGGCTCCCGCCGCGCTGGCGGCGGTGGCGCTCGTGGCGCTGCTGATCATCATGTCCGGCGGCGGGTCGGGGGGCGAAAGCGGGCCGGCAGCCACGGAACCCGCGCAGACCCAGGCCAAGAGCTCGGGCCCGAAGATCTACGTCGTAAAGCAGGGAGACACGCTTTCGGCGATTGCGATGAAGACCGACGTCTCGGTCGAGGAGATTCAGCAGCTCAACCCCGACATCGACGTGCAGGCGCTCCAGCCCGGGGCGCGCCTTCGCCTGCGCCAGTGAGGCTCCGGGCGGCCATCGCCGTCCCGGCCCTGGTCTCTGCCTTCGCGTTTCTCTTCACGGCCGGCCCGGCACAGGGGGCGGGGAGGCTCGTCGACGCGCCCTCGGCGATTCTCGTCCAGCCCGACACCGGGGACGTGGTCTACGCCCGCAACGCCTTCAGGAAGCGGCCGATGGCTTCGACGGCGAAGATGATGACCGCGCTGGTCGCCGTGGAGAACGCCTCTCTCGGGAGGCGGTTCCGCGTGGTCAACTACCCGGCCGCCGCCGCCGAGTCCGTCGCCGGGCTGCAGCCGGGGGAGCGGGTCACCAATGCGGGGCTCCTCCAGGCCCTGATGATCGCCAGCGCCAACGATGCCGCGGCGACGCTCGCGGTGGGGATTGCGGGCTCCAATTCGCGCTTCGTGAAGCTGATGAACCGCCGGGCCGCCGCAGCGGGCCTGACCTCGACCCGGTTCGCCAATCCGGTCGGCCTCGATGCGCCGGGCGCCTACTCCACCGCCAGGGACCTGGCGCGGCTCGGCCAGCTGGTCCGCCGCAACGCCTACCTGCGCCGGATAGTCGACCGCCCCCGGGCGACGATTAACGCCGGGGAACGGAAGATCACGCTCTACAACCGCAACACGCTCGTTGGCCAGGTTCCCTGGATCAGCGGGATCAAGACCGGCCACACGCAGCGCGCCGGCTACCTGCTGGTGGGTTCGGGGGAGCGCAGTTCGGTCCCCCTCGTGAGCGTCGTCATGGGGACTCCTTCGGAGGCCGCGCGAAACCGCGACACGATCAGGCTGATGCGATACGGCTTCCCCCGCTTCCGCGCGGTCATCGCGGCCCGCAAGGGGAAGGTGGTGGCCAGGGTTCCGGTAGCTCTTCAGGGCACCTCCGTCGCCGTTGCCCCCTCCCGCACGCTGAGGGTGGTCGCCCGCCGCGGGGAGAAGGTGACGGTCGTTCAGCGCGGCCTTCCTGCAGAGGTGAGCGGCCCGCTCGCCCGGGGCTCCCGGGTGGGCGAGATCGTCGCCAGCCGCAGGGGGCGGGTGGCGGGTCGTGTCGCTCTGGTTACTACCGAACCGGTAGCCGCAGCGACCCTCTGGCAGCGGTTTTCCGGTACCCCGGCAGCCCTTGCCGGTGCCGCCGTGCTGGTTCTCGTGGCAGCCGCTACCCTCGTCGCGTCGCGACGGCGCCGCTCACGCGGACGTCGCCCGGCAAGGAGGAGAAGGCCCGCGTGATCATCACCGTCACCCTCAACGCCGCGATGGACAAGTCGCTCTCGGTCCCGAGCTTCCAGCTCGGGCGCCGCCACCGCACCGTCGAGCAGCAGGCGACACCAGGCGGGAAGGGCGTGAACGTCGCTCGCCTGCTCAAGGAGTTAGGCCAGCCGGTGATCGCGACCGGGTTTGCCGGCGGGGCCACCGGCACGCGGATAGTCGAGGCGCTAACCGCAGGGTCGATCCTCAACGACTTCGTCCGCATCGGCGAGGAGTCCCGCACCAACACATCGGTCCTGGACCCGACGACCGGCCGGCAGACGGAGATCAACGAGCGTGGGCCGGAGGTAACCCCCGCCGAGGCGGGGCTCTTCATCGAGAAGCTCTGCTATCTGGCTCGCGGGGCCAGCATCTGCGTCATTGCCGGCTCGCTGCCGCGGGGCGTCGACCCGGGCATCTACGCCGAGCTGGTGACCCGGCTTGCCGAGATGGGGGTCACGACGGTGGTGGACTCCGAGGGTGAGGCGATGCGCCTGGCGGTGAAGGCCGGGCCGACCGTCATCTCGCCCAACCGCGAGGAGGCCGAGGAGCTTGTCGGCCACGAGTTCAACGACGAGGCCGAGACCCTGTCGGCGGTCAACGAGCTCCGCGCCCAGGGCGCCGAGGAGGCGATCATGACCCTCCCGGACGGCTGCGTGGCGAGCGTCCTGGTCGACGGTGCGCCGGTCGTACACCGGGCCTGGATCGCCCCGCGCGAGGCAGTGGCGAGCGTCGGCTCCGGCGACGCCTTCCTGGCCGGCTATGTCGCCGGCCGCTACGTGGGCATGGCCCCCGAGGAGTGCCTCAGGTACGCGGTCGCCTGCGGCGCCGAGTCAACCCAGCGGCTGGGCGCCGGCCTTGTCGACCCGGCCGGCGTGGAGCGGCTGCTCGACGAGGTCCGGGTCGAGCCGGTGGAAACGCCTGCCGCCACCCTCTGAGCGGTATCGTCGAAGGGTGGCTCCCATGCCGCCAGCGAACCCGGTACCCGGCGCTCGGCGCCCGGGTCGGGTTGCGCCGTTTCGTCCGCCCCCGAACCTAGGGTCCGCATATGGAAATTGAGATCGGCCGGGGCAAGAAGGCCCGGCGTGCTTACGGCTTCGACGACATCGCAATCGTGCCCTCGCGGCGAACCCGCGACCCCGATGACGTCGACATCTCCTGGAAGCTCGGTCCCTACCGCTTCGAGCTGCCGCTCATGGCCTCGGCGATGGATGGTGTCGTCTCCCCGACCACGGCGATCGAGATTGGGAGGCTGGGGGGCCTGGCCGTGCTCAACCTCGAGGGTGTCTTCACCCGCTACGCCGACGCCGACGACCAGCTTGCCCGGATCGCCGAGCTGCCCAAGGACTCTGCCACCCGCGAGATGCAGGAGATCTACCGGGAGCCTCTCAAGCCCGAGCTGATCGGCGAACGGATCGCCGAGATCAAGGCCAGCGGCGTGGTGACCGCGGCGTCCCTGACTCCCCAGCAGGTGGTCACCCACTACGAGGCGGCGCTCGAGGCGGGCCTCGACATCCTGGTGATCCAGGGGACCGTCGTCTCGGCAGAGCACGTCTCCAAGACCAGCGAGCCGCTGAACCTCAAGGAGTTCATTGCCGAGCTTCCGGTGCCGGTGATCGTCGGCGGCTGTGCCAGTTACCACACCGGCCTGCACCTGATGCGCACCGGCGCGGCCGGCGTGCTCGTCGGCGTCGGCCCGGGGGCTGCCTGCACCACCCGCGGCGTGCTCGGCCTGGGGGTTCCCCAGGCGACGGCGATCGCCGACGTGGCGGGAGCGCGTTCGACGCACATGCTGGAGACCGGGGAGTACGTGAGCGTCATCGCCGACGGCGGCATGCGCACGGGCGGCGATGTTGCCAAGGCCGTCGCCTGCGGTGCCGACGCCGTGATGATCGGATCGCCGCTGGCCCGCGCCTACGAGGCGCCCGGCCGCGGTTACCACTGGGGGATGGCCACCTTCCATCCGACCCTGCCCCGCGGCGCCCGGGTCCAGACGATCCAGAACGGTTCGCTCGAGGAGATCCTCGCCGGCCCGGCCCGCGAGAACGACGGCACATTCAACCTGATGGGTGCGCTGAGGACCTCGATGGCGACCTGTGGCTACCAGGACATCGCCGAGTTCAACCGGGCCGAGCTCATGGTGGCTCCGGCCCTGCAGACCGAGGGCAAGCTGCTCCAGAGCTCGCAGGGCGTCGGCATGGGGAGCCGCGGAACGACGGCGTCGGCCAACGGCGGGTCCAACGGCTCGCCGGCTGACAAGTCGGGTGCCCTGAGCACGACTCCGGCGTGAGTTCCGGCGCGGCGCACGAAACGCACAATGTCGTAACCGAGGCGACGGCCGCCACCGGCCTTGCCGACGAGGGGGCGCCGATCGAGCACCCCGCCGGGGTCGACGAGGTTGTCGTACTCGACTACGGGGGCCAGTACTCGCAGCTGATCGCCCGGCGTGTGCGCGAGTGCGGGGTCTTCTCGGAGCTCCTGCCCCATCACGTCGGTGCCGAGGAGGTTGCCCGCAGGCGCCCGAAGGGGCTGATCCTCTCCGGCGGCCCGGCATCGGTCTACGAGGATGGAGCCCCGGA
>JBBASZ010000006.1:34811-91601 GCA_040398965.1 Solirubrobacteraceae bacterium | reverse complement strand
CGATCATGCCGGTCAGGTGCACGCCGGTCCCACCCGTCTGCGGGTGGTCCCAGTCACGGTCGGTGAGTATCAGGATGTGCACGGCTCTATCTCCCGGGGCGCCGCGGAAACCGCGTACGCAAGGTGCGGGATCCTACGTGAAGGGTGAGCCAAAGGCCAGCCTGAATGACGAGTCCCGCTGCGCCTGAAAGACTCCCGCCGTGCCCAACAAGCTCACAAAGGCCCCGTGGTCGGAGCTCTTCTTCGACCTGGCGATGGTCGGGGCGTTCCTGAGCTTCGGCTCGGACTTCAGCAAGGAGAAAACCTGGGGCGCGGGGATCGAGCTCGGCTTCAAGCTGCTGCTGATCGTCTGGGCGTGGGAGCAGGTCGCGCTATTCGTAAACCGCTTCGGCGACCCGTTCGCCACCGAGGAGTCGGGGAGCCGCACGATCATGGGGATCCGCTTCGCCGGCCTGCTCGTGCTGGTGGCGGTCGTGGTCGTCTCGGTGATCGAGACCAGCTACGGGAACGGCTTCGTCAGCCCGGACGACCAGCTCTCCGTCGCCGCGGCGGCGGTCGTGCTGACGGTGGCGCTGCTCTACGAGCTGGGCGGCAGGTGGAGGCCGGAGCTGCGCCCGCTGGCCACCCACCGCCGCAACGCCGCCCTTCTCGCGGCGGTCTTCTTCATCGCCTCGGCCCCCCTGACCATGGCCTGGAGCGTGGCCGCGTGGATCACGGGGCTGGCCATCGTCCTCTACGCGACCCTCGGCCCGGGCCTTGGCCGCACGCTCGAGCGCTTCCCGATCAACCGGGAGCACTTCTCAGAGCGTCTCGGGCTCTTCGTCCTGATCCTTATCGGCGAGGTCTTCGTCAAGAACGTCGTCACCAGCCACACCGTCGACCAGGCGACCACCGACGTCCTGCAGCTCGGCTTCGTGGCCGTCATCTGCTGGATGCTGTGGACGATCTACGAGCACGAGGCGCTGGCCGCCGGCCTTCCCCCCGGGCCGGGCGGCCTGCGGGCCTGGACCGCCGGTCACTACCTGCTCGCGCTGGCGATGATCGTCACCAGCGTGGGGCTCGTCTGGTACGTGACACCCGACTACGACTCCCCTCCCGGCGACTGGATTGCCATGGTCGCCGTAGGTGGCAGCGGCCTGGTGATCGCCACCATCGCCCTGATCCGCCTGGCCGCCGGCGGCCCCGGCGCCCGGGTCGCCGCGCTCCGGGTCCTGGCCATCGCCATAGCCGCGCTGGCAATCGGCCTGCTCGCATGGCTGGCCACGCCGAGCGACTGGCGCGTCGGGGTCGGGACGCTCGCCGTCGCGCTGGTTGTCCTCAACCACTGGCGCTCCACCGCGGCGCGGCGAAGCCGGGAGGCTGCCGGCTAGCCCTTCACGCCGTTACGGCCCGGCTCAGTCGCCGGAACGGCGGCGGAACTGCGTGCGGAACATGTGGTCCAGCCACGGGGCGCTGACGCCGAAGCCGTGGTGGTGGTCCTGGAAGTGGTGGCGCATATGAAGCTCGCGCAGCTTCTTCCCGAACCGGGTCTTGGGGCGGCGGTGGTGCACGTAGTAGTGGGTCATGTCGTAGAAGAGGTAGCCGGCGAAGAACCCGGCGCTCAGCAGGCAGGCCGGCCCGGTCGGGAGCAGCAGCTGAAAGGCCACGGCGAAGACCGCCGCCAGCGGGAGCGAGGCGGCCGGCGGCATCACCAGGCGCAGGGGGTCGTTGGGATGATCGTGATGGACGCCGTGGATCATCCAGCCCATCCACCTGCCGACCGGCTTGTCGGACTCGAAGTGGAAGACCACCCGGTGCAGCCAGTACTCGGTGAAGGTCCAGACCACGTAACCGCCAACCAGCCACAGGATCCCCTGCCACCAGGCCACTTCGCGGAAGCCGAGCCACGCAAAGACGAAGATCGCGGGAACGAAGATCGCCGGCACCACCAGGAAGTGGACCCGGGTGACCTTGTCGAGCAGCGGCGAATTGAACATCGGCGGGGAGGCCTTCAGGTACTCCTCCCGCTTCATCGAGTTCGGATCCGGCTGTGGAGGCGGACTGGGAACGAACATCGCGATCACCAATAGCAAAGCACACGCGCCCGCCGGGCCGGGGCCGTGGGCTCGATCGGCGCCGGGTCAGCGAATAAAGACCCGCGAGCCGACCGGCACGCGCGGGTAGAGGGCGATCACGTCGGCCACCCGCATGCGGATGCAGCCGTGCGATGCGCGGGAGCCGACCGACCACTCGTCGCCGGTCCCGTGGATCCCGACCGAGCCCGCGACACCGATCCACCGGGCCTTGAGCGGGTTGGAGGGCGAACCTCCGGGGATGCGCGAGCCGGCCAGCTCACCCGCCCACGGGCTGTTGGGCACCGACCAGGTGGGGTTGACCTGCTTGTTCTGCACGCGGAAGCGGCCGGAGGGCGTCGGGTAGGCCGGCATCCCGACCGCCACCTTGTAGCTCTTGGCCCACTTGAGGTGCTTGAAGAGCCTCAGGGTGAAGGTCGACTTGTCGACGGTGACGATCGTCCCGAACATCCGCCGCAGCTCGTTGACGTTGCGGGCCGGCACCACGCGGCGCCCTTCCAGCGTCACCATCCTCGAGCCGGCCGGCGAGGCGAACGCCTCGTCGATCCGGCCGGCCAGGGCGAGCGCGTCGTAACGCAGGCCGATCCGGGCACCGGTGACGCGCTGGCGACGGATACCGAACCGCACCCGCGCGTTGCGGGCCGGGCGGCCGGCGCGGGCCGCCATTCGCTGGGCGAAGGCGCGGACGGCCAGGCGCGAGTGGCGGACGACCGGGTCGATAATCACCGGGACGCTCGCGGCGCCCTCGGTGGTCGAGGCGGCGCTGTCCGGGGCCGGGGTAACCGCCAGTGCGCGGCGGGCGGTCGCCTCGGCGTCGAACTTCACGCCGGCCTGCTCGCCGGTGATCGCCTCGCGGCGCTTGCCCAGCCTCACGACGACCTTCCGCATCAGCGCCGGGCGTACCTCGCGCTCGAGCCGGGCCACCGCCTGCTCGTAGGTCAGGCCGGAGAGCGAGACGTCGCCGACGGTGACGTTGGGGCTCTCCGGGACGGTCGGCTCCGCGGCCACCGCCGCGGGCGCGCAGGCGAGCGCGGCAATTGCCGCAAGAAGAGCCGTGGAAGGGGTGCGCCGGACCATCGGCCGGCGAGCCTAGTCGCGGGCCGCCCGCGGGCCCGCACGCTCTCTTTCAGGCGCCGGGAAGCACCAGCAGCGCCGCGCCGATCGCGCCGCCGTCGTCGCCCAGCTCGGTGCCCAGGAGCGCCGGCGGATCCTCGCGCCGGAAGAGGTTGGCCTCCATGTACTTGGCGATCTCCTTCTGGCGGTCGACGAAGAACCGCTCCCCCATGCCGCCGCCGATCACCACGGCGGGCAGGTCGAGCAGGTTGATCGCGGAGGCGATGCCGGCCCCTAGCGCGCGCGTGGCCCGGTGGACCGCCCGCTCGGCGAGCTTGTCGTCGTCGCGGACCGCCCGCGCCCAGACCCCGCTGGTCAGCGCGTCGCGATGCTTGTGCCTGGCGATCTTGAAGAGCTTGGTCTTGCTGCCGTCCTCGACCTTGGAGGCAACCCAGCGCTGCATGTCCTTGCGGCCGGCGTAGGCCTCGACGCAGCCCCGGTTGCCGCAGCCGCACCGCGCGCCGCCGCGCTCGATCACCTCGTGGCCGAACTCGCCGGCGAAGCCGCGGCCGGTCCAGTTCATGCCGTTGAGGATCACGCCGCCGCCGACGCCGGTTCCCCACCAGACGCCGAGCAGCGACGGGTAAGGGCGCCCGGCGCCGAGCTGGAACTCGGCGTTGACCGCCACGTCGACGTCGTTGCCCAGCAGCACCGGCAGGCCGCCAAAGCGGGCGGAGATCTCCGGGCCCATCGGGTAGGGCTCGATCCAGTCGGGAAGGTTGCTGGCGTTGGCCACGGTGCCGGTCGAGTGGTCGACGCTGCCGGGCGAGCCGATCCCGATCCCGCTCAGCTGCGTGCTCTCGACCCCGGCGTCGCCGAGCGCCTCGGCGACCGTCGCCGAAATCGCGTCGATTACCGCAGGGGGGCCGCCCTCGTGCGGGGTGGCGGCACGGGCGCGGCCGACGACCTTGCTGTCGGCGTCGACGATCAGCGCCTGGATCTTGGTGCCGCCCAGGTCGACGCCACCGCGGAGGCTCGACGCGTCGGTGCGGGCAACGAAGGGCTGCTGGGCGTCCTGGGGGTTGGAACGTCGGAACAGGGGCATGTCAGGCCTTTCCGTAGACGGGAACGTGGGCGCCGCTCGTAGCGGCCGACCCGGGTGAACAGAGGAAGGAGATGGTCGAAGCCAGCTGGTCGGGGGTGACCCAGTCCGCAGGGTCGGCGTCGGGCTGGGCGGCGCGGTTGCCCGGCGTGTCGATCACCGAAGGCATGATCGCGTTGGCGCGGATCCCGTCTCCGGAGTACTCGACGTCGAGCGCATCGACGAAGGCGAGCACCGCCTGCTTGGCGATCGTGTAGGGGGCGCCGCCGCTGAACGGCTGCAGCGCGGCGCGCGCGGCGACGCAGACGATCGAACCCTCCCCGGCGGCGAGCATCGCCGGCAGGGCGGCCGAGGTAACCAGCCAGCCGGTGAAGAGGTTGAGGCGCAGCTGCTTCTCGAGCGCCTCCAGCGGCGTCTCGTGAATCCGCTCACCGGCGTGGAAGCCGCCGACGAGGTTCACCACCGCCCGGGTGCCGGCGCCGGCCAGCGCAGCGACCTCCCGGACCGAGGCCTCGTCGAGCAGGTCGGCCTGGATCAGCTCGAGGCCGTCGCGCTCCTGCACCCTCTCGAGCTCGGCCTCGGCGACCCACGGCACCACCACGCGCCAGCCGTCGTCCAGGAAACGGGTCGTGACGGTGGCGCCCAGGCCCCCGGTTCCTCCCGTGATGATCGCCGTGCGGTCCATCGCCGGTTGTCAGTTGCCTCCCACGGCGGCCAACCCTACCGGCATGAACGAGGCCCGTCAGCCGTCCGAAACCGTCCCTAACTTTTCGCCGGTGCTGCTCAGCGATTTCGGCGAAGGAGACGAGCTCGACCAGGTCCTGCTGGTCAAGTCGGCCGAGAGGCGCGAGAAGGCCAACGGCGAGCCGTTCCTGAAGCTCAGCCTCGGGGACCGCAGCGGCGCTCTGGCCGCGATGGTCTGGGACGACGTCGACACCCACTCCGGGCTCTGCCGTCCGGGCACCCCTGTCCACGTGCGAGCGAAGTACGAGGTCCACGACCGCTTCGGCCCGCAGCTGCGCCTCTACGGGGTGCGGGAGGCCGACGAGGGCAGCTACGACGAGTCGGAGCTCAGCGTCGGTCCGCCCCGCGACGTGGAGACGATGGAGTCCGACCTGCGCTCGCTGCTGGCCACCGTCCAGGACCCGAACCTCCAGCAGCTCCTCGACAGCCTGATCGGCCCGGACGGCAGCCGCTGGCAGCGCTTCCGGGAGGCGCCCGCCGCCAAGTTCATCCACCAGGCCTACCCCGGCGGCCTGCTCGAGCACTCGCTCACCGTCGCCGAGGCGGTCAGCGCCGCCAGCTCCACCTTCCCCGGGATCGACCGGGACATCGCGGTGACCGGCGCCATCCTCCACGACATCGGCAAGACCGAGGCCTACGAGGAGCGAGACGGCGTGATCGACCTCTCCGATGCGGGCCGCCTCCAGGGAGAGATCCCCCTCGGCTACGCGATCGTCCGCCAGGCGATGGAGGGGATCGACGGCTTCCCGCCCGGCCTGGCCCAGGCGATCTCCCACATCATCCTCAGCCACCACGGATCGCTCGAGCACGGAAGCCCGGTGGTGCCCCAGACCCGCGAGGCGACGCTGGTCCACATGATCGACAACCTCGGCGGCCGGCTGGGCAGCTTCGACCGCCTCGAGCGTGAGCTGGCGCCGGGCGCGAGCTGGTCGGGCTTCGACCGCGCACTGGGCGGCGGGGCCTGGTTTGGCCCCTCGGGCGGCGACGAGCCGCGCCGGGCCGCGGCCTGAAAACCCGCAAAGTCCGAATCCCGGCCCCGACCTCCGCTCCGGCCATGGCCGGGCTGCGAATATGGTGACCGGCCAATGGCGAAGGACACCGAAAAGCTGATCCGTCAGCTCTCCCTCATCTCGTACCTCATGGCCGAGCGCCGCCCGGTCACCGCACTGGAGATCCGGCGCGACGTGGAGGGCTACAGCGGGATGAACGAGGACGCCTTCGCCCGGCGCTTCTACGCCGACCGCGCCGAACTCGACTCGCTCGGCATCCAGCTAACCGTCGACCGCCCTGCCGACGGCGCCGCCGAGCAGGAGAACTACTCGCTGCGGCCGGAGAACTTCCACCTCCCGGCGATCGAGTTCACCGACGACGAGCTCGCCGCCCTCCAGGTCGCCCTCAGCCTCCTCGACGGCGAGTTCGCCTACGCCGAGCCGCTGCGCCTGGCCCTCCAGCAGATCACCTGGGGGCGCCCCAGCCCGCTCGACGGCCCCGAGCAGAACTCGCTGGCCCTCGGGATCACCGCCTCGGCCGGCGGCCACGAGCTCTCACAGCGCCTGGCCAAGATCGAGACCGCGATCTTCCGCCAGAAGACGGTCACCTTCGACTACTTCACGATGGAGCGCGACGAGATCGGCTCGCGGAAGGTCGACCCGTACCACCTGCTCTTCCGCGGCGGCCAGTTCTACCTCCTGGGCTTCTCCCACGAGCGCGAGGCGATCCGCGTCTTCCGCCTCTCGCGGATCCAGGGCAAGGTCGCATACGCGACCAAGGCCGAGCACGACTTCAAGCGCCCGGAGGAGTTCGATCCTCGCGAGTACGCCAGCCGCGCCGACTGGCAGTTCGGCGAGGAGCAGGGCGTCGCCGACATTCTCGTCTCCGAGCGGATCGCCTGGCAGGTCGAGCGCAACTTCGGCCGCTACGGCGAGATCGAGAAGGGCGACGGCGACGTGGTCTTCACCACCCCCTACTCCTCCTCGCGCCAGCTGATCTCGTTCGTCTTCAGCCTCGGCGAGCACGCCAGGATCGCCGGGCCGCCCGAGCTGATCGACGAGACGAAGGAGCGGATCGCCCTGATCGTCGAGCGCCATGACGGCGATCCCAGCCTCGCCGAGGCGCTGCCCAGCGCCACGACCGACGAGGAGGAGGAAGAGGAGGAGCCGCGCGGCCGCAGGGAGGCGGCGATCCGCCCCGAGCGGTTCGCCCGCCTGGTCACCCTCGCCTCGATCCTGATCACCGCCGGGCGGGTCGGCGAGCGCCTCTCCATCGAGGAGGTATGTGACCGCGTCCAGATCACCCTCCCCGAGCTCGAGGAGGACATCCAGGTCCTGAACGTCGTCAACTTCGGCGGCGGCTCCTACGTCCTCTACGCCGAGATCCTCGACGACGGCACGATCGAGGTCGATCCCGAGCCCTACGCCGACAACTTCGACCGCCCCGCCCGCCTGCTGCCCGTCGAGGCCAAGGCGCTGATCGCCGCCATCGACCTGATCGGCGACCACATGCCCGAGGGCACCCTCACCAGCGCCCGCGAGAAGATCGTCGAGGCGCTCGGCGCCGACCCGCTCGAGCAGGGCCTGCAGGTCGCCGACGGCGGCGCCGACGACTCGAAGATCGCCCGCGTCGCCTCCAAGGCGATCGCCTCGGGCAAGATGCTCAAGCTCGACTACTACAAGCCCCACGAGGACGAGTTCACCGAGCGCGTCGTCGAGCCTTATGCGCTGGTCAACGGGCGCGAGGGCTGGTACGTGGCCTCCTTCGACCCCGAGCGCGACGACGTGCGCCATTTCCGCCTGGACCGCATCCGCCACGCCTCGGTGAGCCGCAAGCAGTTCAAGCCCCGCCCGGAGATCGACCCGGCCGCCGACGTGGAGGGCTGGCCCCGCACCGGCGAGGTTCCCTCCGCGAGCACCGCCCGGATCTGGATCTCCCCCGAGCGCGCCCGCTGGGCCCGCGAGGAGGGCGGCGTGGCCGAGGAGCTCGCCGACGGCTCGGTGATCATCGAGCTGAGCTTCGCCGGACAGGACTGGCTGGTCCGCGAGGTGCTTAAGGAGGCCGGCGACGCCGTCGTCCTCGAGCCCGCCGCGGCCCGCAAGGCCGTCCGGGCCGCAGCCCGCAAGCTCAAGACCGGCCGTCGCGCCAAGCGCCCGGCCCGCGCCTGACCCCGGGGTCCCGATGGCCAACCGCCGCGACCAGATCCGGATGACCGACGAGGAGGCCCGCGGCTTCCTCGCCGAGCAGAAGACGATGATCTGCGCCACCAACGGCAAGGACGGCTGGCCGCACCTGATGCCGCTCTGGTACGTCGTGCGCGACACCGGCCCCGACGGCGGCGCCGAGCTGTGGGCGTGGACCTTCCGCAAGTCCCAGAAGGTCAAGAACCTCGAGCGCGACCCGCGGGCCACCGTCCAGGTGGAGGCCGGCGAGGAGTACCAGGAGCTGCGCGGGATCATGCTCGAGACCGAGGTAGTCCTCCACCCCGACGAGGAGGCGACGCTCGGCGTCGGGCTCGAGGTCTTCGCCCGCTACACGCCGGGCTTCGACGGGGCGCTGCCCGAAGAGGTCGAGGCCGGCGTCCGCGGCCAGGCCGCCAAGCGGATCGCAATGCAGTTTGTGGAGCGCAAGCGGGTCAGCTGGGACCACCGCAAGCTCGGCGGCACCTATTAAGCGCCGGCGCGGTTAGCCTCCCGGCCGATGGATGAGCTCAAGGGCCTGATCCTCTCGGGCGGTCGCGGAACGCGGCTGCGCCCGATCACCTTCACCAGCGCCAAGCAGCTGGTGCCGGTCGCCAACCGCCCGGTCCTCTTCTACGGGATCGAGGCGATGGCCCAGGCCGGGATCGGCGAGATCGGGATCATCATCGCCCCGGAGACCGGGGACGAGATTCGCGAGGTCGTCGGCGACGGCTCCCGGTTCGGGGTGAAGATCACCTACATCCTCCAGGACGAGCCCAGCGGCCTGGCCCACGCCGTCCTCACCGCCGAGGAGTTCCTCGGCGACAGCCCGTTCGTCATGTACCTGGGAGACAACCTCCTCCAGGGCGGCATCACCGACCTCGTCAGCGCCTTCCGCGAAGGATCGCCCGACGCGCTGATCCTCCTCACCCCCGTCCCCGACCCCGAGCACTACGGAGTCGCCGAGCTGGAGGACGGCCGCGTCGTCAGCCTGCAGGAGAAGCCGCCGGAGCCCCGGACCGACCTGGCGCTGGTCGGGGTCTACATGTTCACCCCCGACATCCACGACGCCGCCCGGGCGATCGAGCCCTCCGGCCGCGGGGAGCTGGAGATAACCGACGCCATCCAGCACCTGGTCGACAGCGGCAAGCGGGTCGAGCCACACGTCGTCGAGGGATGGTGGAAGGACACCGGGCGCCTGGAGGACATGCTCGAGGCCAACCGCCTCGTGCTCGACACCGTCGAGCGGCGGATCGACGGCGAGGTCGACGAGGCCTCCACCTGCGAGGGCCGCGTTGTAATCGAGGAGGGAGCGGTGGTGATCAACTCCACCGTCCGCGGGCCGGCGGTGATCGGCGCCGGCGCCCGCCTGGACGACGCCTACATCGGCCCCTACTCGGCGATCGGCGAGAACTGCGTCGTCGAGCGCGCCGAGGTCGAGCACTCGATCCTGCTCGAGGGAAGCTCGGTCCGCGACCTCGACGCCCGCGTCGAGTCCTCCCTCCTGGGCAAGGACGCCGCCATCACCCGCTCCGACCTCCAGCCCCGCGCCTACCGCTTCCTGATCGGCGACCAGTCGGAGATCGGGGTCGTCTGAGTGGCCCGGGTCCTCGTCACCGGGGCCGGGGGGATGCTCGGCTCGGCGGTGGCGGCCACGGCGATGGCCGCCGGCCATGACGTCGGCGCCCGCGAGCGCTCACGGCTCGACATCACCGACCCCGGCGCGGTGGACGAGTCTCTCGCCTCCGAACCCTGGGACGCCGTGATCAACTGTGCCGCCTGGACCGACGTCGACGGCGCCGAGGAGAACGAGGAGCAGGCGACGCTCGTGAACGGCGAGGGCCCGGCCAACCTGGCCCGCGCCTGCGCGGCGAACGGCATCCGGCTCGTCCACGTCTCCACCGACTACGTCTTCGCCGGCGACAAGGAAGGGCCGTACCTCGAGTCCGACCCGACCGGCCCGCGCTCGGCCTACGGCCGCAGCAAGCTCGCCGGCGAGGAGGCGGTCACCGCCTCGGGCGCCGAGCACGCGATCGTCCGCACCAGCTGGCTCTACGGGGCCGGCGGCACCAACTTCGTCGACACGATGCTCCGGCTCGGCACCGAGCGCGATTCGGTCGCCGTGGTCGACGACCAGCTCGGCCGCCCGACCTGGACCGGCGACCTGGCCCCCGCGCTCGTGGCCTGCGCCACCGCGGAACCGACCGGGCTGTTCCACGCTGCCGGCGAGGGAAGCTGCACATGGTTCGAGCTCGCGCGCACCGCGCTGGAGATCGCCGGCTCGGAGTGCGTCGTCGAGCCCACGACCACCGAGAACTTCCCGCGCCCGGCGCCGCGGCCGGCCAACAGCGTCCTGGACAGCGAACGCGGCGGGGAGGCCGTGCGGCTCGGACCGTGGCAGGATGGCCTGGTGGCCTACCTGGACGAGATCGGCGCCGCACAGCCCACCACGGCCGGCGGAGGCCCGCAGTGAAGCTCCTGGTCTGCGGCGGGGCGGGATTCATCGGCTCCAACTTCGTGCGCCAGCGCGTCGAGGAGCACGGCGACGAGGTCACCGTCCTGGACAAGCTCACCTACGCCGGCCGGCGCGAGAACCTCGAGGGCGTTGCCC
The DNA here is from genome assembly GCA_040398965.1 of Solirubrobacteraceae bacterium. Lineage (GTDB taxonomy): Bacteria > Actinomycetota > Thermoleophilia > Solirubrobacterales > Solirubrobacteraceae > F1-60-MAGs163. The sequence continues at coordinate 80,849 of JBBASZ010000006.1, read as the reverse complement.
ACGAGTTCGTCCACGGGGCGATAGAGGACCCGGCCGCCGTCGCCACGGCGATCGAGGGCGCCGGGGCGGTGGTCAACTTCGCCGCCGAGACCCACGTCGACCGCTCGATCGCCGAGCCCGACGCCTTCGTGAAGACCCACGCCCTGGGCACCTTCGTCCTGCTCGAGGCCGCCCGCGAGCGCGGCCTGCGCTACCTGCAGGTCTCCACCGACGAGGTCTACGGATCGATCGAGGAGGGCTCGTTCACCGAGGAGAGCCCGCTCGAGCCCTCCTCCCCGTACAGCGCCACCAAGACCGGCGCCGACCTGCTCGTCCAGTCCTACACGCGGACCTTCGGCATGGAGACGGTGATCTGCCGCGGCTCGAACAACTACGGGCCGTTCCAGTACCCCGAGAAGCTGATCCCGCTGATGATCCTCAACGCCATGCACGGCGACCCGCTGCCGGTCTACGGCGACGGCCGGCAGGTGCGCAACTGGCTCTACGTGCGCGACTTCTGCTCGGGGATCGGCCACGTCCTCGCCCACGGCGCGGCCGGCGAGGTCTACAACGTCGGCGGCCCCGACGAGTGCACCAACCTCGAGGTCGTCGAGCGGATCATCGAGCTCACCGGCGCCGACCCGTCGCTCATCACCTACGTCGACGACCGCCCCGGCCACGACCGCCGCTACTCGCTTGGCTCGGAGAAGGTCAGCGCGCTGGGCTGGGAGGCGCAGATGCGCTTCGAGCAGGGGCTCGAGGAGACCGTCGCCTGGTACCGGGACAACCCCGGCTGGTGGGAGCCGATCCGCTCCGGCGACTACCGCGAGTACTACGAGCGCCAGTACGGCAGCTCGCTGGGCTGAGGCAGCGCGCCGGGGACGCGGGAGACCCGCGCCGTCCCCTAGCGGGCGTTCAGCTGCTGCGAGACGGTCTGCATCGGGGCGAGGCTAACCCCGATGCCCCTCTCGAACGGGCTGGATAGAGCGAAGACGACGGTTATCGAGAGAGCCGGCACCACGCTCCAGACCAGCATCAGGGCCGGGTGCCGGGCGTTGACCGTTGAGACCCCCATCACGACGGCGAGGAGGAACCCGGAGACCATCAGCAGCACCACCACCATCGTGGGCAGGGATCGCTGCGCGACGGCCGAGACGGCCGCAGATTCGGTACCGAGCGCCCGCGCTGCGGTCACCATGCTCGTCACCTGCGGGCTGGGCGTCGTTGGCCCGAAGGCGTAGGTGTGCAGGGCATCCTGGAACCTGTCCAGGGGAACCGCCGAGGGCAGGCTCGCGGTATCGCCCCGGGCCAGGTCATTCTTGTCCCGGTAGGCGGCCGCCTCGGTGAAGGTGGCCAGCTTCTCCCTCAGCTGCGCGCTCTCGTCCCGGTCGGGGATGTTGTTGATTGCCCAGTTCATGTTGCGAACCGCACCGGCCTCCCGCTCGACCGCCGCCTGCCCGGCCGAGACGGCGCCCCAGGTAACGGTGATGGCAAAGCCGACGAAGAAGGCGAAGGTCGCCGCCAGGCCGGTGAGGAGGCGGACCGACTCGTCCGAGAGCTTCTCGGCGCTCTCCTCGCTGCAGCGCCGGGTGGCGATCGCGCGGGCGACGAGCATCACCGCGGCGAAGAAGAGAAAGAGAACGGCGGCGATGACCCACACCGACAGCCCTGCGAGGAAGCCCCCCATGGCGGGCAAGCTACGGCGCGGCCCGGACCGGTTTCGACGTCAGCCCGAGCCGCTCAGCCGAAGCTGGCGATCTTCCAGCGGCCCGACTCCTTGGCCAGCTCCATGGTGGAGGTCTGGCTGGTCTCGTCGCCGGTCTCGGCCTTCACCGTGGCCTTGGCCTTCGCCTCGTCCTTCGGGTCGATGACCACGTCGGTGACGATCAGGTCGGAATTGTCGGTCTGCTCCATCGCGTCGCTGACGGCGCCACTGCAGCCCTTCGCGCCACCCTCCTTCGCGATCTGCTGGGAGAGCTTCGCGGTCAGCAGCTGCGTGCAGATCTTCTCGCCCTCTCCCCGGTCGCCGTAGGCCTGCAGGTCCTCGACGGTGCCGGCGATCAGCTTCTCGGTGCCCTTGAAATCCGAGGTCGAGTCGCTCGACTGGTTGCCGCCCTGGGTGCAGCCGGCGAGGGCCAGCGCGCAGATTGCGGGAAGGATGAGAAGAGCCCGGGTCATCGCTCCGGAGAGCGTACCGGGAGCGGGTAGGCTCGAAGCTTCCGCCGATGCCCCTCTCCGCCTTCACTCCCGCCGTCAGAGACTGGTGCACGAAGGCCTTCGAGGCGCCGACCGACGCCCAGGCGCAGGCCTGGCCGGCTATCGCCCGCGGAGAGCACGTCCTGATCAGCGCGCCCACCGGCTCGGGCAAGACCCTGGCCGCCTTCCTCTGGGGCATCGACCGGCTCGTCGCCGAGGGGGTCCCGGACAAGCCGAAGGCCGAGCGCGGCACCCGGATCGTCTACGTATCGCCGCTCAAGGCGCTGGCCTACGACATCGAGAAGAACCTGGTCACCCCGCTGCGCGGCATCGGCGCGGAGATCGACGTCGCGGTGCGCACCGGCGACACGCCGCAGAAGGAGCGGGCGAGGATGCGGCGCAACCCGCCCGACATCCTCATCACCACGCCGGAGTCGCTCTACCTGATGCTCACCTCGGGGGCGGCCGAGACCCTCACGAATGTCGAGGCGGTGATCATCGACGAGATCCACGCCGTCGCGGCGACCAAGCGCGGCAGCCACCTCGCGCTCACCCTCGAGCGCCTCGCTTCGATCCAGGAGGGCGACGACCCCCAGCGGATCGGCCTCTCGGCCACCCAGCGCCCGCTGGAGGAGATCGGCCGCTACCTGGGCGGCCCGCGCCGCGAGGTGACCGTGATCGACGCCGGCTCCACCAAGGAGCTCGACCTGAAGATCCACGTGCCGGTCGAGTCGATGGTCGAGCCCGACCAGGGCGGCGAGCGCCCCGAGCTGGAGCCGGTCGCCGGCGGCGAGGCAACGCGCCGCTCGATCTGGCCGGCGATCTACCCGGAGATCCTGCGCCTGGTGGAGGAGCACACCTCGACGATCGTCTTCGTCAACAGCCGCCGCGGCGCCGAGCGCCTGGCGCTGCGCCTCAACGAGCTGGCCAACGAGGAGACCGGCGACGACACCCCGCCGCGCGAGATCGCCCGCGCCCACCACGGCTCGCTGGCCCGCGAGGAGCGCATCGTGGTCGAGGAGATGCTCAAGAGCGGCGAGCTGCCCTGCCTGGTCGCCACCAGCAGCCTCGAGCTGGGAATCGACATGGGTGCGGTCGACCTCGTCCTGCAGGTCGAGTCGCCCAAGTCGGTGGCCCGCGGGCTCCAGCGCGTCGGGCGCGCCGGCCACTCGGTCGGGGAGGCCAGCCGCGGGCGGATCTTCCCCAAGTTCCGCGCCGACCTGCTCGAGTGCGCCGTGATCACGCGACTGATGCGCGACGGGGAGATCGAAGAGACGGTGATCCCCCGCAACGCCCTCGACGTCCTGGCCCAGCAGGTGGTGGCGATCGCCGCCGCCGCCGGCGAGGAGCCGGTCGAGGTCGACCGCATCTACGAGCTGGTCACCTCGACCCACTCCTACTCCGAGCTGAGCCGCGAGCTGCTGGAGAACACGCTCGACATGCTCGACGGCCGCTACCCCTCGGCCGAGTTCGGCGAGCTGCGAGCCCGGATCGTCTGGGACCGCTCGGCCGGCACGATCCGTGCCCGCAAGGGCGCCGGCAAGCTGGCCATCACCAACGCCGGCACCATCCCCGACCGCGGCCTCTACGCCGTCGTGCTGCCCGACGGGCGGCGGGTCGGCGAGCTCGACGAGGAGATGGTCTACGAGGCCCGCTCGGGCCAGACCTTCATGCTCGGCGCCTCCACCTGGCGAATCGAGGAGATCGGCCGCGACCGCGTGGTCGTCACCCCGGCGCCGGGCGTGCCGGGGGCCCTGCCCTTCTGGCGCGGGGACAGCGTCGGCCGGCCGAAGGAGCTCGGCGGGAAGATCGGCGCCTTCGCCCGCCAGGCGCTGGAGATGGACCCGCAGGAGCTGGAGGACTCCTACGACCTCGACGAGCTGGCCGCCGCCAACCTCGTCGGGTTCCTGCGCGAGCAGCAGGAGGCAACGCGGGTCATCCCCAGCGACCAGACGATCGTCGTCGAGCGCTTCCGTGACGAGATCGGCGACTGGCGGCTCTGCGTCCTCTCGCCCTGGGGCGGCCGGGTCCACGCCGCCTGGGCGCTGGCCCTCAGCGCCCGGCTGCGCGACGAGTACGGGCTCGAGTCGGACGCGATCCACTCCGACGAGGGGATCATCGTCCACCTCCCCGACGCTGACGAGCCGCCCGACGGCGAGCTGGTGATGCTCGACCCGGAGACCCTCGAGGAGGTGATCGTCGCCGAGCTCGGGGCCAGCGCCCTCTTCGGCGCGCGCTTCCGCGAGAACGCCTCGCGCGCGCTGCTCATTCCGCGCGCCTACCCGGGCAGGCGCACCCCGCTCTGGCAGCAGCGCCTCAAGGCCCAGTCGCTGCTCGAGGTGGCCCGGCGCTACTCGGAGTTCCCGATCATCCTCGAGACCTACCGGGAGTGCCTGCGCGACGTGCTCGACGTGCCGGGCCTCCAGGAGCTGCTGCGCGCCCTGCACTCGCGCGAGATCTCGCTGGTCGAGGTGGAGACCCCCACCGCCTCGCCGTTCGCCTCCTCCCTGCTCTTCGACTACGTCGCGACCTACATGTACGAGGGCGACACCCCCAACGCCGAGCGCCGCGCCGCCGCCCTCTCCCTCGACCGCGACCTGCTCCGCGAGCTGCTCGGCCAGGACGAACTGCGCGAGCTGATCGACGCCGGGGCGCTGGAGACCGTCGAGGAGGACCTCCAGCACCGCTCCGAGCGCACCCGTGCCGCCACCAGCGACGCCCTCGGCGACATCCTGCGCCGCGTCGGCGACCTCACCCCCACGGAGGCGGCCGAGCGCGTGCTGCCCGGCTGCGACGCGGAGCTCTTCCTCGAGACGCTGCGGCGCGAGCGGCGCGCGGTCAAGGTGCGCGTGGCCGGGCAGGAGCGCTGGATCGCCGCCGACGACGCCGGCCTCTACCGCGACGCGCTCGGCGTGGTGCCGCCCGGCGGCCTGCCCGACGCATTCCTGGGCGAGGTGGAGAATCCGCTCGAGCGGCTGCTGGCGCGCTATGCCCGCACCCACGGCCCCTTCACCACCGCCCAGGCCCGCGAGCGCTACGGCGCCGACCCGTCGAGCGCGCTGGCGGCGCTCGAGCAGGACGGGTCGCTGGTGCGCGGCGAGCTGCGGCCCGGCGGCAGCGAGCGCGAGTGGTGCGACGTCGAGGTCCTCAGGCGGCTGCGCCGGGCCTCCCTGGCCGTCCTGCGCCAGGAGATCGAGGCGGTGGACCGCAGCCGCCTTGCCGCATTCCTGCCCGCGTGGCAGGGCGTCGACCGCCACCCGAAGGGCGGGGCGGGTGTCGACCGCCTGCGCGAGGCGCTGGTGCCGCTGCAGGGACTCGCGCTTCCCGCTGAGACCTGGGAGCGTGACGTGCTGCCGCGGCGGGTCGGCGCCTGGTCGCCGGCCTGGATGGACCAGCTCTGCGCCTCCGGGGAGCTGGTCTGGGTCGGCGCCGGGGCGCTGGGCCGCAACTCGGGCCGGGTGGCCCTCTACTTCCGCGACGACGCCGCCGAGATCGGCCCGCCACCGGCGAAGGGGCGCGAGGAGCCGCCGTCCGGGCCGGTCCACGAGGCGATCCGCGAGCGGCTCGCAACCGCGCCCTCCTTCTTCACCGACCTGATCGCCGGCCTGGGCGACTTCTCGCCCGAGGAGCTCCAGGAAGGGCTCTGGGACCTCGTATGGGCCGGCGAGGCCACCAACGACGCCTTCGCCCCGCTGCGCGCGCCGCGCCTCACGCTCGCCCGCGCCGCCCGGGCCCGGGAGAAGGCCCGCTCGCGGCGCTTCGGCCGCCGGCGCGCCGGAGCCCAGGCCACCGTGCAGGGGCGCTGGTCGCTGACCGCGCCTCTCTTCGAGGGCGCGCCCGAGCCGGCCACCGCCCGCCGCGTCCAGGCCGAGCTGCTGCTCGAGCGCTACGGCGTGCTGACCCGCGAGCAGGTCCTGGCCGAGGGGCGCCCGGGCGGCTTCTCGGCGCTCTACCAGGCCCTCTGCGACCTCGAGACCCTGGGCGTCTGCCGGCGCGGATACTTCGTCGAGGGGCTCGGCGGGGCGCAGTTTGCGCTGCCGGGCGCCGTCGAGCGGCTGCGCTCCACCCCGGCGCAGGAAGAGGCCGTGCCGCTCGTGCTCGCCGCCACCGACCCGGCCCAGCCCTGGGGCGGCGTTCTCAAGTGGCCCCAGCGCGAGGGCCAGGCCGGGGCCGGGCCGCGGCGCGTGGCCGGCGCCTACGTCGTGCTCTGCGGCGCCGACCCGGTCCTCTACGCCGAGCGTGGCGGCCGCGGCCTGCTGGTGCTGGTCGATGACGATGACCCGCGGATCGGGCCGGCCCTGGATGCACTTGCCGAATGGGTTACCGGCGGGGCCGGGCGCGTCAAGCTCGCCCTGGAGCGCGTCAACGGGGAGCCGGTGGTCGGCTCGCCGTGGGAGCCGGTGCTCGTCGAGGCCGGCTTCCGCCAGGGCCCAAAGAAGCTGACGCTCTCGGCCTGAGCGGCGGCCGTACCTTTACGGCAGCCCATGCCCGAAGGCGACACGATCCACTACGCCGCGAACCGGATCCGCCCGGTCCTCGAGGGCCGCGTGCCCGACTCGATCGAGACCCCGAACCGCCGCTTCGCCCGCGACCGCTGGCCCGAGCGGCTGGCCGGGCGCGAGGTGACCTCGGTCGACGCCTACGGCAAGCACCTCTTCCTGCGCTTCGAGGGCGACCTGGTCATCCACTCGCACCTGCGGATGACCGGCGCCTGGTCCACCCGCCCCGAGGGTGAGCGCCATCGGCGCGCGCCGCGCCGCGCCTGGCTGGTGATGCGCGCCGCCGGCCACGAGGTCGCCGAGTTCGACGGCCCGGTCCTCGAGCTGATGACCGCCGCCCGGGCCCGCGGCGACCGGCGCATCGCCGGGCTGGGGCCCGACATCCTCGCCGGGGAGTTCGACGAGCAGCTCGCCCTGCGCCGCCTGCGCGAGGACGACCCGACCCGCACCATCGGCGACGCGCTGCTCGACCAGCGCACCGTCGCCGGGATCGGGAACATCTGGAAGTGCGAGGGCTGCTGGGAGGCGCAGGTCGACCCGTGGCGCCGGGCCGGCGAGGTTTCCGACGAGGAGGTGCTGGCCATCCTGCGCGCCACCCGGCCCCGGATGCAGGAGACCGCACGCCTGGGAATGCAGGCCCGCGACGAGCGGGCCTACGGGCAGGCCCGCAGGCGTTGCCGGCGCTGCGGCGAAAGGATCCTCGTGAGGGGACAGGGCGACGACAACCGGCCGACCTTCTGGTGCCCGGGATGCCAGCGCTGAAGCATCACCCGGAAGCCGCCGGGCGCCCGCTGCGGATCGGCCACAAGGGCGCCCACCACATCGCCCCGGGCAACACCGCCGCCTCTTTCGAGGCGGCGCTGGAGGCCGGCGTCGACATGATCGAGTTCGACGTCCTGCCCCGGCGCCTGGACGGCACCGGCGGGCTGATCCTCGCCCACGACTACCTCGACGCCACGCACCGGAGCCCGCTCACCCTCGAGGAGGGCCTCGCCCACCTCGCCGAGCCGCGCTACGCCGACCTGCGGCTCGACGTCGACCTCAAGCTCCCCGGCTACGAGGCCGTCGTCGTCGAGGCCCTGCACCGCCACGGCCTGGGAGACCGGGCGCTGATCTCCACGATGGAGCCATCGAGCATCGACCTGCTGCGGGAGATCGCTCCCGAGATCCCGGTCGGGCGCTCCTTCCCGCGGGTGCGCCGCGACCCGACCTCCCACCCCCTCAAGCGCTGGCCGGCCTACGCGCTGGTGGCCTGGTACCGCTGGCGGCTCCCGTCGATCGCCGCCCGCGACATCCGCCGCGGCCGGATCGACGCCCTCATGTGCCACTGGGCCTTCGTCACGCAGAGGCTGGTCGAAGCGGTCACCGGGGCCGGCGGCGAGCTCTACGTCTGGACGGTCGACGACGCCCGCCGCATCGCGCGGCTTGAGGCAATGGGGGTAACCGGTGTGATCACCAACGATCCCCGGCTCTTTGAGGCTCCCTAGCCTCTATCGGGTGAGCGAAGAGACGTACACGCTGCTCCAGAAGGTCCCGGTCTTCGAGACCCTGGGCGAGGAGGACCTGCGCCGCGTCTCCGAGGTGGCCCTGACCCGCCGCTTCCCCAAGGGTCAGGTGCTCTTCCGCGAGGGCGACGCCAGCAACACCTGCTACATCGTCCGCTCCGGCCACGCCCGCGCGATCCGCGAGCACCCCGACGGCCGCACGATCACCCTCACCCACTTCGGCCCCGGCGACACCTTCGGTGAGCTGGCCATGTTCGACGACGAGCTGCGCTCGGCGACCGTCGAGACGATCGACGAGCTGGAGGTCGTCGCGATCCCCGGGCGCGACATGCGGCGGCTGATGGCCGAGCACGCCGAGATCGCCAGCAAGCTCGTCATCTCGCTCGGGCGCCGGATGCGCGTCGCCAACGAGCGGCTGATGCGCCAGTCCTTCCAGACCGTCCAGAGCCGCGTCGCGATCGTCCTCACCGACCTGGTCGCCCAGGCCCGGGCCGAGGGCGCCGGCGAGGGCCCGGTCGAGCTGCGGATAAACCAGGCCGACATCGCCCAGCTCGCCGGTTGCTCGCGCGAGTCGGCCAGCCGCTTCCTGACCACGCTCGCCCGTGCCGGCGTAACGAAGCAGGGGCGCGGCCGGGTCACGATCCTCGACACCGACGCGCTCGCCGGCTACATCTACTGACCGGCGGCAGGTAGGCTCCCGGCGGTGCAGGTTCTCAACTTCTACTCGACGATCTTCGCCGACCAGCTGCGCCGCGGGCGCAAGAGCGCGACGATCCGCCTCGGCGACAAGACCCACAAGTACCGCAAGAACCAGGCGGTGCTGGTGACCATCGGCTACCAGTTCTCGCCGCGGGAGAAGATCTTCGAGGCGGTGATCGACCAGGTCGACGTCAAGCGCGTGCGCGACCTGTCGCCGCGGGACATCGAGCACGACAACCCCGAGTTCCGCCGCCACGACGAGCTGATCCACTTCCTCGAGCAGATCTATGGGCGAACGGTGACCATGGAGGACATCGTCACCGTGGTGCGCTTCTCGCAGATCGTCGAGAACCCGCCCAGCTACACCGACGCCCGCCTGGGCATCGGTGGCACCCAGAACTAGGCGCTCCAAAACTCCCCGGGCGGTACGGATGCGATTTCTCAGCGTCCGTGCTACACTCGACCTGAGTCGTTGGCACTCATATGCTGCGAGTGCCAATAACGGCCGCTAAACCCCGCAAATTCGGACAGAACGAGGTTTGAACGCATGAATCTGAAGCCGCTCGGAGATCGACTGATCGTCCGCGCCACCGATGAGGAGGAGACGACGGCCAGCGGCCTCGTCCTCCCCGACACCGCCAAGGAAAAGCCCCAGCAGGGTGAAGTGCTCGCCGTCGGCGAGGGCTCCTGGGACGAGGACGGCGACAAGCGCATCCCGCTCGACGTCAAGAAGGGCGACAAGGTCCTCTACAGCAAGTACGGCGGAACCGAAATCAAGGTCGACGGAGAGGACCTGCTGGTCCTCCGCGAGAGCGACGTCCTCGCGATCGTCGAGTCCTGAACCCCTAGACCAAGGAGAAGCAAGAGCCAATGGCACACAAGGAACTGAAGTTCGACTCGGCCGCGCGCAAGTCGCTCGAGGCCGGCGTCGACGCAGTCGCGGACGCCGTCAAGGTGACGCTCGGCCCCAAGGGCCGTTACGTCGTCATCGACAAGAAGTTCGGCGCCCCGACCATTACCAACGACGGAGTCACCATCGCCCGCGAGATCGAGGTCGAGGACCCGTTCGAGAACCAGGGCGCCCAGCTCGTCAAGGAGGTCGCCACGGCGACCAACGATGTTGCCGGTGACGGAACCACCACGGCGACCGTGCTCGCCCAGGCGATCGTTCGCCAGGGCCTGAAGAACGTGGCCGCCGGCGCCCAGCCGCTCGCGCTCAAGCGCGGGATCGAGCAGGCCGTCGACTCGATCGTCGACGACATCCAGTCGCAGTCCAAGGAGGTCAGCGGCAAGGAGCAGATCGCCCGCGTCGCGACCATCTCGGCCGGCGACGACGAGATCGGCGACGTGATCGCCGACGCGATCGAGAAGGTCGGCAAGGACGGCGTGGTCAACGTCGAGGAAGGCCAGACCTTCGGCATGGACCTCGAGTTCACCGAGGGCATGCAGTTCGACAAGGGCTACATCTCGCCCTACATGGTCACCGACTCCGACCGGATGGAGGCCGTCCTCGAGGACCCCTACATCCTGATCGCCAACCAGAAGATCGGCGCCGTGCGGGACATCCTGCCGGTGCTCGAGCAGGTCATGCAGTCGGGCAAGCCGCTGCTGATCATCGCCGAGGACGTCGAGGGCGAAGCCCTCGCGACGCTCGTCGTCAACAAGCTCCGCGGCACCTTCACCGGTGTTGCGGTCAAGGCGCCGGGCTTCGGCGACCGCCGCAAGCGGATGCTCGAGGACATCGCGATCCTGACCGGCGGTGAAGTGATCACCGAGGAGATGGGCCTCAAGCTGGAGAACACCGAGGTCTCCCAGCTCGGGCACGCCCGCCGCGTCGTCGTCTCGAAGGACACGACGACGATCGTGGACGGCTCCGGCGAGAGCGAGGCGATCAAGGGCCGGATCAACCAGATCAAGGCCGAGGTGGAGTCGACCGACTCCGACTTCGATCGCGAGAAGCTCCAGGAGCGCCTGGCCAAGCTCTCCGGCGGCGTTGCCGTCGTGAAGGTTGGCGCGGCCACGGAGACCGAAATGAAGGAGAAGAAGCACCGCGTCGAGGACGCCCTCCAGGCGACCCGCGCGGCCCTCGAAGAGGGCATCGTGCCGGGCGGCGGAGTCGCCCTCCTTCAGGCCTCCGAGAAGGTCGACATTGAGGCGATCGAGATCGACGACGAGAAGACCGGGGCGAAGATCGTCCTGCGCGCCGTCGAGGAGCCGCTCCGCCAGATCGCGGAGAACTCCGGCCTCGAGGGCTCGGTCGTCGTCGCCGACGTGACCAAGGCCAAGAAGGGCCACGGCCTCAACGCCGCCACCGGGGAGATCGTCGATCTCGTCGACGCCGGCGTCATCGACCCGGCGATGGTGACCCGTTCTGCCCTGCAGAACGCGGCCTCGATCGCCAAGAACATCCTCACCACCGAGGCGATCATCGCCGAGATGCCCGAAGAGGGCGGCGGCGGAATGCCCGGTGGGATGCCCGACATGGGCGGAATGATGTGATCACGCCCCGAGCGTGAGCAGTACCGAGGGCCCGGCCATCGCCGGGCCCTCGTCGTTCCGGGGCCTAAACCACGCCGGTCTCGGCGCGGCGCAGCTGCATCCGGGCCCAGACCGCCGTCACCGCCACCAGCCCGGCGGCCAGCCCGAAGGCGAGCAGCACCTTGGTCGGGTCGCCGGCGATGAAGCCGCGGCCGGAATCGAGAAGGACGGTGATCGGGTTGCCGCTTGCCGCCACCTTCAGCCAGCCGGTGAGCAGCCCCAGCGGCACGTAGACCGGGGCCAGGAAGAGCAGGACGAAGACCGGGGTCTGCATGAAGCCGCCGATGTCGATCGACTGGAAGCGGAAGGCCAGCCCCGCCACCCAGAGGACGCTCGCCGTGCAGAGCGCGGCCCCGAGCAGCCACATCGCGGCGATGTCTACCGCGTTGCCCAGCACCGTCATCCCGGCCACGAGCGCGATCGCCCACAGGATCACCCCGGTCACGACGAAGCGCAGCAGCCCACCGAGCACGAAGCCCAGCAGCAGGCCCGAGCGCTTCGGCGCGGCGATCAGCAGCCGCCGTGCGAAGCCGCTCTCGTAGTCCTCGGCGATCCGGTAGCCGGTGAAGATCCCGCCGAATGCGGCCGTCTGCAGGAAGACGAAGACGAACTGGAAGGCGGTGTAACCCGCCTTGAACTCGAAGCCGGGCACCTGGTCGACGGCCGAGAGGCCGCCGGCGAAGGCGACCAGGAAGACCAGGGGGAAGGCCAGCGAAGGGATGATGATCGCCGGGTTCTTGAAGGTCTGGATGGCCACGCGCCGCAGCACCGCCATCGCCACCTGGAGGTTCTCGGAGCTCATGTCCGCTGAACCCTCCGGCCCAGGCCGGCCGAGGCCAGGGCGAAGAAGAGCACCATCACCGCCGTCGCGACCGCGATCGCCGGCAGCAGCGTCGACAGGTCCCAGCCGCCGATGACCAGCCCGCGCATGCCGTCGATCAGCCAGCTGAGCGGGTTCCACTCGGCGATCGTGCGAAACCAGTCGGTGGTGATGAAGTCGAGCGGGAGGTTGGAGGTCGAGAGGAAGAGCAGGACGAACAGGAGCGGGAAGATCCCCTGGACGGCCTGGGGCGAGCCGGTCAGCACCGCCAGCCAGGCGCCGATCCCCGAGAAGGCGAAGGCGACGTAGATCGCCAGCAGGATCAGGACCAGCGCGCCGGCCGGCCCGGTCTCGAACTGGACCCCGAAGACCAGCCCGACCGCCACGTAGAGCAGCGTTCCCATCGAGGCGATCGCCGTGCCGCCCATCGTCGCCCCGGCCAGCACCACCCAGCGGTGGGCCGGGGTGAGGGCGAGCCGGTCGGTGAAGCCGCCCTGGATGTCGCCGGCCAGCTCGGTGCCCGAGTTGATCGCCGCGAACATCGCCCCCTGGACGAAGCAGACGATGATCGCGAAGTTGATGTAGCGGTCGGTCGGGAAGCCGGGCAGCTCGGTGACGCTGGCCAGGCCGGCCGCGTTCACCGCCAGCAGGATCAGCGGGAAGCTGACGACGGGAAATACGAGGACCGGCTGGCGGAAGGTCCGGCTGATCGAGCGCCTGGAGATCAGCAGCAGCTGCGAGCCGGCGCTCACGCCTCGTCCTCGCCGTCGTCGACGTCGAGGGAGCGTCCGGTCTTCTCCAGGAAGACGTCGTCGAGCGAGGGCTGGTGGAGCTGCAGGTCCGAGACGGCGATCCCCTCGGCGTCGAGGGCGCGCACCACGTCGGCGAGCTCCTCGGCGCCGGCGTCGAGCCTCACCGCGGCACCCTTCGGCGAGGAGGCGGCCGGCTCGCCGAAGCGTGACAGCGCCGCCTCGAGGCGCTCGCGGTCCTGCGGGTTGGCCGGGATCGCCTCGAGCGAGACCTTGCCGATGCTCGCCTTCAGCGCCGACGGCGTTCCCTCGGCGACGATCTTGCCGTGGTCGATGATCCCGACGCGGTCGGCGAGGACATCGGCCTCCTCCAGGTACTGCGTGGTGAGGAAGACGGTCACCCCGTCCTCCCGCGCGAGCCTCTCGACCTCTCCCCAGAGCGCGCTGCGACTCTGCGGGTCGAGGCCGGTGGTCGGCTCGTCGAGGAAGAGAACCGACGGCTCGTGCACCAGCGCGAGGGCGAGGTCGAGCCGGCGCTTCATGCCGCCGGAGTAGCCGCCGACCTTCCTTCCCGCGGCGTCGCTGAGGCCGACGCGTTCGAGCAGCTCGTCGCCGCGCCTGCGCCGCTCGGCCTTGGAGAGCCCGTGGAGGCCGCCCTGGAGGTCCATGTGCTCGTAGCCGGTGAGGAAGTCGTCGAGAGCCGACTCCTGGAGCGCCGCGCCGATCGCGCGGCGCACGTCGGCTCCCTGGCTGGCCACGTCGAAGCCGGCGACCGTGGCGGTCCCGGCGGTCGGCGGCAGCAGCGTGACCAGCATCAGCACCGTGGTCGACTTGCCGGCCCCGTTGGGCCCGAGGAAGCCGTAGATCTCCCCGGGCGCGACGTCGATGTCGACGCCGTCCACCGCCCGGATCCCGCCCTTGAACTCCCGCTCGAGGGCGCGGGCCTCGATGCCTCCGCCGGCCGTCACCTCAGGAGGGAACGCCGTCTACTTCGCTGACCGGCCGCGCCGGCGGGCCGACGTAGTCGGCCGACGGGCGGATCAGGCGGGCCTCGCGCTTCTGCTCCATGATGTGCGCCGACCAGCCGGCCACGCGGGCGCAGGTGAACATGCTGGTGAACATGTCCGCGGGGATCTCGGCGAGGTCGAGGACGACCGCCGACCAGAACTCCACGTTGGTGGCCAGCACGCGGTCGGGCTTGCGGGCCGCCAGCTCCTCGAGAGCGGCCTCCTCAAGCGCCTCGGCGACCTCGTAGCGGGGGGAGCCGAGCTCCTTGGCGGTGCGGCGCAGCACCCGGGCGCGGGGGTCCTCGGCGCGGTAGACCCGGTGGCCGAAGCCCATGAGCCGCTCGCCGCGGTCGAGCGCGTCGACCACCCAGGCCTTGGCGTCGCCGCGCTCCTCTACCTCGGCAAGCATCGTCAGCACGCGCGAGGGGGCGCCGCCGTGGAGCGGGCCGCTGAGCGCGCCGACCGCGCTGGAGAGAGCCGCGGCCACGTCGGCCCCGGTCGAGGCCACGACGCGGGCGGTGAAGGTGGAGGCGTTCATGCCGTGCTCGGCCGCCGAGACCCAGTAGGCGTCGATCGCCTTCGCGTGGTCGGGGTTGCACTCGCCGCGCCAGCGCAGCAGGAAGCGCTCGGCGATGATCTTGCCCTCGTCGATAACCGACTGGGGAACCCAGGGCTGGCCCAGGCCGCGGGCCGACTGGGCGACGAAGGAGAGGGCCATCACCGAGGAGCGGGCCAGGTCGTTGCGGGCCTCCTCGTCGGTGATGTCCAGGAGCTGGCCGAAGCCCCACTCGGGAGCGAGCATCGCCAGCGCCGACTGCACGTCGACGCGCGGGTCACCGGAGCGGACCATCAGGGGGTGCGGCTCGGCGGGGAGCAGGCCGGGCTCGAAGCTGCCGTCGACGAGCAGGCCCCAGACGTTCTCGTACGGGACGACGCCGACGAGGTCCTCGATGTCGACTCCGCGGTAGCGAAGCGCGCCGCCCTCGCGGTCGGGTTCGGCGATCTCCGTTTCGAACGCGACTACGCCTTCAAGGCCGGACTGGACTTCGCTCATCTCTCTGGGTGCTCCTGACGGTCGGTAATTGCCCTTAAGAGAGTGACACCAACGGCGAAAGAGTGCGGCGCAGCGCAACGGTCCTGCCACCGGGGCGCGTATATGGTTGCCGGCACGCCCGCCCGGCGCAGCGCCGGGCCCGTCAGACAGGAGAGACCGATGGCCGACGCCGAGCTGATGTACCGACCCGCCACCGAACTGGCCGCCATGGTCAGCGCCGGCGAAATCTCCGCCCAGGAGCTGGTCACCTGCTCGCTGGAGCGCATCGAGGAGCTCAACCCCGAGATCAACGCCTTCATCGACGTCTTCGCCGACGAGGCCCTGGCCGAGGCCGAGGCCGTCAAGGCCGGCGACGAGCGGCCGCTGGCCGGGGTGCCGATCGCCATCAAGAACAACCGGCCGGTGGCCGGCGCGCGGCTGATGATGGGCTCCGACCTGCTCGGCGACCACCGTGCCTCGCACGACGCCTTCCTCGTGCAGAAGCTGCGAAACGCCGGGGCGATCGTGGTCGGCACCACCAACCTTCCGGAGTTCGGGGCCACCGCCACCACCGAGCCGCGCCGCTTCGGCCCGACCCACAATCCCTGGGACCTCAGCCGCACCCCGGGCGGCTCCTCCGGCGGCTCCGCGGCGGCCGTGGCCGCCGGGATGGTGCCGCTGGCCCACGCCAACGACGGCGGCGGCTCGACCCGAATCCCCGCCGCCTGCTGCGGGCTGGTGGGCCTGAAGGCCCAGCGCGGCCGCGTCTCCCAGGGGCCCGACATCGGCGGCTCGATGCTGGTCTCCGACCTCGTCGTCAGCCGGACGACGGCCGAGAGCGCAGTTGCCCTGGACATCATGGCCGGCTACGAGCCCGGCGACTCATACTGGGCCGCCGCTCCCGACAGGCCCTTCGCCGCGCAGATGGCCGAGGAGCCCAGGGGGCTGCGGATCGCCTCCACGACCCTCACCCCGCTCGAGGGAACCCCGGTCGACCCGGTCTGCGTCCAGGCCGTGGCCGACGCCGCCGACCTGCTGCGCGAGATGGGCCACGAGGTCGTCGAGGTCGACCCGCCGTGGCAGGTCCCCGGCATGCTCGAGCTCTTCTCCGCCGTCTTCGGCCCCCAGGTCGCCCTCGGGATGGCCTTCGGGATGATCACCACCGGCCACGAGCCGAGCGTGGAGAACGTCGAGCCGATGAGCCTGGTGATCTGGGAGCAGGTCCAGCAGATGACCGGCGTGATGACCGCCGGCGCCGACGTGCAGCTGCAGGCGCTCTCCCGCTCGATCGTCGCCTGGATGGCCGACTTCGACATGGTGCTCACCCCGTCGCTCGCCGAGGCCCCGGTGCCGCTGGGAACGATCGACACCTGCGCGGATGACCCGATGGGCGCCTTCGCCCGCGCCGGCCAGTTCACCCCCTACACGGCGATCGCCAACTGCACCGGCTCGCCGGCGATCTCGGTGCCGCTCTTCCACCGCGACGACCTCGACCTCCCGCTGGGCGTCCAGCTGATGGGCCAGCCCGAGGGCGAGGGAGCGCTGCTGGCGCTGGCCGCCGCGCTGGAGGAGGCCCGCCCGTGGGCCGGCCGCCGCGCCCCTGCCGGCACCGGCGACTGACCGGGCGGCCGGGTCTCAGGCCAGGCCCAGTACCTCGGTAAACGAGAGCGGGGAGATCCCCAGCTCCCGGAAGCCCGCCACGCCGTCGACGGAGGTCATCTCGGCGCCAAGGAAGGCCTCGGGGTCCCACGCCTTGGGAAGGCCGTCGCTTCCACCCAGCAGCCGCAGCGACGAGGCCACCCAGGAGGGAGAGGCCGGCACGACCAGCCGCCGGGCCGCGGCGGCCCGCAGCCCCAGCCGCGCCACCTGCCGGCCGCGAAGCCGCTCGGGGCCGGCTAGCTCGACTCGCCGGTGGCCCGGCTGCGCGCCGCGCGACAGCTCGGCCTCGATCGCCGTGACCACGTCCTCGACCCAGGCCGGCTCGAAGGTCCCGCGGCCGCCGCCCGAGAGCGGGAAGAGCGGGAGCCGGGCGAGGGCCGCGGTCGCGGCCTGGAGGTCGTCGTCGGCGCCGGCCACCAGCGAGGAGGCGAAGGTCGTCGTCGGGAAGGAGGCACTGGCCACCGCATCCTGGGCGATCGCCTTGTCGCGCAGCAGCCGCGTCGGAGCGTCGAAGCCCGCGCCCAGCGCCGACATGAAGATCATCCGCTCCACCCCGGCCCGCTCGGCGGCCTCGACCAGGCGCCAGGTGGCGATCGAGCCGAGCTCCTCGATCGTCGCCCGCGGCTGGTCGCGGGAGCCGGCGGCCAGGTGGATCACCGTCCGCACGCCGCGCACCGCATTGCGCAGGGCGCGGTGGTCGGTCAGCTCGCCGAGGGAGATCTGCACCTTCACGCGCTCGGCGCCGAGCCGGCGCGGGTCCCTCACAAGGCAGCGCACGGGAGCCCCGGAATCGGTCAGCCGGGGCAGCAGCGACGAGCCGATGAAACCGGTCGCGCCGGTGACCAGCAGCATCGCCTGAGCGTACCGCGGC
This sequence comes from Solirubrobacteraceae bacterium, assembly GCA_040398965.1. Lineage (GTDB taxonomy): Bacteria > Actinomycetota > Thermoleophilia > Solirubrobacterales > Solirubrobacteraceae > F1-60-MAGs163. The sequence goes on along the minus strand of JBBASZ010000006.1, from coordinate 63,294 downwards.
CCGACGGCCCTCCCCGGTACTCTGCGGCCAACAGGAACTTTGCACTCGAAGGAGAAGAGAAGCCAACGATGGCCTACGTAATCGCTGAGCCGTGCATCGGCACCAAGGACAATTCGTGCGTCGAGGTCTGCCCGGTGGACTGCATCCACCCGACCCAGGACGAGCCCGACTACGACAAGGTCGAGATGCTCTACATCGACCCCGAAGAGTGCATCGACTGCGATGCCTGCGTAGAGGCCTGCCCGGTGGACGCCTGCTTCGCCGAGGACCAGCTGCCCGACGAGTGGCAGAAGTTCGCGCAGATCAACGCCGACTATTACGCCGGCAAGTCCTGACCCGCCGGGCCGCCCTGCGGCCTAGGCCATAGGAAGCTCTGTACCGACCGGCCTGGGGCCTTCGCCCGGGCCGTCGGAGGCCGGCGCCGCCTGGATGATCGGCAGCTCGTCCGGGAAGATCGCCACCAGCCCGCGGGCCGCCTGGCGGATCGCCTGGGCGGCCGGGTCGTCGGGGTCGGCAGCGACCAGCGGCACCCCGGCGTCGGCCTGCTCGCGCAGCGGCATGGTCAGGGGGACCTTGCCGAGCAGGGGCACGTCGAGCTCGTCGGCGAGCTCCTGGCCGCCTCCCTCGCCGAAGATCGCGTAGCGCTCGCCGTCGGGGGTGACGAAGCCGGCCATGTTCTCGATCACGCCCCCCACCTCGAGGCCGACCTTGCCGGCCATCTCGGCCGAGCGGCGCGCCACCTTCTGGGCGGTTGGCTGGGGAGTGGTGACGATCACGAACTGGGCCTGCGGAAGGAGCTGGGCGAGGGTCATGGAGACGTCGCCCGTGCCCGGGGGCAGGTCGACGAGCAGGAAGTCCAGGGCGCCCCACTCGACGTCCTCAAGGAACTGGGTCAGAGCCTTGTGGAGCATCGGGCCGCGCCAGACGACGGCGGCGTCCTCCTCCACGAAGAAGCCGATCGACATCACCTTCACGCCGCCGGCCTCCAGCGGGATGATCTTGCGCTGCGCCGAGACCGGTGGACGGCCGGAGACACCGAACATGCGCGGGATCGAGTAGCCCCAGACGTCGGCGTCGAGCACCCCGACGCTCTTCCCGTCGGCCGCGAGCGCGGCGGCGAGGTTGGCGGTCACCGAGGACTTGCCCACCCCGCCCTTGCCCGAGCCGATACAGACGACGTTGGCCACCTGGGCCAGCGCGCCCTCGGGGAGCGAGCCGCGGCCGAGCTTGCGCTGCAGCTCGCCCTTCTCCTGGTCGCTGAGCACGTCGAAGGCGACCGATACCGAGGTGACGCCGTCGACCCCGCCCGCAGCGTCGGCCACCGCCTGCTCGAAGTGGCCCTTGATCGGGCAGCCGGGAGTGGTCAGCGAGACGGTCACCGCGACGGCTCCGTCGTCGGCGATGTCGATGGAACGGACCATCCCCAGCTCGACGATCGAACGCCTCAGCTCGGGGTCGATCACCACCTCGAGGGAGCTCATGATCTCTTCGCGAGTAGCCATGGGTCCCATTGTGGCAAAGCCCCGAAACGACGACGGCCCGCCGGTGGGCGGGCCGTCGGTACTGCTCAGCCTTCCTGCGCTCCGGTCAGGCAGCGACCTTCTGGAAGCGCTCTACGACCGGGCTGATCCGCTCCTCGACCGACGAGGTCACCTCGTCGACCAGGCGCGTGGCGTCCTTGCGGACGACCTTGATCTGCTTCTCGGCGTCGCGGCGGCGGGTGCGCAGCTCGCGCTCCACGCGGGTGCGGTTGCGCTTGAGCTCGCGCTCGACGCGGTTTCGGCGCTGGCGCACCTGGCGCTCGACGCGGTTGCTGGCGGTGCGGCCGCGGCGCTCGAGCTTGTTGAGCTCACGGGTCGCGGCGTCGCGGTCGCCCAGCTCGCGAAGCTCGCTGATCGCCTCGACGAGGGTGTCACGCACGGCGAGCGCGGCGCCGACCTGAAGGTAGGCGGCCCGCTCGACGGGGCTGGTTTCGACCTTGGCCTTGGTGGCGCGGGTCTTGGTCTGCGCCTTGCTCTTCGGGGCGCTCTTGCGGGCGGCCGGCTTGCGGGCCGCGGTCTTGCGGGTGGTGGTTGCCATTTCTTCCCTTCCCTTCGAACTACTTAGAAGTAATGAGATTAGATCTGAAGACTACCAAAGTTGCGAACAGGTGTTCGCTGCTGCCCACAGGTAAACCGGGCACTGCAGGCGGTTACAGCCCGTCAACCGCTGCGAATAGGGCGCAAACCGCCGTAAATACGGGCTTCGGTCAGCCGCGGATTATTCGCTCGGCGCCGTCGGCGCCCTCGGCGGTGGCCGCGGCGACCATGGCCGCACGGGCGTCGAAGTCGGCGAGCTGGAAGTCGAGCGGCCCGCCGGCCCCCTCGAAGCGCACCACCCCGCCGGCCTGGCGCACCACGTACTGGGCCGCGGCGGCGTCGACGGCGCGGCAGCCGCCGAGCGAGACCATCGCGTCGGCGCGCCCGGCCGCAACCTGGCAGCAGGAGATCGCCACCGAGCCCATCACCCTCACCCGGTTGGCTCCCTCGACCAGGCCGTCTACCGCACGGGCCACCGAGGCCGGCGCCGACATCTCGGCAAGAACCAGCTCCAGGCGCCCGTCGGGCAGCCGGCGCTCGGGGAGGACCGGGCCGAGCGGCTCACCGTCCAGGCGGGCGCCGTCGCCGGCGACGGCCGTCCACTCCTCCCCCGTGCCCAGGTCGTGAACGAAGCCGAAGACCACGTCGCCCATCGTCGGCCCGGTGGCCACCGCAACCGAGAGCGATGCGGCGCGCAGGCCGCGCTTGGCGTTGAGAGAGCCGTCGATCGGGTCGATCACCACGAACACCTCCGGGTCCCCGAAGTCGACCCGGCCACGCTCCTCGGAGATCGCGGTGAAGCGGGAACCGCTCTCGTGCAGGGCCTCGAGCTCGGCGAAGACGGCGTCCTCGGCGGCGAGGTCGATCGCCAGGGTGAGGTCGCCCCCCTCCCCTGTCTCCCCGGTCTCGCGCACCCGCTCCTCGCGGGTCGTCGCCGAGGCCAGCACCTCCCGGATAGCCGCCGTGGCCCGCCGGCAGGCGCCGATCCAGTCTCCTTGGGGAAGCTCGGTCGGGGCCGCCATCCGGGCGTATCCTACGGGTGTGCCGACGCCCGACTTCGAGCTCTACGAAGGTCAGCTTGAGGTCGTCGACTTCCGCGGCGGCCCGCTGGTGGTGCAGGGCGCCGCCGGCACCGGCCGCACGACGGCGCTGGCCGCCCGCTTTGCCTCGCTCTGCACCGACTCCGAGCTCGCGCCCGAGCAGGTCGTGGCCCTCTGCCGCTCGGAGGCCGACGCCGACGCGATGCGCCTGCAGATCGAGGAGCGCCTCGAGCGCGGCTTCTCCGAGCTGCCGGTGATGACCGTCCGCAGCCTCGCGCTGCGCCTGCTGCGCGAGGAGCTGCCCGAGGGCGGGGCCGACCCGTTCATCGCCATAGCCGCCGGGGCCGACCGGCTCGCCATGCTGCTCGAGCGTGTCGGCGAGCTGAGCGTCCGCCACCACGACTTCAGCGGCAACGCCGCGGCGATGCTCTCGGCGATCATCGCCCGGATCGACCGGCTCAAGTCGGAGATGGTCACCGCCGACCGCTTCGCCCGCTGGGCAGCGGCGCTTCCGGCAGGAGACGAGGATGCCGAGCGCGAGCGCGAGTTCGCCGAGATCTTCGCCACCCACGACCGGATGCTGGCCGAGGAGGGCGCGATGGACGAGGGGGAGCTGGTGCTGCGCGCGGTCGAGCTCCTCGGGCGCCCGTCGGCCCGCGAGCGGATCGCCGGCCGCCACCGCCAGCTGCTCGTCGACGACGCCCAGGACCTCAGCCGCGCGGCGCTGCGCTTCGCCCTCGCGCTCGGGTCGACCCACGGCGGCGTCGCCTTCGCCGCCTGCGAGGACGAGGCGATCTCGCCCCACGCACTGCCCGGCGGCGGGAACCTTGACGCGATCCTCGCCGAGCTTCCCGATGCCCGCCGCGTGACTCTCGACCGGTCGCTGCGCTGCCCGGAGAAGGTGATCGGCGCCGCCGAGGCAGTGGTCGCGCCGGTCGAGGGGCGCAGCGCTCCCGGGGCAGCTGCCCGGGAGGGTGGTTCGGTCGAGGGCTGGCGCTGCGAGAACGAGCACGCCCAGGGCCAGGCGGTCGCCGCCGAGGTGGAGCGGCTCGTCCGCGAGGGCGTGGCCCCCGAGCGGATCGGCATCCTGGTCAAGGAGATCCGGGTCGACGGCCGCGCGGTCGACACCGCCCTGGCCGAGCGCGACATCCCGCACCGGATCGCCGGCGCCGACGACCTCTTCGACCGGGTCGAGGTTCGCGACGTCCTCGCCTGGCTGCGCCTCCTCAGCGACCCGGGCGACTCCAGCGCCGTCGTGCGCGCGCTGGCCCGGCCCCCCGTCGAGCTGCGGGCCGCCGACCTGGCCCGCTGCGTCCAGATCTCCCGGCGCCGCAAGCTCGACATGGTCTCCGCACTGGAGGCGGCCACCGAGTCGCCGCAGCTGCCGCCGGAGGCCCGGGAGCGGATCCTCGCCTTCCTCAAGCTCCAGTCCCAGGCGCAGGCGGCGATCGACACCTCCCGCCCCGAGCTCTTCGTCCACCGGCTGATCGACCGGCTCGGCGTGCGCCGCCAGCACCTCTTCGCCGCGCAGGCCGACATCGTCGAGCGGCTTATCGCCCTCGCCCGGCTGGAGGAGCTTGCCGCCCGGTTCTCGCGGCGCTCGCCCCAGGCCACCGCCCGCGACTTCGCCCGCTACCTGGTGGCCGCCGCCGAGGCCGGGCTGCGCGAGGACGACGGCTCCGGCGAGCGCGGGCGCTCCGGCGCCGTGGAGGTGCTCGAGATGTCGGCGGCCGGCGGCCGCGAGTTCGACCACGTCTTCCTGCTGGGCATGCAGGCCTCGCGGATTCCCGGCGTCACCGGCTCGGGCCCGGACCCGGTGCCGGCCGACCTGGTCGAGGGCGGCCCTGCCCCCGCCGGGGATGCCGACAGCCACCTGGTGGCGATGCGCCGCCTGGCCTACCTGGCGATCACCCGCGCCCGGGAGAGGGTCGTCTTCTGCTGGGTGCACCGCGGCCGGCGCGGCGCGCTGCAGCCGCCGTCGCCGCTGGCCGAGGAGGCGCTGGCCGCCGCCGGCGCCGACTGGCAGGAACGCCGGGAGGAGCTCTTCGGCACCGACGAGACGCTCCACGGCGCCTTCGCCGAGCTGCGTGACGAGCTGATGGGCGACCTGCCGCGGGTGGCGGGCACGATCGGCGAGCTGCGACTCGACAACGACCTCGACGTCACGCTCGGGATCGTCCGGTACCTGGAGCTGATCAAGCTGGCGGCGGTGATCGGCCGCCCCGAGGGGCAGTCGGTCGAGGACGCCCTCGCCCAGGCCAACGCCGTGCTGCTCCAGTCGGCGACCACCGTGCAGCGCGAGGCACTGGAGTCGAGCCCGCTCGACGAGCTGGTCCTCGCCGCCGAGCGGGAGACCGAGGAGCGCGCCGCGGCGATCGTCCGGCGGGCCGAGCCCTCGCTCGAGGGGTTCCTGCCGCGCCGCGGCGAAGGGCTGGTGCTGAGCGCCTCGGACATCGAGACCTACCGCTCCTGCCCGCTGCGCTACAAGTTTGCCCGCGTCTACCGGATCCCGCAGGAGCCGACGCTCAACCAGCGGTTCGGGATCGTCTTCCACCAGGTACTCGAGCGCTACCACCAGTCCGGCGGCTCGACGCTGCAGGAGCTGCTCGACCTGCTGGAGACCAGCTGGCGGCGCAGCGGCCTCGGCGACAGCGACGAGGAGCGCCAGCTGCGGGCCAAGGCCGAGCAGGCGCTTCGGCTGTACGAGGCCCGCACCCGCGGGGAGGAGAGCGAGCCGGTCTGGTTCGAGAAGCCGTTCCAGTTCCGCCTCGACCAGCACACGCTGCGGGGCCGGGTCGACCGGGTCGACCGGCTGCCCGGCGGGGGCTACGAGCTGATCGATTACAAGACCGGGCGCCCGAGGCCGGCAGAGGAGCTGCGCGAGGACGTCCAGCTCTCGCTCTACGCGCTCGCCGCCCGCGAGGCGTGGGAGGTCGAGTCCGAGCGCCAGAGCTACCACTACGTCCTGGACGACCGGAAGGTGCCGCTGCCGGCCGCCGAGATCGATCGTGACTGGATCCGCGAGACCGTGCTTGAGGTCGCCGGCGGGATCGCGAGCCAGGGCTTCGAGCCGACGCCGAGCATCGCCGCCTGCTCGATCTGCGACTTCCAGATCGCCTGCCCGGCCGCCGAGCGCTAGGGACGGGGAAGGCCGGCCGGCCGGCGTCCTGCCGCGCGCGGCGGGGCGCTAGGACTCGTCGCCGCGCTGGTTGAGGAACCGCTGGAAGTCCCTGGCCAGCGCATCGGCGGAGGGAACCTCACCCTGGTCCTCCATCTCGGCCTCCGCGTCGGCCGCCTCCTCGAGCCGCTCGACGAACCGCCGGACCTCGTCGTCGCCGGCCACCGCGCCGCTCACCCGCCGCTCGTAGTCGGCAGCCGCCGACTCGAGCTCGCCGGCATCGACGCTTACCCCGACGATCGACTCGACCTTGCGAACCAGGGCCAGCGAGGCCTTCGGGTTCGGGGCGGCCGCCACGTAATGGGGAACGCTCGCCCAGACGCTGACCGCCGGCATGCCGGCCTCTTCGAAGGCGCCATGGAGAACGCCGGTGATGCCGGTCGGGCCCTCGTACGAGGGTGGCGAGACGCTCGCCCTCTCGGCCAGTGCCTCGTCGCCCGTGATTCCGACCAGCGGGACAGGACGGGTGTGGGCCACGTCGGCGAGCAGCGCGCCGAGCGAAATGACCATCTGAACGTCGAGCGCCTCGGCGAGGTCGATGATCGACTCGCAGAAACCGCGCCAGCGCATCGAGGGCTCGGGGCCGGTGACGATCACCAGGTCGCGCGGGGCACGGCGCACCCGGGCGGCGGCGATCTCGACCGTCGGCCACATGACCTGCCGCGCCTCTCCCTCGACCAGCGAGATCTGGGGCCTGGTGGCCTGGAAGTCGTAGAAGTCCTCGGGATCGAGGTGGGCAAAGCGCCGCGCGCCGGTGGCCGCGCCTACGAAGCCGGCGGCCGCGGTAGCGGCCTCGGCGGCGTCGTTCCAGCCGCCGAAGGCACACACCATCGCCGGGGCGCGCAGCCTCTCGGGGCGGTGTTCCCAGATGATCGGGGGCATCAGGGCCACCGTAGCCGATGGGCGCTCAGCGCGTGCCGGCTGCGCCGTCGCCGGGCTCTCGGCCTTTCCGCAGCTCTGCCAGCGCGCCGCGGGCCATCTGCCAGGCCACGTAAACCAGCAGCAGCGCGAAGGCAATCTCGACGAGCCTCGGGGGCACCTCGTTGACGGCCACCACGCCGATCACCGCGAACGGGATCGCCGCGGCGCCGATGACCAGGCCGGCGCGATGGTCGAGGTTGCCGTAACGGTGCTGGCGCCAGGCGCCGACGAGCGAGACCGGGATGATCGCCAGCAGGGAGGTGGCCTCGGCATCGAGCTGCTCGTGGCCCAGGACGAGAACCATCGCGGGGACGAAGAGGGCACCCCCGCCGACCCCGAGCAGGCCGGAGAGGATGCCGGCGGCCAGGCCGATCGCGGCGGCCGCCGCGTAGTAGGCGCCGCCAGGGTCGGCGGCCGGCTCCCAGCCGTGGCCGACGACGAGCAGGATCGCCGTTACGACCAGCAGGACCGCGAAGAGGGCGCGGACCACGGCGGCCGGGATGTGGTGCTGCAGCCAGACCCCGAAGAGAACCCCGGCCACGGCCGGCACGCCGACCAGGACGCCATCCCAGAAGAGAACGTTCCCATACGCAGCCTCCTGGACGATTGCCCCGACGGCAGCCACGACCGCAATGGCCAGGAGCGAGGTGCCGGTGGCGGTGCGCTCGTCGAACAGGAGCCAGAGGACGAGCAGGGGGACGATCACCACGCCCCCGCCGACCCCGAAAAGACCGCTGAACAGACCGGCGGCCGCGCCGACCAGAGCGAGCTGGACGAGGCGACCGCGGCTCATGGCTTCATACTAGGTATTCGAATGTCCGGGGAGATGACGCTCGAAGAGGCGCTGGTGCCGATCGTCGCCGATCCGTCCCGCTCCGCCCTGCTGCTCGACGTGGACGGAACCCTCGCGCCGATCGTCCGCGACCCCGAGGACGCGAGCGTCAGCGAGCTCTTCCGCCGCCTGCTGGTCGACTGCACCGCCTCCTACGCGCTGGTCGGCTGCGTCAGCGGGCGGCAGGCCTCCGAGGCCCGCCGGATAGTCGGCATGGGCTCCATCCCCTACGCCGGGAACCACGGGCTCGAGCTGCTCGTCCGGGGCTCGCGCGAGGCACAGGTCAACCCGGAGGCCGAGCGCTGGATGACCCAGGTCCACGGGGTCGTCGCCCGGCAGGACCAGGCGGAGATCGGCGACGTCGGCCTGCGCGTCGAGGACAAGGGAACAATCGTCGGCCTGCACTGGCGGGGGGTGGACGACGAGGTGGCCGCCCGGGCGGTGGCCGAGCGGATCGCCGAGGAGGCCAGCGAGGAGGGGCTGCACCTGCACCGCGGCCGCAACGTGATCGAGATCCGCCCGCCGGTGACCGCCGGCAAGGACGGCGCGGTCAAGGCGCTGCTCGACGGGGTCGGCGCCGCCTGGGCACTCTACGCAGGCGACGACCGCACCGACCTCGACGCCTTCTCCGGCCTGCGCGAGCTGGTCGCCGCCGGGGAGCTGGAGGGAGCGGTCTGCGTGGGCGTGCTCTCCGACGAGGCGCCTCCCGAGCTGCTCGAGCGGGCCGACGTGGTCGTCGACGGCGAGGAGGGCGTCCGCGAGCTGCTCTCCATCCTCGCCCGGGCCTGAGCCGTGAGGTTCGTGGACCTCCTCAAGGCGACGGTCCTGCTCAGCGCCGCCACGGCAACGGTCCTCGCCGTGATCACCGTCATCCAGGCCAACGCCCTCGACGACACGGCGCTGATCTTCTTCGCCGCCGCCTGGTGGGCGCTGGCGGTGGTGATCGGCGGCTGGCTCGGGCGCCACACCCGGCCGACCGCCGGCGTGGAGCGCTCGCTGCGCGAGGCCCGAACGGAGACCTCGCTCCCCGACCTGGGCACCGGAAGGCTGCTGCTGTCCCGGATCTGGCCCCTCCTGCTGGCCGCGGGTGTCGCCGCCATCGGCTCGATCTGGATTCCCCAGGTCGCCGCGGTGGCCACCGGTTTCGGGATCATCTGGGCGCTGGGCTGGCGCCGGCAGGACGAGGCGGTCACGGCGATCGAGCAGCGCGACGGCGTTGTCTTCTTCGTGGCCCGCAGCTCCGCCTTCGGCCCGGTGAAGCTCGTGCGCACCCCGGGCCTGCGCCGCGAGGGCGGGGCCGAGCCGCGGGGCGTGGCGTGAGCGGCCCACGGATCCTGCTCGTCTCGCTCGGTACGACCGCCGGCCTGCGCGCCTCCGACGAGGCGCTGGCGGAGATGCTCGGGGTCGCCGGGGCCGAGGTGCACGTCGCCCGGGCTCCGGAGCTGCGCAGCGTCCGCACCCTCGCGCTGACCGACCTCACCCAGGCCCGCGCCGCCGCCCGCGCCGCCCGCGAGGCACTGGCTCAGTCCACGCCCGACGCGGTCATCTACTCGACGGTCACCGCCGCCCTGCTGGCCCCGGAGCCGGGGGCGATCCGGCTCGACACCACCGCCGCCGAGAACCGGCCCGGTCGCCACGGCCTCTGGCAGAGGCCGCTGGAGGCGCGCCGCCTGGCCCATGCCCCGCTGCTCATCCCCACCGACGAGAACTCGCTCGAGCCCTATCCCGAGCTGCGGCTGCGCAGCCTCGTGGTGCCGATCCCGGTCGAGCCCTCCGGCCCGCTCACGCCGCCGGATGACCGGGAGATCACGGCGATCACCTACGCCGCCGACCCTGAGAAGAAGGGCCTTGAACGCGTCCTCGCCGCCTGGACCCAGGCCCGGCTCGAGGGCGAGCGGCTCCTGGTCTGCGGCGTCGACCCCGCGCGCCTGGGCGAACTGCCGGAGGGCGTCGAGGCGCCCGGCCTCCTGGGCCGCGACGAGTACCGGGCGCTGCTGAGGCGCGCCCGCCTCTTCGTCACCGCTCCCCGCCAGGAGGACCACGGGATCGCCCAGCTCGAGGCGCTCGCCGACGGCTGCCTGCTCGTCACCACCCCGGCACCGGGCCCCTACCCGGCCCTGTCCATCGCGCAGCGGCTCGACCCGAGGCTGGTCGGCGAGGACCTGGCCGGCGCGATCCGCACCGCCCTCGACGACCCGCCGGCCGACTACGCGCAGCGGGCGGCGGCCGAGCTGGCCCCGCACCGGCGTGAAGCGGTCCAGCAGGTTGTGAGCGGGGAGCTGCTCGCGCGGCTTACCGGCACGGAACTCACGTAGCCTGCGGCCAATGGCGTCGCTGCCCTGGCTGATCCTCCCGACCTTCAACGAGGCCGAGAACCTCGAAGGAATCGTCGCTGCCGCGGGCCCGGCCCTGGCCGCCGCCTCGCCCGAGGGCTACCGGATCCTCGTCGTCGACGACGACTCCCCCGACGGCACCGGGCAGATCGCCGACCGCCTGGCGCAGGAGTACGAGGAGGTCGAGGTTCTCCACCGGCCGGTCCGCGAGGGGCTGGGCCCGGCCTATATCGCCGGCTTCAGGTACGCCCTGGAGCGCGACGCATCCTGCTGCCTGGAGATGGACTGCGACTTCTCCCACGACCCGGCCGACCTCACCCCCCTGCTCGACGAGGTCCTGAAGGGACGCGCCGACCTGGCCCTCGGCTCCAGATACGTCGAGGGCGGCGGGATCGAGAACTGGAGCTCGCTGCGGCGCCTGGTCAGCCGCGGCGGCTCGCTCTACGCCCAGGCGGTGCTCACCCTCCCCGTCCAGGACCTGACCGGGGGCTTCAAGTGCTTCCGGGCCAACGTGCTGCGGGCGATCGACCTCGACACGGTGCGCTCGCGCGGCTACGCCTTCCAGGTCGAGCTCACCTACCGCGCCATGAAGAAGGGCTTCCGGATCGTCGAGGTGCCGATCGTCTTCCACGACCGCCGCGAGGGCGAGTCGAAGATGACCTGGCAGATCGTCGCCGAGGCTGCCTGGCTGGTCCCGGCGATGCGCCTGAGGCGCTGAGCCTGCCGCCGGGGGCCGAGTCCGCGCCGAAAACCGCCGCGGGCGCCCGACGGCGCTCCACTACACTTTGTATAGTGTAAAGCGGTAGAAAGAAGAACCGAGTAAACGTCCAAGGAGCATCCCGATGGCCCTTCCCGAAATCACCGACGCAAACTTCCAGGCTGAGGTAGCCGACTCCACCGAGCCGGTCCTCGTCGACTTCTGGGCCCCCTGGTGCGGCCCGTGCAAGATGGTCGGCCCCGTCCTCGAGGAGATCGACTCTGAGCGCAGCGACGTGAAGATCGTCAAGCTCAACGTCGACGACAACCAGCAGACCGCCGCCCAGTACAACGTCATGTCGATCCCGACGATGATCCTCTTCAAGGGCGGCCAGCCGGCCGCGCAGATCGTCGGCGCCCAGCCCAAGGGCAAGATCGAAGAGCAGCTCAACGCCGCTCTCGGCGCCTGAGTCAGGCCTTTTCCACCGCGATAACCAGGTCCCGGCCGTCGATAGCCGTCGCCTCGCCGGCGGCGTCGGCGGCCAGGGTGACCTTGGTGGCCAGCGCCTCGCCGGCCACCAGCGCCTCGTGCTCGCGCACGACGTCGAGCAGCTCCTCGTCGCCGCCCAGCGTCAGCGAGATCCTGTCCTCCACGGCCAGGCCGGCCGCCTTGCGGGCGTTCTGGATCGCGTGGACGATCTCGCGGGCGAGGCCGCGGCGCAGCAGCTCGTCGTCGAGCTGGAGGTCGAGCGCCACGGCGTGTGAGCCCTCGCGCTCCAGCTGGTAGCCCTCGAGCGGCGCCATCGCCATCACCAGGTCGTCGGCGCCGAGCGGGTGCTCGTCGCCGTCGATGACCACGCCGACCGTCCCGCCGTCACGTAGCGTGGCGGCGACGTGGTCGGGGTCGAGCGCCGCTACCGCCGCGGCCACCTGCGGCATCTTCTTGCCGAAACGCGGCCCGAGGGTGCGGTAGTTGGCCTTCACCTCCCATGAGCCCAGCTCGTCGGCGTCGTCGACGAACCGCAGCTCCTCGACGTTCAGCTCCTCCTCGACGATCTCCGCGTGGCGGCCGATCGCCTCCCGCTCGTTGCCCGCGGCAACCACGACCGCCTCGCGCAGCGGCTGGCGGAGCTTCACCTTCGCCTGTCCGCGGGCGGCGAGCCCCAGGCGCACCGTCTCGCGCGCGGTGGCCATCGAGACCTCGAGCGGCAGGTCGCGCTCGACTCCCGGCGCGGGCCAGTCGCAGAGGTGGACCGAAGGCTCGCTCCCGTCGAGGTTCTCGTAGATCTCGTCGGCGATGAACGGGGTGAACGGCGCCAGCAGCTTGGCCGTGGTGACCAGGCACTCGCGCAGCGTCTCGAAGGCGACCGGGTCGCCGTCCCAGAAGCGCCGCCGCGAGCGGCGCACGTACCAGTTCGAAAGATCGTCGACGAACTCCTGGATCGCCCGGCCGGCCATCGTCGCGTCGAAGGCCTCGAGCCGCTCGGTCACCTCGGCGACGGTCGCGGCCAGGCGCGAGCGGATCCAGCGGTCCAGCTCGGTCTCCTCGCCTTCGGGGCGTTCCTCCTGGCCGGCGGCGGCGTTCTCGTAGAGGGCCAGGAAGGAGTAGGTGTTCCACAGCTGGCGCAGGAAGAGGCGAACCCCCTCGCCGACGGCGTCCATCGAGAACCGGTAGCCGTCCCACGGCTGCTTGCTGGTGAAGAAGTACCAGCGGAAGGCGTCGGCGCCGAAGCGGTCGAGAACCTCCCACGGCTCGACCACGTTGCCGAGCGACTTGCTCATCTTGCGGTCGTCCTCGTCGCGGATGTGGCCCAGGCAGACCACCGACTCGTACGAGCTCTTGTCGTAGAGCAGGGTCGAGACGGCCAGCAGCGAGTAGAACCAGCCGCGGGTCTGGTCGATCGCCTCGCAGATGAAGTCGGCGGGGAAGCGCTGCTCGAACTTCTCCTGGTTCTCGAACGGCGCGTGGTACTGGGCGAACGGCATCGCGCCCGAGTCGAACCAGACGTCGACCACCTCGGGAACGCGGTTCATCGCCTCACCGCACTCCGCGCACGGGAAGCTCACCTCGTCGACGAACGGGCGGTGCGGGTCGGGAAGCGGCCGGCCGGAGAGCTCCTCGAGCTCCTCGAACGAGCCGATGCAGTGCAGGTGGCCGTTCCCGCAGCGCCAGACCGGCAGCGGCGTGCCCCAGTAGCGCTCACGCGAGAGCGCCCAGTCGACGTTGCCGCGCAGCCAGTCGCCGAAGCGCCCGTCGCGGATGTGCTCGGGGTGCCAGTCGATCTTCTCGTTCTCGGCCAGCAGCCGGTCACCGATCTTCGAGGTGGCGATGTACCAGGAGGGCTTGGCGTAGTAGAGGAGCGGGGTCGAACAGCGCCAGCAGTGGGGATAGGAGTGCTCGTAGTCGCCGGCCCGCAGCAGCTTGCCGCGGGAGCGCAGGTCCTCGACGAGGTCGGGGTCGGCGTCCTTGACGAACCGCCCGGCGTACGGGCCGATCCGCTCGTCGTAGGTGCCGTCGAGCCTGACCGGGTTGACCATCTCCAGCCCGGCCTCCTGGCCCAGGCGGAAGTCGTCCTCGCCGAAGGCGACCGCGGTGTGCACCAGGCCCGAGCCGTCCTGCGCGGTGACGAAGTCGGCCGGCAGCACGGTGTGGCCCTTCTCGCCCCAGTCCGAGCCGGGGATGAAGTCGAACGGCGCCTCGTAGGCAAGGCCGACCAGCTCGGAGCCGGAGAAGCTCTCGATCACTTCGGCGCCCTCGCCGAGCACCCGCTCCGCCAGGGGCGCGGCGACGATCATCGGTGCGCTCTCGCCCGGCACCTTCGCGCGCACGTACTCGAGCTCCGGGTCGACGGCGACGGCGGCGTTGGAGACCAGCGTCCATGGCGTGGTGGTCCAGACGATCAGCTCGTCGCCGGCCTGTACCGGCCCCTGGCCGGCCGGCACGCCGAAGCGCACGTAGACCGAGGGGTCGATTACGTCCTTGTAACCCTGCGCGACCTCGTGCGACGAGAGCGAGGTGCCGCAGCGCGGGCAGTACGGAACGACCTTGTGGCCCTCGTAGAGCAGGCCCTTGTCCCAGATCTGGCGCAGCGCCCACCAGACCGACTCGATGTAGCCGTCGTCGAGCGTGCGGTAGGCGTCGTCGAGATCGATCCAGAACCCGATCCGCTCGGTGAGCCGGTCCCACTCCTCAAGGAAGGTGAAGACCGACTGGCGACACTTCGCGTTGAACTCGGCGATCCCGTACTCCTCGATCTCCTCCTTGGAGGAGATGCCGAGCTCCTGCTCGACGGTGATCTCGACCGGCAGCCCGTGGCAGTCCCAGCCGCCCTTGCGCTCGACGTAGTGGCCGCGCATCGTCTTGAAGCGCGGGTAGATGTCCTTGAAGACGCGGGCCAGGACGTGATGGGAGCCGGGGCGCCCGTTGGCGGTCGGCGGCCCCTCGTAGAAGACCCACGGCTCTGCCCCCTCGCGGCGGCGCAGCGACTCGGCGAAGACATCGCGCTCGCGCCAGCGCTCGAGGACCGCCTGCTCCATCTCGGGCAGCGAGGCGGAAGGGTCCACCGGTGTGGGGAGCGAGGCCATCGCGGCCATTCTGGCAATCCGCGCGGGGCCGCGGGGGCCGGGGCCGCCGGCGCGCTCAGGCGGCGAGCTTGCGGCAGATCTGCGCGAGCGAGCGCTTCTCGTCGTCGTCGAGGGCCGCGAAGGCCTCGCGGACCCGCTCGCTGTGGCGCGGGAAGCGCCGGTCGACGAGCTCGCGGCCGGCCGGGGTGATCTCCACCAGAACGGTTCGCCGGTCGGCCGGTGAGCGCCGGCGCGTGACCAGCCCGCGGGCGACGAGGCGGTCGATCACCTCGGTCGCATTGGCCTTCGAGGTCTGCATCCGGTGACGCAGGGCGCGCAGCTCGAGCTCGCCGCCGGCGGTCGACAGGAGGACGAGCACGAAGAAGCCGGTCGACTGCACCCGGGCGCCCTCCAGGTCGCGGGCCAGGCTGCGGCGAACGGTCGCCTCGGCGTGGAGAAGCGATTCGAGGGCCCGATGGGCCAGTGGGTCGCCGGGAACGAGCTCCATGGCCGCTAATGACACCCGCCGCGCCGGACAAACCCCGGAAATAGCGAAGTTGGACGGCCTGTGGCAGAGTGCCGGTATGGGCGCACTCGACCAGGTCGACCTCGGAAGCAGCCTCAAGCGCAAGCAGTACGAGGCGGCCCTCAAGGCCCGGCAGCTGCGCCTGGCCCAGCTGCGCCTGGCGCTCGGCGGCAAGCTCGGCACCGGCGGCCTGGGGCCGGCCCTGCTGATTCTCTTCGAGGGCTGGGACGCCTCCGGCAAGGGCGGGGCGATCAAGCGCCTCGTCGAGCCGCTCGACGCCCGCCACGTGCGCGTCGTCCAGTACGCGGCGCCGACCGAGGACGAGAAGCGCCACTTCTACCTCCAGCGGTTCGTCGGCAACCTCCCCGGCCACGGGGGAATGGCCGTCTTCGACCGCACCTGGTACGGCCGCGTCCTGGTCGAGCGGGTCGAGGGCTTCGCCACAACCGACCAGTGGGAGCGCGCCTACGGGGAGATCGTCGACTTCGAGCGCTTCCTCTACCTGGAGGGGTGCATCATCGTGAAGTTCTGGATGCACATCTCGCCCGGCGAACAGCTGAAGCGCTTCAAGGACCGCGACGCCGACCCGCTCAAGCAGTGGAAGCTCACCGAAGAGGACTGGCGTAACCGCGAGAGGTGGGACGACTACGCCGCCGCGGTCGAGGAGATGGTCGAGCGGACCAGCACCACCTGGGCACCGTGGCACGTGATCGCCGGCGAGAGCAAGCGCTTCGCCCGCATCGCCGTGCTCGACGCCACGATCCAGGAGATCGAGCGGGGCTGCCAGTCGATGGGCTTCGAGCTCCCGGCGCCGGTCGATGTCAAGGCCTGAGCTGACCGCCCCGGTGCTCCTGGCCGCGCTGGCCCTCGTGCTGGCCGGCTGCGGCTCGGGCTCCGAGGCAGAGGGGCTCGCCGCAGGCTGTGCCAACCGGGAGCAGATCGCCACCGCGCTGGAGGCGGCACCGGAAGCGGTGAACCTCGAGAGCGGCACGACGATCTCCGGCTGCGTCAACTCGGCCCGCTCCGACGCCGACCTGATGACCCTCGGCTTCGCGATCACCGCGGTAGCCGACCGGCTCGCCGAGGAGGGCCGGGCCGGCGACCGCCAGGCGGCCCTGGAGCTCGGGTTCCTCGTCGGCGCGGCCGATCGCGGGGCCAGCACCTCGCAGGGCATCCAGAGCGAGCTGGCCTACCGGCTGGAGAGCTCGGCCCGCCGGATCGAGTCGGCCGGCCCGCAGGCCCGCGCCGCCTTCGAGGAGGGACGCAGCGCCGGGCGCCGGCAGGGATGAAGCTCCGCCTCTACCACCACCCCGACGGCGCCCGGGTCGCCTACCGCGAGCAGGGCACCGGCCAGCCGCTGGTCCTCTGGCACTCCGAGCTGCTCAGCCACCGGGAGCTGGTGCCGCTCGTCGCCGAGCTCGAGCACCGCTACCGGGTAATCCTCCCCGACCTGCCACTCCACGGCTCCTCGGAGGACCGCCCCTCCCACCCGTACACGCGCCGCTGGCTGGCCGAGGTGGTCGCCGGCTTCTGCCGCGAGGTCGGCGGCCCGCGGCCGCTGGTCGGGGGCCACGGGCTGGGAGTGGAGCTGGTCCTGGAGGCGATCGCCGACGGGCTGCTCACCCCCGCCAAGCTGGTCCTGATGGGCAACCGGCTCCACCGCCCCGGCTCCCGCGAGGCCGACTGGAACGCCTGGCTGGTGGCCGCGCGGGCCGGCGCCGTGCCGGGGGCCGACCGGGTCCTGATGCGCGCCGCGCGGATCGCCCTTCGCCCCGAGCGCGGAGTGCAGCTCAGCGCCCGGGGCAACCCGGAGGCCGCCGACGTGGTGCGCCACGCGCTGGCCGACGTGGGCGGCAACGCCAACCTCGCCCGCTCGTGGGCCGCCTTCGCCCGCGGCCGGCCGACCGCGCCGCGGCGCGAGCTGCTCGACGCCTACGGCGCCATGGAGTTCCCCGTGCTGCTGCTCTGGGCCGACGAGGACCCGCGCCACCCAATGCTCGGCGCCGAGGAGGCGCTCGACCTTCTCCCCGACGGCCAGCTGCGGATTGTGCCGCGCACCGGCTACCTGATGGCCTGGGACGACCCGGTCGCCGTCGCGCGGGAGATCTCCGCCTTCTGCGGGTAGGGCACAAGTCACCGGCGGCCGCGCGGGCGTAGCATCGGTCGAGCAAACGTCCCGAAGGAGAACCATGGCCAAGAAGCGCCTCTACGGCGGCGAGACCGCCAAGGCCGTCGACAACTTCCCCGTCTCCGGCGAGCTCGTCCCGCTCCCGGTGATCCACTGGCTCGGCCGCATCAAGGGCGCCGCCGCGCGCGTCAACGGCGAGCTGGGGCTGATCCCCAAGGCAAAGGCGAAGAAGATCGCCCGCGCCGCCGACGAGGTCGCCGCCGGCAAGCACGACGACCAGTTCCCGATCGACGTCTTCCAGACCGGCTCGGGCACCTCGTCGAACATGAACGCCAACGAGGTGATCGCCACCCTCTCCGGCGCCCACGCCAACGACGACGTCAACTTCGGCCAGTCCTCCAACGACGTCTTCCCCTCGGCCGTCCACCTCGCCGCGCTCGACATGTGCACCAACGAGCTGCTGCCGGCGCTCAAGGAACTCGAGAGGTCGCTGAACCGCAAGGCCCGCCAGTTCCGCAACGTCGTCAAGGCCGGCCGCACCCACCTGATGGACGCGGTGCCCGTCACCCTCGGCCAGGAGTTCGAGGGCTACGCCACCCAGGTCGAGATGGGCCGGGAGCGGATCGAGGCCGCGCTGGTCCACGTCCGCCAGATCCCGCTCGGCGGCACCGCCACCGGCACCGGGCTCAACACCCACCGCCGCTTCGCCGAGAAGGTCCGGCGAGAGCTGCGCAGGGAGACCGGCCTGAAGATCGAGGGCCCGGCTCACCCGTTCGAGGCCCAGGGCAACCGCGACGCGCTGGTCGAGCTCTCCGGCGCGCTGAAGGTGGTCGCCGTCTCGCTCACCAAGATCGCCAACGACATCGCGCTGATGGGCTCGGGCCCGCGCGCCGGCATCGGCGAGCTCTACCTCCCCGAGCTGCAGAAGGGCTCGTCGATCATGCCCGGCAAGGTCAACCCGGTCATCCCCGAGGTCGTCCTCCAGGTCGCCGCGCAGGTGATCGGCAACGACACGGCGATCACCATCGGGGGCATGCAGGGCCAGTTCGAGCTCAACGTGCGGATCCCGCTGATGGCCCGCAACCTCACCGACTCGATCCAGCTGCTGACCAGCGCCTCGACGCTCTTCGCGGAGAAGTGCATCGACGGCATCGAGGCCAACCGCGCCGGCACCGACGCCTCGGCCGGCGGGACGCTCGCCGTGGCGACCGCGCTCAACACCGCGATCGGCTACGACAAGGCCGCGGCGATCGTGAAGAAGGCCACCGACACCGGCCGGCCGCTGCGCGAGGTCGCCCTCGAGGAGGGCGTCAGCGCCAAGCTCTACGACGAGACGATCAACCTGAGGAAGATCGCCGCCGGCAACGAGGAGGTCTGAGCCGCCGGCGGGCACCTGCCCGCCGGGACGCGCGCGGCGGCTTGTGGGCGGCGCGCCCGTGGGCCGCGCCGCTCAGCCGTCGATATTGAGGGCGATGTACTTGGTCTCGAGGTACTCCTCGAGCCCTTCGTGGCCACCTTCGCGGCCGTAGCCGGACTGCTTCACGCCCCCGAACGGGGCGCCGGCGTTGGAGACCATCCCCTGGTTGAAGCCGATCATCCCGGTGTCGAGCCCCTCCATCACGCGGAAGGCGCGGCCGATGTCGCGGGCGTACATGTAGGCGACGAGGCCGTACTCGGTGTCGTTGGCCATCTCGATCGCCTGCTCGTCGGTGGAGAAGGTGCGCACCGGCGCCACCGGGCCGAAGATCTCCTCGGCGGTGATCCGCGCCCCGTCGGGAACGTCTCCCAGGACGGTCGGGGCGTAGAAGTAGCCCGGGCCGTCCACCGGCGCGCCGCCGACGTGGGCCGTCGCGCCGAGCGCGAGGGCGTCCTCGACCAGCTCGTGGACCTTGTCCACGGCCACCTGGTCGATCAGCGGCCCGGCCTCGACGCCGTCCTCGGTGCCGCGACCCACCTTCATCGCCCCCATCTTCGCGGCGAGCTTCCCGGTGAAGTCGGCCGCAACCGACTCGTGGACGATGAAGCGGTTGGCGCTGGTGCAGGCCTCGCCGCCGTTGCGCATCTTGGCCAGCAGGGCCCCGTCGACCGCCGCGTCCAGGTCGGCGTCCTCGAAGACCAGGAACGGGGCGTTGCCGCCGAGCTCCATCGAGACGCGCAGGATCTGCTCGGCCGACTGCTCGATCAGCCGCTTGCCGATCTCGGTCGAGCCGGTAAAGGAGAGCTTGCGCGCCCGCGGGTCGGCGATCAGCGGGGTCATCACGCCGCCCGAATCGTTGGTGGTGATCACGTTCAGGACCCCGGCCGGCAGGCCGGCCTCCTCGAAGATCTGCGCCATCGCCAGCATCGAGAGCGGCGTCTGCTTGGCCGGCTTGACCACGCAGGTGCAGCCGGCGGCGATCGCCGGGCCCACCTTCCTCGTGCCCATCGCCAGCGGGAAGTTCCAGGGCGTGATGAAGATGCACGGGCCGACGCCCTGCTGCATGGTCAGCACCCGGTTGGTGCCGTTCTCGGCGACCTGGAAGCGGCCGTTGATCCGCACCGCCTCCTCGGAGTACCAGCGCAGGTAAGCGGCGGCGTAGAGCACCTCGCCCATCGCCTCGGGGACCGGCTTGCCCATCTCCAGGGTCATCACCAGCGCCAGCTCGTCGGCGCGCTCGATCATCAGGTCGTAGGCGCGGCGCAGGATGTCGGACCGGTCGCGCGGGGCGACCTCGCGGAAGCTCCTGAACGCCTCGTCGGCGGCGGCCAGGGCGGCCTCGCCGTCCTCCACCGTGGCGTCGGCGACCTCGCAGAGGACCTCGCCGGTGGCCGGGTCCTCGACCGGCAGCGTGGCCCCGGAGGAGGAGTCGCGCCACTGCCCGCCGATGAACAGCTGGGTGGGAACCGATTCGATGGCCGCGCTCTCGGCGGCCGGGCTGATCGTGGTCATGCGGCGAGAATACCCGCCGGAAGCGGCTTTCGAACCTCGCCCGCGGCGCATTTCAGCGGGCTGAATACGGGGGCGCCGGGAAGTGCTCCCGGCGCCCGCCGAAGATCAGGCCTCGCCGAAGAAGCGGACCAGCTGCTCGGCCACGCAGACCGGCTTCTCCTGGCCCTCGACCTCGAAGGTCTGGGTGATCATCGCCTGGATGCCGCCCGGGACCTCCTCGACCGTCGAGAGGACGGCGCGCATGCGCACCTTGCTGTTGACCAGCACCGGCGCCGGGAAGCGGACCTTGTCGTAGCCGTAGTTGACGGCGAAGGTCACGTTGGTCGCGGTCATGATCTCGTAGGTGAACATCGGGCCGAGCGAGAGGGTGAAGAGGCCGTGGGCGATCGTGCTGCCGAACGGCGTCTTGGCCGCCGCCTCCTCGTCGATGTGGATGAAGTTGTGGTCGCCGGTCGCGTCGGCGAACGCGTTGATCTTCTCCTGGGTGACCTCGTACCAGCTGCTGGTTCCGAGCTCCTGGCCTACGAGCGCCTTTGCGCCCTCGATGCCCTCGATAACGGTGGGTGCCATTTATTCACTGCCTCCTCTTGGAATTCCGTTGGCCGCCCAAGCCTACGCCCGCGCGGCCCGCGACGCCCCGCGGTCAGCCCTTCGCGGCGAAGAAGCCGGCGTCCTCGACGCCCAGCTCGGTGGTCGGCTCGGCGCCGGCCATGTACTCGAAGGCGATTGAGCCCCAGTCGGCCCCGGCGCGCATCTCGCCAAGCACGGTGAAGAGCAGCCCTTCCATCCGCCGCATCAGCAGCGCCGGGGGCGGGATGGTCTGCCGGCGCATGTAGTCGTAGTAGTCCGACCGCGGCGAGGAGCCAACCTCGATCGCGTGGCGCACGTACTCCGGCGTCAGCCGCCGGAAGCCCGGCTCGAAGTACCACTCGCCGGCGGTCTGCAGCTGCTCGAGCAGCCGCTCGGGCTGGAACTCCTCCGGCTCGGGCAGGTAGCCGAGCTCGGAGAGAAGCCGGTGGGTCTCCTGGGCGTCGCCACCGACGATCGAGCGTGCCAGCTCCTGCTCGCCGGCCAGGTAGTCCGGCGGCACGCGCCGCAGCAGCCCGAAGTCAAGGAAGCAGACCCTCCCGCTCTCGGGGAAGATGTAGTTGCCGGGGTGGGGGTCGCCGCAGGCGATGTGCTCGCGGCTCATCAGCCCGAAGAAGAAGCGGAAGGCGATCTCGCCGTAGCGGTCGCGCTCGTCGTCGGGGAGCTCCTTGATCTCCTCGAAGCTCCTGCCCTCGACGAACTCGGTCACCAGCACCCGCCGGGTGGACAGGGCGCTGTGGACCTTCGGCACCTGGATGAACGGGTGGCCGCGGAAGTGGCGGTGGATCTGGCGCTGGTTGGCCGCCTCGAGCTCGTAGTCGAGCTCCTCGCTGATCCGCTCGCGCAGCTCGGCGAGCAGCGCCTTGGCGTCGATGCCCGGAGCGAGCCGCTTGAGCAGCGGCACGAGCATCTTCACGTTGCGCATGTCGGTCTCGACCGCCTCCGCCACGCCCGGGTACTGGATCTTCACCGCGACCTCTTCGCCCTCTTCGGTGCGCGCGCGGTAGACCTGCCCGATCGAGGCGGCGGCCACCGGCTCGGGGTCGAACTCGGGGAAGAACTCGTCGATGTCGCCGCCGAGGTCCTTCTCCAGGACCTTCTTCATGTCGGCGAAGGCGACCTTCGGCGCGTTGTCGCGCAGCTCGGCGAGCCGGGCCTTGAAGCCCTCGCGGTCCTTCTCGTCGATCAGCTCGAAATCGACGGTCGAGAGGACCTGCCCGATCTTCATCGCCGCGCCCTTCATCTGGCCGAGCTGCTTGACGAGCTGGTCGGCGAGCTCGTAGGCGCGGGCCTGGCTTGCCTCCTGGGCGCGCTCCTCGGAGCGCAGCTTGTTGGCGGCGCTGGTCGCCGCCCACCTGGCGCTCTGGCCCCCGACCAGGCCCCCGAACTTCGCCGTGCGCGCGATCCGTGAGCTGGGGACCTTCGTGGTCTCCTCTTCGGCGGGGATCTCTTTCTCTTCGGTCATCGACGCGTGAGGGGTACGCGTCGCGGACCGCCCGGGTATCACGGTACCGCCGGGCCAGCCTTTCCCATTCCTGCTTACCGGCCCCTTAACCTGCCTCTGTGGCCGGCCCCCTGATCGCCGTTGACGCGCCGTCTCTGATGTACCGCTCGTTCTTCGCGCTGCCCAAGTCGATCCGCGGCGCCGACGGCAAGCCGGTCAACGCGCTGCTGGGCACCGCCAACGCCCTGCTCGCCGCCTGGCGCGAGCGAAAGCCGCGCGCGCTGGTCTGCTGCTGGGGCGCGGAGGCGGCGAAGTACCGCGTGAAGCTCTATCCGCGTTACCACGCCGATCGCCCGCCGATGCCACCGGCGCTCGCCCGCCAGTGGAAGATGGCGCCGGACTTCTTCGAGGCCTTCGGCTGGCCCTCGCTCGACGCCGGCCGGCTCGAGGCCGACGACCTGATCGGCTCGCTGGTGGCCTCCGAGGAGAGGGCCGGGGGCCGCACGCTGATCTTCAGCGGCGACCGCGACATGTTCCAGTGCGTGAGCGGAAAGACCAGGCAGCTCTACCCGGCCCGCGGCGGCGTGGAGCTGATCGGAGTCAAGGACGTGCGAGAGCGCACCGGGGTGAGCCCGGCGCGGATCCCGGACCTGATCGCCCTGCGCGGCGACCCCTCCGACGGGATTCCCGGCGCGCGCGGCGTGGGCGAGAAGGGGGCTGCCGAGCTGCTCGAGCGCCATCGCGACCTCGAGGGCGTTATCACTGCGGCACAGGACCCCACGAGCGGGATGGCGGCGGGCACCCGCGAGGCGATCCTCGAGCAGGCCGGCCAGCTCCGCGAGTTCCTGGAGATCGCGACGCTGCAGCCGGTGAAGGTCCGCCGCCCGCGTGACCGCAAGCTCAGCGAGGCCAAGGCGGCGCGCAAGGCCGACGAGCTGGGCATGGCCCGCCTGGCCGAGCGGCTGCGGGGCGGCGAGGACCAGTTCCGGCTGAGCGGGCCGGCCACCCGGCGCCGCAAGGGCTGAGCGGGCCGGCTCGGCGAAGCCCTGCCGGCCGTGCCCCGCAAGCCGGCGCTCAGGGAGTGAAGTTGACGGTCATCACGTCACCGTCGGCCATCACGTAGTCGCGGCCCTCGGTGCGCAGCGTGCCGCGGTCGCGGGCCCCGGCGTAGCCGCCGGCGTCGGCCAGCTCCTCCCAGCCGATCACCTCGGCGCGGACGAAGCCCTTCTGGATGTCGGTGTGGATCTTCCCGGCGGCCTCCCATGCGGTCGAGCCGCGCGGGGTGTGCCAGGACTGCGCCGGCTTGGCCTCGCCGGCAGTGAAGAAGGCGATCAGGTCGAGCAGGTCGAAGGCGCCGCGCACCACCAGCTCCAGGCCAGAGGCGTCGAGGCCGAGGTCGGCGCGCATTGCCGCGGCGTCCTCGTCGCTCAGCTCGGAGAGCTCGGCCTCCAGCCGCGAGGAGATCGCCAGCGCGCCGGCGCCCTCGGCCGCAGCGTGGGCAGCGACCGCCTCGGGAACCCCGGTCTCGCCCTCCTCGACGTTGGCGACGATCAGCACCGGCTTGCCGGTCAGCGGCTGCAGCAGCCGCATCGCGTCCGGCGCGTCGTCGGGAACCGGCACGGTCCGGGCCGGGCGTCCCTCGCCAAGCGCGGCGATCACCTCGGCCAGCCACTGCTCCTCGGCTATCGCGTGGGCGTCGCCACCGCGCGCCTCGCGCACTACGCGCTCGTGGCGGCGCTCGGCCTGCTCGAGGTCGGCGTAGATCAGCTCGGTCTCGACCGTCTCGGCGTCGCGGACCGGGTCGACGCTCCCCTCTGAGTGCACGACGTTTGCGTCCTGGTGGGCGCGCACGACGTGGATCAGCGCGTCGGTCTCGCGGATGTTGGCCAGGAACTGGTTGCCCAGCCCCTCGCCCTTGTGGGCCCCGGCAACGAGCCCGGCGATGTCGTGGAAGTCGATCGTGTCCGGCACCACCTCGGAGGCGCCAACCGTCGCGGCGACCTTCTCGAGCCGCTCGTCGGCGACCGGCACGACCGCCACGTTGGGCTCGATCGTGGTGAACGGGTAGTTGGCCGCCTGGGCGCCGGCGCGGGTGAGCGCATTGAAGAGCGACGACTTGCCGGCATTGGGCATGCCGATGATGCCGACCTTCATCGCTTCAGGACCGGCCTAGGAGACGCCGAAGCCGACGCGCTGCTCTTCGCTCTCGGTCCGCACGTAGACCACCTGCGAGCAGTCGATCCGCACGGTGCCGTCGGCGTCGGAGAGCTCCTGCCAGCCACCCTTCTCCAGGGCGCCCATCAGTGCCTTGCGGTCGTCGGCGGAAAGGCGCAGCGGCAGCGCTCCGCCACCCTTGAAGCCGATCGTCACCTGTTCGCGTCCGCCCTCGTCCTTGGCCATCAGTGGCTCCCTTCCGCCGGCTGGACGATCTCGGTGAGCACGCCCCCGGCCGATTTCGGATGGATGAAGGCTACGCGGGAGTTGCGAATCCCGGTCCGCGGCTCCTCGTCGATCAGCTTCACGCCCGACTCCCTGAGCTGCGCAAGCACGGCGTCGATGTCCTCCACCTGGTAGGCGACATGGTGCAGGCCGGGGCCGCGGCTCTCGATGAAGCGGGCCACCCCGGTCTCCGGGCCGAGCGGCGCGATCAACTCGACGTGGTTCTCGCCGACGTCGAAGAGGACCGCCTCGACGCCCTGCTCCTCGACGGTCTCGCGGTGTGAGGGAGCCATGCCGAAGCGCTCCTGCCAGGCCGGCAGCTCGTCGTCGATCGAGGCGACGGCGATTCCCACGTGGTCGATGCGTGTGAACATCGTGGAAAGAATAGGGCGAGATCGCCCTCAGGGCCGGCCGCGGATGCGATCATCGCCGCCATGGAGAGGCAGGTCCCGCTGTCGACCGTCCTGCGCGAGTGGGGACGGCTCGGCTTCACCGGCTTCGGCGGCCCGCCGGCCCACGTGGCGATGCTCCGCGAGCTCTGCGTCGAGCGCCACCACTGGATCGACGCACAGGAGTTTGAGGACGCCAACGCCGCCTGCGGCCTGCTCCCCGGGCCGGCCTCCACCCAGCTGGCGATCTACTGCGCCGAGCGCGTGGCCGGGAGGGCCGGGGCGCTGGTCGGCGGCCTGGCCTTCATCGTGCCCGGGCTGGTGATGATCATCGCGCTGGCCGCCATCTTCCTGGCCTCCGCCCCTCCCGAGTGGCTGCGGGGCGTCGGCGCCGGGGCCGGGGCGGCGGTGCTCGCGGTGGTGCTGAGCGTCGGCTGGGACCTCGCCCGCTCGAGCCTCGCCCCTCACGCCGGCTTCCGGCTCTGGCGCGCCGCGCTCTACATCGCGGTCGGTGCCCTTGTAACCGTGCTCTTCGGCGCCTGGGTGGTCGCGGCGCTGCTGGGCTGCGGGCTGGTCGAGCTGCTGATCCGGCGTGGCAGCCGCGAGGCGGCGGCGATCTCCCCCGCGATGGTGCTGATGGCCGTCGTCGGCGCCGCGGCGATCCCCGCGCTGGCCTGGACCGCCTTCAAGGTCGGCGCCCTCTCCTACGGCGGCGGCTTCGTGATCGTGCCGATCATGCAGCAGGACGCCGTCGAGGTTTACGGCTGGATGACCGAGCCGGAGTTCCTCAACGCCGTCGCCCTTGGCCAGATAACGCCGGGGCCGGTGGTGCAGACCGTCGCCGTGGTCGGCTACGCGGCCGCCGGCATAGGCGGGGCGCTGCTGGCCTCGTTCGTGGCCTTCGCGCCCTCGATGCTGATCGTGATCGCCGGCGGCTCGAAATTCCTGAAGCTGCGCAGCAACCCCGACGCCCGTGCCTTCCTCGACGGCGCCGGCCCGGCGGCGATCGGGGCGATCTTCGGCGCCTTCGTGCCGCTTGCCTCCGGGGTCGACTTCACCTGGCAGTGGGTGGTCGCCGCCGTGGCGGCGCTGCTGCTCTTCGCGGCGCGGCTCGGCATCGTGCCGACTCTGCTGCTCGCCGCCGCGGCCGGCGCGGTCGCGGCGATCGCCGGGCTGCCGGTGCCGGTCACCTGAAGCCCGCGCGCCTCCGGTCGCTCGGGGATACTGGCCCGGTGGAGAGCCTCTTCGACGAAGGCACCGGCCGGATCGACGAGCGGCCGCCGGCCGACGCGCCGCTGGCGGCGCGGATGCGCCCGCGCGACCTGGAGGGCTATGCCGGCCAGGAGCACCTGCTCGCCGAGGGAACCGCGCTGCGCTCGGCGATCGACCAGGGCCACCCGCACTCGATGATCCTCCACGGGCCTCCGGGCTCGGGGAAGACGACGCTCGCCCGGCTGGTGGCGAGCTCGTCGGGCGCCGCCTTCGAGGAGCTGAGCGCGGTCAACGCCGGCAAGCCCGAGGTGCGGGCCGTGCTCGAGCGCGCCCGCGAGCGCCGTCAGGCCGGCGGCCCGGCGACGATCGTCTTCCTCGACGAGATCCACCGCTTCAACAAGGCCCAGCAGGACGTGCTGCTGCCGGCGGTCGAGGAGGGGCTGATCGTCCTGGTCGGCGCGACGACCGAGAACCCCTACCACGACGTAAACGACGCCCTCCTCTCCCGCGTCCAGCTCTACGAGCTCAGCGCGCTCGACGACGAGGTCGTCCGCGAGCTGCTGCGCCGCGCCCTCGATGAGGAGCTGAACGCCACCGCCGAGGACGAGGCGCTCGACTTCCTGGCCGCCCGCTCCGGCGGCGACGCCCGCACCGCCCTGGCCGCGCTCGAGCTGGCGGCCCGCAGCGCCGGCGAGGGGAAGGTGACCCTCACCGAGGCCGAGGATGCCCTCCAGCGGCGCGCGATCCTCTACGACCGCGCCGGCGACCGCCACTACGACACGATCTCCGCCTGGATCAAGGCGACCCGCGGCTCCGACCCCGACGCCTCCCTCTATTACCTGGCCGTGATGCTCGAGGGCGGCGAGGACCCGCGCTTCATCGCCCGGCGGATGGTGATCCTCGCCTCCGAGGACATCGGCAACGCCGACCCCGGCGCCCTGCAGGCCGCGGTCGCCGCCGCGCAGGCGGTCGAGCTGCTCGGCATGCCCGAGGCGCAGTGGGCGCTGGCCCAGGCCGCTATCCGCCTCTCGCTGGCGCCGAAGTCCAAGGAGGCCTACCACGCGCTCAATCGCGCCCGGCAGTCGGTCCGCGACCGCGGCGCCGCCGACCCGCCGCCCTACCTGCACTCCCCGGCCGCGGGAAGCGAGCCCTACGAGGACCCCCACAAGCTCCCCGGCCACGTCGGAGGCCAGGAGCTGATGCCCGACGGGCTGGTCGGCGAGCGCTTCTACCACCCCGACGAGGCCGAGGAGCGCTTCGCCGCGCGCCTGGCCGAGCTGCGCAGGGCCCGCGGCCGCGAGCCCTAGGCCGTCCGCCGCCCAGGGCACGCCAACCGGCACGCAGCCATGCCGCCCCGGATATGGTCGGCAGCGTGAGAAAGCACCTCAATCCGCCGATGGTGGTCGCGCTGATGGCACTCTTCGTCGCTCTGTCGGGCGTCAGCTACGCCGCCGTCCAGATCCCGCGCAACAGCGTCGGCTCGAAGCAGATTCGCGACAACGCCGTTCGTTCCCCGGAGGTACGGAACCGATCGCTCAAGGCCGAAGACTTCATGGCCGGCCAGCTCCCGCGCGGGGAGAAGGGGGACAGGGGCGAGGCCGGCCCACAGGGCCCGGCTGGAGCCCAAGGGGACAGGGGCGAGGCCGGACCCCAGGGCGCCGCCGGCCCGCAGGGCCTGCGTGGCCCGTCGGATCTCTTCTGGACCCAAGGCGACCAGGAGACCGTCCTCGCCGGGTCGGCCACCTACTACACCGTCGCGTCCATGAGCCTCCCACCCGGCGACTACAAGCTGACGGGAACGCTCACGGTCAAGGCCAACTTCACCGGCAGCTACGTCCCTCCGCCCGGGACCGGTACGGAGTGGGCGGTCGACTGCCACCTGTGGCCCCACCAAGGTGACCTGTATCCCGCAGTCGCCGGGAGCAGGCTTACCCGGGCGGCCGGCGACCGGGAATTCATCCCGATGAGCCTCGACGGCGCGCTGGAGCGCTCCAGCGACTCCGCCCATGTGCTGGTCCGCCTGGACTGCGCCCAGGTGACCAACCCCGGCACCTCTGCGCTCGAATTGAGCGCCCTCTACCCGACGTTGACGGCGATCAGGGTCGCCACCTCCACCCCGGCCCCCAACTAACGGCCGCGAGCCCTAGGCCGCGACCGGCTCTTCGTCGCGGGCCCGCGGCGGCCCG
>JBBASZ010000006.1:33633-34711 GCA_040398965.1 Solirubrobacteraceae bacterium | reverse complement strand
CGGCCGCGAGCCCTAGGCCGCGACCGGCTCTTCGTCGCGGGCCCGCGGCGGCCCGGGAAGCAGCCTGCCCCCGGCGACCGGCGTGTTGCGCAGGAAGCCGGGAAGGCTGCGCATCAGGATCTCGCGCGAGTAGAGGGCGCCGCCCTGGCGGGCGACCTCGCGGACCGGGTCCCAGCCCAGGCCGTAGCCGCGGCGCACCGCCGGCGGCAGCGAGCCGATGATCACGAAGTTGGCTATCTCCACCAGCCAGCGCATGTAGAACGGGGCCGGCGGGTGGAGAACCACCTCGAGGCTCACCTCTCGCGCGCGGTCGGTCACGTAGAGCTCGTCGCCGCCGAGCATCTCGCGCATGTAGGCGTCGAAGCCCTCGATCGTTGCCGGCATCTCGTCCTCCTGCAGGCCGAAGAGGCGGCCGACTACGCGGTAGTCACCCCAGAGCGCGTCGCGCTCGTCGCGGGTGAGGGGGCCGACGTAGAGCCGGTAGATCATGTCGGCCGAGTCGACCAGGGCGGCCAGCGTCCACAGCAGGTACTTGGGGTCGTCGGCGGCGTACGGGGTGCCGGCCGGGAAGTGCCCGTGCGGCTCGTCGGTCACGCCGCTGATGGTGGTGTGCACCTGCCGCACCCGGGCGGTCATCTCGTCGGCCTCCTGGCGGCGGCCGAAGTAGATCGTGTTCATCACCGTCGCCGTGCGCGCCAGGCGCTCGTGGGCGCTGTCGCGGGCGGCGGTCTTCAGGAAGAAGCCCTCGAACATCACCGGGTGGGCGGCCTGGAGCAGCAGGGCGCGGGCGCCGGAGAAGGCGACGATCAGCTCCCGGTTTACCCGCCGGATCAGCGAGTCGTCCTCGAAGTAGCCCTCGCCGGGGGCGGCGGGGCGGAAGGGAATCTCCTTGAACTCTCGCTGCCGTGCCATTCGTACAGCAGGTTACGAGCTACTACGCTTGAGCGACCATGCCTGCTGCCGCCTACAAGGGAAAAGAGTGCGTCTGCCAGTTCAACCGCGGGATCTGCGACCAGACCTGCGTGAAGGACATGCTGGACACGCCGTTCTACATCGCGTGCCTGAAGCTCAAGGGCCG
>JBBASZ010000006.1:22364-33533 GCA_040398965.1 Solirubrobacteraceae bacterium | reverse complement strand
TGAAGGACATGCTGGACACGCCGTTCTACATCGCGTGCCTGAAGCTCAAGGGCCGGAAGTGCCTTGTGATCGGTGGCGGGGCGATGGGCATGGAAAAGACCGAGGGCCTGCTCGCCTGCGGCGGTGAGGTGACCGTCATCTCCCCCGAGGCCGGCCCCGAGCTCGAGGCGCTGGCCGCCGAGGGATCGATCGGCTGGGAGGCCCGCGACTACGCCGGCCCCGAGGACCTCGAGGGCGTCTTCATCGTCATCGCGTGCACCGACAGCACCGAGACCAACATCCGGATCTACGAGGACGCCGAGAAGCGGGCGATGCTCGCCAACATCGTCGACGTCCCGCCGCTGTGCAACTTCATCCTCCCGGCGATCGTCCGCACCGGGCCGCTGGCCATCGCCATCTCCACCGCCGGCTCATCCCCGGCGCTGGCCAAGCGGATGAAGCGGGAGATCTCCGAGCTCTTCGGCGATGAGTACGCCGAGCTCGCCGTGATGCTCAACGACGCCCGCGGCTGGGCGAAGGGAACCCTCCCCACCTACCAGGACCGCAAGGCCTTCTTCGAGTCGATCGTCAATGGCGAGCCCGACCCGATCGAGCTGCTGCGCGCCGGCGACCGCAAGGCCGTCGAAGACATCATCGCCGCCGCCCAGCGCACGCACACGCCGGCCTGAGCGCCGCCCGCGCTACAGCCCTGGCGCACGCACGCGCCCGCCCGGGCGCCCGGCGCCCACGCGCCGCTAGGCTCGCGCCGTGAGCCGCCTAAGCCACGTGGACGAGCAGGGCCAGGCCCGCATGGTCGACGTCTCCGGCAAGGAGGAGAGCGACCGCACCGCCGTCGCCCGCGCGACGGTCGAGATGGCGCCCGAGACCGCGGCGCTGGTCGCCGCCAACGGCCTTCACAAGGGCGACGTCCTGGCCACCGCGCGGCTGGCCGGCATCCAGGCCGCCAAGCGCACCGGCGAGCTGATCCCCCTCTGCCACCCTCTCGGCCTCGACCACGTCGACGTCGAGCTCGCCGTCGACGAGGAGGCCGGCGTGGTGACCGTCGTGGCCTCGGCCCGCGTGCGTGCGCGCACCGGCGTGGAGATGGAGGCGATGACCGCCGCCTCGGTGGCGGCGCTGACCGTCTACGACATGGTCAAGGCCGTCGAGCGCGGGGTGAGGATCTCCGCGGTGGAGCTGGTCGAGAAGTCCGGCGGGCGCTCGGGCCTCTGGACCCGGGACTGAGGCCGGCGTGCAGGCCGCCGTCATCACCGTCTCGACCTCGGTCGCCCGCGGCGGGGGCGAGGACGAGTCCGGCCCGAAGCTCGCCGCCCTGCTTGAGGAGGCCGGCTGCGAGATAACCGGCATCGACGTCGTGCCCGACGACCGCGAGGCGATCGAGGCCAGGCTGCGGGAGCTGGTCGCGCAGGACGTGCGCTTCATCTTCACCACCGGCGGCACCGGCCTGACCCCCGACGACATCACCCCGGAGGCCACCGACGCGGTGATCGAGCGCCGCGCCGACGGCTTCCAGCAGGCGATGCTCGCCGAGGGGATGAAGCACCAGCGCCTGGCCCTGCTGACCCGCGGGGTGAGCGGGATCGCCGGCCGGACCCTGATCGTCAACCTGCCCGGCAACCCGAAGGCGATCGACCAGCTGGTGCCGGTGATCGCCCCCGCCCTGGGGCACGCCGCCGAGTCGCTCGTGCGCGGCTGGGGAGATGACGGCGCTTGAGCTCGAGGGCCTGAGCCGCCGCTTCGGCGAGCGCGAGGCCCTCGACGACGTATCCCTCACCCTCGAGCCCGGGCAGACGCTCGTGGTCTTCGGGCCCAACGGCGCCGGCAAGTCGACGCTGCTGCGCGTCCTCTCCACCCTGCTGCGACCCAGCTCGGGCCACGCCGCCGTCTTCGGCCACGACGTCGTCAAGGAAGGCTGGGCGGTGCGCGGGCGGATCGGCTACCTGGGCCACCAGGCCCTCTGTTACGAGGACCTCACCGCCCGCGAGAACCTCACCTACCACGCCCGCCTGCACGGGCTTCGCAGCCCGGAGCGCAGGATCGACGAGCTCCTGGCCGCCACCGGGCTCGCGGGCCGCGCCGACGACCGCGCCGCCTCCTTCTCCCGCGGGATGCTCCAGCGCCTGGCGGTCTGCCGCGCCGTCCTCCACGGCCCGGAGCTCCTCCTGCTCGACGAGCCGCGCTCGGGCCTTGACCCCGCAGCCGCCGAGACCGTCGAGCCGCTGATCGGCCGCGAGTCCGGCATGACGCGCGTGGTCGCCAGCCACGACCCGGCGGGCGGCCTGGCCGAGGGCGACCTGGCCCTGGGGCTGCGCGACGGGCGCGCCGAGCTCTTCGGGCCCGCCGCCGGCTTCGGGCCGGCCGAGATCGGGGAGCTCTACCGGTGAGCGCCCGCGGGCAGCACGAGGCGGCCATGCCGCGACAGGTCGGCACCCTCGCCGCCACCCGTGCCGTGCTGGGCAAGGAGCTTCGGCTCGAGCGCCGGGCGCCCCAGACGCTCGTGGCGATGGCGATCTTCTCGGCCACCGCCTTCGTCATCTTCCACTTCGCCCTGCAGCGCGACGCCCTCGAGGGCGGGCTGGCCGCCGGCGTCCTGTGGGTGACGCTCACCCTCGCGGCGCTGCTGGGAATCGGCCGCAGCTTCGTCGCCGACCGCGACGAGGGCGGGCTCGACGGCTTCCTGCTGGCCCCGGTCGACCGCAGCGCCCTGCTGGCCGCCAAGGTCCTCACCCTGCTGGCCTTCCTGGTGGCGATCGAGCTCGTCGCGGTGCCGCTCTTCGCCCTGCTGCTGCTGGAGCCGTCGCCGAGCGCCGGCCAGTGGCTCCAGCTCGCCGCGGTGCTCGCGCTGGCCGACATAGGCATCGCGGTGATCGGCACGCTGGTCGCGGCGATGGCCGTGCGCACCCGCGCGCGCGACCTGATCACCTCGATCCTGGTCCTCCCCCTCTGCATTCCCCTGATCATCGGCGCCAGCCAGGCCTCCGAGCCGCTGCTGTCGGCCGGCACAGGCGGCGCACCGGCGCGCTGGCTGGCCGTCCTTGCGCTGTACGATCTGATCTTCGGGCTGCTCGCCTGGGCCCTGTTCGATTACCTCGTCGAAGACTGAGATGCCAACCTCAAAGCGCCTCTACGGAAACCGCCTCGCGATCCTCGCCCCGCTGGCGACGGTCGTCGTGCTGGCCAGCCTCGCCCTCGCCTTCTTCCAGGCCCCGATCGAGGCCGACCAGGGCTTCTCCCAGAAGATCATCTACATCCACGTCCCCCTGGCCATCACCACGCTGATCGGCTTCATCTGGGGCGGCATCTGCGCGATCCAGTACCTGCGCTCGGGCGACCCGCGCGACGACCTGCGCTCCTACACGGCGATCCACCAGTCGCTGATCTTCTGCATCGGCGCGCTGCTGACCGGGATGATCTGGGCCAAGGCCTCCTGGGGGCAGTGGTGGGTCTGGGACGAGCCGACGCTGGTCTCCTTCCTGATCGTCTTCCTCCTGTACTGCACCTACCAGCCGCTTCGCTTCTCGATCGAGGACCCCGAGCGCCAGTCGCGCTACGCCGCGGTCTTCGCCGTCGTCGCCGGGGCCTTCGTCCCGCTCAACTTCATCGCCGTGCGGCTCGCCGACCCGCTGATCCACCCGCGCGTGCTCGGCACCGCCGAGGGCGGGCTGACGCCCGGGATGCGCCCGGCCTTCTACCTCGGGATCCTCGGCGCGCTGCTGCTCTTCTTCACTCTCTGCCGCTACGAGATGGCCAACAAGCACACCCGCGCCCAGCTGAAGGCGCTCAAGCGCCGGTTCGGCCAGGACGCCCCGGCCCGCGCCGGGCGCAGCAGCGCCCCGGAGGTGCCGGCCCGGTGACCGAGACGCTGCCTCCCAACACCGGGTTCGTCGCCGCCGCCTACCTGGTCTTCGTCGCGCTGCTGCTGATCTACGTGACGATCATGTCGATCCGCGCCAGCCGCCTGGAGCGCGAGCTCGACCAGCTCCTGCGCGAGGAGGACGAGGAGGCCGTCGTGGTCGAGGCGGTCGCCGAGGAGACCGTCTCCGGGGAGGCCGGCCGGTGAGCGAGCTGCTGGCCATCGGCATCTCGCACAAGACGGCGCCGCTGGCCCTGCGTGAGCGCCTGGCCATGACCGAGACCGCCGCCGAGGAGTTCATCCGCGAGCTGGTCGCCCACGAGGAGATCCGCGAGGCGGTGGTGATCTCCACCTGCAACCGCACCGAGGTCTACATCGTCAGCCGCGAGAGCGTCGACGCCGAGAGCGTCCTGCTCGCCCGCCTGGCCCACCGCGCCGGAATCCGCCCCACCGAGCTGGTCGACATCGTCTACTCGCCGCGCAACTGCGACGCCGCCCGCCACCTCTTCAAGGTCACCGCCGGGCTCGACTCGATGATCGTCGGCGAGCACGAGATCCAGGGCCAGGTGCGGCGCAGCTACGAGACCGCCCTGGGCGCCGGGACCACCGGGCCGTTCACCAACCGGCTCTTCCGCGCCGGGCTGCAGGCCGGCAAGCGGGTCCGCAGCGAGACCGCGCTGAGCGCCGCCCGCGTGAGCATCCCCTCGGTCGCCGTCGACCTGGCCCGCGAGACGGTCGGCCCGCTCGAGGAGCGCAGCGTCGTGGTGATCGGCGCCGGCGAGACCGCCGAGCTGACCGCCCGGGCGCTGAGCGAACAGGGCGTGCGCACCCTCTTCGTGGCCAACCGCCGCGTCGACCGGGCCCGCGAGCTGGCCAGCTCCTTCGACGGCTCGGTCGCCTCGCTCGACGAGCTTCCCCAGCGGATGCGCGAGGCCGACATCGTCGTCTCCTCCACCTCTTCCCCGCACCCGATCGTCGGCGCCGAGGAGATCGAGCGGGTGATGGAGAGCCGCGACGAGCGCCCGCTGCTGCTGATCGACATCGCCGTGCCGCGCGATATCGACGCCGCCTGCGCCGACGTGCCCGGCGTCCACGTGCTCGACATGGACGACCTTCAGGCCACCGTCGCGCGCAACCTCGACGTCCGCGAGGGCGAGAGAGCCGGCGCCGAAGAGATCATCGAGGACGAGATCGAGCGCTTCTCGCACTGGATGGCCCAGCAGGGCGCCACGCCGACGATCGCCGCCCTGCGCGAGCACGGCGCCGGCATCGTCGACCAGATCCTCGGCGAGAACGACGGCCGCTGGGAGAGCGCCTCGGCCCGCGACATCGCCCGCACCGAGGCGATCGCCCGCGCGGTCATGCAGCGCCTGCTCCACGAGCCGACGATCCGCATGAAGGCCCTCGAGCAGGGCGGCGGCCACGGCCGCCTTGCCGTGCTGCGCGAGCTCTTCGGGCTCGACGAGGTGCCCGAGGAGGCGGCCGGCCCCGGCGCGGCCGCCGCCGAGGAGGACCTTGGCGCCACCGCCGAGGTCCGCCCGCTGCGCCGGGGCTCGTGAAGCTCGGCACCCGCGGCAGCGCCCTGGCGCTGGCGCAGGCCGAGACGGTCGCCGCCGGGCTGGGCGGCGCCGAGCTGGTCACCATCACCACCAGCGGCGACCGCGACCGCCAGGCCTCGGGCGACAAGGAGCGCTGGACCCGCGAGCTCGACGCGGCCCTCCTCGACGGCCGGATCGACGCCGCCGTCCACTCGGCAAAGGACCTGCCCGGCCGCCTGGCGCCCGGCATCGCCATCGCCGCCACGCCCCCGCGCGCGCAGCCGCTCGACGCGCTCTGCGGCGCCGGCTCCATCGACGAGCTGCCGGAGGGTGCGCGTGTCGGCACCGGCTCGCTGCGCCGCGCCGCCCAGCTGAAGGCGATCCGCGAGGACCTCGAGCCGGCCCCGCTGCACGGAAACGTCGACACCCGCCTCGAGCGCCTCGCCGGCGGCGACTACGACGCAATCGTCCTGGCCTGCGCGGGGCTCGAGCGGCTCGGGCGCGGCGAGGAGATCGGCGCCCGCCTTGAGGGGATGGTCCCGGCCGCCGGCCAGGGAACCCTGGCCATCACCGTCCGCGCCGGCGAGGAGGAGCGCGTCGCGCAGCTGGACGATCAGGCCACCCACGCCGCCCTGGACGCCGAGCGCGCCGTAGTGGTGGCCCTGGAGGCCGACTGCCACACCCCGATCGGGGTTCTCGCCGGCGAGCAGGACGGGCTCTTCGCCGTCGAGGCCTTCGTCGGGCGCCCCGACGGCAGCGCATGGCTCCGCGACCGGCTCGCCGAGTCGGGCGCCGATCCCGCCGACCTCGGCGCCCGGGTCGCCGGCCGGATGGTCGCCGCCGGCGCCCTGGAGGTGCTGGGCCGTGAGTGAGGCCCCCGGAACCGTCTATCTCGTCGGCGCCGGCCCCGGCGACGACGGCCTGATGACCGTCCGCGCGGTCGAGCTGGTCTCCCGCGCCGACGTGATCCTCTTCGACAAGCTGATCCCGCCCGGCGCGCTGGAGGGCGCCCGCGACGATGCCGAGCTGATCGACGTCGGCAAGATCGGCGGCGGCAAGCAGGTCCCCCAGGAGGTGACCGAGCAGCTGATCGTCGACCACGCGCTCGCCGGGAAGGACGTGGTTCGGCTCAAGGGCGGCGACCCGTTCGTCTTCGGCCGCGGCGGCGAGGAGGTCGAGCGCTGCCTGGCCAGCGGGATCCCGGTCGAGGTCGTTCCGGGCGTCACCGCCGGGATCGCCGCACCCGCCTACGCCGGCATCCCCGTCACCCAGCGGCTGGTCTCAAGCGCGGTGGCCTTCGTCACCGGCCACGAGAACCCCGACAAGCCCGAGACCCAGATCGACTGGGCGGCGCTCGCCGCCTTCCCCGGGACGCTGGTCTTCTACATGGGCGTGAAGAGCCTGCCGAGGATCACCTCGAAGCTGGTCGAGGAGGGGCGCCCGGCCACCGAGCCGGCCGCGGTGATCGAGCGCGGCACGCTCCCCGGCCAGAGGCAGGTGATCGCCACGCTCGAGACGCTCGCCGACGCGGCCTCGGCCCAGGAGATCAAGGCTCCGGCGATAACCGTCATCGGCGAGGTCGCCGCGCTCGGCGAGTCGCTGGGCTGGCTACCCGCCGCCCGCCCGCTCGACGGCCTTACCGTCGCCGTCACCCGCGCCCGCGCGCAGGCCAGCGCCCTGGCCGGGCGCCTGCGCGAGCTCGGCGCGAACACCGTCGAGGCCCCGGCCATCCGCACCGAGCCGCTCGAGGCCACCCTCCCCGACCTGGAAGCTTTCGACCTGGTCTGCGTCACCAGCCCCAACGGCGCCGCCCGGCTGCTGGAGGTCGCCGGTGACGCCCGCTCCCTGGCCGGCCCGACGATCGCCGCGATCGGCCCCGGCACCGCCCGCGCCCTGGCCGAGGGCGGGATCGTCGCCGACGTGGTTCCCGAGCGCTCGGTCGCCGAGGCGCTGGTCGAGGAGCTGGAGAGCGTCCCGGTGACCAGCGCGCTGATCGCCCGCGCCGAGACGGCCCGCGACGTGCTGCCCGACGCGCTGCGCGAGCGCGGCGCAAGCGTCGAAATCCTGCCGCTCTACCGCACCGTCGCCGAGCCGCTGGACGAGGAGGCGCGGGCCGCCGCCCTGGGCGCCGACTACGCCACCTTCACCAGCGCCTCCTCGGCGCGCTTCTTCTGCGAGGCGGCCGGCACGCTCGCCGGGCCGCGCCTGGTTTCGATCGGCCCGGTGACCAGCGAGGCGATCCGCGAGCTGGGCTTCGAGCCCGACGTCGAGGCCGCCGTTCACACGCCCGACGGGCTGGTCGAAGCCCTCGTCGCGGACGCCTCCGCCCGGTAGTCTCCGGCGCCATGCGAATCCTGATCGTCGGAGCGGGAGGCGTCGGCAGTGCCGCGGCCGCCATCGCCCGCCGCCGCGACTTCTTCGACAAGCTGGTCATCACCGACCTCGACGCTGCCCGGGCCCAGGCCTCGATCGAGAACCTGGGCGACGAGCGGATGAGCGCCGCCGCCCTGGACGCCTCCGACCCGCAGGCGATCGTCGCGCTGGCGAAGGCCGAGGAGATCGACGTGATCCTCAACGCCTGCGACCCGCGCCTCAACCCCCCGATCTTCGAGGCGGCGCTGGAGGCCGGATGCACCTACCTCGACATGGCCTGCACCCTCTCCGAGCCCCACCCCGAGAACCCCTTCGAGGAGACCGGCATCAAGCTCGGCGACGCCCAGTTCGAGGCCGCCCCGGCCTGGGAGCGCGCCGGCCAGCTGGCGCTGGTGGGGATCGGCGTCGAGCCGGGCTTCTCCGACGTGGCCGCCCGCTACGCCGCCGACCACCTCTTCAGCGAGATCGACGAGGCCGGCGTGCGCGACGGGGCCAACCTCGTGATCGAGGGCTACGACTTCGCGCCCACCTTCTCGATCTGGACGACGATCGAGGAGTGCCTCAACCCGCCGGTCATCTGGGAGAAGGACCGCGGCTGGTTCACCACGGCGCCGTTCTCCGAGCCCGAGATCTTCGACTTCCCGGAGGGGATCGGCCCTGTCGAGTGCGTCAACGTCGAGCACGAGGAGGTGCTGCTGATCCCGCGCTGGGTCGACTGCAGGCGCTGCACCTTCAAGTACGGGCTCGGCGACGAGTTCATCGAGGTGCTGCGCACGCTTCACAAGCTCGGCCTCGACGGCACCGACCCGATCGACGTGCGCGGCCAGATGGTCAGCCCGCGCGACGTGGTCGCCGCCGCGCTGCCCAACCCGGCGCAGCTCGGCGAGAAGATGAGCGGCAAGACCTGCGCCGGCACGCTGGTCACCGGCACCGGCAAGGACGGCGAGCCGCGGGCGACCTACATCTACCACGCGGTCGACAACGCCGAGACGATGGCCCTCGACGGCAGCCAGGCGGTGGTCTGGCAGACGGCGATCAACCCGGTGATCGCGATGGAGCTGCTGGCCGCCGGCACCTGGCAGGGCGTCGGCGTGCTCGGGCCCGAGGCCTTCGACGCCGTGCCGTTCCTGGAGAAGCTCGAGGAGTACGGCTCGCCGTGGGGCATCAGCGAGCGCGACCCGGCGAACCCGGGCAGGCCGCTCGCCGCCTGAGCGATGGCCGAGCCGATCACCTTCCTCTCCGACTACGGCACCGCCGACGAGTTCGTCGGCGTCTGCCACGGCGTGATCGCCGGCATCTCCCCGGAGAGCCGCGTCTTCGACATCACCCACGGCCTGCCCCGCCATGACGTCCGCGGCGGCGCGCTGATGCTGCGCCGCACGCTTGAGTACTTCCCTGCCCGGATCCACCTGGCCGTGGTGGACCCGCAGGTCGGAGCCGAGCGGCGGGCGATCGCGGTGCGCGCTCTCGACGGGGACCGGATCTTCGTCGGCCCCGACAACGGGCTGCTCTCGATCGCCGTTCGCAGCTGCGGCGGCGTCGCGGAGGCCTTCGACGTGAGCACCTCCCCCTTCCGCCTGCAGCCGACCTCCTCCACCTTCCACGGCCGCGACATCTTCGCCCCGGTCGCCGCCCGCCTGGCCGCCGGCGCCTCGCTTGACGAGGCCGGCACGCCGCTCGACCCGGACGAGCTGGTCGAGCTGGAGATGCCGATGGCCCGCGCCGAGGGCGACGAGATCGTCGCCCACGCCCTCGGCTTCGACGCCTACGGCAACGTCTCGCTCGACCTCGAGCACGAGGAGCTGGCGAGCTTCGGGCTGCGGCTCGGGGTGCCGGTAAGGATCAATGGCACCGAGGGGATCTACACCACGACCTTCGCCGACGCTCCCGAGGGCGGCCTGCTGATCTACCAGGACCCGTACCGCTCGCTGGCGCTGGCGGTAAACCGCGGCTCGGCGGTCGATCGGCTCGGCCTGGACCGCGACGACGAGGTCCGGATCCAGCCGGCATGAGCGCCCTGGGGCGCCCGCACCTGCACCTGCGCGAGGCCGGCTCCACCAACGAGCACGCCCGCGGCCTGGCCGCCGCCGGCGCCCCCCACGGCACGCTGGTCACCGCCTCCTCGCAGAGCGCCGGGCGCGGGCGGCAGGGCCGCAGCTGGGAGGCGCCGGCTGGTAGCTCGCTGCTGATGAGCCTCGTGCTGCGCGAGCCTTCCGACCTGCTCCCGCTCGCCGCCGGTGTCGCCGTGGCGCAGGCGTGCGGGCCCCAGGCCCAGGTCAAGTGGCCCAACGATGTCGTGGTCGTCGTCGAGGGCGGCGGCCTGCGCAAGCTCGCCGGGATCCTCGCCGAGGGTCGCCCCCAGGAGGGGTGGGCGGTGCTGGGGATCGGCCTCAACGTGGCCGTCGAGCTCGACGAGCTCCCGCCGGAGCTCCAGGCGACGGCTGCGACGCTCGGCCTGGAGCCGGCCGACGTGCCCGCGGTGCGCGAGCGGGTGCTGGCCGAGCTGGATGCCGCCCTGGCCCTGGGCGACGCCGAGCTGCTGGAGGCCTGGCGCGAGCGCGACGCGCTGCTGGGCCGCGAGGTCGACGCCGGCCACGTGGCCGGGATCGCCGCAGGGGTCGACGGCGCCGGCAGGCTGGTACTCGAGCTGGCCGAAGGCGGGCAGACCGCCGTCGATGCCGGCGAGGTCCACCTGCGCGGGGTCGGGTAGGAGGCAGTTCGCTGCGGAATCGGGCCGCGGAGTGAACAACCTGCGCACGGCACCTTCGCGCTGATAACTTCCACGTCCCCCTTTTGTTTATAACCGGGTATCAAGGGGCCTCGCGGATCTAATGAAAAAGCTCGCTTTTCTCGTAACCGTCGCCGCCGTTTGGCTCTCCGTCGCTGCCCCGGCGACGGCCTCGCCGATCACCCCGGTGCAGATCACCGACTGGCCGGCTCCGGACGTCTCGAGCAACGGAGGCAATACCGCCATCGCCTCCGACCCCACCAGCGGGAACAGCGTCATCGTCTACGGCTACACCGACGGCGTCGCGTCCTACTACACCCAGCTGGTGGACGCCGCGGGCAACCCGGTAGGCGCGGCCCACCTCCTTACCAACAATTCGCGACCGTTCTGGGCCCAGCCTTCAATCGCCTGGAACCCGTCCACCGGCGGATATCTCTCATGCTGGGGCAACTACACCGGCTCAAAACCGGTCGACATCAAGTGTGATGCCCTCGCGGCGGATGGCACCCCGGCCGGCGCGCCATCGACGATCACGAGCACCCCTGACGAGTTCAACATGACCAACTTGGCGTGGAGCACGGTCAAGGGCAAGTTCCTGGTGACGATGACCGACTGGGATGATTACGCCCGTGGCAGCTTCGTCGACTCCTCGGGTGCTCCCTCCGGCCCCGTCATCG
>JBBASZ010000006.1:6070-22264 GCA_040398965.1 Solirubrobacteraceae bacterium | reverse complement strand
TTCGTGGTCATGTCGGTCAATGGGAAGGCCGACCCTGAGTACTACATCCGGCGCTTCAAGGCTGCCGACGGCTCGCCGGTAGGCGATGCCACAACGGCGACCGTGTCAAGCTCAGACTTCGACAGCGGCCAACGCTTCCGGCCCCAGCTGTCGGCGAACGCCTTCGCCGACCAGATGCTCGCCTACGTAGCGCTCGACACCAACACGTCCGGCGCCGCCGCCGACTACGGGGTCTACGCCATGAGTGTTGCCGGCGACGGAACGATGGGGGCCCCGCAGCCGGTCGCGGGCGGCACTTCGGGCTACCTCACCTCCACGAGGCCTTGGCTGACATTCAACCCGTCCTCGTGCGAGTACCTGGGCGACTACAGCGCCAAGGACACCGCGGCCACAGGCAGGTACCAGCTCTACACCGTGCGCTACACCCAGCCTGAGCCGTGCAAGGTCGACCTGACCCTGGCCAAGGCCGGTGCCGGTTCCGGCACTGTCTCCGGAACCGCCACCGAGTCCCAGATGGGGCTGGGCAGCAGGGCCATCTCCGAGGGCACCACAAACCTTTACCGCAGCTACAAGGTCGCGCTGACCGCCTCGGCGGCATCCGGGTCGACCTTCACCGGATGGTCCGGGGCCTGCTCGGGTACCGGTACCTGCGAGGTGGCTATGAGCGAGGCAAGGTCGATAACGGCCAACTTCACCACCGGCAGGCTGAAGGTGCGCACGCCGCGCCTCGTGGGATCTCAGATCCGCACCTGGGTCTGGGAGCCGGGAGCGGGCGTCATCCGGCAGGCCGGCACGTTCCGCTACCGCGGAAAGACTCGCGTTGCCTGCCGGGCCGGCACGCGAAACAGCAAGGTCGCGGGCGTCTATCGCTACCGGTGCCGCCTGACCGATGCGGCCAAGTCGGCGCGGAGGAAGGGCGCGGTACGGGTTCGACTGACTACGACTTTCACGCCCACCTCCGGCCGCAGGCAGGTAGTCACGCGCACCGTGACCCTCCGCTCGCTCAAGCCGAAGTTCACCGGCTGAGGACTGAAAAGGCTTGACCTGAAATCGATCCGGGCCAGCCGCAGCGGCTAGGCCGCTTCGGCGTCCGGCTCGGGCTCCGGCGGTGCCTCTTCGGAGGCGGCGTCGTCGGTCTCGGCGACCGGTTCCAGCTCCTTCTCGGAGCCGGAGTCGCCGTCCCGCCCTTCCTTGCCGTCCACGGAGGGATCTTCTCCCTCGCGCCGCCGCGCCTGACCGTTGCTCCCGTTGCCGTTCCCGCCGTTCCCGTTCCCCTTGCCCCGGCGCCGGCGACGGCGGCGGCCGCGGCGCCCGCGGCCCTTGGGGAAGTTGCGCAGCAGCTCGCGGGAGAGGGCGCCGGGCTTGCGGGCCAGCTTCGTACGCGCGCCGCGCAGCACC
Source organism: Solirubrobacteraceae bacterium (assembly GCA_040398965.1). GTDB lineage: Bacteria > Actinomycetota > Thermoleophilia > Solirubrobacterales > Solirubrobacteraceae > F1-60-MAGs163. The sequence goes on along the minus strand of JBBASZ010000006.1, from coordinate 20,866 downwards.
TCCTCGGCCTCGGGGGTGTGGGCGACGGCGGCGGCCAGCACGGCGGCCTGGAGCCGGCGGTCGTCCTGCTCGCGCACCGCGGCCACGAGTTTGCGTGCGTTGCGGGCGTGGGCGGCTCCTGAGGAGTTGACCAGCAGGCCGAGCAGCCGCTTGGTCTCCGGCCAGCGCTGCACCGCGTACTCCTCGTGCAGCTCGCGGGTGTAGTCGGCCAGCCGCCAGATCCAGGCGGTCGCCTGGTCGCGCCGGCCGATCCGCTTCTCGGCCAGGGCCTGGAGGCAGACGCGGGCGCCCTCGCGGCGCTCGTCCCGGTTCCAGGTGCCGACCATGTCGACCGCCAGGTCGAAGGCCTCGGGATCCTTCAGCGCGCCGATCTCCTGCAGGGCGCGAATCCGCAGCTGGGCGTGCTTGTTGCGCTCCACCACGGTCAGCAGGAAGCGGCGCTTGAACTCGCCGTCACGGTCGAACTGCAGCATCGCGCGGGCCCGTCGCCAGCCGGTCGGCTGCACCTTGGCGCCGGCGACTGCGGCCCAGACGTGCTGCTCGCCGTAGTCGAGGTTCTCGACGTTGATCCGCCAGAGCTCGCGCTGGAATACCTCGTGGCGGCGGTCCTCGTCGGCGGTCACCGGCAGCACGCGGCGCTCCACCCTCACTTTCCGCCCGCGGCCGCGGCGGATCGGCCCGACGACGATCGCCCCGCCGCGGTAGACGTCGCGGTCCAGGAGCGAGTGCAGCGTCACCACCGGGTCGTCGTGGCGGGTTCCGGGGTGGACGAAGTCGACGACCACGCCGGCCTCCTTGCCCGGGTGGCGGCGGGTCACGCGGCCCACGCGCTGCTGGTAGATCCGCTTTGAGGCGGTCGGCGCCAGGTGCATGCAGACGGTGGCCCGCGGGGAGTTCCAGCCCTCAGCCAGCAGCTGCGCGTTGACGAGGACGTCGATGTCGCCGGCCTCGTAGCGGGCGAGGATCTCGGCCAGCTCGCGCTTGGGTGTCTCGCCGGAGACCGCCTCGGCCTTGATCCCCAGGGCGCGGAAGGCCTCGGCGACGTTGTAGGCGTGCTGGACCCCGGCGGTGTAGACAACGCCGGGCACCCCGTCGAAGCGGGTCTTGTAGAGGTCGGCGATGGCGAGGTTGAACGGCGCCTGGTCGAGCAGCTCGGCGAGCATCTCCTGGTCGAACTCGACGTCGACCTCCCCCTTGCGCAGAGGCACGTTGGCGATCGTCCGCACTCCCGGCCCGGGCGGGATCCGCAGGCACCGCAGCGGAGCGATCACCCCGCGCCGGGCGGCCTGGGCGAGGTCGAAGCGCGAGGTCTGCGTCGGGAAGAGGTCGGTGACGTGGCGGGCGATCAGCGCGCCGGTGGCGGTCATGCCGATGAAGATCGGTCCGGTCCACTCGCGGATGGCGGCGCTGGTCTTCTCCCCCAGGGCCGTGTGGGCCTCGTCGCAGATCACGATCGTGTAGGCCGAGGAGATGTCGCCGGCGTGGCGGACGAACCACTGGTAGGTCTCGACGGTCACCGGGCCGGCGATCTTCCCCTTGTCGTCGCCGAGCAGCGGCTCGGAGATCCGGTCGGCATAGCCACGGTCCTCGAGCTCGCCGAGGAACTGGTCGACCAGGTTGCGGCGGTGGGTGAGGATCAGGACGCCGCCGGTTCGCGAGGCGTCGACGAAGCCCATCGCGGCGACGGTCTTGCCGGCGCCGGTGGCGTGCTCGAACCAGAAGCGCTTGTCGGCGTTCGGGTCGTCGACGATCGCCTCGTCGATGTCGGTGTCGACCTCCTCGGGGGCAACGAGCGGGTCGTCGAGGGGGTCTACCTCGGCTGCCTCCTCGGCCTCCTCCTCTTCGGCCTCCTCCTCATCCTCGGCGAACTCCTCGTCGAGGGCGGCGAGCTCGGCGGCGAGCTCGTCGTCGGCCTCGCCCTCCTCGTCCTCCTCGATCGCGAAGAGCGGCGCGGCTCCGTCAGCTTCACCGTCGACGGCGGTGGCCATCTGCGAGGCCAGCAGCGCGGTGAGGGTGCCGGAGAGGGCGTCGACCTGGTGGGGGTTGAGCGTTGTGCCGTCGGCCAGGTGGGGCTCCTCCTCGCTGAGTATCCGCTCGAGTCCGAGCAGGAGGGACCACCGGCGCCGCCACTTGGTGGTCGGGAGCTTCTCGCCGGCCTCGATCTCGGCCAGCGCGTCGGTCAGCGCCTGGGCGCGCGGGGTGCCGGGCGCCAGGGCGACCGCGGCATCCTCGCCCTCGTGGACGAACTGCTCGCGGGTAAAGGCCTCCGCCCGTCCGATGTCGGCATCACTAGCGACCGGGCCGCCCGTGGCGGCCGTTGGGGAATCAGCCATCTGGCAATCTCGTTCATTAAGGCGGGACGAGGCGCGAACACGACACTGCGCCGGGTCCCTCACCCAGCTCCAGGAGCCGGGGCCACGACGTCAATTACTGGAAAGCTGACCGTCGAGGCACCGCCGATTTTAGCGCATGCTGTGCGATCCTCTCGTCGTGAAGGTTGCTGCCGTAACCGGGATCTGCGTAGTGGTGATCGCCGCCGTCGTGGTCGGCCTGCTTCAGGCCGGCGGCGATGAGACCACAGGAGCGAGCGATGTCCCCACCCAGGAGGAGGCCCTCGCCTCGCTCGAGGGCTCGCCCCCACGACTGGCCGCCATCCACCGCCAGGCCGACGCCCTGCTCCCCGGCGGCAAGGCCGGCCTAAAGAGCCGGATCGCGACACTGCGCGGCTACCCGGTGGTCGTGAACTTCTGGGCCTCGTGGTGCGGTCCGTGCCGGATCGAGATGCCGGTGATCCAGAAGGTCTCGGCCGCCCGCGGCAAGTCGGTCGCCTTCCTGGGGGTCAACGTCCAGGACAACCGCGACGCCGCCCGGCGCTTTGCCAACGAGTTCCCGGTCACCTACCCCAGCTACGAAGACCCGACCGGCAGGCTCTTCAACTCCTACGGCCTGGCCGGCGCCCCCTCGACCGTCTTCTACACGCCAAAGGGCAAGCAGGAGTACATCCACTCCGGCCCCTACCGCAGCGTCGAGGACCTCAACCGCGACATCGACCGCTACGCGCTGGGCCGGTGAGCTTCGAGGTACGGCCAACGGCCGGGCGCGATGAATTCGAGCAGGCGATGGAGCTGCGCCGCGAGGTCTTCGTCGTCGAGCAGCAGGTCGCCGAGGCCGAGGAGTTCGACGGGCGTGAGGAGGAGTGCGTCCACGTCGTCGCCGTCGACGACGGTCGCGTGATCGGCTGCTGCCGCCTGCTCCCCGAGGGCGACGTGGTGAAGCTCGGGAGGATGGTCGTCGCGGCCGACCGGCGCCGCGAGGGCGTCGCCGAGGCGCTCCTGGCCGAAAGCGACGTGCAGGCCTCCGCGCTGGGGGCGAGCCTCATCACCCTCTCGGCCCAGACCTACGTCCAGGAGCTCTACGCGAAGGCCGGCTACGAGGTGACCAGTGAGCCGTTCGACGAGGTGGGAATCGAGCACGTACGGATGGAGAAGCGGCTTCCGTGATCGCCGTCGTGGCGGTGACGGTCGCCGCGCTGGGCGCCGGCATCGCCGCCGAGCGCCGCTGGCCGCAGGGCGCATTCACCCTCCAGGGGCGGTTGCTCGAGCTGCTGGTCTTCATCCTGCTGCCGGTAGTCGTCTTCCTGACGGTCATCGACCTGGAGGTGACGGCCAACGTCGGTGCCGGGCTGGCCTTCGGCTGGGTCGAGCGGATCGTCGTCTTCCTGCTGGCGTGGCTGATCGGCACGCGTGTCCTCAAGCTCGAGCGCTCCTCGACCGGCGCGCTGATCGCCGCGGTGGTGATGGCCAACACCGGCTACCTGGGGATTCCCGTCGTGGCGCTGCTGCTCGGCGGCGACCAGATCGGCCTGGCCGTCACCTGGGACGTCGTCGTAACCCCGCCGGCGATGCTGATCCTCGGCTTTGCCGCCGGCGCGGCGTTCGGCACCCGGGCCGGCGACACCGGCGGCGAGCGCCTGAAGGCGTTCTTCGTCCGCAACCCTCCGCTCTACGCGCTGGTCCTCGCGCTGGTGCTGCCCGAAAGCCTCAACCCGTCGTGGGGCCCGCACCTGGCCGAGGTCCTCGCGCTGGCGATGGCGCCGATCGGCTTCTTCGCCCTCGGCGTGAACCTCCTTCGCGAGCACGACGAGGAGGGGATCCGGATCTTCCCGCCGCCGTTCACCGCGCCGGTGGCGACCGCCGTCTTCCTGCGCGTGATCTTCGCCCCGGCGCTCGTCTTCCTGCTGGCCAAGGCGATCATCGACGTGCCCGACGCCTTCCTGGTCGAGGCGGGAATGGCCTCGGGCATCAACGCCCTGGCCGTCGCGCACCTCTTCGGGCTGAACATGCGGATCGTCGTCGGCGCGATCGCCTGGTCGACCCTGCTGGTGGTCGTCGGCGCCGCGGCGCTGGGAGTCTTCGGGGTCTTCTGACCTCGTGGACTCTCGTCTAGTAGCCGCTGGTCAGCGTCACTCCGTTGAGCGTCGCCGGATACCAGAAGCGCGCCGCCACGCCCATGACTTTCAGGCCCCTGGTCTTCCAGCTGCGGGGCGCTGAAACCCTCACCGACTTCTGCCCTGCCTCCATTCGTCCCCCAACGGCGAGCATGGTCGGCAGCCTGTACCCGGCCCTTGAGAACTCGACGAAAACCGCCGAGCGCCACCTCGAACCGCTGGCGTTAACGCGGACCTTCACCTGCCTGCCTTTGAGCTTTCCTACCCGAATGCGGGCGTCCTCTGGTCCCTGACGGTCGGGCGTGATCGCCGGCTCGGAGAACAGCTCGGCACCGGTCTGCCTGCGGATCCAGTCTTTCACCGGCGCCAGGCGGGCGAATACCGATGAGCGAAGTGCGGGATCTGTTCGGCAGGCGTTGAACCGCCCCCACGAGGTAACGGCGCTGACCGCGGCGAAGCCCTCTGCGGTCATCGGCGAACCGGAGTCTCCCGGGCAGGTCGCCCCGTCGTTGGGGGCCGGGCCTGGAACGGTGCAGATCTCCGTCTCGGGATGAACCCGGGCCTTGATTCCGGTCTGCGAGGAGCCTGAGCACCTGGATGGCTCGGCGACCAGGAAGGTGGCCTGCAGTAGATCGGCGGACATCGAGCTTGGGTTTTCGGGAGTCAGGCCGTAGCCCAGATCGCCGGCAACCTGGCCGACCTGGGGGGCCTGCGCGCTCACCGGATGGGGCGCGGTCGGCGCCGGGGAGGCCAGCTCGACGATCGCCACGTCGCTCTGGGCCCGCCGGCCCCACATTCTCACCCAGTAGCTGCCTGGGACGTTCATCGAGAGCGCGCTGACCGCCGGCCTGCCGGGCAGGTTGGCAAAGCGGGCCTTCAGGTGGGCCTGCCTCACTTGGGCGGGGCTGTTCAGGCCTTCCACCTGGGCGCAGTGGGCCGCAGTTATGACGAACCGCGGAGCGATAAGGGCACCGCCGCAGAAGCTGGTGGGGGTGCTCTCCCCCGCCTCGACCCGCTCCAGGGCTACCGCCCATGGATAGGCGCCTTCAGGGACGGTCTGCTGGCCCACGGAGGCGGCCTTCACCCCCTGGGCTTCCGCCAGCGGCGTAATCGACGCTCCGACGACCAGGAGAGCGGCAAGAGTCGTTAAGACGCCTCTGGGGTACATACGTCCAAATCACTTCCGGAGGCGCCGCGCCTACGCCGTTTCTCAGTATCCCGCGCCCAGCAGCGGCGCATCGACCCACTTGCCCTTGCCCCATAGGGCGCCCTGAGACCGCTGTTGGACACACCTAGGCTTAGTGGTGTTCTTACGAATGGCCTTGCGATAACGGCTCCATAGCGAACCGGCCGCGGAAAGCGCCTCGTCGGCCTGGACCATTCCGGTGACGGTAAAGACCTTCTTACTGACCGGCAGCCGGCCGGGATCATCGCCGAGCATGTTGCGGTCGGCATAAGACTTGAACGGATCTCTCCAGACCGTTCCGAAGTCAAGACCGCTTACCACCGCCGGGCGGGTTGTCGCCGAGGAGAGGATCGCGCACTTGACGATCGAAGCTTCGTTTATTCCCGGGTACTTCTGCTTGATCATGGCGGCGATGCCAGTGACCACCGGGGCAGCAAATGAGGTTCCGTCGCCGGTTTTGAACGACTGCCCGTCGTTTTTTGTACCCATCACGTTCTCGCCGGGGGCCAGGACATCGACAACGCCGACACCCCAGTTGGTGAAGTCCGACGGTTCGCCGTACCAGTTGGCCGCCCCGACGCAGAGAATGTTGCCGCGGTCGTAGGTGCCGTCGGGCATCTGCAGAACCGACGGGCGCCCCCCGTTTCTGGGTCGGCACGGGTAAGGAGAGAACCCGGGGGCCTTGATTTCGCTGAGGCGGCCCTGGCGTCGCAGTTCGTCGTTGATGCGCAGCGTCTTCTCGGTTTCCGGCGAGTCGTCAAAGACATTCGATGATTCGTTGCCGGCCGCCACGACAAACAGCGTCCCGGTATTTTTAACTCGCCTTATCGCGTCGGCGCCGGCGTCCGGGGCAATGGGGTCTGCGTCGGCGAGCTTCTTGGGGCGCGGAAGTGCCGGCTCATTTGAGAAGACCCGGTTAGCGCCCCAGTTGAGGCTGATATTGACCGCGTCGGCGTTGAGGGTGTCGGCGGCGTGAGTTATTGCCGCGGCAATAGTCGCCGACCCGCCGGTCGGAGTCAGAGGCGTCATCCGCACGTTGTCGTTGTTTAGGACCCCGGTCATGCCCCGCCGATTAGTGGGATTGGCGGCGATAATGCCGCCGATGAAAGTGCCGTGCCCCAGAGGGTCGGGAATCCACTTGGTCGCCGGCTTGCTCCTTCGCACGCCGCCGGCCTGGTCAATATCGAGAATGGTGGAATAGGCGGCGTCGCGCTTGAGCTTGAAGTCATCTCCGTTGCGGGCGGAGACCTCGTAGTTCCACGTTTCGCCCGCCGGCGCGTTGGCCGGTCGTGCGGCAACCACGAAGTCATCGAAGTCAAGAACGGCCGCCCTGATACTGCCCGGGTTAGCGCCGCTCTTTAGCTGCGAGTCATCGAAGGCGAACCTGTCGCGGTCATAAACCGCTCTCGGGAAGGAGATCGAGAGAGTTCTCAGCGTCCCGGCTCGGCGCCCCTGGCTTGAGACCTTGATGTCCTGCGCCCCGAGCCCGAGCTGCATCCGCATGTACTCTTCGAGCTTGGCGGGTTCAACGTCGAAGGGGATCCTCTGGGCGATACGCCCCGTGGCGGTCCTGACTGTGAAGGTGCCCGAGTCGGCGTCGATGATCAGGCCGACGCTGGCAATGTCCGGTGAGCCGCACAGGTCCGGCATGCGGTTAAGCCAGCCTTCCACCTGGGCGGCGGTGGCGCCCGCATCTATCGGGCAGGTCTCGAATTTGCCGAGCCCCAGCTTCTCACCCTTGAGCCGGTAGCTGCCCGCCGCACCCGGCTTGATGGTTATGCGGTAGTTGCGGTCGTCCAGAACGAAGTAGCGGCCCTGGTTATCGACGGCACTGTCAAGTTCGTAATGCTGGCTCATTCCCGAGTCGATCACCGCAACTTTGGCGGTGCTCGGGCCGAGGCTAAGCGAGTACCAGGTGTCCTTGGGCATCTTGCTCCACGCCCGGGCAGCTTGAACCGAGAACGGCATCTTGTTCCTGGCAAAGCTCTCCGGGTTAAGGAGCAGGTCGGGAGCCCCCAGCGGGTCCGTAAAGGAAACGGCGTTCATGTAGCGGGCCTCAAGGCTGGCCTTGCGATCCGCCGGGGTGCTCGGATCGTTCATCTCCGCCAGGCGCTCATCCGAAGGGGACTTCTTGGGGATGACCTTGTTGTTGCCCAAGGCCCACTGATTTGGGTAGAGCGGCTCGTCGATCGGACTGGCTTTGTAGGAGATCTCGTAATTGGGCGCCGCGTAACGGATGAGATTCTCGTAACGGCGCTGTTCGAGCAGGCGCATCGTCCCCGCCACCGAGACCCCCGGCCGCAGCTGAAGGATCATGGTGTTGCGCAGGCCGGCCAGCCCATCTCTTGAGCTGCCGCCGTCGATGATGTCGGCCTTGAGCTCATTAGCCACACAGCGAAGCTCAGAGGTTGTTGCTGCATACTTAAGGGAGACGATGATCTGTCCCGGCGACCAGAGCGGCTGCTCGCCCGGCGTGCCGTCGTCCAGGCCCGATGTGTCCTTGTTTCCGTAACCGCCACTGACCGGGGTGATACTGGCCGGGCAGTCAGAGGCCGAGGCGGGAGAGGCGGCCGGGAAGAAAGCCATGGCGGCGATCAGCGAAGTCAGAAGGAGGGCTTTCACTGCTCTGGCTTCCATCATGGCCTCCACTTCCCGGCGATCGGATAGGAGTCATAGCTGCCGAAACGGAACGTGTGATCAACCGGGCAATCTTCGGTGCCGCACCTGGTATCGACGAAGTCCTGAAGCTTCCACTCGGGCGATGAGCTGCCCAGGGCGCGATCGCCATAGGAGACAACACCCACGCCGTCGCGGCCGCTGTTGCTCCAGTCGCCGGTGATCGGCATGTCCCCATATTGACCGAGCCGGACCGTCCAGTCCGCGTCGTATGGGTAGAGGGGCTGGTCGGATTCGAGCCACTTATCGCGCAGCTTCTGCGTGATCTTGGCCAGGTCGTACAGGTACCACGTAGCGGTGTCGCCGACATTGAGCGGCGGGCGGTAGATCCCGACGTCGGTCACCCCGTCGCCGTTGAAGTCTCCCGTGACAGGTCGGTCGCCTTTGGTACCCAGCGTGAAGAAGGTAATCCTCTTGTCCTGAGGCCAAAGCTCCCAGACCATCGGGGACCAGTCCCCCGAGCTTCTGGTGACGATCCCAACGTCATCGACGCTTATCTCCCGTGGTCCTGCGGATATGTCCCAGTCGCCGGCCACCGGGAACATCGTTCCCTTGCTGCCGTCCCACGGGCTGCCCTGCCCGGTCGGGTTGAACGGGGTGCCGGCCGGCTCGACCGGCTGGCAATAGCTGACGACCTTGCACTTGCCGCGAACCAGCTGGCTGTCGCGGGCTCCGGCGCCCTGGCGGAAGTTCCAGATCGCGGCGTTGTCGGGGCCCAGCGGCGTTATGAACTGGGAGAGATCGTCGTAACCATCACCGTCGAAGTCCCCGACCACCGGGACCGTCCTTCCCGGAGCGTCCCCCAGGACAAGGGTGCGGGGAAGCTCATTGGTAACGGCGTAGCGGAACGCCCTGCCCCACTGGAAAGAGCCGTTGGCCTTCGGGGTTCCATTCAGGTCGGAGGTCAGGTTCCACTGCAGGTTGCGGGCGTCGAGCTTGCGTCGGGCATCGGGAACGTCGGTGGTGAGCGTGTCTCCGTAGCTGACGTTGCCGACAGAGGTGCGCGCCTGCAGGCTCCAGCTTCGCATCGGTGGCAGGTCGGAACCGTTCTTCTTCTTGTATTCGGCGCGGGCGGCGCCGACCCACTTGACCATCGCGTCCCAGTTGATTCCTTCCAGGACGACGTCTTCGTAGCTGTCCTTCTGGGTGTTCTGAGACTGAACGCGGCGGCCGTCCTTGACGATGATCTTCTTGTTGGGGTAGTCGATCAGGGCGGTGTAGGTGTCCGCCGCGCGCTCGTACTCGCAGCCGTTGTTGGCTGTGAGGAAGCCAACGCGGCAGGTGTTGAGAACGAGCTCACCGCGCTGGTCGCTGGTGGCTTTCTGGTCGACGGTCTTCTCGGTCGCCACAACGGCGCTGACCTTGTAAGCGACCGCCGTGACCTTGGTGTCATTGGTCAGGTCGGTGCCTTCCCGGCGGAAGTTGGTGAAGGAGACCCAAGGAAGATCGGGGAGCTTCTCGACTTCCTGCTCGGCGGTTTTCTTGTCCAGGAGCTTTCTCTGGACGTCGATCTCGCCGGGGTCGAGCTTGCCGGAGTAGCTGTAGATATCCCAGTCAAACGGAGTGCTCCAGAACAGGAATCTCAGCTTCCCTCCGAAGCCGACCTTGAACTTCTTGGTCACGAACGGGCCCTGGGTATCTCCAGCCGCGCGCAGGAGGTTGTAATTGACCCTCACCGTTCCCTGGGCGGCGGCGATACCCACATTGATCCCCGCGGTTAATTCAAAGTTGAACTTCTCTATGACGCCGTTGTTGTATAGGAGCTCCGCCTTGGCGCCGGCCAGGGTGGTGCCGAGAACTTTCAGGCGCATGTCGGCGTTAAAGCCGAAGGTCTTGATGTCGTAGTTGGACATGTCCAGCTTGATGGCCAGGTCGCTGTCCAGGTTGAATCCGACCACCCCAAGGTTGGCCTGGAAGCGGCCGTCGAGCTTGACGTTGCCCAGGCCGCCGGTTGATTCGAAGCGGGCGTTGGCCTTGACCGTCTGGCCGAGAACGTTGATGCCGCCCTCAAAGCTGACCAGGTAGGCGCTGTTGGCCGGGTCGATCTTCAGATCGAAGCGGGTCTCCTCGAATTGGGCGACCGTTCCCAGCTCGAACGAGGGAGCGAAGAGCTTGGCGGCGAGGTAGAAGCGGGTGGGATTCTCGCGACTGGGCAGCTGGACGTTGGCTTCGACCTGGAGAGGGAAAGAGCCGGCGATCCGGCCGTTGAACTTGAACCCGAACCCCGGGTCGATCTGCTTGTCGCCGACCACGCAACCGTTGGGGGCGAGGAGGATGTTCATCTCGTTGGCGCTCAGGAGGCCGGCGTTGGCCAGATCGACCGCGACCGCTTCCGGGCCTTTCTCGTTGCTGACCGAGAACGAGAAACACGGGTTGGTCTGGGAGACCGAGGCGGCAAGGGCGATGCGGGCACCGTCCTTGATCCCGATCGGGTCGACCCAGCGCGCCGGAAGGACGGTGTCGGCGTTGAAGCCCATGGAAGTGTTCGTTCCCAGGGTGAGGCTGACGGCGAGGCCATAGACCTTCATGTCCTGAACGCCGAATGCGTTGTTTACGACCGGCTCGCCCTTGTCGTTTCGGTCCGGGGCGCGCTTGGCGTCGATGCCGCCGGAGACCATCGCGCCGGTCTTGTCAAATACGACCTGCAGGAAGAACGGTGTCTGGGAGTCGGATACCCCGCTGCTTTCGGCCTGTGTCGTAGCGGCGGTGCGGTACGTCATCTGCGTCCCGGCGCTAAAACTCGTAGCGCCCGCGCCCCACACCAGGCGCAGCCCGGCGCTGTCGAGCCCCAGGTGGCTGCCGCTGCGCTCGCCGAAGACGACCGGCTCGGAGCCTTTCTCCAGGTCGACTGAGATCTCAGCGTCGAACGAGTTGCCGGTCGTCGGGTTGCCGAACCTGTCGCGGGCGGCGCCGACGGTGGCCACGAACCGTCCGGTGCCCTTCAGCTTGAGGGTGTCTTCGACGACGTTCGGAAGCTTGAAGGTGGTGGCCAGCTGGACGCGCTTGGCGTCGAGGGAGTAGTTGAGGGCGCCGCTCGTAAAGGTCGCATCGAAGCTGGAGTAAGCGACCTTGACGGTGCCGTAGGAGCCTGCGTCAGCGTAGGGGGCGTCGGCGGGCATCCCGCCGCTCATGTCCCCGATCAGGCACAGCCCGTTGCCGAAGTCGCCGATGAAGTTGGCGTCCTTGCCCATCACCGTGCCCTTGGCAATGAGGCTGAAGTTCAGGTTCTGCTCGGCGGCGAGCGTGGCGTTGGGCTGCGAGGCCTGCTGGACCGGGGGCCCGCGCGGGACGCACTGGCCGACGCTGGTTTCGTTGCTGAGGTTGATCTGGATCTCGCGGAGCTTGAGCCCCTCAGGGCCCACACCGCCGTCGGGAACCTTGACGCCTCCGTAAAGGGTGAATTTGAGGGTGGAGAGATTGACCGAGGCGACCGACTCCCAGTCCATCGCGCCGACGCCCTCGATCGGAAGCTGGGCCTTGCCCTTGACGTCGAGATTCAGCCGAACCGCGCCGGTCTGGCATTCCTTGGCCACGACGCCGTCCTTGGGGCATTCATTGGTAAGTGAAGCGTCGAGGGTCGAGACCTCGAAGGCCGGTGACGGCCTCCAGCCGCGGGCGGCCGCCTTGGCGTAGATCGTGGTGATGCCCGGCCTGTCGGCGTCGGGCTTGCTGCGGGTAACCGTTCCTTCCAGGCGCTCGACGACCAGGCCATCGACGATCTCCCAGTTGTCCGAGTTGGCCCTGATCGAGAAGTTCCAGTCCTCCGAGGAGGCGTAGCGTCCGCCGACGGCGAAGTCGACGAAGCTTTTCTCCGAGCCGGCCCGGGCGGCCATGTCCGCTTCGAAATAGTCGGGGCTCCACAGCATCCGCGCCCGGGTCAGCGCGAAGTTGTCGGCCAGCTGGATCTTCCCTTCGGCTGCCACCCACACCTCCGGGGTCACCGTCAGGGAGCTGCCCGGGTCGTTGGGGTCGCAATTCGGGTCTTTGAGGTCACCGGTAACCGGGTCGTACTGACACTGGCTGAAGGCCTGGGTGAAGGTGAGCTGCCCGCCGCCGGAGAAGGCGACCTGATCACCGTTGGCCTGGCGGATAGTCGCGACGTTGGACGCGGTCACCTCGATCTCGGCCTGGCCCATCGGGTCCATTCGCCCTTCCAGGAGAACCGATCCGCCGGTGGCTCCGTCGCCGGAAGAGGGAGCTACCGCTTCGATGGAAAGGGAGACAAGCCCCGTCGTTTCGATTCCGAGGCGGGCGGGCTTGAACTGCCAGCCGCCCGGGAGCCTGAGGAGCTCAAGGCCGGCGGGCAGTTCGATCTCTCCACCCATCGCTCCCCACTCGCCGCTCTCAGGGTCGATGTTGGCCCGTACCCGCGAGCCGCCCGGGACGGTGAAGCGCAGGCCCTTGGAGAGAGCGTCGCGGACGGTGGGAATCCGGGTGGCCCACTCGGCCGGTATGCGGTAGGAGCCGGCGGCTATGACCATGCCCTGGGCGGAGATGGAACCATCGACGTCGATGAAGGTGCTCTCACCCACCCGCATCTGGGCCTGGGTGAATGTGATCTTCGACGATCCGTCGCAGCGGTCAGAGGAGAGCCTGGCGTCGGGCCCCAGCCAGACCATCGTGCTGTCGCCGAGAACGAGGTCGGGGATCTGGTCGTCGCCGACCGGGGTAAGCGGGCGTCCCTGGTCGTCGAGGGGGATCGGCCCGGTCGGGTAAGGCAGCGGCTGGACGCGGTTCTGGGTTACAACGTCGCCGATCGCACAGAGGGTGCGCTCCGGACTTCCCGCCGCCGAGCCGGCGACCTTCTCGCCGGAGATTCTGGCCATCCGCAGATCGACCGCCTGCCTGGTCGCAAGAGCGCTCCGCCGGAATGCGGCAACTCCGGCCCGCAACCGCGCTGAGTTAAGGCCGGCGTAGGTCATCGAAGCGCGGCTGCGCGCCCGGGAGGGCATCACCTTGACGGTCTTGGCGAGCTCAAGCGTGTCGCCTCCGGCCAGGCGGCTTCTTGACTTGAGCACGAACGTTCTCGCCGCCAGCTTGCGCGACGGGCGCAGGGTGATCGAGCGGGCACTGCGCCGTGACCCCGACAGCAGGGACCTGGAGCCGCGCACGACGGTCCAGCGGGTGGAGATGACCCTGGAGCGCGACCGGATCTGCAGGGTCCTCGTCTTGCCGGTACGGATCGAGGCCACCTTTGAGCCGGAGATCGAAGCGCCGATCAGCTTCTGGCTTTTTCCGACCTGGCTTTCGGGCGTCACCGGACGGGCGATCTCGTCGAGCTTCTTGAGCGTGTCCAGGCGTGGCTCCAGGACGGCCTCACGGAACGGCTGGGCGATCACTCTGATGCGGTCGCGCGCACTGACGTTGCCGTCTCTTGCCTCCAGCGCAAACCAGAGCTGCGTGGGCTTCTTCACGTCGGGCAGGTCGATGCCCATCGTCTCCACAGAGGTGCTCTTGGGTTTGGTTGTGTCCTGCAGGAACCTGGCCCGCGGCGCGACCTTGCCGGCGCAGACCGACTCCCTGCCGGCCGACCGGCGGTCGGTGCAGAGCTGAGTCCAGGTGGAAGCAACCTTCGCCTCTTCGATCCCGTCGATGCGGCCGGTGATGACAGTGGTCATCTTCTGATCGCCGGTCGGCTGAATGCGGTCTCCGCCGAGGTCGAGCTTCACCTTCAGCGTGCCTTCGGTGGGAACCTCGCCGTAGTCGTCGATCGAGCGGCGAACGAGCTTTGCGCCCCGAGACCCCCTGGGGGCCGGCTTGGCCAGGCCGGCGGCGACCAGGGCGGCGTCGCGGCGCTCGCGCCAGGTCAGGCGCCCGTAGAGGCGGGGATGTTCAGCGTAGGTCCCGGCCCTCGCACGGAAGGTGACCTTCAGGGAGCCGGGGGCTGTCTTGTCGGTGACGTTCTGTCCCCGGCACAGCGCCCGGTAGCCGCTCGCGCTCGGCCTGCAGACCCAGCCCGATCCGCTGGCCGCGGCGATCTTGAGGCCGTCGCGGGCGGTGAGCTTGAGACGGATGTCGCGCGCGCTGATCCCCGGCGAATTGCGCTGGAAGATCTCCACGAACCCGGTTCCGGTGCCGCGCGAGCGCGGGCTGTTTGAGGGAAGGACGTCCATGCCGAGCCCGCCCGGGTGGGAAGCGGGCCTGGGGACCGCGTACTTGGCGGAAAGGGCTACGGGTTGCTGGGAGGGCGGACGAACCGGCCGGCCGGCCGGGACCGCGGCGCGAGGCATCCCCGAGAAGAAGCCCTGGCCCTGCTGAACCGAGGTGGCAGGAAGCCCGTCTGCCTCGGCAACCGCCGGCCCTGCGACCGCCAGGCCCAGGGCCACGAGGAACCCCGCGGGGCCAAGACTGAGGGCGGCTTTCATGCGGCATGGAAACTACCGAACGGAGACGGCGGCCGGGGCCGGTTGCCCGTGAGGCGCCCCGAATTCGGCGCCATGGCGCTGGGCCCTGCTCAGGGGTCTCACAGCCCGGCTCGCCGGCCCGG
>JBBASZ010000006.1:0-5970 GCA_040398965.1 Solirubrobacteraceae bacterium | reverse complement strand
GCGCCATGGCGCTGGGCCCTGCTCAGGGGTCTCACAGCCCGGCTCGCCGGCCCGGCGGGTCAACTACGATACTTAGCCGCATGAGACTCCCCGCACTACTTCTCGCCACCAGCGCCCTGGTCGCCATCGGCGCCCCCGCCACCGCCTCGGCCGCCGGCTCCTCCAAGAGCACCCGTGCCGTGGTGATCGTCTCCGGAGGGGCGGCCATCAGCCCCTTCACGACTCCCGAGTCCGCGTGCAAGGCCGGGTTTGCCGCCGGGATCACCGACACCCAGCTGCGCTCCTACTTCCTCAAGAAGGGCTACCGCGTCTTCACCTCGCCGGCCGCCGGTGGCCGCGGAAAGGTCGCCGAGGACCCCGGACCCAACGGGTTCAGCAAGTGCCCCAAGGCCCTCCCCGCCTACATGACGGTCAACGCCAACGGGCCGATCGAGCTGGCCGGCGTGAGCCTCTCCTACTTCATCGGACACCTGAACAGGAAGTACGGGATCAGGCAGGTCGACTTCATCTCCCATTCGATGGGCGGCCTCTACACCCGCTCGGCGATCCACTACCTGCAGGCGACCGGCTCTCCGGTGAAGGTCCGCTCGCTCAACACGCTGGGCAGCCCGTGGGGCGGGACGATCTTCGCCGACAGCCCCGACCCGGCCAACCCGCAGGCCGCATGCGACGGCTTCGCGGTCTGCCTCTCGCTCCTCGATGTCTTTTCCTCCGACGCGCCGGACATCATGACCGAGACCAAGGCCTCCTACCTGGCCCAGCTCAACCGGGACAACGCCGGGGTACTGAAGAGGATCCCGGTGACGATGATCGCCGGCGACTACTTCCAGAAGGCCGGCGGAATAGCCCGCGTGTGGCCGAACGACGGGATCGTCACCCCTGAAGCGGCGCTCGGCGGCCCGGTCGCCGACAACGTGATCAACCACCGGCGCTGCCACCTGCTCCCCGGCGGTACGCACAGCATCTACATCTCCCGGGAGGTCGGGCTGCCCGACGACACCGGCATCACCTGGAACCAGCAGGTCAACGGCTGGCTGCTCGACGCCATCAGGAACAGCTCAAGGGCGTTCAGGCAGCCCAACCGCGTGGGCTGCCCGGCGGCCTAGCGCTTACCTCCAGCGCGGCATGTCCTGCCACGGGCTCTTCTTGCCCGCAGCGGCTAGCCCGTGCCGGCCTCGCCGTAGACGCAGTCGGTCAGCCCCGCCTTGCGGGCCAGCGCATTGGACTTCTGCGCCTGCTCCTCCCAGGCCTCGCCGGCGCTTGCCGCCTGGCCGCTGGTGAGGCCGTCGCCGCTGAACGAATCGGCCGCCTTCTGGTTCAGGGCCGGCAGCTTCTCGAACTCGGCCAGCCACGCCTTGTAGTCCTCGGGGAGCCCGGCGTCGTTGCTGAGCTCGTTGAGCTTGCCCACGGCGGTCGTGAAGATCTGCGCCGAACTGATCTGCGCCTGGGCGGCCGCGTCGGTGTCGAGCGGCTCGGGGATCGTGCCGATCTCCCGGGTGGCGTCGCGGCAGACCTGCTCGACCTGCGTCTTGATCTCGGCGCTGGAGACCGTCGTCTTCTTCTCCGAGCCATCGGATCCCCCGCACCCGGCGAGCGCGAGCAGCGATACGGCCGCCACGGCGGCGATTGACGTGTTGCGAAGTCGAGTCGTTTTCACGGCGCTCAAGTTACAGGCTCCCACTGGCCTCTCAACGGTCTCAGGAGTATCCTTACTTCTAAGAAAAAGTAAGGAGAGATCCCATGGAAGCGACATCGAAGCTGACCTCCAAGGGCCAGGTAACCATCCCGAAGGCGGTACGCGACGCCCTTGGCCTGAGCGAAGGCGACGAGCTCGTCTTCCGGGTTGAGGACAACCGGGCGACGATCTCCAAGCCGAAGGACTTCATCGCCCTGGCGGGGTCGGTGCCGGTTCCACCCGAACTGAAGGGTGCTCCCTGGGAGGAGATCATCCGCAAGACCCGCGAAGCGCGCTACGGGAAGCGGCGCTGACCGCTTTCCTGGACACCAACGTCGTCATCCGCCACCTGACCGGCGACCCGCCGGCCCAGGCGGCCCGCGCGACCTCGGCCCTTTCCTCCGGCGAGCCCCTGCTTCTCAGCGACGTTGTATTCGCCGAGTGCGTCTTCGTGCTCGAGTCGGTCTACCGAACCCCGCGCGATCAGGTCGCCGCACAGATGCGCTCAGCCCTGGCCCTCCAGAACATCGAGACGGTTAACCGGCTGACGCTGCTGCGAGCGCTCTCCATCTATGAGCTCGAAGGTCTCGACTTTGCCGAGGCACACCTCGCCGCCCAGGCCGAAGCGACGGGCGTCGGGGAGATCCTCTCCTTCGACCGCTCCATCGACCGGCTCTCGACGGTCACCCGGCGCGAGCCGTGAGGCGCAGGTTCGGGTCGCTTCCCCGCCCTGGTCGGCCGAACTTCACCTGGATCATGGGCTCCTCGCCGGCGGGCTCCAGTGACGCCAAACGCATAGGCTGAATCTCCCGTCGATTGAACCCTCGAAGGAGACCCATGCCCCGCAAGCCACTCGCCCTCGCCACTACCGCCGCCCTGGCCGCCGGAGCCCTCGCCATCGCGGGCTGCGGAAGCGACGACGACGGGCCCAAGGACTTCACCCTGATCCAGGAGAAGCCGGAGATCGTCGAGGTCAAGCGCAGCGGCAGGGGCATCTCCAAGGGCGACCAGTTCCACTTCGAGGCCCGGATGAATGACGAGAAGGGCGAGGCGGCCGGTCTCGTACTGGGCGAGCTGACCGTTACCGGGCTGCCCGGCCGGTTCGGGCGCCCGAAGGGGCTGCAGATCAACCGCAGCGAGCTGATCTTCCGGCTCGACGGCGGCGACATCATGGCCCTGGGCCTCAGCGAGTACGCAAGCGCAGGCTGGAAGCTGGCGGCCGACGAGCCGACCACCCGCGCGATCATCGGAGGCACCGGCGACTACGCCGGCGCGAGCGGCGAGCTTGTGACCACCCGCAAGGCCGACGGCACCTACGAGCAGGAGTTCGAGTTCAGCGACTGACCGATGGAACCTGAATCCGACCAGACGGCCCCGGGCGGCCTTCCCGAGGTCCTCATCGCCGAGTACCGCAGGGAGAAGCCGGCCGAGCCCGAACAGCCGCTGCTGGGTCCGCTGGACCAGGTGATCGCCAGCAAGCCCTCCAACGCGCCGATCGAGGAGGAGACCGCCGCCCTCCTCCACCAGCTCACCCGGGATCTCAACGCCGTGCGCACGGCCGAGACGGGCATGGCCGCCGGCCACTCCGCAGTAGCGATCGCCTCTGTCCATGCCGAGCGCGGCGAAGGCCTTCACACCTGCGTCGACCCGCACCAGACGACGCTGTGGAAGTCGGCGGCGCTCGAGCTCTGCGAGAAGGCGGGCGTCACGCCGTTCATCGAGCTGGTCGAGGAACCCTCCGAGTACGCGCTGCCGCGAATGGCGCAGGAGGGATTGGAGCTCGACCTGGCGTTCGTCGACGGGCTTCACCTCTTCGACCAGGTCCTGCTCGACTTCTTCTACTTCGACCGCATGCTCAGGACGGGCGGCGTGATGGTCTTCCACGACACCTGGATGCCTGCCGTCCAGAAGGCGGTCGGTTACGTGGCCAGCAACCGGGCCTACGAGCGCCCGGAAGGCCGCACTCCCGAGCTGGAGAAGGAAACCAACGTCGTGGTTCTGCGGAAGGTCGCCCAGGACGACCGCGACTGGTTCTTCGACGAGCCGTTCGACGAAGCGCTGCTCGGCCCGGCCCGGTAGCCGGGCCAGGGCCACGCCGATAGCCTCGCGCCGGTGCGCGCCCTTGTACAGAGAGTCAGCCGCGCGGAGGTCCGCGTCGACGGCGAGGTGACCGGCTCGATCGGCCCGGGGCTCTGCGTACTCCTGGGCGTGGGCCCCGAAGACGACGAGGCGACGGCAGGGAAGATGGCGGCCAAGCTGAAGGCGCTGCGGATCTTCGAAGACTCAGAGGGCCGGATGAACGACGCCCTCGGCGAGCGCGAGGTGCTGTGCGTCAGCCAGTTCACCCTTTACGGAGACACAAAGAAGGGAACCCGCCCCAGCTTCACCGGCGCCGCCCCGCCCGAACTCGCCGAGCCGCTCTACGAGAAGGTCTGCGAGCTGCTCGGCGCCGAGCGCGGGGTGTTCGGCGCGATGATGGAGGTTGAGCTCGTCAACGACGGGCCGGTGACGTTGATGGTGGAGGTCTGAGGGGCGCCCCCGCGCGCCGCGCCCCCGCGCCGCTAGCGACTGCCGCGAGCGGCCCAGAGGGCTGGTATTTTCCTGCCCCATGACATACAGCCTCGTTTCCCGTCGTACTCCCCGCGCCGCTGCCATCGCGGCCATCACCCTTCTCGCCACCCTGGCGGCCGCCACCTCCGCGGCCCAC
The DNA here is from genome assembly GCA_040398965.1 of Solirubrobacteraceae bacterium. Lineage (GTDB taxonomy): Bacteria > Actinomycetota > Thermoleophilia > Solirubrobacterales > Solirubrobacteraceae > F1-60-MAGs163. The sequence continues at coordinate 1,588 of JBBASZ010000006.1, read as the reverse complement.
GCGGCGACGATCACCGTCACCAACGGCAACGATGCGGGAGCCGGGAGCCTGCGCGCCGCGCTGGGCGGCGCCGGCAACGGCGACACCATCAACTTCGATCCTTCCGTAACCGAAGTCGTGCTCACCAGCGCACAGCTGACGGTGACCGCGGGCGTGACCATCTCCGGTCCCGGCGCCGACGTCCTGACCGTTAAGCGCAGCACTGCGGGCGGCACGCCGGACTTCCGCGTCTTCAGCATCGCGCCCGGCGCGGGCAACTCGGCAACCCTCTCCGGCATCACGATTTCAAACGGGAAGGCAACCCCGGGCGGGGGGATCTCCTTTACCGGCGGCGCCGGCACGCAGCTGAACCTCGTTCGCATCGCCGTGGTCGGAAACGACGCCAGTTGGGGTGGCGGGTTGGACCTCACCGGCAGCCAGGCCAGCTCGGTTCTGATCGACTCCTCGACGATCTCGGGGAACACCACCAACGGTGGTTTCTCCTGCAGCTTCTGTAACGGGGCTGGGATGAAGCTCGAGGTGCCCACGACGATCGTCAACTCGACGATCTCCGGCAACACGGCAGGCGATAACGGCGGAGGTATGAAGGTCGACTCGCTGGTAACCATCCTCAACTCGACGATCGCCGGGAACGCCGCCGGGGCCAAGGGCGGGGGTATCTGGGAGACCCGCTTCCTCAACAACCCCAACCTGGCCATGAAGAACACCTTGGTGGCCGACAACACCTTCGGCACGGGCCATCACGAGTGCGACGTGGACGCCAGCAATACAACCCTCTCGGTCAACCTCAACAACCTGATCGAGGACGGCTCCTGCAACTTCTTGTGGGCCTCCGGCGCGGTCTCCGGCTCGGCGACCGGCTTCCTCAGCGGCGACCCGGGCCTCTCACCCCTGGCTTACAACGGCGGGACGACCAAGACCCAGGCCCTGGCTGCGGGGAGCATCGCCCGCGGAGCCGGTGACGCCACCACCTGTGCGGCCTCCCCGGTTGGTGGTGTGGACCAGCGTGGCGTGACGCGCCCGAGCCCCTGCTCGCGCGGTGCATTCGACGGAACGGCGGTCGCTCCCACCCCGCCTTCGACTCCCCCGTCCGACCCGCCGGCTGATTCGGCTCCCGTGACCGACCCGGTCTCGGAGCCCGAGGTTCGCCCAATCCCGTCGAACTCGTTCCGGCTGGGAGCCGGCGGCAGCGGCGGAGTCTCCAGCCAGGCCATCCGCACCCGCGTGACCGTTCCCGGGCCGGGCCAGATCACCCAGAGGGCCGCCCGTCGCGCCGGCTCCTCAAGCGCCTCGGCCGCTGCGGCCACGATGTGCTCGGCCTCCAGGAGCGCTTCGAGGGCCGGCACCTACACCGTCACCTGCAAGCTCAACTCCGCCGCCCGCCGGGCTCAGCGTCGGGGTGCGGTGCGGGTGACCCTGCGCACCACCTACACGCCCACCGGCGGGACGGCACGCACCGTCAGCCGCACGATCACCCTCCCGGCCCGCAAGGCCAGCTTCACCGGGTAGCGGCTCCGATGGTGGGCTGAGGTTCTGTGCGTCTCCCAGTTCACCCTTTATGGCGACACGAAGAAAGGCAACCGCCCCA
>JBBASZ010000005.1:57565-96296 GCA_040398965.1 Solirubrobacteraceae bacterium | reverse complement strand
GCTCAGGAAGCCCGTTGCCGACGCGGCCGGCGCCCGGACGGATCTTCAGCGCTCGGCGAGCCGCTGCTCGCGCCGGGCGTCGGCGGCGGCCATGATCTCCGGGTCTCCGTCCTCGAACGGCGGCAGCTGCGTGGGACGGGCATCCTCGTCGAGGGCGACCATCGTCAAAAAGGCGGTGGCGACCAGGCGCCGCTCGCGGGTGGCAGGGCTCTCGGCCCACGCCTCGACCTCGACCTCCATCGAGCTCTTCCAGACCTGGTTCACGCGGGAGTTGAGGCTCAGGAGCTCACCGACGTAGACGGGGGTGCGGAAGCTCATCGAGTCGACCGCCGCCGTGGCGACGCGCATGTGGGCGAGGCGGATCGCGGCCAGGCCGGCCGCCTCGTCGATCAGCCGCAGCACGACTCCCCCGTGGACGTTTCCGGCCGCACTGGCGTCGCCGGGGCCCATCCACAGGGTCAGGGCAGGTTCCATCTCGCTCACGCCTGCACCCCCTCCACCAGCTCGCGGTCGTGCGGGTAGGTGAGCAGCACGGCCGCCTGGTCCGGTGGGAGCCAGCGCATCTCGTCGACCTCGTCGTTGGCCTCGAACTCGCCGGCGGTCACCTCCATCAGCCAGTAACGAACGATCTTGGGGCGTCCCTTCTGGTCGACGTAGCTGACCGGGTCGAGCTCGCGGCCGAGCTCGCACTCGAGGCCGGTCTCCTCCCGGACCTCTCGCAGGGCAGCCGCCTCGAAACTCTCGCCCGCGTCGAGCTTGCCCTTGGGCAGCGACCAGTCGTCGTATCGGTCGCGGTGCACGACCGCCACCTTCCCGTCACGGATGATCACTCCCCCGGCCGCCTCGATCCGGACGGGAACGCCGCTCACGGCCTGGGCTCCCCGGCCATCTCGGCCAGCTCGCGTGGGCGCAGGAGGACGATCAGTTCCGGAGCCGGCCCGAGCCGGATCCCGGCCACGCCGCCCTTCTTCATGTCCACCCGGGCGCCGGTGAGCTCGTGGACGATCGAGCTGAAGTCGGGCTCGTGGCCGACGATCAGCACGCGCCCGCCGTGCTCGGGCCCGACGAGGTCGCGGGCCTGCGGCCCGCCGAATCCGCCACCCAGCGGGTCGTGGACCACCGGTTCGTTGCCCAGCGCTTCGCACGCCAGCAGGGCGGTGTCGCGTGCCCGCACCCGGGGGCTGGTGACCACGGCGGTGAACGAGAGGCCGACCCCGGAGAGGGCTTTCCCGGCGTTGCGCGACTGTGCCTCGCCGCGGTCGGTGAGGCGCCGGTCGAAGTCGTCGCGGGTTCCGTGCGGTTCGGCGTCTCCGTGACGCAGGAGCCAGAGCTGGTCGGCCATCGCCCGCGAAGCGTAGAGGACGGGTAGCGTTCGCGCCCGTGTCGATGCACAGGCTCGCCGAAGACGACGTGGTCGAGCGCCACGAGGACGCCGAGGGAGCGGCGCGCCCGCCCCTGGTCGTGCTCGAGCCGCTGGCCGAATTCCTCGACGGTGCCGGAATCGGATCCGGGGAGATGGAGATCGAGCCGATCGGCGAGGGCCACTCGAACGTCACCTTCCTCGTGAGCCGTGGCGATACCGAGTTCATCCTGCGCCGCCCTCCGCGCCCCCCGCTCCCGCCGAGCGCCCACGACGTGCTGAGGGAGGCCCGCGTGATCGGGGCCCTGGAGGGCCGCGCCCGCGTTCCCCGCGTGCTGGCCACCTGTGCCGACGAGAGCGTGATCGGCGCGCCGTTCTTCGTGATGGAGCGAGTCCCCGGTGAGGTGATAACCAGCGAGATGCCCGCTGCCCTCTCGGATCCCGAAGAGTGCCGCCGGACCGGCGAGGAGCTGATCGATGGCCTCGTCGAGCTTCACGCGGTCGACTGGCAGGAGGCGGGGCTGGGCGACTTCGGCAAGCCGACGGGCTACCTCGAGCGCCAGCTGCGCCGCTTCACCGGCCTCTGGGAGCACAACCGGACCCGCGAGATCCCGGCGGTTGAGGAGGTGGGTAACTGGCTGGCGGCCAACATGCCCGAGTCGGGCCCGGCGACGATCGTCCACGGCGACTACCGGCTGGGCAACACGATCTTCTCGGCAGCTCCCCCGGCCCGCCTGGAGGCGATCCTGGACTGGGAGATGGCGACGATCGGCGACCCGCTCGCCGATCTGGGCTACTTCGCCACGCTCTACGTCGACTCGACCGACCCGCAGGGCGGCCTCTTCGAGCTCAGCTCGGTCACTCGTACCGAGGGCTTCCCGAGCCGGCCCGAGATGATCGCCCGCTACGAGGAGCGCTCGGGCCGGGCGATGACCGACATCACCTGGTACCAGACGCTCGCGCTCTGGAAGGCGACCGTCTTCATGGAGGGAAACTACAAGCGTGCGATCAGCGGCAGCACCGACGACCCGGTACTGAAGGCCTTCGGCGACGGCGTGGTCCAGCTGGCCGACAACGCCCTGGAGCTGACCCGTGGCTGACGGACCGGCGCGCGGCCTGCTCTTCGACTGGGGCGGCGTCCTGACCACCAACCTGTTCGCCGGCTTCTCGGAATTCTGCCGCGAGGAGGGAATCGACCCGGAGCTGATCCGCGAGACCTTCCTCGGTAACCCCGAGGGGCGGCAGGCCCTCTTCGACTTCGAGACCGGGAAGCTCGACGAGCCGGAATTCGAGCGGCGGCTCGCCGCGCTTCTCGGCCTGCCTCCCGAGAGGGCCGAGGGCTTCAACGACCGGATCTTCTCCCGCATCGGCGAGGACCGGCCGATGATCGATGCACTGCGCCGCGCGCGCGGCCATGGGCTGCGCACCGGGCTGCTCTCCAACTCATGGGGAACCCACCGCTACCCGCACCACCTCTTCGGCGAGCTCTTCGACATAACGGTGATCAGCGGCGAAGAGGGAATGCGCAAGCCCGACACGGAGATCTACGAGCTGGCGATCGAGCGGATGGCGCTGCCGGCCACGGAGATCGTCTTCGTCGACGACCTCGACCACAACCTGGTGCCGGCCCGCGAACTGGGCTTCATCACCATCCACCACGGCGACTCCTCGGAGACACTCGACGAACTCGAGCGCCTGACCGGCGTGAGCCTGCGCTAGGCGCCGGCGAGTATCCGCTCGCGCAGCTCGGCGCCGCGACCGGCGGCGACAGCGCGGGCCGCGCGGCGGCTGGAGAGTTCGACCCCGTGCTCGCGGGCCAGCTCGACCAGCTCCTGGCGCTCCTCGCTCTGGCGCGCGATCTTCAGGAACAGCCAGGCGAGCAGCCCGATGGTCAGGAGCGAGCCCTCGACCATCATCAGCCCGCCGGCCGTGGCCTGGTCGGCGGTAGCGCCGATGTTCCAGTCGGCCCGGCCGGGGTCGTAGACGTCGTAGAAGGGGCGCCCGAAGACCAGGATGTTCCCGAGCACAGCGCCGGTGATGCGCACGGCGAAGATGTAGCCGAGCTGCGCGGCGTTGCCGAACCAGGCCGGCTTGGGCAACGGGCCAAGGAGGGCGAGCCACATGTTGACGCCGAAGAAGACGAAGCCGGCGTGCTGGACGATATGCACCAGCTCGTTCCCCACCGCCGCCTCGTGAAGCGACGGCAGGTGCCAGAGGTAGAGGTTGCCGGCCCAGAGGACGAAGGCGACGACCGGGTTCAGGAGGAACTGGAGACGGTCGACCACCGGCAGGCGCAGCACCGGCGCCAGCACCGGGCCGGTCAGCCCAAGGGCGATCAGGAGGGTTCCCAGGTCGCCGATCATCAGGTGCTCTGCCATATGAATGGTGAAGAGGTCGCCCGCGGCATCACCCAGTCCGCCGACGGCGAAGACCGCCATCACGAGGCCGCCGAACATGCAGGCCTGCCGCCACCCCGGAACCTGGCTTGTCGTCCCCCGCAGGTTGCGCACCCGCACCGCGTAGACAAGGGCCACGGCGACCGCGGGCAGGAACTGCAGGGGGGCGAGAACGTCGCCCCCGAGGAAGGCCATCACCGGCTCGACGGGCACGACTAGAGGTTACGACGGAGCGGTGCTTCAGCCGGCCGCGATGAGGACTACGCCGGACAGGGCCAACAGGGCGCCGAGCGCCTGGACCGGTCGAAGCCGCTCGCGCAGGATCAGGAAGGCCAGGAAGATCGTCACGACCGGGTAGAGCGAGGAGAGGACCGCGACGATGCTGAGCGCCCCGCCGGCGAGGGCCAGACCCACCAGCGCGGTGGCCGAGACGTCGAAGAGCCCCCCTCCGACTGCGAGGCCGCGGTCACGGCCGGAGGGCATGCGCACGTGGCGCGCGACCACGGCGGCCAGGAGGACCGGCACGGCGATGACCCGGCCGAAGACGAGCGTCCAGGCGACCGACTCCTCGTAGGCGACCTCGGCGAAGACGAAGTAGGAGCCCAGGCCGAGGGCGGCGAGGAGCGCGATCGCCACCACCCGCCGGCCGCCGGCCTTGTCCTCGTGGAGCTCCTCCTCGGAGCCCTCGATCGAGGAGAAGATGATCCCGGTCACCGCCAGCGCCAGCCCGACCGCGACCATGGTCGCAAGGGAGTCACCGCCGATGATCCCGACGATCACCGGCACCGCCACGCCGCTGGCCGCGATCGGCGTAACGACGCCCAGCTTGCCGAGCGACATTGCCAGGTAGAAGAGCGTCAGCCCGGCCGAGCCGATCGTGCCGCCGATCACGGCAAATGCGATCGCCCGGGTCGACGGAAGCGGCTCGGAGGTGACGAGGACGAAGGCCAGCGCGGCGGCAAGACCCACCCCCAGGACGGTCAGCATCACCCCGGGGATGGCGTTGCGGCGGCTGACGATGCCGCCGATGAAGTCGGCGCTGCCCCAGCAGAGGGCGGCCAGGAGCGAGAGGGGGATCGCGGCCATCGACTTGGGGCCCGGGCCGGGGCGGGCCCTCTCAGCCCCGCAGGGAGTCGGCGCCGGTCACGACCGCCGTCCCCTCCGGGAGGTTCTGCAGGTAGTCGGTCGGGCCTCCGTCGTGTGGCGGGGCCTCGGGCACCTCGACGACGAGAACCTCCTCGCCCTCCCCCGCCGCGGCCAGCGGCCGGCCGTCCGGTCCGATCGCGCGGGTCCCACCGACGAAGTCCAGGCCGGCCTCCTCGCCGACACGGTTGACGTAGACGTGGGGGATGCGGTTGTCGAGCGCGCGGGCGCGGCCGGAGAGCTCGTGGTCCTCGTAGTAGGGCTTCATGTTGGCCGAGGAGGTGACCAGCAGGTCGGCGCCCGCAACGGCCAGGGCCCGCGCCAGCTCCGGGAACTCGATCTCGTAGCAGACCATCAGCCCGGCCCGGCGGCCGGCGAGCTCGACGACGGTCATCGCACCGCCGGACTCGAAGCACTTCGACTCCTCGCCCCAGAGCGCAGTCTTGCGGTGAACCCCGGCGACCTCCCCCCGTTCGTCGATGGCCAGCAGCGAGTTGGCCGGCTCGCCGTCGCGGCTCTCGGAGAAGCCGACCAGGACGGCGGTTCCCGCTTCGCCCGCCGCCTCCCGCAGGGGCTGCAGCTCGGGGCCGCCGGGCTCGACGGCGTTGGCGGCAGCGGTGGAGGTGTCGTAGCCGCCCACGTAGAGCTCGGGAAAGACGGCGAGGTCGGCTTCCGGGTGCTCGGCCAGGACCCGGACGGCCCGGCCCACGTTGGCCTCCACGTCCCCCGGGACGGGAGACAGCTGTGCGAGGGCGACGACGGTCACCGGCTCAGCGGCCGGCTCCGGCATGGAAGGCCATCGCCTCGATCGCCACGCGGCCGCCGATCAGCGCCGTGGCCGACGTGCTCTCCAGGCTAGGCGCCACCTCGACGACATCTACGCCGAGCAGCCCGCCCCCGCTGACCCCGCGCACGATCTCGATCGCCTCGCGGCTGCTGAGCCCGCCGGGCGTGGGAGCGCAGGTGCCCGGAGCGTGGGCGGCGTCGAGGCTGTCGACGTCGAAGGAGAGGTAGATGCCGTCGCCGGCGCCGGCGACCTCGCGGGCGCGCTCTGCGGCCCAGGCCGTCCCCTTCTCCCAGATCTCCTCGAGCCAGATGACGGTGATCCCCTTCTCGCGGCAGTACTCGATCTCGGTGCGCGGGTTCATCCACCCGGAGATGGCGACGAGGGCGATCTTCTCGGGATCGAAGCCGGCGTCGACCGCGCGGGTGATCGGGCAGCAGTGGTTGAGCAGCTCGCCGCCGACGTCCGGCGCGGTGTCCAGGTGGGTGTCGACCAGAACCAGCCCCGGGTCGGCGACGCGCTCGCGGACGGCGCGCACGGCGGGGATGGTGACCGAGTGGTCGCCGCCCAGCGTCACCGGCAGGGCACCGGCATCGATGATGGCGCCGATGTCACGCTGGGCGTTGGCGAAGGTTGCCTCGGCGTTGGCGAGGACCACGTCGCAGTCGCCGCAGTCGACCGGCGAGAGCGCATCGACCAGGTCGAAGTCGTACATCGCGTTGTAGGTGAGGAACTGGCAGGAGACCTCTCGCATGCCGCGGGGGCCGTAGTTGGCGCCGGTCCGGCTGATGTTGGTCGCGTCGAACGGGATGCCGTAGATGGCCGCTCCCGCCCCGGCCTCCTTCAGGGCGCCGGTGGAGGGCTCCACGAAGGGGAGCCTCATGAATGTCCCGATCACGCCCGCGTGCAGCAGGCTCGTCCACATCGTGCGATCGACCGACTCTCCCGTTGCCATGCCAAGCCTTCCCTTTCGTGTTCTTGCCGAGCTTCACCGATAGAGATACTTGATAAAGCGCTTTTGCGTGATTAGGCTCCCGGCCGTTGGCTGGCAAGGGGAAGAGAGACGCTCCCGAACGCCCGGCGCGGGTGACGATCAACGACGTGGCCGACGCGGCCGGCGTCTCGATCACCACGGTCTCCCACGCCCTGAACGGAAAGGGGCGGATCTCCGACGAGACGCGCCGGCGCGTGGCCGAAACCGCCGCCGAGCTCGGTTACCGGCCCTCGGCCAGCGCCCGCAGCCTGGCCGGCGGGCGCTCCGGGATCATCGGGCTCAGCTTCGCAGCGATGTCGGGGCAACCCGCGTCGTTCGGATCCTTCGGCTTCTTCAACGACCTCCTCCACGCCACTACGGCCGCCGCCCTCGAACTCGGCTATGCGCTTATCACCTGCCCGGACGACGAGGAGGCGGTGGCGCGGCTGGCGCGGCTCGAGCCCGAGGGCTGCATCGTCGTCGACCCGACCCGCAGCCAGCCGATGGTCGAGCACGCCCGGCGCACGCTGACGCCCCTGGTCACGGTGGGGCGCGTTCCCGACGGCGGCGACGAGCCCTGGGTCGACAACGATCACGAGGGTGCCGCCCGGCTGGCGATCGAGCACCTGCGAGAGCGGGGCGCCCGGCGGATCGCGATCATCTCCCCCGGGCCGGAGTACTCCTACACCGCCGACGGCGTCGACGGTTTCGAGCGGGTCTGCTCTGACCTCGGGATCGACCCGGTCGTCGAGTACGTCGACGGCGACCTCGCAGAGACCGACGGCTTCCAGGCCACCAAGCGGCTCCTGGAGAGCGACGAGCCGCCCGACGGCGTCTACACGATGCTCGACCGCCTGGGCCGCGGGGCGATCATGGCCGCCGAGTCTCTGTCGGTGTCCGTGCCGCAGACGCTGAAGGTGGTTGCCTCCACCGACAGCGAGGTCTGCGACCGGTCCGAGCCGACGCTCACCACCGTCGACCTCAACCCGGAGGCGCTCGGCAAGGAGGCCGTGCAGTTGCTGGTCGGCCGGATCAGGGGCGAGCGCGACCAGGCCGACGAGATCGACGTGCCGGTGGAGCTGATCGTCCGCCGCTCAAGCGGCGGCGAGCTGGCCGCCGCCTAGCCGCGATCGCCACGGCCGTACATGAACGAGAAGAGCTTGCCCAGCCTCTGGGTGACCTTCTCGGTGTACGGGAACATGTGGATGTCGCGCTTGGGATGGAAGCGCGAGACCAGCAGGGTCTGCTGATGGGTGTACTTGCGGATGCCGCCGGCGCCGTGGCGTGAACCCAGGCCGGAGGTCTTCACCCCGCCCATCGGGAGCTCCAGCGCCGTGTAGTTGACCATCGCGTCGTTGACGCAGACCGCGCCGGCCTCGATCCGCCGCGCAACCGCCTCGCCGCGCTCGACGTCCTTCGAGAAGACCGAAGCGGCCAGGCCGTAGGGGCTGTCGTTGGCCAGGCGGATCGCCTCCTCGGCGTCCTCGACCTTCATGATCGGCAGCGTCGGCCCGAAGGTCTCCTCGCTCATCGCCTCCATCGAGTGGTCGACGTCGACGATCACCGTCGGCTCGAAGAAGTCCCCCGGCCCTTCTCGGCGCTTGCCGCCGACGAGGACCTTGGCCCCCTTGGAGACCGCGTCGGCCACGTGGCTCTCGACCTTGTCGACCTGGGGCGGGAAGGTCATCGCGCCGACCTCGACGGTGCCCGGGCCGGTCGAATGGCCCTGGCGCAGGGAGGCGACCTTGTCGGTGACCTTGGTGACGAACTCGTCGAAGACCGGCGCCTCGACGTAGACACGCTCGGTGGAGATGCAGGTCTGTCCCGAATTTTGCATCGAGAAGTAGACGGCGGCGTTGGCCGCGCGCTCGAGGTCGGCGTCGCGCAGGACGATCATCGGGTCCTTGCCCCCCAGCTCAAGCGAGCAGGGAATAAGCCGCTCGGCGGCGGCCACGGCGACCTTCCGGCCGGTGGCCGTCGAGCCGGTGAACATGACCATGTCGACCTCGTCGATCAGCGCCCGGCCGGTCTCTCCCAGCCCGGTGGCGACCTGGAAGACACCCGAGGGAAGCCCGGACTCCTCGAGCATCTCGGCCATGAGCAGCGAGGTGAGCGGGGTGATCTCGCTCGGCTTGAGGATCACGCTGTTGCCGGCGGCCAGCGCCGGGATGCAGTCCCCGAAGGAGTTGGTGAGCGGGTAGTTCCAGGGCCCGATCACGCCGATGAGGCCCATCGGGCGGTGGCGAACGACGAGCTTCTTGCCCTTGAGGATCACGCTGGAGGTCTTGACCTTCTGGTCGGCGAGGTACCTCTCGGCGTTCTTGGCCCAGAACCCGAAGGCCGAGGCGCCGTATGAGAGCTCGGCAATCTGGGCGTCCTCGTAGGTCTTGCCGGTCTCCGAGACGATCGTGTCGATAACGCGCTCGCGATGGTCGATCAGCCACTTCTGCGCGCGCAGCAGGACGCGGCCGCGCCCCTCGAAGCCGAGGGCGTCCCAGGCCGGCTGCACGGCACGTCCGCGCTCGGCCATCGCCTGCACCTCGGCAGCGCTGAGGTCGGGCACGGTGGCGATGGTCTCGCCGGTGGCCGGGTTTATGACGGGAATCTCGTCCCCGGAGCCTGTTGCCTTTTCCTTGCTGGCCTTCTCGACTGTTGCCATCCTGCTCTCCTCTCGCAAAGCTCGGTTAAGCGAGCCTACTCCACTTCCAGCGCCGCGATGCCGACCGGCTCCAGCGGTGAATCACGCTGGTCGGTGGCCACCGCGGAGATCGCGTCGACCACGTCCATCCCGTCGGTCACCTGGCCGAAGACGGTGTGCTTGCCGTCGAGGTGCGGGCAGGCTTCGGCGGTGACGATGAAGAACTGCGAGCCGTTGGTGTTGGGGCCGGCGTTGGCCATCGCCAGGGCGCCTCGCACGACCTTGTGGTCGTTGAACTCGTCGTCGAACATGTAGCCGGGGCCGCCGGTTCCCGTGCCCTCCGGGCAGCCGCCCTGGATCATGAAGTCGGGGATCACGCGGTGGAATGTGAGCCCGTCGTAGAAGCCGTCCTCGGCGAGCTTGCGGAAGTTGGCGACGGTCTCGGGGGCGGCGTCGTCAAACAGCTCGATGCTGATGTCGCCCTCACTGGTCTTCATGGTCGCTGCCGACATCGGCGGCGCTCCTCTCTATCGGTGGCGGGTCAGGGCACCTGTGCCCTGACCGGACCGTAACGAATGGCGGCCGCCGCCGCAGCTCAGTTGTCGAAGAACTTGAGCTGGGAGATGCGAACGGTCGGGCCCTTGTTGGGCGGGGCGGTGAACCAGAGCACGATCGTGCGCCACTTCTTGTCCGTATTGCCCAGGCTGAGCTCGAAGGTCTCATCGCCGGCCTTGTCGCCCGAGTCGGGCGCCGGCTTCCCGCTCTCGGCGGCGGCGTCGATCGACGCCGCCTCGCCGAGGGTGGTCATGTCTCCGACCTCGTCCGGCGGATCGACGCCCTTGTCCCCGAGCACGTACATCGTGAAGCCCGGGGTCTTGGTGGTCATCGTGAGCCGGGTTACCTTGCGCGACTTCTGGAGGTCGACCTGGAGGCCGATGTTCATGTTCCCGTCGGCGGCGGTGGTGACGAACCACGTGGGGGTCTTGGCACCGTCGATCGCCAGGGCAGGGTCATTTGACGCCTGGAAGCGCATCTGCGGGTCGTAGAGCGCGGCGGCGCTGCCGGGCAGGTCGAACGGCTTGGGCTCGGTCGAGCCGCCGCCGCCATCATCGGGCACCACCGGGGTGACCGTCCCGCCACCGTCGGTGGGGGTGACCGGCGTCAGCTGGTCGTCGACGGCGCCACTGTCGGGTGCCAGCGGGTCCTCGGTCAGCGTGTCGTCGATCGCCGGCTCGGCGGGCGCCTCCTGGGCGACGGTCTCCACCTTCGTGTCCCGCGGCGGGATCGTGTCGTTCAGGGCAGCGACGCCCGCGGCGACCGCTCCCCCGGCAAGAACGAGCGTGAAGACACCGGCCAGGCCGACCGTCGCCAGCCCCGGGATCCTCCGCGGCTCGGCGACCGCCGCTCCGCACTCCAGGCACCAGTCCTGGTCGGCGGCGACGAAGGCACCGCAGACCCGGCAGTCGTTTTCGCCTGCCGGCGGCAGCTCCGAAGCCTCGACGGGGGCGAGGAGCGAATCGTCGACGGCAAGGCCGAGCTCACCCTGTTCGAGCGGCAGGTCGGGCTGGTCGCTTAGCTGGATCACTCCCGTAAGGATGGCACGCCGGCCCGCGGCGGGCAATAAGGAACGGTTAACGCCCGGGCGGAACTGGATCAGCCGCCGGCCGGCTCGAGCTTGAGCGTCGTGCCGTTGCACTCCGAACCGCTGACCGCCTCAACGACTCCCTGGGCCCGGTCCTCGGGAACCGAGAGGAAGGCGAACCGCTCCAGGACCTTCACGTCGCGGACCTCCTCGCCCCCGATACCTGCCTCGGACGTGACAACGCGAACCAGGTCGGCCGGCTCGAGGCCGTCCGCGCTTCCGGCGCCCACGACGAGCTTGGCCCAGGCGATCTCGTCGCCGCTGTCAGCAGCTCCGGCTCCGTTACCGGGCTCCGCGTCGGCGGTGGCCTTGCCTTCGGCGCGCCCCCCGTCCTCGTCGCGCGAACGGCGCCCGCGGCGCCGGCGGCGTCCCACTTCGGGCTTGTCGTGGCGCTTCGGGCCTTCGGTGACGGCGGCGGGCTCGGTGGTTGCCCCCGGCGACCACGGCGAGATGCTCGCGCCGATGTGCTTCTCGATCGCCTCGAGCTCGCCCGTCTGGCGCGGCTCGACGAAGGTGATTGCCCGCCCCGAACGCCCGACACGGCCGGTGCGGCCGATCCGGTGGACGTAGACGTCGGGCGAGGTGGGAACGTCGTAGTTGACGACGTGGGTGACGGTCGAGATGTCGAGCCCGCGGGCGGCGACGTCGGTGGCCACGAGGATCGGCACCCGGCCGCCCTTGAAGGAGAGCATCACGCCGTCGCGCGAGCCCTGCGACATGTCACCGTGAAGCGCCTTGGCGTTCATCCCGCGGTCGCGCAGGCGCTTGTGGAGCTGGTCGCAGCGCACCTTGGTGCGCACGAAGACGATCGCCTGGGTCGGCTTCTCCTGGGCAAGTACCTCGACGAGCATGTCCGGCTTGCCCTTCTGGTCGACCCCCACCTGGAACTGCTCGACGGTGTCGACGGTGAGCGTCGGCGCCTCCACCCGGATCACCTCGGGCTCGTAGAGGAAGCGGTCGGCGAGCTTGCGGATCGGCGGCGGCATGGTCGCGCTGAAGAGCGCCGTCTGGCGACCGTTGGGGGTCTGCATGAGGATCTTCTCGACGTCCTCCAGGAAGCCGAGGTCGAGCATCTCGTCGGCCTCGTCCAGGACGACGAAGCGGCAATCGTGGAGCACGAGCGAGACGCGCTGCAGAAGGTCGGCCACTCGCCCGACCGTCCCCACCACGATGTGGCCGCCACCGCGCAGCTGGGCCTGCTGGGTCTTGATCGGCGCACCCCCGAAGACGGCGACCACGTCGACCCCCTTGGGCTCGCCGTAGGCACGAAGCGCCTGCGTGACCTGGATGCAGAGCTCGCGGGTAGGAGTGAGGACGAGCGCCTGGGCGGTCGGCCCCTCCGGGTCGACGTACTCGATGATCGGCAGCCCGAAAGCTGCGGTCTTGCCCGAGCCGGTCTGGGCCTGCCCGATGATGTCCCGTCCCTCCAGGAGTGCCGGGATCGTCTGCTCCTGAATCGGGCTCGGCTCGGTGTAGCCGACGTTGCTGAGGGCCTCGAGGGTGGTCCCGGAGAGGCCCAGGTCGGCGAAATCGGTCACGTAGGGAGGTTAGGGCCTCGGCCGCGCAGCGGTCAGGCGGCCGGGTCGAGCACGAGCTTGCCGGTGGTCCGGCGCCCGGCCAGGTCCTCCTGGGCGCGGGCCGCCTCCGAGAGCGGATATCGCTCGCCCGCCAGGGGGCGCAGGCGTCCGGATGCGGCAAGCACGAAGCACTCCGCCAGCGGCGGCCCGAGCATCTCCGGCCTTCCGTAACAGTCGGCCAGCCAGAAGCCGACCAGCGCCTGGCTTCGCTTCATCAGCGCCCGGGTATTGACCGTGTTGGTCTTCCCGCCGGAGACGCCGTAGGTGACCATCCGCCCGAAGGGACCGAGGGCCTCGAGCGAGCGTTCGAAGACCTCCCCACCGATCGCGTCGAGCACGACATCGAGCTCTCCCCCGGCGGCCTCGACCAGCCGCCCGGCCAGCCCGTCGGGGTCACCGTCGATCGCCGCGTCGGCACCGCACGAGAGGGCGAGCTCGCGCTTCTCCGGGCTCGAAGCGGTGGCCACAACCGTCCCGGCCCCGAAGACCCGGGCCAGCTGGAGGGCGAGCGAGCCTGTCCCCCCGGCTCCGGCGTGGACGGCCACGCTCTCCCCAGGCTCCAGGCGCGCACAGGTGCGCAGCAGGTGCCAGGCCGTGAGCCCCTGGACGAGGAGGGCGAGCGCCTCGTGCGCGCCGAGGCCCTCCGGGAGGTCGAAGGCCATCGCCTCCGGGACGACGGCAAGCTCGGCGTAGCCGCCGCGCCCGCCGGTCATTGCCACGACCCTGCGGCCGGTCCCCGCGACCGTGCCCGCAACCTCCGAGCCGGGGACGAACGGGAGCTCGGCCTCGGCCAGGTACTCGTTACGGCGCTGGTGGGTATCGGCGAAGTTGACGCCGGCAAGCTCGACCTCCACGAGCAGCTCGCCCGGGCCGGCCTCCGGCTCGGGAAGCTCGGCCGGCTCCAGGACCTCGGGCCCGCCGAATGCAAGCTGCTGGACCGCCCTCATGATCGGGGCAGGGTAACCTGCCAGCCCGCATGAGCCTCACCGTCGTCGGATCGATCGCCTATGACGCGGTCACCACCCCCTCCGGAAGCCGCGACCGGATGCTGGGCGGTGCCGCGACCCACTTCGCGCTGGCCGCGTCGTTCTTCGACGAGGTCCGCGTGATCGGCCCGGTCGGAGGCGACTTCGACCCGGAATCCTGGGAGACGCTCCAGACGCGGGGTACGAATACCGACGACGTCGAGCTCGTCGAGGACGGCAAGACCTTCTTCTGGAAGGGCGAGTACCACGAGAACCTCAACCGCCGCGAGACGCTCGAGACCGAGCTGAACGTCTTCGAGAGCTTCGACCCCAAGCTCTCCCCCGCCGCCCAGGCGTGCGACGTCCTCTTCCTGGCCAACATCCAGCCCGACCTGCAGCGCGGAGTCCGGGAGCAGTGCGGATCGGCCCGCTTCGTGGCGATGGACTCGATGGACCTGTGGATCAACATCGACCGTGATTCGCTGGTGAAGACGATCGCCGGCGTCGACTGCCTGATCCTCAACGACGAGGAGCTCGAGATGCTCACCGGGGCGCCGAGCTTCGTGGCCGCCGCCAAGGAGGTCCTCACCTGGGGGCCCTCCTCGGTGGTCGCCAAGCAGGGCAAGTACGGGGCGGCGCTCTTCACCCCGGAGGGCTACTTCGCCCTCCCGGCCTTCCCGATCGACCTCGCCGTCGACCCGACCGGCGCCGGCGACACCTTCGCCGGCGGCATGGTCGGATACGTCGCCGCCCACGACGGGGATACCGTCGACCACGACCTGCTGGTGCGGGCGATGGTCTACGGGACGGCGATGGCCTCCTTCAACGTCGAGGCCTTCGGGACCGAGCGGATGGTCGGGCTGACCGGCGACGAGGTGACCGCCCGCGTCGCCGAGCTGCAGCGGATGACCACCTTCGAGCACAGCCCCATCCCGCTGCGCTCCTGAGCGGAAAACCCTTAGTTACAAGGCCTGTGCGAAGCGTCTGCGCGCCAGCAGGTGCCGGCCGCGCCTCCCGCGGTTACTATCCCGGCCAGTGAACGGCTGGACCTTTTTCTACCTGATGGTCGTGCTGAAGATCCCGATCTTCGCCATGCTTGGAATCGTCTGGTGGGCGATCCGCAAGCAGCCCGAGACCGGTAACGGCGGAGACGGCGGCGCACCCGTGCGCCCGTCGCGGCCCCCGGTCGCCCCCCGGCCCAGGCCCACCCGCCGTGGCCCGCACGAAGGCCCCCAGCCCACGCCTCCCGCTCGCGTTCGCTCCCCGCGGCCGCTCGAGCGCGAGACCGCCTGAGCTCCCGCCCGCATTCCTGTTTAGGATCGGCCCATGGAGCCCGCATCGGTTCTCTCCGACGGAACGATCCGTCGCCTCGTCTCGGAAGGGCGGATCCGGATCGAGCCGTGGAACGAGGAGATGGTCCAGCCGGCCAGCGTCGACCTGACGCTGGGCAACTCGTTCCGGGTATTCCATAACCATCGCGTCAGCGCGATCGACCTGCGCGAGCCGCCCACCGACCTGACCGAGCAGGTGACGATCGCCGACGACGAGCCGTTCGTGATCCATCCCGGCGAGTTCTGCCTCGGGCGCACGGAGGAGTGGGTCGAGCTGCCGGACGACATCGTGGCCCGGATCGAGGGCAAGTCGTCGCTGGGGCGCCTGGGCCTGATCGTCCACGCGACCGCCGGCTTCTGTGACCCGGGCTGGAAGGGGACGCTGACGCTCGAGCTGGCCAACCTCACGCGCGTTCCGATCAAGCTCTGGGCCGGCCTGCCGATCGCACAGCTCTCCTTCATGACCCTCGACCAGGCGGCGGAGGTCCCGTACGGCCACCCCGACCTCGGCAGCCATTACCACGGCCAGGTGGAGGCGACCGAGAGCCGCTACGAGGGTGGCCCGGGCGACAGGATGGCCTCCGGCGGCGGGGTCGGGTAGTTTTCGCGGCCAGATGAGCATTGCCAGCATCTTCGTCCTCGCTTCCGAGGCCAGCGCCAGCAAGGAAATCCCCTTCTTCGTGATCGGCGGGATCTTCGCCGCCTGGGCGCTGCTCGTGGGCGGCCTGGGGACCGCACGGGCGACCTTCCCCGACAGCAAGGGCGCGACCGTGGCGATCTCCCTCGTCTCCGTCGTGCTGGCTGCAGCGTCGATGGCGCTCATCATCGTCGTCACTTCGTGAGCGACCCGGACACGGCGATCTCCTACCGGGTCCTCGAGCCCGGGACGAGGGTGGTCACCTCCGACGGCCACGACGTGGGAACCGTCGCCGAGGTGCTCGAGAACACGATGGAGGACATCTTCGACGGCCTCGTAGTCGCCACCCCGGCGGGCCGGCGATTCGTTGACGCGCCCGAGGTGGCCCGGATAACCGCCGCCGTAGTGACGCTGACGATCGACTCCGCCGAGGCGGCCCGGCTGCCCGAGCGCGACCCGGCCGGCGGCCCGGAGTTCTCGGCCAACACGAAGAGCGGGCGCTTCCGCCGCGCGTGGCGCCGACGGTAACCACGGCGTTATCGGGACGGCGCCCCGGCGCCACCCTTCGTACTATTCGCGGGCGGGAGGAAACCGCCAGCGGAAGGCAGCGATGAGTTCCAACGGAAAAGACGGCCTGCAGGTAACCGACGAGCGCACCGGCTCGGAGTACGAATTCCCGATCAGCGAGGGGACGATCCCGGGTATCGACCTTCGCCAGATCAAGCAGGACCAGGGCGACTTCGGCCTGATGTCCTACGACCCGGCCTACATGAATACCGCCTCGTGCCGGTCGGCGATCACCTTCATCGACGGAGACGAGGGGATCCTCCAGTACCGCGGCTACCCGATCGAGCAGCTGGCCGAGAACTCCAGCTACCTGGAGGTCGCCTACCTGCTCGTTCACGGCGAGCTTCCGACCGCCGACCAGCTGGCCGAGTGGACCTACCAGATAACCATCCACACCTTCGTCCACGAAAACGTCAAGGGGTTCATGCAGGGCTTCCGCCACGACGCCCACCCGATGGGGATGCTGCTCGGGGCCGTCGGCGCGCTGTCGACCTTCTACCCCGACGCCAAGGACATCAACGACCCGGCCAGCCGGGAGATCCAGACCATCCGGCTGATCGCCAAGATGCCGACCCTCGCCGCCTTCGCCTTCCGCCACTCCCGCGGCCAGCCGTACGTCTACCCGGACAACGACCTCTCCTACTCGGGCAACTTCCTCGGGATGCTCTACAAGATGACCGAGCTCAAGTACGAGCCCGACCCGCGGCTGGAACGGGCGCTCGACGTCCTCTTCATCCTCCACGCCGACCACGAGCAGAACTGCTCGACCAGTTCGGTGCGGATGGTCGGCTCCTCGGGTGTCGACCCGTACTCGGCGATCGCCGCCGGGATCGGCGCCCTCTACGGGCCGCTCCACGGCGGGGCCAACGAGGCGGTGCTGCGAATGCTGCGCCGGATAGAGACGAAGGACCGCATCCCGGCCTTCATCGAGGGGGTCAAGGCCGGCAACGAACGGCTGATGGGTTTCGGCCACCGCGTCTACAAGAACTACGACCCCCGGGCCCGGATCATCAAGCGCACCTGCGACGAGGTCTTCGAGGTGACCGGCGTCAACCCGCTCCTCGAGGTGGCCCAGGAGCTCGAGCGGATCGCTCTCGAGGACGACTACTTCGTCGAGCGCAAGCTCTACCCGAACGTCGACTTCTACTCGGGCCTGATCTACGAGGCGATGGGCCTTCCCGTGGAGATGTTCCCGGTGATCTTCGCCATCGGCCGCACCAGCGGCTGGGTCGCCCAGTGGCTCGAGATGCTCGACGACCCGGACCTCAAGATCGCCCGCCCCCGGCAGATCTACACCGGCTCACGCGACCTCGACTACGTCCCCATCGCCGACCGCTGACCGGTGGCCTCCGGCTACACGCTCGCGATCCAGCAGGAGGGAAGCTCGAAGACCGAGCGGTTCGACTCGCTCGAGGACGCCCTCGCCGGCCTGCAGGCCGAGCTGAACTCGTCGGGCCCGGGGGCCCGCCGGGAGACGGTCAACGCCTTCGTCCGCGAGTACCAGCCCGACGAGCTGGTGGCGATGAGGCTGGAGATCCGTGGCGGCGGCCTCTGCGGGGGGATCGACCTGCGCGGCGACGGGAGCGAAGAGGCCTACACCGGGAGGATCAGGCGAAAGGCGATTGTCCCCGAGCAGGGGGAGAACGCGGTCTCGGCGCTGCGCCGCACGCTCACCGCTAAAGCGGCGGGAGGCTGAGAGCCGTCCCGTAGCTGCGCAGCCACTGCCGCGGTTCGCGGTAGCCGGGCAGGTGGCTCTCAAGCAGTTTCCAGAAGCGGGGCGAGTGGTCGGCTACCACCAGGTGGCAGGCCTCGTGCCAGGCGACGTAACCGAAGACCTCGGAGGGGGCGAGCATCAGCCGCCAGTTGAGGGAGATGGCGCCGCTGGAGGCACAGCTGCCCCAGCGCGAGCGCTGGTCGCGGATAGAGACCGGGCCGTGGCCCACCCCCAGCGCCGCACAGGCCTCGCCAAGGCGGTCCACGGCCTCGGCCCTCGCCTGCCGGCGGTACCAGCGCTCGACCGCAGGGCCGCAGTCGGGCCCCGCGGGGACCAGCAGCTCGCCGCCCCGCCGGTGGACCCTCCGGCGCCCCGCCTCGGCTACGACGGCCAGCCGCTCGTCGAGGAAGGGAAAGGTCCCCGGCTCTACGGCGAGCTCGCGGGCGGCGACGGCCAGCGCCTCGCGCCGGCGGGCAACCCAGGGGGCGAGCTCCCTGACCGCCCGGGCGGCTTCGCCCTCGGCTGCACCCTCGGGAAGGACCACCACGAGTTCGCCGTCGCGCTCCATGCGCAGCCGCACGTGGCGGGCCCGGGGCGAGCGGCGGACGGTGTAGCCGGAGACCACGCCGCCGAGACTACGCGCCCGGCAGGCGCAATAATCGCCGGCGATGACCCAGTCGGCCGCCCAGCTGCCCACCGACGTCCGCTCCCCCTTCGACGTCTTCCTCAACGGGGTCCTCCAGAGGCCCGGCGAGGACTACCAGGTGGTCGACGGCTGGCTGATCTTCGAGGGCGACCTGAAGAAGGACAAGATCAGCGGCTGGCGCTGGGCCCTGGGTGCCTGGGGCGTGGGCACCTACCGCCAGGACGACTCGATCGACGTGCGCTGGAACCGCGCCGACGGCAGCCCGGCGGTGGCCGAGCAGCTCGAGATCGTCAGCGTCCCGGAGGCTCCCACGGACGAAGAAGCCGAAGGGCGCTGACGATCGCCCGCGTCGCCGGCGAGCGGTTGAGCGTGTAGAAGTGAATCGCCGGCGCCCCGCCGGCGAGGAGCCCGGCGCACTGGAGCGTGGCGTAGGCAACGCCGAACTGGACGACCGCCTCGGGATCCTCGGCGCGGGCATCGAGCTCGGCCTGCAGGCCGGCCGGGATCTTCGCGCCGCAGAGCGAGGTGATCCTCTCGAGCTGGGCGATGTTGGTGATCGGGAGGATCCCCGGGACGATCGGCACCTCGATCCCGATCTCCCGCGCGCGGGCCACGAAGTCGAAGTAGGCGCCGTTGTCGAAGAAGAGCTGGGTGATCAGGAAGTCGGCACCGGCGTCGACCTTCTCCTTGAGGTGGCGCAGGTCGTCCTCGGGGCTCGTGGCGTCGATGTGGACCTCGGGGAAGGCGGCGGCGCCGATCGCGAACTCGTAATCGCCGCTGATCAGCTCGACGAGCTCGCGCGAGTACTCCAGGCCGCCCTCGGCCTTCGTCCACTCGCCGCCGCCCGGCGGGTCGCCCCGCAGGGCCAGGACGTTCTCGACTCCCCGCTCCCGGAGCTCGTCGAGCGTCGAGCGCAGGTCGTCGACGCTGGCCTCCACGCAGGTGAAGTGGGCCATCGCCTCGATCCCGTACTCGTCGCGGATCCGCGAGACGATCTCGATCGTCTTGTCGCGGGTCGAGCCGCCGGCGCCGTAGGTGACCGAGACGTAGGCCGGGTTGAGCGGGACCAGCTGCTCGATCGCCTCGAAGAGGTTGGCCTCCCCCTCCTCGGTCTTGGGAGGGAAGAACTCGAAGGAGAACGGCGGCTCGTCGCTCTCCTGGATTATCCGGTCGATCCGCATGGCTTGGTCGCTTCGCCTCAGGCCAGGGCCCAGTGGTCGGCCCCGCCCTCGTCCCCGGCGGGGATCCTCTCCACGTCGCCGATGACCTCGAGGTGGTGGAGGTAGCTGCGCGCCTCCTGAACCCAGAGGTTCGCGTGGAGCGGGGTGATCTCCTCCCCCTCGTGCACCGCGCCCACCAC
This sequence comes from Solirubrobacteraceae bacterium, assembly GCA_040398965.1. Classification (GTDB taxonomy): domain Bacteria; phylum Actinomycetota; class Thermoleophilia; order Solirubrobacterales; family Solirubrobacteraceae; genus F1-60-MAGs163. The sequence goes on along the minus strand of JBBASZ010000005.1, from coordinate 76,563 downwards.
CTCGAAGGCGGTCTGCGGCCCGGCCTGGAGGGCCTCCAGGCATCCGGCGAGCCCGTCGGCGATGGCCACGCGGTTGGCGTTCACGTGGCCGGAGACCTCGGTGAAGGTGCGGCCGTGGCCGGGCAGGCAGAGCCGCATGTCGAGGTCGTCGACGACGTTGAGGGACTCCAGGTACTCGCCGACCGGGTCGGGCGTGAAGCCGGGCTCGAAGTAGAGCGAGACGCGCCCGAGCAGGTGGTCGCCGGAGATCAGCAGCCGGCGGTCCGGCTGGTAGAGGCAGACGTGCGAGGGCGCGTGCCCGGGCGTCTCGACCACGCTCCAGGGCCCCAGGTCGGTCTCGACGGTCACGCCCGGGACCAGGTCGCGGTCGGGCGGGACGATCCCGGCGATCCCCGAGCCGCGGCTGCGCGAGCCCTCGGCGTACCGGCGCACGGGCTCGGCCGGCAGGCCGTTGCGCACCGCGGCGGTGATCCGCTTCTCGATCGCGGCGTCGGGATCGGCGGCCAGGACGCGGGCGTGCTCCCATGCCGGGTGCATCCACAGCTCGCATCCGGTCCGCTCGATGATCGTCTGTGCCTGGCCGTAGTGGTCGGAGTGGGCGTGGGTGCAGACCAGCAGGCGAACGAGGTCGAGTCGCAGCCCCACCTCGTCGAGCGCGCGCTCGAGGTGCGCGAAGGAACCCGGCTCGTGAATGCCGGTGTCGACGAGGACGATTCCGTCGCCGGCGGCCAGCGCCCAGGCGTTTCCGTGGGGTATCCCCGGCCATGGCAGCGGCAGGCGCAGGCGCCAGACGCCGGGCAGCACCCGCTCGCCCCGGCCCACCACCTTCTTGCGTCCACGCTCTGCCACGAGGGACAGCTTAAGAGACGCCCACCGTCCGGCCGGTGCGCGGTAGCCTGACCGCTCCTCAACCCGGGAGGGCCGGATGGCCGACGAAGCGCAGGACGACAAGGACAAGGTCAACGCCAAGACGACGACCAAGGTCGCCGCCGACTACTTCGCCGCCCTCAACAACCACGACCTCGACGCGGCCGTGGCCATGTGGCGCCCGGGCGGCCGGGAGAACGTTCGCGGCCAGGTGGACACGACGGCGCCGGAAGGTGTGCGTGAGTTCCTCGGCGGGATCATCGGGTCCTTCCCCGACTTCACCTTCGAGGTCGAGGAGACCACCGTGCAGAAGGACCGCGCGGCCGTGCGCTGGTCGGCCCGGGGCACATTCACCGGAGTTCCCTTCCAGGGCATCGAGGCGACCGGGGCACCGATCGAGCTGGAAGGCGTCGACATCCTGATCGTCCGCGGCGGGGAGATCGTCGAGAACAACGCCTTCGCCGACGGCATGACGCTGGTCCGCCAGCTCGGCCTGCTGCCCCCGGAGGGCTCGAAGGCCGACTCCGGCCTCAAGGGCGCCTTCAACGCCAAGACCCGGATCGCGGCGAAGCTCGGCGCCTCCGAGCCCGAGGAGGTCGCCGACGGCGTCTGGCTGATCCGCGGCGGCTTCCCGGGGAAGACGATGAACGTCTACCTCGTGCGCGACGGCGACGGGGTGATGCTCTTCGACGCCGGTGTCTCCTCGATGGCCCCGGCCGTGGCCAAGGCCGGAGCGCAGCTCGGCGGGATCACCCGCGTGGTCCTGGGCCACGGCCACGCCGACCATCGCGGCGTCGCCCCGGCACTCGGCGTTCCCGTGCTCTGCCACCCCGACGAGGTCGCCGACGCCGAGGGCGACGGCGGCGAGCACTACTTCACGATGGATGAGCTGAACCTGCTCGGCCGGACGCTGATGCCCCGGCTGCTGCACGACTGGGACGGTGGACCGGTGAAGATCGCGGGCACGCTCGAGGAGGGCGACGAGATCGCCGGCTTCAAGGTGATCCACCTGCCCGGCCACGCGCCCGGCCTGATCGGCCTCTGGCGCGAGTCCGACCGGCTCGCCCTGGTGAGCGACTGCTTCTACACGCTCGACCCGCAGACCGGCTTCAAGGGCCACGCCCGCGTGCCGCACAGCGCCTTCAACCAGGACACCGAGCAGGCCCGGGCCTCGATCCGCAAGCTGGCAGCAATGGAGCCGGCCGCGGCCTGGCCCGGCCACGCCGACCCGGTCACCGGCGACGTGCGCGGAACGCTCGAACGCGCCGCCGACACGACCTGATGGGGCGCCGCTCCAGGCGCCGCGCGCGCTCGCAGGAGCCGCTCCCCGAAGCGCCGGTCGAGAGCTACGAGGGCCCCGGCGGCCAGCGCCTGTCTCTGCGCACGGTGATGACGCCCAAGACCCGCGATCTCTACGCGAAGACCTTTGCCGGCAACCCCCTCTCGCAGGAGGATGCCTGGCAGCGGGCCGTCGAGTTCCTGTTCGAGCGCCTGGCCGTGGAGTGGGAGATCAACGGCGTCGAGACCGAGGGGCAGGCCGAGCTGCTGGCCCGCTTCCGGGTGGCCGGCGCAGACGAGCGCCGGTTCGTCCGCGAGAGCCTGCGGGCGCACTGCGCCGAGTGGTTCCCGGAGCTCCAGGCGCCGTGAGCCCCTCCTGGGAAGAGGCCGCCGCGCAAGTGGATGAGGCCTTCCCGACCCGCGCGCTTGCCGGGCTGCTGGCCGACTGGTGCCTGGAGGTCGAGCCCGGCCAGCGGGTGGTCGCCCGCTCCACGGCGATGGCCTCACCGCTGATGGTCGCCTTCCAGGAGGCGGTGCTGGCCCGGGAGGCGTGGCCGACCCTGGAGGTCGAGCTGCCCGGGCAGGCGGCCTCCTTCTACCGCCACGCCCACGACGCCCAGCTGGACGACTACGACGAGATGGCGATGGCCGTGGCCAAGTCGATGCACTCGGTCCTCTCCGTGCAGGCCCCCTACGAAAAGCACGAGCTCGCCGGGAGCGACCCGGCCCGGATAGCCCGTGCCGCCCGGGCCCGGCGCCCGGTCCGCGAGCGGACGCTGGGCAAGCGCTGGTGCTCGAGCCTCTGGCCAACCCCGGCCGGGGCTTCGCTGGCCGGCATGGAGCTTGAGGAGTTCGCCGGCTTCGTGGCCGGGGCAATGTTTCTCGACCGTCCCGACCCGGTCGCCGCCTGGAAGCAGCTCGGCCGCTTTCAGGACACGCTGATCGAGCGGCTCGGACGGGTGCGCGAGCTGCGGGTCGAGGCCCCGGGAACCGACCTCGTGATCAGCGTCAAGGGCCGCAAGTGGGTCAACAGCGACGGGCGCCGCAACATGCCGAGCGGCGAGGTCTTCACCGGCCCCCTGGAGGCCAGCGCCGAGGGGCATATCTCCTTCACCATCCCCAGCTCGCCGGCGGGGGTCGAGGTGACCGGGGTCGAGCTGGTCTTCCGGGAGGGTGAGGTCGTGGAGTCCAGGGCCGCCAGCGGCGGCGAGTACCTGCGCCGCGCCCTGGCCACCGACGACGGCGCGCGGCGGCTCGGGGAGTTCGGCATCGGCACCAACTTCGGGATCGATCGCCCCGTCGGGGCGATCCTCTTCGACGAGAAGATCGGCGGCACCGTGCACCTGGCCCTCGGGCGCTCCTACCCCGAGACCGGCGGGCGCAACGAGAGCGCGCTCCACTGGGACCTCATCTGCGACCTGCGCTCCGGCGGGCGCCTCCTGGCCGACGGCGAAGAGCTAGTCGTGGACGGCCGCTTCACCTGAACGGAGCCGTTCCGGCAGGCGCCGGTGATGCTCTAGGTTGACCGGAGATGTTCGAACGGCACACCAAGATCGTCGCCACGATCGGCCCGGCCTCCCGCGACCCGGAGATCCTTGCCCGCATGGTCGAGGCCGGGATGGACGTCGCAAGGCTCAACTTCAGCCACGGCACCCACGAGGACCACGCCGAGACGATCCGCCTGGTCGGCGAGGCCTCCGACCGGGTCGGCCGCGCCGTGGCGATCCTCCAGGACCTTCCCGGCCCGAAGATCCGGATCGGCGAGATCAGCGAGGGTCGCTCGATCCTCAAGGGCGGCCAGCAGGTCACCTTCATCTGCGGCGACGACGGAGAAGCGAGCGCCGAGGAGGGACGGCTCACCGTCAGCTGGGCCGAGCTGGCCTCGGCGGTCGGCCCCGACGAGACGATCTACCTGTCCGACGGCGCGGTCCGGCTGCGCGTCACCGCCACGCGCCCGGATGCCGGTGAGGTCGACGCCGAGGTGGAGATCGGCGGCGTGATCACCTCGCGCCAGGGACTCAACATCCCCGGGCCGGTCGACGAGCTGCCGGCGGTCCTTCAGGAGGACCTCGCCCATCTCGAGGCCGGGGAGAAGATGGGTGTGGACATCGTCGCGCCGAGCTTCGTGCGTCGCCCGGAGGAGATCATCGAGCTGCGCGAATACACGCGCGCCCCGATCATCGCCAAGATCGAGAAGCCCCAGGCGGTCTCCCGGGCCGAGGACATCATCCGTGCCAGTGACGGCATCATGGTCGCCCGCGGCGATCTCGGGATCGAGCTGCCGATCGCCGAGGTGCCAATGGTCCAGAAGCGGCTCCTGCGGCTGGCCGGCGAGCACGCCCGCGTCTCGATCACCGCCACCCAGATGCTCGACTCGATGGTCCGCTCCCCGCGGCCGACCCGCGCCGAGGTCGCCGATGTGGCCAACGCGATCCTCGACGGCACCGACGCCGTGATGCTCTCGCAGGAGACCGCAGTCGGAGCACACCCGGTCGAGGCGGTCGCGATGATGGACTCGATCGCCCGGACCACCGAGCGCGAGGCGCCTTACGCGCGCTGGAACGAGCACCGCGTCGCCCGCGACACCCGCGACCCCAGCTACACCGTCGCCCACAGCGCCGTGGAGGCGGCCGACCAGCTGGAGCTGGACGCCCTGATCGTCCCGACGCTCTCCGGTCGCTCGGCGCGGCTGGTCTCCGCCCACCGCCCGACGGTCCCGATCCTCGCCCTCTCCCCCGGCCGCGAGACCGTCAGGCGCTGCGGCCTGCTCTGGGGCGTCACCGCGGGCTCGATGCGCCGGCACGAGACCACCGAGGAGCTGATAGCCGACGCCGCTCGCCGCGTGATCGAGCTCGGCTGGTGCACGCCGGGCCAGCGAGTGGGCATCACCGCGGGGCTGCCGAGCGGCCGGCCGGGAACGACCAGCCTCTTCCAGGTCCAGACGCTCGAGCCGCTGCCGACCTAGGCCGCCTCGACCTGCGAGCCCGGGACGATGTCGTCCCGCCCGTCGGGCCAGCGGACCCAGGCCTTGTGGCCGCCGTCGTAGTCGGGGCCAAGGAGCACCAGCGTCGCCGGCTCCCCCAGCGCCGTGCACTCGGCAGCGCCCTCCGGGTCGACCCCGCGCCAGATGCGGATGAAGCCGTTCTGCTCCCACTCGTCGCCGATCGTGGTCGGGGCTGCGTGGCCGGGCATCACGACGGTCTCCTTCGGGAGGGACATCAGCCTCTCCATGATCGATGCGTGAAGGTCCTCGTAGCCACTCGCGCCGGGCGCGCGCACGCCGCCGACCGAGCCCTTGAAGAGCGTGTCGCCGGTGAAGACGTGGCCGTCGACGAGGAGCGAGACCATCCCTGCGGTGTGGCCCGGGGTCGCCAGCGGCTCCACCTCGAGGCTGCCGATCACGAGCTTCTCGCCGGGTACGAGGTCGCCGGTGGCCTGCGGCACCTGCTCGCGCTCGGCCGGGTGGATCAGCACCTCGATCCCCGGATAGGCCTCGACAAGGGCGTCGACCGCGGCGACATGGTCGAAGTGGTGGTGGGTCAGCAGCACGTGGGTCGGGCTCATCCCGAGCGCGGCCGCCTCCTCGATCAGCGGCGCGACGGGGCCGCCGGCGTCGACGAAGAAGGCCTCGCCCCCCTCCTCCCCGACCAGGTAGGTGTTGGTCAGGAAACCTTCCAGCTCGGAGCTCTTGACGATCATGGCGTGAGGGTAGGCTACGCGCGTGGCCCGGCTGATTCACACCTGCTACCGGATCGGTGACATCGACCGCTCGATTGCCTTCTACGAAGCTCTCGGGTTCGAGGAGACCGGCCGCATCCCGATCCGGGACGAGGCGATAAACGTCTTCATGAACCTCCCGGGCGACGGGGAGAGCCCGCGGCTCGAGCTCACGTACAACATCGGGGTCGACTCCTACGAGATCGGCACCGGCTACGGCCACATCGCCATCACCACCGGCGACCTCGACGGGACGCTCGCGGCGCTGGCCGAGAAGGGAATCGAGCCCGAGAAGCCCCCGTACTCGATCCGCGAGGGAGGCTCGCGGCTCTGCTTTGTGCGCGACCCGGACGGCTACCGCATAGAGCTGATCGAGCGTGCCGACTGACGGCGACGCCCGCCTGGCCGTAATCGACCTCGGGTCGAACTCCTTCCGGTTGGTCGTCTTCGAGTCTCATTCCGGCGAGGCCGAGGGCAGGGGCCGCCTCTGGTGGCGCAGCGCCGACGAGTCCGAGGCGCCGCTCGGCGCCTGGTGGAAGCGCACCGACGAGATCTACGAGCCGGTGCGGATCGTCGCCGGCGCCGGAAAGGACGGCTCGCTGAGCGAGGAGTCGATCGAGCGGGCGCTTCGCACGATCGACGTCTTTTCCCACTTCTGCGAGGCCGGCGAGCTCGGCCCGCAGGAACGGGTGGCGGTGGCAACCAGCGCGATCCGCGAGGCGCCCAACGGCGGTGAGCTGATCGAGCGGGCGCGGGAGCAGAGCGGCCTGGAGATCCGCGTGCTCAGCGGCGAGGAGGAGGCCCGCTACGGGTACCTGGCCGCAGTCAACTCGACCAGCCTCCGAAACGGCGCCGTCCTGGAGCTAGGGGGCGGCTCGGCGCAGCTGGTGAAGGTCGACGACTGGGCGGCGACCGCCTACGACTCCTGGCGGCTTGGCGCCGTGAGGATGACGGAGAAGTTTCTGGACGACGACGGCCCGGCGACGCCCAAGCAGCTGGCACGCCTGCGCAAGCACGTCGCCTCCCGGCTCGAGGATGCCGGCTGGCTAGGCGAGGCCGAAGGCGAGCTGGTCGGGGTAGGCGGGGCGATCCGCAACCTCGCCGCCGCCGCCCAGCACCTGGAGGGCAAGCCGGAGTTCGGTGTGCAGGGCTTCAACCTCCGGCGCCGCACGCTCGACGAGCTGGTCGAGCGCCTGGCCGCGATGCCGGTCTCCGCGCGCCGGGAGATGCCGGGTATCAAGCCCGCCCGCGGCGACATCATCCTCGCCGGGGCGATCGTCGTCGAACAGGTGCTCGAAGCGAGCGCCTTCAAGAAGGTGCGCGTCACCGAGGCCGGGCTGCGGGAGGGGGTCTTCCTCGAGCGGCTCCTCTCAGAACGGCCCGAGCCGCTCTTCGAGGACGTTCGCGCGGCCAGCGTGATCAACCTCGCCTCCCAGTACGACCCGCACGCCCGCCATACGCGCCACGTTGCGGCGCTGGCGCTCGGGCTCTTCGATGAGCTGGGCGCCGCCGGCCTGCACCGGGCCGACCCGTCCGAGCGCGAGCTGCTCTGGGCCGCCTGCCTGCTTCACGACATCGGCGTGGCGATCAATTACGACGACCACCACAAGCACTCGCGCTACCTGATCCTCAACGCCGGGCTGCCGGGCTTCTCCCCTCGCGAGATGGCGCTGATCGGGCAGATCGTGCGCTACCACCGAAAGGGCCAGCCGACGCTCGGTCACTTCGAGCCGCTGATGAAGCCGGGCGACCAGGAGCTGCTGGAGCGCTGCTCGGTGCTCCTGCGCCTGGCCGAGGACCTGGAGCGCAGCCGGGACCAGGCGGTCGCCGAGGCCCACGTGATCGCCAACGGCAACGGCGTGGAGCTGGCGCTGGTGAGCGAGCAGCCGGTCCCCGTCGCACGCTGGGCCGCAGCCCGCGAGAGCGAGCTCTTCGAGCAGGCCTTCGGCGAGCCGCTGCGCTTCGTCGGCTAGTCGCGCTCGGGCGGAAGCTCGGAGGGGTCGCCCGGGAACTCGGGCATGTCCTCCTCCCCGGGGCCGACCGGCACGACGACCGGAACCTCGACCGGCGCCTCGCGCGAGACCGCCTCGGCAACCTCCTCCTCGATCCCGAAGGCCGAGCCGTCGCACTGGATCCTCACCCGCTTGGTCGGGACCCGGTCGTCGGGGAGTACCGGCAGCCCCCAAAGCTCGTCCCAGCCCATCAGGCCGTGGTCGACGGGGTTGAGCAGGATGGCGTTGGCCGGCACCGGGCAGCTCCCGTTGTGCTCGTCCAGGGCGGCGCGGATCGCCGCGAGGTTCCGGGACTCGAAGTCGCTCACGCCGCCGAGGTTACCGGCGCCGTCTCTTCGCCTGCGCCGCTCGGCTCCGTCTCCTCCCCGGCCTGGCCGGGAGAGGTGAATCGCGGGATCAGGAGGGCGACAAGAGCCCCAACGGCCAGTACCGAGGCACCAACCGGCAGGGCGGCCCGCAGGCCGTCGACGTAGTCCTGCGGCGAGGCGTAGCCGCCGGCCGCGGCGAAGACGGTGGCCAGCACCGACACCCCGAAGACGCCCCCGAGCTCGCGGATCGTGTTGGTCGCGCCCGAGGCCTTGCCGGCCTCCTTCGGCTTCACCGAGGAGAGCACGGCATTGGCCGAAGGTGCGAAGACCAGCGACATACCCACGCCGGCGGCCACGAAGGCTGGAAGGAAGTCGACGTAGGGGGCGTCGACGGCAGCGACGCGGGCCACCCAGAACATCGCGAAGGCCTGGAGCGCGAGGCCGAGAGCCATCAGCGGGCGGGCGCCGATCCGGTCGGAGAGGATCCCGGCCACCGGCGCGACGAAGATCGGCATCGCCGTCCAGGGAAGGATCCTCACCCCCGCCTGGAGCGGGTTCAGGCCCTGGACGGTCACGAAGAACTGGGAGAGGAAGAAGATCGAGCCGAAGATCCCGAAGAACATCGCGAACGAGGCCGCGTTGGTCGCCGAGAAGGCGCGGCTCCTGAAGAACCTCACGGGAAGCATCGGTTCCCGTGCCCGCGCCTCGACGAGCAGGAAGGCCACCAGCAGCACGACGCCCGCGGCCAGAGAGGCAAGCACGGTGGTGCTCGTCCAGCCGAGCTCGCTGGCGCGGATGACGCCGAAGGTGGTCGGCAGCAGGGCCGCGATGGCCAGCGTCAGGCCGAGGGGGTCGAGGCCCCTGTCGGGCCCGTAGCTCTCGGCCAGCAGCCGGGCCGCGAGCGGCGCGATCACGAGCCCGATCGGAACGTTCACCCAGAAGATCCACTGCCAGGAGATTCCCTCGGTTATGGCGCCGCCGACGACCGGGCCCATGGCCACGCCGAGCCCGGAGACCCCCGACCAGGCGCCGATCGCCAGGCCGCGCTTGCCGTCTGGGACCGCCTCGGAGAGGAGGGTGAGGGAGAGCGGGGTGACCAGGGCGGCACCCAGGCCCTGGACCGCCCGGGCGGCGACCAGGGTGCCGGCGTCCGGGGCAAGCGCCGCTCCCGCCGAGGCAACGGTGAAGACCATCACACCAAGCGAGAACATCCGCCGTCGCCCAAAGCGGTCGCCCAGGGCGGCGCCGGTGAGCAGGAATACGGCGAAGGTCAGTGTGTAGGCGTTGACCGTCCACTCGAGCTGCTGGAGCGAGGCCCCCAGGTCGACCCGGATCACCGGCAGCGCGGTGGAGACCACGAGGTTGTCGAGCGTGACCATGAACAGCCCGGTCGAGACCAGGACGAAGGTGACCAGCAGGCCCGGGGAGCCGCCCTTCGCTTCGCCGCTCATGCCTGGTCCTCGCAGCGCAGCGCCCTCGCCCATGGAGCGTCGCTGTCGGCGACGCCGATGGCGCCGATCACGTTCATCAGCATGCCGTAGGCGATGAAGGCCTGGACCGCCTCGTCGGGGGCGCCGCTGACCTCACGGACGGTGTCGATGATCGCTCCGAAGTTCTCCTGGACCGCGGCCCTCACCGCCGGCTCCTGGCAGGCGGCATAGCTGTGGAGCTGGTTGACCAGCATCGTGCCGTCCTCCAGCATCCGGTCGTAGGCCCGGGCCATCGCCTCGAGGGCGGCATCCGGGTCGCCGCGATGGGGTTCGCCTGCGCGGACAAACTCCTCCCGCACCCGGCCGTAGCACTGGCCTACGCAGGCGATGAAGAGGTCCTCCTTGGTCGGGAAGAGGCGGAAGAGGTAGGCCTGCGAGATGCCGGCCCGGGCCGCGATTGCGGTGGTCGGCGTTCCGTAGAGGCCCCTGCGCGCGAACTCCACCAGGGCGGCATCGACCAGCTCGGGCCGGCGATCCTCGGACCGGCGCAGTACGCGCGCCGGCTTTTTCTCGGGGGCGGAAACCTGGCTCACAGGGTGTGAGTGTGTACTCACTCACACCGTTTGTCAAGCCCTCAGCCGACCAGCACCCCGGGATTGAGGATCCCCGCCGGATCGAGCTCCCGCCGGGCGGCGGCCAGTGCGGCGGCGAAGCGGTCCGGGCGCTGCTCGTCGTACCAGGGCCGGTGGTCGCGTCCGACCGCGTGATGGTGGGTGATCGTCCCCCCGGCGGCGATGATCGCCGCGCCGGCCGCCTCCTTCATCTCGTGCCACTGGGCCTCCTCGTCGCCGCGGCGCGCCGGCGCGATCACCGTGAAATAGGGCGCCGGCCCGTCCGGGTAGAGGTGGGTGAAGCGGCAGGTCACCCGGCACGGTTCACCCAATGCCTCCCGAACCGCCCCCGAGACCTGCTCATGGAATGCCGGGAAGCGCTCCCAGGTGATCGCGGTCTCGAAGGTGTCGGCCATCACCCCGAGCCGCACGAGCATGTCGCGCAGGTAAGGCATCCGGATGAACGCCTCCCGCCAGCTGCCGGCTCCGCCTCCCCCGCCCGCCGACTCGTCCCACTCGCCTCCGTGCGAGGCGGCTATCTCCAGCGCGCGGCCCAGGTCGTGGTCGACCGGGGCGTCGGTCGACTCGAAGCCGAGAACGAGCAGCGCGTGCGTTCCGTCGCCGGCACCGGTCTGCTGCGCCTCGAGCTCGTCGATCAGGCGGCAGTTGGCCGGGTCGAGCCCGGTCTGGACGATCTCCCGTGACGCGTCGGCCCCGGCCGCGAAGGAAGGAAAGCGGACCGACCGCCCTGCCCGGTGCTCCGGGCGGGGCTGGACCCTCATCCACGCCTGCGTGATCACGCCTAGCGTCCCCTCGGAGCCGAGCAGCATCCGGTCGGGGCTGGGGCCCGCCCCCGAGCCGGGAAGGCGCCGCGACTCCCACGTTCCCGACGGCGTGATCGCCCGGACCGACTCGACCAGGTCGTCGATGTGCGTTGCCCGGGTCGCGAAGTGGCCACCGGCGCGCGTGGCGATCCAGCCGCCGAGCGTCGAACACTCGAACGACTGCGGGTAGAAGCGCATCGTCATGCCCTGCGCGCCGAGCTGCTCCTCGAGCCGCGGGCCTGCCGCCCCGGCTCCGATCAGTGCCGCACGGGAGACCTCGTCGATCTCGTGGACCCGGTCGAAGGCACCGAGGTCGAGGGAGCAGGTGCCGTTGTAACCATCCGGAACATCCGGCTCTACTCCGCCCACGACGCTCGTCCCGCCGCCGTAGGGGATCACGGCCACATGCCCGGCGGTGGCCCACTCGAGGAGCTCCTCAACCTGATCCTCGTTGGCGGGGCGGGCCACGAAGTCGGGGGGGTGCGGGTAGCGGCCCCGGAAGCCGCGGATGGTGTCCAGGTACGAGCTGCCGCGGGCGTGCAGGGCCCGGTCGCGGCGGTCGACGCTGCAGATCTCCCCGAGCGCGCCGCCGGGCGGCCCGATTCCCGGCGCGGCCACCCCTGCATCCTCGAACGGAACCGGCTCCTCCGGCTCCTGGGCGGGGAAGCCGAAGAGGGCCTCGATACCCGGTGCGGCCGCGGCCGCTTCGGCAGGGGTGACGGCCGAATCCTCGTACCCCCAGCCCCAGATGCTCCTGGCGCGTGCGCTCACGGCCGAAACCGTACCCTGACCCCGATGGCCGATACGCCCTCACTGCTCGCGCGCGGACCCTGGTCGGCCGACCAGGTGAGCGTGACGTGGCTCGAAGAGCAGTACGAGCCGCCCGCCGAGGTGAGTGCCCGGGCCGACGCCGCCGTGGCCGCACTGGCCGAGCGCGGCTCCCCCAGCCACGACGGCCTGGCCGGGAGGATCACCGGCTTCGAGCTGGCCGGTGACGGGGGGCTCGCCGTGGAGATGCAGCCGGCCCGCTGGTCGCTGCGGCTCGTCGAGGGCAACGCCTCCGACTCGGTTGCCGCGCTCTGCGCCGTCCGGGACGCCGAGGGCCGCTGGCTGGCCGGGCGCCGGGCCCAGTGGCTGGCCTCGTGGCCGGGGCGCTGGGCCCTGGGCGCCGGCGGGGCCGTTGACGTTGGAGAGAGCCCGGTCACCACGCTGGTCCGCGAGCTGCAGGAGGAGTGGTCGGTCGAGCCCGAAGAGGTCCGGGTCGAGGCGCTGATCGGCCTCCCGCACCGGATGACGATGGTCGTCGGCCAGGCCTGGCTGGCCCCGGGCGCCGAGGTGACCCGCGACTCCGAACACGACGCCCACGCCTGGTGGCCGGCCGACGTGAGCGAATGGCCCGAGGAGGCCGACGAGCCACTGCGCAGGATGGCCGCCCTCCTCGGCGAGCACGAGCGATGAGCGACCGTCTCCCCAGGAGCGCCGCGACCAGGCGACGGGTACCGAGCCTCTCCTTTACGACGCTTAAGCGCCTCTCCTTCGCCCACTCGGGCGCCTACCTGCTGCTGCTGGCCGTCTGGCTGATCCCGGGGCTGGCCCTCGCCGAGACGATCTTCGGCTACACGCACGGGATCGGCTGGATCCTCATGGTCCTCTTCGTCCTGCTCGCCCTACAGGCGCGCGTTCTCGGCCTGAGGCTCGCTTTCGCCGTCGCCGTCCTCGGGGCCGTCGCCCCCTTCTTCGGCTCGTGGGAGTTCATCCGCGAGCAGCGTCGCCGCGACGCCGGCCAGGCGCCTGGCGAGGACGCCGGCGACGGAACCCCGCCACCGGACGGCGGCGGTGTTAACGGGAGTGCCCTTGCGGAGGGTGAACTCGCCGGCAGCGCTCGCTAGCATCACGCCAAGAGCGCCTGATGGCCACAGCCACGACAGTCGAAGTGACGCTCCCGGCCATGGGCGAGTCGGTAAGCGAGGGAACCGTCCTCGAGTGGCGCAAGGCCGAAGGCGACACCGTCGAAGTGGGCGAGACGCTGGTCGAGGTCTCCACCGACAAGGTCGACGCCGAGATCCCCTCCCCGGTCGCCGGCACGCTCGTGAAGATCCACGCCCCGGAGGGCGAGACGATCGGCGTCGGGGCGCTCATCGCCGAGATAAGGGCCGGCGAAGCGGCCGGCAACGGAGACGGCTCCGGCAATGGAGCATCCGCCGCAGCGGCGGATAACGGCGCTTCGGGCACCGGCGGCGGAAACGGCTCCGGCCCGGCCGATACCGAAGCCCGGGTCATCGACATCGTCACCCCGGAGGCCGGCGAGTCGGTAACCGAGGGAACACTGCTGGACTGGCACGTAGCTCCCGGCGACCAGGTCTCCGACGGGCAGACCATCGTCGAGATCTCGACCGACAAGGTCGACGTGGAGCTCCCCGCCCCGGCCGGCGGGACGATCACCGAGATCCTCGCCGAGGCGGGCGAGACGGTCACCGTCGGCCAGGTGATCGCCCGGATGGAGGTCGGCGCCGCCGCTCCCGCAAACGGGAACGGGGGCGCCCCCGCTGCGGCACCGGCCGAAGCAGCCGGGACGCCGGAGGGCGTCAGCGTCTCGCCGGTCGCGGCGCGCGTGGCCGCCGCCGAGGGGATCGACCTTTCCGCGGTGGCCGGCACCGGACCCGGCGGGCGCGTCACCAAGGCCGACGTACTCGCCGCCGGCACGGGCAACGGGAAGGCGGCAGCCGCGCCTGCCGGAGCCTCGAAGACCGAGCTGAAGGGCGGCGCGGCGATGCTCGCCCGCTACATGGACGAGAGCCGCTCGATTCCGACGGCAACATCCTTCCGCACGCTGGTCGTCTCGACCATGGACGCCCGGCGCCGCGAGCTCAAGGCCGCCGGACAGAAGGTCTCCTTCACCCACATCATCGCCTGGGCAATCGCCCGCGCCGCCACCGAGCAGATGCCGGTGATGGCCGACCACTTCGAGGAGCAGGACGGCAAGCCGTTCCGCGTCGACGACGGGCAGGTCAACCTCGGTATCGCCGTCGACGTGGAGAAGAAGGACGGCTCCCGGACCCTGATGGTCCCGGTGATCCGCAATGCCGGAGGTCTCGGCTTCGCCGGATTCCGCGCCGCCTTCGACGAGCTGATCGAGAAGGCCCGCACCAACAGCCTCTCGCCCGACGACCTGGCTGGAGCCAACATCTCGCTGACCAACCCCGGCGGCATCGGGACCGTCTCCTCGGTCCCGCGCCTGATGCCCGGGCAGGGGACGATCGTCGCCACCGGTTCGATCGGGTTCCCGGCGGGGCTTGAAGGGGTCGGCGAAACGATCGGCGCCGAGAAGGTAATGGCGATGACCTCGACCTACGACCACCGGATCATCCAGGGGGCCGAGTCCGGGCGCTTCCTGCAGACGATCGACAAGCTCCTGCAGGGCGAGGACGGCTTCTACGAGGACCTCTTCACCGACCTGGGCCTCACCGCGGGGCCGGCCCCGCAGGCCCCCGCCCCGGTCGCGGTCGCAGCGCCTGCCGTAGCGGCAGGCGGCGACGACGTCGAGCTGATGCAGTCGGTCCAGGCCGCGACGGCGCTGGTCAAGGCCTTCCGCACCCACGGCCACCTCGCCGCCGGGCTCGACCCGCTGGGCACCGAGCCGATCGGCGACCCGGCCCTGGACCCGAGCACCGTCCACCTCTCCGAGGCGATGATGCGCCGGATCCCGTCGAAGATCCTGCGGATCTACGTCCCCGGTAACGACCTCGCCGAGTCCCTCCCCTACCTGCGCGAGGTCTACACCGGCTCGCTGGCCTACGAGATCGAGCACATCTCCAGCCACCGCCAGCGCGTCTGGCTGCGCGAGCGGATCGAGGGCGGAACCTTCCGGCGACCGCTCCCCGACGAAGAGCGCCGGCGCGTCCTGCAGCGGCTGATCTCGGTCGACTCGCTCGAGCGCTTCATGCACAAGGCCTACCTCGGCCAGCAGCAGTTCTCGATCGAGGGACTCGACATGACGGTCCCGATGCTCGACGAGGCGATCATCCTTGCCGCCCGGGGGGGCGCCCGGGAAGTGATCATCGGGATGGCCCACCGCGGGCGGCTAAACGTCCTGGCCCACAACCTCGGCCGCTCCTACGAGACGATCTTCGGCGAGTTCGAAGGCAAGTCCTCGGTGGAGGTGGTCAGGGCGGTCACCGAGATCCCCGAGGGCGGCACCGGCGACGTCAAGTACCACCACGGCCTCGAGAGCCAGTTCGAGCTGCCGGACGGCGGCTCGGTGCTGGTCAACCTCGAGTCGAACCCGAGCCACCTTGAGTTCGTGGACCCGGTGGTCCTCGGCGCCGCCCGCGCCGCCCAGACCGACCGCAGCGGCCCCGTGGCCCAGCGTGACTCCCGGGCCGCGGTTCCGGTGATCCTTCACGGCGACGCCGCGATGATCGGCCAGGGGATCGTGGCTGAGACCCTCAACCTCCAGGCGCTCGACGGCTACCAGGTCGGCGGCGCGCTGCACATCATCCAGAACAACCAGATCGGCTTCACCACCGACTCCGAGGACGCCCGCTCCAGCCACTGGGCCTCCGACCTGGCCAAGGGCTTCGACGTTCCGATCATCCACGTCAACGCCGACGACGTCGATGCCTGCATCAGCGCCGTCCAGCTCGCGATGGCCTTCCGCGAGGAGTTCGGCCACGACGTGCTGATCGACCTGATCGGCTACCGGCGCTTCGGCCACAACGAGGCCGACGAGCCCGCCTACACCCAGCCCGAGATGTACGAGTCGATCAAGCAGCACGAGCGGGTCTCCGAGATCTACGCCAAGCAGCTGATCGACGCCGGGATCGCCACCCGCGAGGAGGTCGACCGCTGGTCCCAGGAGTCCTGGGACGAGATGACCCGTGAGCACCAGGACCTCAAGGAGCGGATCCGCGAGGCCGAGGAGAGGAACGGCGGCGGCGAGCAGGCCACCGGCGAGTACCAGCTCGACCGCAGCCCCAGCCCCCCGGTCGAGACCGCGGTGAAGGCCGAGAGCCTGCGCCACATCAACGAGGAGCTCCTCACCGTTCCCGAGGGCTTCGAGCTCAACTCCAAGCTCGAGCGCCAGCTTGAGCGCCGGCGCGAGGCGGTGGCCAGCGGCGAGGGCATCGACTGGGCCCAGGCCGAGGCGCTCGCTTTCGGCTCGCTGCTGATCGACGGCGTGCCGATCCGCCTCACCGGACAGGACTCAGAGCGCGGGACCTTCAGCCAGCGCCACCTGGTCTTCCACGACGCCCGCACCGGGCTTAGCTACGCGCCGATCCAGCACCTCGACGGCGCCCGGGCCCCGATCGAGATCCACAACAGCCCTCTATCCGAGTCGGCCTGCATGGGATTCGAGTACGGCTACTCCGAGGAGGCGCCCGACTCACTGGTCCTGTGGGAGGCCCAGTACGGGGACTTCGCCAACGGCGCCCAGGTGATAATCGACCAGTTCATCTCCAGCGGCCTGGCCAAGTGGGGCAAGACCACGCGGCTCACCCTGCTGCTGCCCCACGGCTACGAGGGCGCCGGCCCCGAGCACTCCTCGGCGCGGCTCGAGCGCTTCCTGCAGCTCTCGGCCGAGGGCAACATGCGGGTGGCCAACCTCACGACGCCGGCCCAGTACTTCCACCTCCTTCGGCGTCAGGCGATGATCGCCAAGCAGCGGCCGCTCGTGGTGATGACGCCGAAGTCGCTGCTGCGCCTCCCCCAGGCGGTCAACCGGATCGAGCACCTGAGCGACACCCGCTTCTACCCGGTGCTCGCCGAGCCGGGCGTCGACGCCGAAAAGGTGACCCGCCTCGTCCTGTGTACCGGGAAGATCTACTACGACCTGAAGGGCCACGAGGTCCACCAGGGCAACGACGGGGTGGCGATCGGCAGGATCGAGCTGCTCTACCCGTTCCCCGAGAGCGACGTTCGTGAGCTGATTGCCGGCTACCCGAACCTCGAGGAGGTCCTCTGGGTCCAGGAGGAGCCCCGCAACATGGGCGCACGTGCCCACATGTTCCCGCGGCTGATGCAGATCCTCCCCGACGAGCTCGACTTCGGCTACGTCGGCCGGCCGGAACGGGCCTCCTCCGGCGAGGGCTATCCGGCTGCCCACACCGCCGAGCAGAACCGCATCCTCGCGACGGCCCTGGACCGGGGAATCCCGGTCAGCGCCTACCCGAAGAAGACCCCCGGCGAGCGCTGATCAGCCGTCGCCGCGGGCGGCCCGGGCCAGCCCGTCGACGTGATCGGCGAGCAGGGCGCGCAGCTCGGCGTCGACCAGCGCCCCTTCGTCGTTGAAGGCCTCGGCCGCAGTGCCGACCGGAAGCTCGGCGTCGACGACACGGCCCCCGGCGCCGCCGAGCGCCTTGCGCAGCTCGGCCTGGGCCCAGAGCGCCCCGAACATCCCGGTGCTGGCGCCGATCACGGCGACATCCTTGCCCTTGAGGGCAGCGTCGGCCTTCGGGCGCGAGAGCCAGTCGACGACGTTCTTCAGCCAGCCGGGGATCGAGTGGTTGTACTCCGGCGTGGCGATCAGCACCGCGTCGGCGGAGGAGACCCGTTTCCGGACCTCCTCCACCGCCGCAGGCGGATCGTTTTCGAGGTCCTCGTCGAAGGCCGGAACCGCCCTCAGCAGCTCGGGATCGAGGATCTCGAGCTCGACGCCGTCGGGGGCGTGCCTGGCCGCCTCGCGCAACAGCTTCGTGTTGTGCGAGTCGCGGCGCAGGCTGCCGGATATTCCGAGGACCCTCACCGTTACTGGGCTACGAACTCGAGCTGGACGGAGAGCTTGACCTCGTCGGAGACGGCGAAGCCGCCCTTGGGCAGCGGCGCGTTCCAGCTGATCCCGAAGATCGTGCGGTCGACCTTGGTCTCGAGCCCGACGCCGACCTTGAGGTTGCCCATGGCGTCCTCGGTCGGGTCGGTCATGTGACCGGTCGCGGTGACCGGCTCGGTGACGCCCTTCATGGTCAGGCTGCCCTCGACCTCGAGCTTCTCGCCGTCACGCTTGACCGAAGTCGAGGCGAAGGTGATGTCCGGGTACTTCTCGGAGTCGAAGAACTCGGGGCTCTGGAGGTGGCCGAAGAGGTTCTCGTCCTTGACGACGATGTCGCCCGGGTGGACGGTGCCGGTGATGGAGATCTCACCGTCGGTCTCGCTGAGCGAGGCCTCGATCGACTTGAACGTTCCCTTGAAGGTGGCCACCGCCATGTGGCGCACCGAGAACTCGGCCTCGGAGTGGACCGGGTCCAGGGCCCAGGTGTGGTCGGCGATTGAATCGGACATGAATTCCCTTCCTCGTAAGTAGTTGTTTGCGCAACTATACCAGCTTGGCGGCGACGGTGCGAGGATCTCCGGCATGTGGGACCAGGTCGAGCTGGCGCTGGAGCCAAGGCCCCGGGGCGTGCACCTCGTCACCGGCGAAGTGCTGGGGGCTATCGGCGAAGCGCTCGGGCGCTACGAGGTAGGCCTCTGCCAGCTCTTCATGCTCCACACCTCGGCTTCGCTCTCGGTCAACGAGAACGCCTCCCCCGACGTGCGTCACGACACCCGCACCTGGCTGGACACCGCCGTCCCCGAGCGGTTCCCCTGGACGCACACCCTCGAGGGAAGCGACGACATGCCGGCCCACGTCAAGTCGATGATCACCGGCAGCTCCCTGCTGCTTCCCGTGCGCAACGGCAGCCTGGCACTGGGGACCTGGCAGGGGATCTACCTGCTCGAGCACCGCGACCACGGCGGCCCGAGGTCGCTGATCGCCACGATCAGCGGCGAGGGCTGAGGCTCAGCGGCCCTTCCAGACCGGGTCGCGCTTCTCGGCGAAGGCAATCGCGCCCTCCTGGGCATCCTCGGAGCCGAGGACCGGGCCGGCGATCTCCATCTGCTTGACCCAGAACTCCTCGGTGTCCCAGTCCCACTGGGCCTCGAGGATCTGCTTGGTCGCGGCGAGCGCGAGCGGGCC
>JBBASZ010000005.1:22484-57465 GCA_040398965.1 Solirubrobacteraceae bacterium | reverse complement strand
ACCCACGCCCACGCCGACCACGCCGGCAACTCGAAGCGCCTCAAGGAGGAGCAGGGCCTTGAGGTATGGGTGGGGGAGAACGACCGGGAGGTGCTGGTCTCCGGCGAGCCCGAGCCCGGTGACGTCGCGGTGAAGGGGCTCCTGCGCCGGTACATGAGCTTTCCGGGAGTCGAGCCCGACCGGCTGCTCAAGGCCGGCGACGAGATCGACGCGGGCTTCGTGGTGATTGACACCCCGGGCCACTCCCCCGGCCACGTCAGCTTCTGGCGCGAGGAGGACCGTTCACTGATCTGCGGCGACGTCTTCTTCAACATGAACATGGCCACCACCGCCCCCGGCCTGCACCAGCCGCCCGGGATTTTCACCCCCGACCCGGAGCGCAACCGCCAGAGCGAGAGGCTGCTGGCCGAGCTCGAGCCGGCGCTGGTCCTGTTCGGGCACGGGCCGCCCCTGCGCGACCCCGAAGCGCTGCGCAACTTCACCGACCGCGTCGGCTGAACCGGGCCTAGGCCTCGAAGAGCGTCATCTCGGGCTCACGCTCGCCGCGCACCACGGCGAGGTCGACGGTCACGCAGTCGATGCCGCGGTCCTCGGCCAGGGTGCGGGCCTGGGGCTTTATCTCCTGCGCCGCCAGGACCCCGCGACAGGAGTCCATCGCCGGGTCGCGGCGGATGAACTCGAGGTAGCGGGTCAGCTGCTCGACGGCGTCGATCGTCGCGACGCGCTTGATTTCCACCGCCACCCAGTCGTCCCCGCCGTCACGGCACATCAGGTCGACCGGGCCGATGTCGGTCGGCCACTCGCGACGCACCAGCCGGAACCCCTCCCCGCAGAAGTGGGGCGCGTCGGCCAGCGCCTCCTGCAGGTGCGCCTCGACTCCGTCCTTCTCGAGTTCGGCCGCCTCGCCCATGTCGTGGGTGACGTCGGAGAGCACCTCGGAGATCCGGATCTCGATCCGGTCCTCGGTCTTGCCGGCACGCTTGCGCACGACGATCATCTCCGGCGGCTCGCCCTCCTCCTCGATGACGGTCGGCGGGGTCATCCAGTTCTGGGGCTTGTAGCCGCCAGTGTCGGCGTGAACCATCACCGAGCCGTCGGACTTGATCATCAGCAGCCGCAGCGCCTCGGGCAGGACGGTGTCGAGCCTGCCGGTGTAGAGGACCTCGCAGCGGGCGACGATCAGGCGCATCGGGTCCCGACCCTACCGGGCGCCGACGCGCGAATTGCTAGCGGACGCGGCTCTTCTTCGAGGTCGCGCGGACCGCGACGAACGGTCGCTGGCCGGGGTACTGCGCTCGGACCCGCCAGAGGCCGGCAGAGAGCCTGCGGGCGACCCTGATCTCCGCGTGGGCAAACTTGTTGCGCCGGTACTTCGTGACCCAGCGACTGCCGCTCTTCCTCTGCCAGGAGAGGAGGACCTTGCCGGTCGGCTCGAGCTGGGTTCCCGGCACCCGGATCTTCCCGGAGACGGTGCGCCGGCTTCCCTTGCCGCTCAGCTTCAGCTTCAGCCGGGTCTTCTGGGCCGGAAGGGTCTTCGGGTCGACGTGGAGGACGTTCACCTCGCGGGTCACCTTGTTCCCGAAGGCGTCGGAGCTCTCGACCTGGATCTTGACCGGCCCGTACGGCTGGTCGCCGGCGCGCCACCAGAGGCGGCTCACCCGCTCGTCGTTCTTCGGCTTCTTGAAGTTGCCGATCCCCTCGCCACCGACCGAGAAGCGGATCCGGGAGATCGGGCTGAGGCTGTCGTGGGCCGAAGCGGCCAGCTCGAGCTTGTTGTTGTAGATGACGTTGGCGGTCGGCTGGTAGACGGTGAGCTTCGGGCCCTCGAAGTCGCCGCACGCCCCGGTCAGCCGGTCGCCGTCGCGGCCGACCGAGGCCATGGCCGCGTAGGAGGGCTTCTGCGCAAATCCGTGGCTCAGGAGCCCGTAGCGGTTCAGCTCGGTGTCGGCGGCGCCCGAGTCCCTCAGCGAGAACCAGACACCGGCGTTGACGTAGGGGTACTGGGCGAGGCAGTGGTAGGCCTGCTGGAGATAGGCGGCCTGTGCCGCCTGGCTGACTCCCGCGTCCTTCTGGCCGGCCCATACTCCGCGCCCGCAGCGCGTGTCGGTGGTCGACCAGCCAAGCTCGCTCATCATGATCGGCTTGCCGGCATCGCCATTGGCCACCATCACCTCGCGGACCTCGCGGAACCCCAGGAAGGTGAAGCGGCCGATGCGGCCGTCCTCGCGGTAGAAGTCGTCGGGCGCCTTGAGGTTGCAGGCGGTGTCGGTGTGGACCGAGATGCCGTCGAAGGAGCCACCGGCCCCGACCTTGTAGAGGTCCTCGACGAAGCGGTAGTTGTTGCCGGTGAGGGGACCACCCAGCACCAGCGCCGAAGGGTCCTCGGCCTTGATGGCCGCGTAGGTGGGCCTGAGCAGGGCAGCGTACGGGCCGGCTCCCCTCACGTCGCTGTGCCAGAACTCGGGCTCGTCGGGCTCGTTCCAGACCTCCCACGACTGGACCCTCCCGGCGTATCGGCGGGCGAGCGGCGCCGCGAAGGAATCGGCGAACTCGGCCGGGTTGGCCGGCGGCACCAGCGGGTCGGTGGAGCCGTTGGCCCACTCCGGGGCGCCGAGCAGCACCAGCTGGACCTTCTGCCCCTTTAGGGAGGCCAGCGAGGTGAGCTCGTCCAGGTAGCTGATAACCCCCGCGTTGAAGGAGCCGCCACGGGTCGGCTGCAGCTCGTCCCAGCGCACGAAGCGCCGGATCCACTTGGCGTGGAGCGCCTCGGCCCGCGCGACGGTGTCCGGGGCGCTCAGGTCCTGCGAGTTGATCCCGGTCTCTGCCGAATGGCCGACGGCCGGGGCGGCCAGCGCAAGGCTCGCCACCAGGGCGGCGCCGAAGGTCACTCTCGCCAGACGATTGCGCATTGCCACTCTCTTGAACACCACGTGCGGCCGCTAGTTGCCTTCGGCAATTCCGCAGCTCTTACCTGGACCGCCGGAACCGTGCTCCGTGACGCCGGTCGCGCCGTGGTCCGGTCATGCCGCGGGCAGGACCCGCGCCTCGCGCTCGCGCAGGCCCTCCAGCAGGAGAACGACGTCCTCGTCCTCCGGCTCCAGCTCAAGCGCTCGCTCGGCGGCGGCCACGGCGTCGCCCACTCGGTCGCCGCGGGCCAGGGCGTGCGCCAGGCGCGACCAGGCGGCCGCCGACTCCGGGGCAAGGACGGTCGCCTGCTCGCAGGCGGTCAGCTCGCCACCGGCGTCGCCGGCCAGGTGGAAGGCCAGGGCGAGGTCGAGCAGGCCGTCGGCGCTGGGTCCCAACGAGCGGGCCTTCTCGAACGAGGCGATGGCGAGTGCGCGGTCTCCGTTGCGCAGCGCGAGGCGTCCGACACGCTCCCACGCGTCGGCATCCTTCGGCGCCCGTTCGACCGCCTCCTGGGCGGCCTCGATCGCCATCGGCAGCGAGCCCATCGCCTCGTAGATGCGCGAGGCAAAGCGCCGGGGCGCGGGGCGGTCGGGCTCGACTCGGGCCCAGTCGCGCACCGCCCGGCCGGCAGCGGGCAGGTCGCCGGCCTGGAAGAAGGCGAGGGTCATCAGCCGCAGGACGGCCGGGTTCTTGGGCTCGGCGTCGCGGGCGTAGACCAGACGGCGCGCGGCGAGGGCGTACTGGCCCTCGGCCATCGCATGGCGGGCCGCGGTCATGAAGCGCTCCACCCGGTCGGCGCCCTCGTCGGGCTTGGAGAAGTCGACGAACTGCAGGCTCCCCGCCGGCACGGTCCGGACCCCGGCCTGGAAACGCACGCGGGCCCACTGCTGGACGTCGTCTCCCTCCCCGGTGAAGTAGATGCCGCTGACCGTCCCCACTCCCCACTCCGGATAGGAGAGGCAGCGCGCATAGCGGTGAACAACCGAGTGGTCGGGAACCTGGGAGGCGAACGGGTCGTCGGCGCTCT
Organism: Solirubrobacteraceae bacterium; assembly: GCA_040398965.1. Lineage (GTDB taxonomy): Bacteria > Actinomycetota > Thermoleophilia > Solirubrobacterales > Solirubrobacteraceae > F1-60-MAGs163. The sequence goes on along the minus strand of JBBASZ010000005.1, from coordinate 53,531 downwards.
GGCTTCCCTCCGCCTCGCGGCGGCGCTGCTCGGCCTCCCACGCCTTGCGGCCCTGCTCGGCGCGGGCCTCCCGCGCAGCACGGGCGCTGACCTTGATCGCGTTGGCCGTGACCTTCCCGCCGCGCGAGCTCTCGGCCAGCTCCTCGAGCTGGTCGGCCGCCTCGTTGATCGCCTTGAGGTGGCGCTCATGCTCGATCTGCCGGCCGGGCGGCGCCAGGTCCGGGTGCCAGACCTTCGCCTGCCGTCGCCGGGCCAGCTGGACGGCGCGCTTGTCGAACGGCGGATCGAGCTCCAGCAGCTCGGCGCACTGCTCGATATCCAGGACCGCGGCCATGAACACCTCAGGCTAGACGATGGCCCCGGCCCCTCGCGCGCCCCGATTCGGCTCTATCGTGACCCCCGATGGCACCCCAGTACATCTTCACCATGCAGCGCCTGACCAAGGAGTTTCCGCCCGACCGGACGGTGCTCAAGGACGTCTCGCTCTCCTTCTACCCGGGGGCGAAGATCGGGGTGCTCGGCTACAACGGCGCCGGCAAGTCGACGGTCCTGAAGATCATGGCGGGGGAGGAGAAGGAGTACCGGGGCGACGCCGACCTCGCCGAGGGCGCGACTGTCGGGCTGCTCGAGCAGGAGCCGCAGCTCGACGAGTCCAAGGACGTAAAGGGCAACGTCGAGGACGGCGTGGCCGAGACCAAGGCGCTGCTCGACCGCTTCAACGAGCTGGCCGCCAACTACTCCGACGAGACGGCAGACGAGTTCGCAGCGCTGCAGGCGAAGATCGACGCCGCCGACGCGTGGAATCTCGACACGCAGCTCGAGTACGCGATGGATGCCCTGCGGCTGCCGCCGGCCGACGCCGACGTCGGCAAGCTCTCCGGCGGGGAGCGGCGCCGGGTCGCCCTCTGCCGCCTGCTGCTCAGCAGGCCCGACCTCCTCCTGCTCGACGAGCCGACCAACCACCTCGACGCCGAGTCGGTCGGCTGGCTGGAGCGCCACCTTGCCGAGTACGAGGGCGCCGTGGTCGCGGTAACCCACGACCGCTACTTCCTCGACAACGTCGCCGGCTGGATCCTCGAGCTCGACCGCGGACGCGGCCTGCCCTACGAGGGCAACTACTCGAGCTGGCTGGAGCAGAAGCAGGCCCGGCTCGCCCAGGAGGAGAAGCAGGAGAAGGCCCGGCAGCGGACGATCGCCTCGGAGCTTGAGTGGGTACGCGAGAACCCCAAGGGACGGCGCAAGAAGGCCAAGGCGCGGCTGGCCAACTACGAGGATCTGGTCGCCCGGGAGTCAGAGGTCCAGCTCGACCAGGTCCAGATCCACATCCCCGCCGGCCCCCGCCTGGGCGACGTGGTCGTGGAGGCCGACGGCCTGAGCAAGGGCTTCGGCGACCGGCTGCTGATCGAGGACCTCTCCTTCTCCCTTCCCCGCGGCGGGATCGTCGGCGTGATCGGGCCCAACGGCGCCGGCAAAACCACGCTCTTCCGGATGATCACCGGCGACGAGAAGCCCGACTCCGGCGAGCTGCGGGTCGGCGAGACGGTCGAGCTGGCCTACGTCGACCAGAGCCGCGACGCCCTCGACGACGACAAGACGGTCTGGGAGGAGATCAGCGGCGGCGACGACGAGATCGAAGTCGGGGAGCAGAAGGTCAATTCCCGCAAGTACGTCAGCTCGTTCAACTTCAAGGGCTCGGACCAGCAGAAGAAGGTCGGCGACCTCTCCGGCGGAGAGCGCAACCGGGTCCACCTGGCCAAGCTGCTGCGCCGCGGCGGCAACCTGCTGCTCCTCGACGAGCCGACCAACGACCTCGACGTCGACACCCTCCGCGCCCTCGAAGAGGCGCTTCTGAGCTTCGGGGGCTGCGCGGTGGTCATCAGCCACGATCGCTGGTTCCTGGACCGCGTGGCCACCCACGTCCTGGCCTTCGAGGGCGACTCGCAGGTGACCTGGTTCGAGGGCAACTTCGAGGCCTACGAGGAGCATCGCCGCGAGCTTCTCGGCGACGAGGCCGACCGGCCTCACCGCATCACCTACAAGAAGCTGACCCGCGGCTGACCTGCCCGGCGCCTTGTCCGGGCGCCGGCCGGCGAATCCCTAGCCCAGGCGCCGCAGCGCTTCGGGCAGCTCGTGGAGCGACTCGATCACCTCGTCGGCATCGGCCAGCTCGTCGGCCGTCTGCGGGCCGGTGGGAACGCAGATCACGCGCACGCCGTCGGCCCGCGCGCAGGCGATGTCGCGGGTGGTGTCGCCGATTACGACGGTTGTCTCGCGCGGCCAGGGGACGCCGCCGTTCCAGGCCGCCGCCCGCTCCCGGGCGATCGGGGGAAGGTCGGGGCGGTGGGCGCTGTCGCAGGCAAAGCCCCCCTGGCCCTCGGCGAAGTGGTGGCCGATCCCGGCCAGCTCCAGCTTGCGGCGGCCGATTTCCTGGACATTCCCGGTTACCAGCGACAGGCGCCGCTCCTCGTCGGCCGAAAGCTCGTCGAGGGCATCCACCGCGCCCGGGGCCAGGAAGCCGCTGAGGTCGTCGGGCTTCAGGCGCTCGTAGTGGGCCACGAGCGTGGGCACCAGCTCGCCGATCCGCTCGTCGATCCGGGCGTCTTCGACCCCGGCGCCTGCGAGCAGCGTGCGGACGATCTCGGGGTCGGTCCGGCCGCCGGTCGGCACCTTCACCCCGCTCGTATCCACGCCCCAGATGTCGCTGGTGGTCTCGTGCATCGCCTGGGCGTGCTCGGCGGCGGCCCGCATCAGCAGGGTCCCGTCGATGTCGAAGAGGAGCAGCACGCTCCGCGGCCTCAGCGCTCGAAGGTGGCGTCGGGCGGGATCCGCATCGCGAAGGCGGCCAGGAGCTTCGCCGTGTTCTCGATGTCGTCGACCTGCACCACCTCGACCGGGGAGTGCATGTAGCGCAGCGGCACCGAAACCAGCCCCGTCGGCACTCCTCCGCGCGAGACGTGAATCGCGTCGGCGTCGGTGCCGGTGCTGCGGGCCGAGGCCGAGAGCGTGTAGGGAATCTTCTCCGCCTCGGCGGCCTCGATCAGCATCTCGCTGACCCGCGGGTGGATGTTGGTCCCCCGCTCGATTACCGGCCCCGACCCGAACGGGTGCTTGCCGAGTTCGCTCTCGCTGATCCCGGGGGCGTCAGTGGCGTGGGTGACGTCGATCGCCACGGCAAGGTCGGGACGCAGCGAGTAGGCGGTCGTCCGGGCGCCGTTGAGGCCGGTCTCCTCCTGGACGCCGGCCACCGCGAAGACGTCTCCCGGAGCGCCTCCCCGTTCGGCGACCAGGCGGGCCGCCTCGTACGAGACGTAGCTGCCGATCCGGTTGTCCATCGAGCGCGAGGCAACGCGGCCGGCCTGGAGCTCGACCGGCTCGCCGGCGATCACCGCGGTATCGCCCACGCGCACCAGCTCCGAGGCGGCGTCGCCGTCGGCAGCCCCGATATCGATGTGCATCTCCTTCATCTCGGGGACCTTCTTGCGCGCGTCGGCGTCGAGGAGGTGGATCGGCTTCTTGCCCACGACGCCGGGGACCGGCCCGCCGGCGGTGGCCACGACCACGCGCTGGCCGACGAGGACCTGCGGGTCCCAGCCACCGACCCCGGTGAAGCGCAGGAAGCCGCTCTCCTCGATGTGGGTGACGATCAGGCCGATCTCGTCGATGTGGCCGACCAGTGCGAGCGACGGGCCGTCGGCGGTTCCGGGGACCAGGGCGACCGAGCTGCCCATCACGTCGGAGCGCACGTCGTCGGAGTAGGCGCCGGCCGCCTCGCGCCAGGCGGCCGCCGGGTCGGACTCGTAGCCGGAGGGCCCGTGGGCGGTCAGGAGGGTCTGGAGAACCGGCGGAATCGTCATTGCGGCGAGGTTATCGCCCGCGTGATGGCCAACTGCGGCACAATGGGGGAAGATCCGACGGCCATAAAGGCCTAATCCCAATCGGGTTTACGCTATTTTGCCCCGGACAACTACCGCAAGGAGCAAGACCAAGCCATGAGCGAGAAGAAGCATCGCGCCGAGACCATCGCCCTCCACGGCGGGCAGGAGCCCGACCCGACGACCAACTCGCGGGCGGTCCCGATCTACCAGACGACCTCTTACGTCTTCGACGACACCCAGCACGCCGCCGACCTCTTCGCGCTGGCCGTGCCGGGCAACATCTACACGCGGATCATGAACCCGACCTGGGACGTGCTCGAGCAGCGGCTCACCGAGCTCGAGGGCGGTGTCGGCGCTGTGGTGCTGGCCTCCGGCCAGGCGGCGGTCACCTACTCGATCCTCAACATCGCCCAGGCGGGCGACAACATCATCTCGGTCAGCCAGCTCTACGGCGGCACCTACAACCTGTTCGCCCACACCCTCCCCCAGTACGGGATCGAGGTCCGCTGGGCCGACGCGGACGACCCGGGCGCCGTCGAGAAGCTCGCCGACGAGAAGACCAAGCTCGTCTTCGGCGAGACGATCGGCAACCCGCGGCTCAACGTGCTCGACATCCCGGCCTGGTCGGAGGCGGCCCACGCCGTCGGCGTGCCGCTGATCATCGACAACACCGTCCCGACCCCGGTCGGGACCAACGCCTTCGAGCTCGGCGCCGACATCGTCGTCCACTCGCTGACCAAGTTCATCGGCGGCCACGGCACGACCATCGCCGGGGCCGTGATCGACTCGGGCAACTTCGACTGGAGCTCGCAGCCGGAGAAGTTCGCGATCCTCGTCGGGCCCGACCCGAGCTACCACGGCGTGGTCTGGGCCGACGCGCTCGGGCCGGCGGCCTACATCGGCCGCGTCCGCACCGTGCTGCTGCGCAACATGGGTGCGGCGCTCTCGCCGTTCAACGCCTTCCTCATCCTGCAGGGGATCGAGACCCTGCCGCTGAGGATGGAGCGCCACAACGCCAACGCGCTGGCCATCGCCCGGCACCTCGAGGAGAGCGACGACGTCGAGTGGGTCTACTACCCGGGCCTGGACTCGAGCGACTACAAGGAGGTCGCCGACCGCATCCTCACCGGCGGTTACGGTGCGCTCGTGACGTTCGGTGTCAAGGGCGGGCGCGAGGCCGGGCAGAAGTTCATCGAGAACCTCGAGCTCTTCAGCCACCTTGCCAACATCGGTGACGCCAAGTCGCTGGCCATCCACAACGCCTCGACCACCCACTCCCAGCTCAGCGACGAGGAGCTCGAGGCGGCCGGGGTGACCCAGGAGACCGTCAGGCTCTCGGTCGGGATCGAGAACGTGGAAGACCTGATCGAGGACCTCGACCAGGCCCTGGCCAGGGCGCGGGAGGCAGTGCCCGCATGAGGCCGCGCCCGGCGTGAGCGCCGGCGGACTCGGTGAGGTGGAGACGCAGGGAGCGCTCCTCTTCACCGGGGAAGATCCGCTGGTGCTCGAGTCGGGCGCCCGCCTCGACGAGGTCGAGGTCGCCTGGGAGAGCTACGGCGAGCTCAACGCCGAGCGCAGCAACGCAGTCTTCGTCTGCCACGCGCTGACCGGCGACGCCCACGCCGCCGGCCACCACGGCGACCCCGCGCGGCGCGGCTGGTGGGACCGGCTGATCGGCCCGGGAAAGCCGATCGACACCGATCGCTTCTTCGTCATCTCCCCCAACCTGCTCGGCGGCTGCCAGGGAACGACGGGGCCCTCGTCGGTCGACCCGGCCAGCGGCCAGCGGTACGGCCTGGAGTTCCCGATGTTCTCGGTCCGGGACCTCAACACGGTCCACCGCCGGCTGCTCGACCACCTCGGCGTCGGGCGGCTCCACGCGGCTATCGGCGGCTCGCTCGGCGGGATGCAGGCGCTGCAGTGGGCGATCGACGACCCGATGGCGATGGAGCTCTGCCTGCCGATCTGCGCCAGCGCCCGCCTGAGCCCGATGAACATCGCCTTCTCCACCGTTGCCCGCGAGGCGATCATGCGCGACCCGGACTTCCAGGGCGGCCGCTACCACGAGAGCGACCGCCGGCCCAACATCGGGCTGGCGGTCGCCCGGATGATGGCCCACATCACCTACCTCTCCGAGGAGTCGTTCATGGAGAAGTTCGGCCACGAGCGGAGGGTCGAGGGCGCCGAGCCGGGCCTGGGGCCCGACTACGAGGTAGAGCACTACCTCCACCACCAGGGCGCCAGCTTCCTCAGCCGCTTCGACGCTCTCAGCTACCTCTACCTCACCCGCACCATGGACTACTTCGCCCCCTTCGACGAGGAGGGGATCGAAGAAAAGCTGAAGGGCAACCCGACGAAGGTCCTGGCGATCTCCTTCTCCAGCGACTGGCGCTTCGACGCCGGCCACTCGGCCTTCATCGTGGAGCGGCTGCGGGCCGCCGGCTGGGACGCCGAGCAGGTCGACATCGAGTCGCCCTGGGGCCACGACTCATTCCTGCTGGACGTGCCCGAGTACCACGAGCTCGTGGCGCGGACGCTGGATACCGGTCGCCTGCCGGCCTGAGGCAGGCCCGCTCAGCCGGGCTCTATCGCCACTACGCGAGCCGGCCCTGCGCTGCCGCCAACCACCTTGAGCGGAAAGGCGAAGACCTCAAAGCCGGTTGGCGGAAGCGCGTCCAGCCCGGCGAGCCGCTCGATCTGGCAGTAGGCGCGGTCGCACTGGTGGGCAGCCCAGAAGATCCCCTTCTCGCCACGGGCGCGGGCCTCCTCGGCCTCGAGGTGAAGGGGGCGGTCCCAGCCCCACGCGTCGATTCCCATGAGCCTGACCCCGCGGTCGCAGAGCCAGACCGTCGCTTCGGCCGTAACCCCGCATCCGCGAGCCATGTAGCCGGGGTCGGACAGGAACTCGTCACCGCCCGTCCGGACCAGCACCACGTCGCCGGCCTCGAGCTCGTGCCGCGCTTCCTCCAGCCCCCGCTTGAAGTCCTCCACGCCGAGCGCGGCCCCCTCCTCACGGCCACGGGCCTCGATCACGACTCCCGGGCCGTGAAACCACTCGAGCGGGATCTCGTCGATCGTCGCCGCCGCAGACCCCTGGATGGTGCTGTTGTAATGCCACGGCGCGTCGACGTGAGTGGTGTTGTGGGTACCGAGGGAGATCGTCTCGACCGCCCACCCCTCGCCGTCGCGCAGCAGCTCGGGCCCGACGCCCATCATCGACTCGATCGCCTCTGCCCCGTCGGCGTGGGAGGCGTGATCGACCCTTACCGCCAGCAGCTCGGGAAGGCCGTCGGGGGTGGGAACCAGGGGGGCGGAGAGATCGTGGTAGCGGGGCATCGGCTCAGCCGGAAGCGGCCAGCTGGCGCAGCACGTAGCGCAGGATCCCGCCCTGGCGGAAGTACTCGGCCTCCTTGGGCGTGTCGATCCTCACCGTCGCGGTGAACTCCACGTCGCCGGCGTTGACCGTCACCTGCCGCGGCAACTCGCCGGCGTTGAGCGGGCCGGCCAGGCCGGTGATCTCGAAGACCTCGTGGCCGCCGATACCCAGCGACGCGGCGCTCTCGCCCGGCGGGAACTCGAGCGGCAGGACGCCCATGCCGACGAGGTTGGAGCGGTGGATCCGCTCGAAGCTCTCGGCGATCACGGCGCGGACGCCGAGCAGCGCGGTGCCCTTGGCCGCCCAGTCACGCGAGGAGCCCGAGCCGTACTCGCGGCCGCCGAGCACCACCAGGGGAGTGCCCTCCCCCGCGTAGCGCATCGCCGCGTCGTAGATCGACATCTGCTCCCCGCTGGGCTGGTGGAGCGTGACCCCGCCCTCGGTGCCGGGAGCCAGCAGGTTGCGCAGGCGGATGTTGGCGAAGGTGCCGCGCATCATCACCTCGTGGTTGCCGCGGCGGGCGCCGTAGGAGTTGAAGTCGACGGGCGCGACTCCCTGGGCCTCGAGGTACTCGCCGGCCGGCGAGTCGCGCTTGATCGCACCGGCCGGGGATATGTGGTCGGTGGTGACGCTGTCGCCCAGCAGGGCGAGGGCACGGGCGCCGATGATGTCCTGAACCGGCTCGGGCTCGGCCGGCATCCCCTCGAAGAACGGCGGCTGGCGCACGTAGGTCGAATCGCCACTCCAGGCGTAGCGGTCGCCGCCGGGGACGTCGAGCCCGTTCCAGTTGACGTCGCCCTCGTAGACCTGCCCATAGCTCTTGCGGAACATGTCCGACTGGACCGCCTCCTGGACGGTCTCGGCGATCTCGCGGCTCGAGGGCCAGATGTCGCGCAGGTAGACCTCGCTGCCGTCCTCGGCGGTGCCGAGCGGCTCGGTGGCGAAGTCGATGTCCATCGTCCCGGCCAGCGCGTAGGCGACCACGAGCGGCGGTGAGGCGAGGTAGTTCATCTTCACGTCGGGGTTGATCCGGCCCTCGAAGTTCCGGTTGCCCGAGAGCACCGAGCAGACGGTCAGGTCGTGCTCCTGCACCGCCTTCGAGACCTCCTCCGGCAGCGGGCCGGAGTTGCCGATGCAGGTGGTGCACCCGTAGCCGACGAGGTTGAAGCCCAGGCCGTCGAGGTCGTCCTGGAGGCCGGCGCGGTCGAGGTAGTCGGTAACCACCTTCGAGCCCGGGGCGAGCGAGGTCTTGACCCAGGGGCGTACCTGCAGGCCGCGGGCGCGGGCGTTGCGGGCCAGCAGCCCGGCGCCGACCATCACCGATGGGTTGGAGGTGTTGGTGCAGCTGGTGATCGCGGCGATCACCACGTCGCCGTTGCCCAGCTCGAACTCCTCGCCACCGGCGAGCTTCACCCTCACCTGCTCCCCAAGGGCCACCGCCGGCTCGGGCGCAGGCTGGTCGGCCGGGGCGAGCCTGTCGGGCTGCTCGCCCGGCTCCATCGAGGACGGGGGGTCGCTGGCCGGGAAGGACTCGCGGTCGGCCTCGTCCTGGGCGTCGATCTGCGGAACGACGAAGCTCTCGAGCTCCTCGCGGAAGGCCTCCTTGGAACGGTCGAGCGAAACGCGGTCCTGCGGGCGCCTGGGGCCGGCGATCGACGGGACGACCTCGTCCAGGGCGATCTCGAGCGTCTGGCTGAAGGTCGGGTCCTCCGAATCGGGATCGAGCCACAGCCCCTGCTCGCGGGCGTAGGCCTCGACGAGAGCCACCTGCTCGGCGGGCCGGCCGGTGAACTCCAGGTAGCGGATGGTCTCCGCGTCGATGGGGAAGATCGCGCAGGTGGAGCCGAACTCCGGGCTCATGTTGCCCAGCGTGGCGCGGTCGGCGAGCGGCAGGCCGGCGACGCCGGGGCCAAAGAACTCGACGAACCGGCCGACGACGCCCACCTCGCGGAGCTTCTCGGTGACGGTGAGGACGAGGTCGGTGGCGGTGGCGCCCTCGGGCAGCTCACCGGAGAGCCTCACGCCCACCACCTGGGGCACGAGCATCGAGATCGGCTGGCCGAGCATCGCCGCCTCGGCCTCGATCCCCCCGACCCCCCAGCCGAGAATGCCCAGTCCGTTGATCATCGTCGTGTGGGAGTCGGTCCCGACGAGGGTGTCGGGGTAGGCCTGCCCGGTGGCGTCGTTGACGAACACCACGCGGGAGAGGTACTCGAGGTTGACCTGGTGGACGATGCCGGTGTCGGGCGGCACGACCTTGAAGGTCTCGAAGGCCTCCTGGCCCCAGCGCAGGAAGCGGTAGCGCTCCTCGTTGCGCTCGAACTCGCGGCGCGCGTTTATCTCGAAGGCGTCGGGCGTTCCGAATGCGTCGACCTGGACGGAGTGGTCGATCACGAGCTCGGCCGGCACCAGCGGCTCGATCGCCTGGGGGTCGCCTCCGAGCGCGGCGATCGCGTCGCGCATGGCGGCGAGGTCGACCACCGCCGGCACGCCGGTGAAGTCCTGGAGGACGACGCGGGCCGGGGTGAAGGCGATCTCCCGGCTCGGCTCGGCCTTGGCGTCCCAGGAGGCGAGCGCCTCGATGTCGGCGGCGGTGACTGCGCCGTCGCCCTCCCGGCGCAGGAGGTTCTCGAGCAGGATCTTCAGCGAGAAGGGCAGCCGCGCGACATCGAACTTCGCCTGCAGCGCGTCGAGGCGGAAGATCTCGTAATCGCGTCCTCCGACCTCAAGGGTCCCGCGGGCCCCGAAGCTGTCGGTGCTCGCGCTCCCGGCCGACACCTAGTCCTTGAGCAGCGAGTCGAGTGCGGCCTTGAAGCCGTCGGGATTTGTGATGTCCACGTCGAGCTTTGTGTACGGGCCGCCGGTAGGGCCGACGACGAACGACGGCGTCGACTGGATCCCGTACTTCTGGGCCTCGGCGTCGGCCGACTGGGCCGGGACGCCGGCGGCGTCGGTCTTGCGGAAGGCGTTGGCCTTGGCCTCGTCGACCCCGGCCGCCTTGTACAGGCTGTCGATGAACTCGTCGGTCACGTACCCCGAGTTCTCCTGGCCCTGGTTGTAATAGAAGAGGTTGGTGTAGTTCCACTCGAGGTTCTGTTCGCCGGCCGCCGCCCCTGCGCGAGCCGCGGTCTCCGAGTCGGGGCCGATGAAGGTGAGGGTCCGCAGCTCCATCCGGACCTTCCCGGTGCGCACGTAGTCGTTGATGATCACCGGGAGGGTGTTAAGCGCGAAGTCGCGGCAGAACGGGCACTGGAAGTCCGCGAACTCGACCAGGGTGACCTTGGCGCTCTTCTTGCCCAGGGCGTTGCCGTCCTGCGGGATGCCGTCGAGCATCTCGGAGGTCTCCTTCTCACCCTTTACCTGGGCGGCGCTCGAGCCATTGGATGCCGTGCCGGAACCGGAGCTGTCCGAGCCGCCGGAGCTGACCAGGACCACGACGACGGCCACGATCACGGCAATGGCGATCGCGGCACCGATGATGATGTTGCGGCGCTTGCGCGGGTCGGCGGCGCCGGAGGAAGAAGAGCTCATGGCCACATTCTGACAATCTCGCGGCCTGCGCACGTCCACCCGGCAGCCTGGCCCGTAATCCGGGCATGGAGAACGTCTGGGACTACCCCCGCCCGCCGCGCCTGGAGCCCTGCAGCCGGGAGGTCGAGATCTTCCTCGGAGGCGAGAAAATCGCCCGGAGCCAGGGTGCCTGGAGGGTCCTTGAGACCAGCCACCCGCCCGTGATCTACGTCCCGGAGAGAGACTTCCTGGCGGGCGCGCTGGCCCCCTCCGCGGCCCGGGCCACCTTCTGCGAGTTCAAGGGCAGCGCGGAGTACTTCGACCTCACCGGCGGCGGCCGCACGGAGAAGGCGGCCGCGTGGCACTACCCCGAACCGGTCGCCGCGTACGCGGAGCTGAAGGGCCACGTCGCCGTCTACCCCGGCCGGATGGACCGGTGCACCCTCGACGGGGAGGAGGTCCGGGCGCAGGAAGGCGACTTCTACGGCGGCTGGATCACCTCTGATATCGAGGGCCCGTTCAAGGGCGGCCCGGGCACCCGCGGCTGGTAGCCGGCGGGGTCAGCCCGCGAAGCGCCGGTCCCACGCCTCCACCGTCCCGGCGGCGATACGGGCGCAGGCGGCAACGGAGCCGTAGTCGACGAACTCCGGCAGGTCGCTCGGGTGGTGGTAGTGCGTGTAGTAGCCCGGCCCAACCGAGAGGATGGAGGCCGCCGGGTAGCCGCGCAGCAGGGCCAGGAGCGGGTCGGTCCAGGCGCCGATGCGCCACCGTCGGGGCTCGGCCTCACCGGCGAGCAGCGCGCCCTCGTCGACCAGTTCGAGTGCGCCCTCCGGATAGCGGTGCGTGGCGACCGCCCCCTCAGCTGCGGCGACGATCGGGGTGCCCGAGCCGACGGTGTCGAGGCCTAGGACCAGGGTCCGGGCCGGGTCGAGCGCAGCCTGCCGGCGCTCCAGCCAGGCGTGAAAGCCGCCCATCCCAACCTCCTCGCCCCCCACCAGCGCAATCTCCAGGTCGACGTTCTCGGGAGGATTGATGGAGAAGGCCCGCGCCACCGCCAGCGCGGCGGCGACCCCGGAAGCGTTGTCGTTCGCCCCGGGAACCACGGGCGAGCGGGCGATGTCGAGGTTGAGCGCGATGGCGACGAGGTTGAGTGCCGCGGCCGGGATCCCCACCAGGCGGCGAAGTGACCGGCGGGGCAGGAGCGCCGCCAGAGCCGAGCCGGCGATCGCCACCGCCTGAAGCCCCATCACCGGGTCCATCGCCTGCCGGGACAGGTTCCTCTGCCCACCGAACTGCGTGACGCGCGGGTGCCAGGCCAGGCCGGTCCTGGCGGTGTCGATGTGGGCAACTATCACCACGGCTCCGCGGCGCTCGCCGGAGGCCGGGATGCGGCCGAAGGCGCTGGCGCCCTCGGCGCCACCGGCTAGCCGGCGCCTCCACGGTGACCGCCCGCTCGCGTCGCGCTCGAGCGACACGAGCGCACCCAGGGCGAGGAGAGCGCCCCTGAAGCCGCCTGCGAGCTGCCCGGCCAGGGCGACGGCCGAGTGGACGGCAAAGCTCCATGAGTTGGTGGTCCGCCCCGCGTAGCGCTCCACGCCGGCTCCCGCAGCACCGCACTCCTCGAGACGGGCGGCGGCCCAGCGGGCGGCGGCCTGCTCGTCACGGCTGGTCGAGCCGCGGGGCATACCCGCAAGAGCCTCGACGTCGGCGGCAAGCCGGTCGGTCGGCACCTCCCTCATGCGATGAGGCCGGCCACCTCGCGGGCGGCGCGCCGGCCCGAGCGCACGGCGCCGTCCATGTAGCCGGCCCAGACGGTCGCCGTCTCCGCCCCGGCCCAGTGGATCGGCCCGATCGGCCGCGAGAGCCACCGGCCGTGGGAGGTCCAGGTGCCCGGGGGCATGTAGCAGCCGTAGCAGCCGCGGGTCCACTCCTCGTCGGCCCAGAGCTTCTCGATGTACTCCAGCGGCCGGCGAGCCTCGGGGCCGAAGACCCGGCCGAAGCCGTCGAGTACCGCGGCCTGCCGGGCCGCCGGCTCCCACTCCCCCAGCTCGCGGGCGGCATCGCCCTCGAGGAAGCCGAGCAGGACCCCGCGGCTGCCGTCGGGCGGGGAGTTGTCGAACATGATCCGCGTCGGGCCGGCGACGCTCAGTGCCTGGCCCGAGAGGCCCTGGTCGCGCCAGAATGGCCGCTCGTAGACGGCCATGCACTTGGCCACGGTGCCCTGGGGCATCCGCTGGACGAGCTGGTCGCGCTGGGCGGGCAGCGCCGGGCGCCACCTGATTCGGCTGGTGAGGGTCGGCGGGATGGCGACCACCACGGCGCGCGCCTCGACGTGCCAACCGATGCCGCCCGCGTGCACGACCGCGCCCCGCTCACCGTGGTCGACCTGGTGGACCGGGTGGTCGAGAAGCAGGGGACCCTCGAGCCGGTCGGCGAGCCGGGTGGCGAGGAGCTGCGTGCCGCCGACGATCCGGTCCTGCTGGGCTCCCCCCTCCGTGCCGATCAGGTTCTCGAACGAGCCGGCCGCCGAGACGTAGAAGAGGACGTGCAGCAGCGAGAGGTCGGCCGGCTCGGCCGCCCAGACCGCCTCGGTGGCGATCTCCATCAGGGTCGCTGCCCCCTTGGTGGCGGTGTTGGCCGAGATCCAGGACGCGAAGGTCCGGGAGTCCCACTGACGGGCCTTGCGCGCCGCCCACGGCCGCTCCGGATCGACCTTCTTCGCGAGTCGCTCGAGCCGGGCCTGGGCCTGGGCCACGTCGGCGAGGATCGCCGGGTTGATCTTGGGAATCGAGCCCTTGTAACGAACCATCCTCCCGTTCCAGTCGACGAGGTTCTCGCCCCGGGTCCAGGTCGGGTAGCGCTCAAGACCGAGCTCGTCGGCCAGGGCCAGGACCTCGGTCTGCGTCGGCCCGACCCACTGGCCGCCGACCTCGACGATCTCATCGGTGCCGGCAATGGGATGGTTCAGGAGCCTTCCGCCGACGCGGTCGCGGGCCTCGAGCACGGCGACCGAGTAGCCCGAGCTCTCCAGCTCACGGGCTGCGCTGAGGCCAGCCAGCCCTGCCCCGATAACCGCGACATCGCACTCGTGGCTCTCCACGCAGCGAGCGTACCGGCCACACCGCTACTGGACGGCCAGGGCGCCGATCACCTCGCGCCACCAGGCCGACTCGCTGTCGTCGGTGGACTTCCTGAGCCGGCGCTCGGCCGAGTCGCGCACCTGGGCTGCCGAGCCGATCGCGACGATCGGCCCCGTGTAGGCAAATCGGCCGTCCTCGAGCGCGACGACCGCGCCGGGAATGTCGCGCCGCGTTCGCAGCTGGTCGATCACCACCACGCCGTTGACCTCGGACGGGCGACCGGGGTCACCGTCCTGATCGCTCCACGGGCGGGAGCTGAAGATCGTGAACCCGCGCGGGCTGACCCGCCGCGCAAGCGGCGTATCCAGCGGCCCGTTCTTCCAGCGCTCGATCACCGCCTCGAAATCGAGGGCCGTCTCCTGGCGCAGCAGCACGTGGAGCCGGTCGCGGGCCTCGATCCGGGTCGAGCCGCGGGGCGGGATCACCCGGTCGCCGCGGACGATCAGGTTGAGGAGAGCGTCCCGGGGCAGCCCGAGCTCGCGGACGCGGTGGCCGACGGCGGCATCCGAGGGGGCGACCTCGTAGTCGACTATCTCGGCCCCGAGCCGGCTCATCGCCGGCGTGTCGATCAGGGGAGCGGGATGGGCCCGCTGGCGCGTCGTCACCCCGAGAAGCCGGGCCAGCGGGTTGATCGTCGCTCCCTGGACGATGGTGGAGAGCAGGACGACGAAGAAGACGATGTTGAAGAACTCGAAGCCCTGGCCGACTCCGTCGATCACCGGGAAGGTGGCCAGCACGATCGGCGCGGCGCCGCGCAGGCCGGCCCACCCCAGAGTGATCCTCTCGGCCACCGAGAAGCGTGCACCGATGGTGGCCACAAAGGTCGCCAATGGCCGGGCGACGAACATGAGGGCCACTGCCAGGAGGGCGGCCTTGGGCGCGATCTCGACCAGCTGGCCAGGGAAGACGAGCAGGCCGAGCATCAGGAACATCCCCAGCTGGGCCAGCCAGGCCAGGCCGTCATGGAAGGTGGTGATGGTGCGCAGCGCCGGGCTCGGCCGCCCGCCGATGATCAGGGCGGCGACGTAGACGGCGAGGAATCCCGACCCGTGAAGCACCGCGGCCAGCCCGAAGGCGACCGCCGCGGCGGCCAGTGAGGCGACCGGGTAGAGGCCGGCCGACGGGAGCTTCACCCGCTGGAAGGCATTCAGGGCCAGCCAGCCCACCCCGACGCCGACCGCCAGGCCGACGCCGATCTCCAGCACGAAGAGCCCGGCCATGTCGAGGATCCCGTAGCCGGGGACCTGGATCCACTCGATGAAGCCGATCACCAGCAGGATCGCCACCGGGTCGTTGAAGCCGCTCTCCCCCTCGAGCGTCCTGGTGAGCCGCGTTCGCAGCGTGGAATCCCGCAGCACGGCGAAGATCGCCGCGCTATCGGTCGCCGAAATGATCGCGCCGACCAGGAAGCCCTCGAGCAGGGAGAGGTCGAAGATCCAGACCGACGCAACTCCGGCGACCAGCGCGGTGACAAGCGTTCCCACCGTCGCCAGCGAGACCGCAGGGAAGGCCACAGGCCTGATCGCCGGCCAACCGGCAGCCAGGCCGCCCTCGAACAGGATCAGGGAGAGCGCGATGATGCCGGCGACCTGGGCGGCCTGGTAGTCGGAGAAGGAGATCCCGCCGATCCCCTGGCTGCCGGCGAGCATGCCGACGGCGAGAAGCACGACCAGCCCGGGGAGCCGCAGGCGGCCTGCGAGGGCGGTGGCCGCAAGGCCGACGACGAGCAGGACGCCCGCCAGGAGGATGTAGCCGTCGCCCGCCAGACGGGGATTATCCCCGAAGCGGGACGCACCCGCACCGGCGGGGGAGCATCAGTCGGCTTCGTCTTCTCCTACTTCGGGAAGGCCAGCGTCCCCGCTCGCGCTTATCTGGGCGACGAGGCCCCGAAGCGTCGAGCGGATCTGGCGGTCGGGGCTGAACCCGAAGGCCTTCCAGACGAAGTTGTAGGGCTTGCGGCCGGCCACCCACATGGCCGCGCCCTGCCCGCCGAAGCCGACGGTCGAGATCCAGAATGCGTACTCGGAGTTGAGCTTGATCAGGGCGGCCACGCGAGCGGTCGAGAGCCGCTTCGGGGGCTTGCCGGTCATCAGCGAGTAGATCGCGGAGCCCAGGGTGGTGACGTTGGCCCGGCTCGGGGCGCTCATCTCCTTTACGAAAGCGTCGGTGGTGGTGTCGTCTTCGGTGCTGAGCGCAAGCATGGGAAAGTCGATAACCGCGGCGATCCCCGGATTTGCGCGGGTCCATTCAATCGTTCCGAGGACCCAGCCCTCAACCGCCTCCTTGCCGTCCTTGGCCCGCTCAAACCGGTCACGCATCTGCTGCACGTGCTCCTTGTAACCGAGCAGCGCCGCTCTCCAGATCAGCTCCCCGGGACTCGAGAAGTAATAGTTGACAAGGCTCGGCGAGAGGTCGAGTTCCACGCAGATCGCGCGCACCTCCACGGCGCGCGGACCGAGCTTGGCGAGATGCCGCGCCGTGGCCTCGATGATCCGCTCCTGCGTGGTGGGCCCGGGCGCGGCCTCGGATGTCTGGGGCGAGGACACCGTTCCGGAGATTAGGAGAAGTCGAGGCCGCGACTCGCCAGGTCAGGCCCGGTACTCGGGATTCGGGTGGTTAGGGTCCGACAGGTCCCAGTCGTCGGCGTTGTTCCCATATCCGGGTATGCCGCCGGCATCCTTGAGCATCCGCGCCAGGTGCAGGATGTTCCAGGCCATGAACACCGCGTTCCTGGTGGTCCACGCGTTGTGCTCACCACCGTCGTCGCCGTCGAGGTATGAGGGGCCGGGGCCGGCCTCGCCGTCCCAATAGGAATCCGACTGCGGAGGAACGACCATTCCGATGTGCTGGAGGGAGTAAAGGATCATGGCGCTGACGTGCTTTCCCCCGTCCTCGTTACCGGTTGTCAGCGACGCGCCGACCTTGCCGTAGTAGGCCCACTGGCCCTTCTCGTTGGTGTCCCCCGAGTAGGCGTACAGGCGCTCGATCACCTTGCGGGTCATTGAGCTCTGGTCGCCGAGCCAGATCGGGCCGGCGAGAATCACGATGTCTGCCGGAACGACAAGGTCGCTGTAGATCGCGGGGAACTCGTCGCTGCCATAGCCGTGCCCGGTCATGTCGGGCCAGTTGCCCGGCGGGATGTCGCGATCCACCGTGCGGATCACGTCGGTCTTCACGCCTACCGCGTCGAAGATCCCCAGGGGTATCGAGAGCAGCCCGTCGGTATTGCTCGGCTCCGGCGACCGCTTGAGGGTCCCGTTGAAGACGACGGCACGGAGGTCGTCGTACTTCACCGGGGCGTTGGCGCTCAGGTCGTCGATGAACTGCTGGATGCTCTGGGGAATTGCCACTGGGTCTCCTTTGTCTGGTCTTTAATCCGAAGCCGGGGTGAGGGGCGTGCGTGAAATCCTGATGACCCGGATCACGCCGAAGGCAAATGCGATGGCACCGCAGGCGACCAGGACATCCTCGAGGCCGAAGCGGTCGATCAGGTACCCCATGGCCAGGGCCCCGATGCCGCCCGTGAATGCGGCCACGAAGAAGATCAGGCCGATCATCCTGTAGGAGGCTTCCTTCGGAGCGTTGACGATCACCGCCCACGGCATCACGAAGAAGACGACCTGAATCACGACGCCGATCAGGAAGAGAGCCAGGAGATCGGTGGCGAGCGTCATCGAAAGACCAAGGAGAAGCAGCAGCGGCCCCACGAGGAGTAGCGAGACCTCGAGCTCGCGCCTCTGGCCGGCGGCGGTGTGGGCGAAGCGGTCGGCGAAGAGGCTGGCCACCATGCCGCCGGCGGCGATCGCGGCGACCAGCCAGCCAACGTACATGGGGCTCTCGCCGTGGGCCATGGCGATACGGGGAGCAAGGCTCTGCAGTGGCGCCACGAGCAGGAGGAGAAAACCGCCGCTCACCAGCGCCGCAGCCACGACCGGGACCGAGAGGCTCATCCGGAATCCATCGACCAGCGGGGGCGGCGGCGGCTTGACACGCAGGGCGTCGCAGGAGGCCTGCAGGCTGCCGGAAGTAACGAGCACGACCACGACGACCAGTGATGCTGCCGAGGCCAGGGCAAAGGCGGCGTCGGCGCCGAGGTGGGTGTAGACGACGGCGGCGGCGAGAGCACCGACCAGCGTCACCGCATTGCCGACGAAGCTGCGATGGGCCTCGGTCGACTCCTCGCGAACATCGGGGGGAAGCGTGTAGGGATAGAGCTCGAGCAGGATCGGGCGCACCCCGGCACGCGCCACGCCGCCGACCAGGACGAGGGCGAAGATCCAGGCGACGGTGAGGTTGCCCATCGCGTACAGCCCGGCCATCATCGCCGGGGCTAGCGCCTTGACCATCGACAGGTTGATTGCCATCTTCCGCGGGCAGAAGCGCTCCATCATCGTGGCGGTCACAGCCGGTCCGACGAGCCCTGGGACGATCGCGAGGGCAGCCAGTATCCCTACGTCGGTCGCGTCCCCGGTCATTCGGAAGACCAGGTAGGCCGAGCCCACGCCCAGCACGGTGAAGCCAAACTCGCTCAGGTTGGCAGCCAGGGCAAGGCGCCGAAACAGAGGGAAACCGAATGGGCCGATGAGTGTCTTCATCGGCCCGTTGGTCCCAGGCTGCCGACGCCAGACGCTGGGGTTCTCCCACGAGCCCGCAGTGAGAGGCCGAGGCCTCCGGCCAGCGCCAGCACGCCCATGATGACGAGGGACGTATCGACGCCCAGCTGGTCAAACACCCAGCCCGCGCCCAGCGCGCCCAGCGCAGATGCGCCGGTGACCAGCAGATAGAAGATCCCGACCATCCTCCCGCTGATTTCGTTTGGCACCTCAAGCTGCATCGCTGACTGCCCGCTCACCTCGAGCACCTCCCAGGCAAAACCGATGACGACCAGGAGCAGGTAATCGGTTACGAGGTTCGAGGAGAACCCGAGCAGAAGGGTTGGAGGAGCGGCGAGGAGCACCCCCCACACGAGAAGTTCATTGGAGTTTCTTCCGCGCATGTTCAACTTCGACAGCACCCTGTTCCCAACCGTGGCTCCCACCGCAATCGCCGACAGGAGGACCCCCAGGAGCGCCGCTCCTTCCCCGTGATCGTTTGCGATCGTCGCCATCAGCTGCTCGATTGGCGCGATCAGGAGGAAAAAGAGGATCCCTCCGTAGACGACTGTCCTGACGACCGGGATCGGCCAGCCGGCACGAATACCGGCTCGCAGGCTCGCGTCGCCACGTGCCCGGGCGAGGTCGCACGCGCGTTGAAGAATTGGAGACAGAGCAATCACGACCACGACCGCGGCGCAGGCGAAGGCGTTGAAGCCGTAGATGAACGTCGCGCCGACCACCTGCACGGCCGCTCCGCCAATTACGGCCCCGGCAAATTCCGCGGTATTGGCGGCCGCTGAGGCATCGGTAACAGCCTCGTGGCGCTGCTCTGGAGGCACTGTGAACGGCACGATCAATTGGATGATCGGGCCTCCGAGAGAATGCGGGACGGCGTTGAGGAATACGAACAGGAAGATGAGCGGGACGGTCAGCGCGTCGGCGCCGGCCAGCGCGGCAAGGATGAGAAGAGGCGGCACCTGGAGGGCGGTGAAAAGCATCGAGAGCTTGCGCGGGCAGAACCGGTCGGCGAGTGCCCCGCCCAGCGGAGCTCCGATCAGGCTCGGGCCGAGCGCCAGGGCGGCCACGATCCCGACGTCCATCGCGTTGCCGGTCAGCTTGAAGACCAGCCACGCCGAGGCGATCATCTGCATGTAGCCGGCGAACTTGTAGAAGGTCCTGACCCCAAGAATGCGCCGGTAGGGCGCGTGCCCGAGGGGGCCGCTCTTCAGGGCGGCAAGCCTCCCGGCGGGAGCCTCCCCGTTCATTAAGCGGCGCCCCTACTCCTGGTCGGTCGCCTGCAGCGAGAAGCGGGCGACGGCAGCCTTGCCGTTACCGGGAACGTCGAGCAGGTCGTCCTGGCCGCCGGAGAGGGCGATCCACAGGTTGCCGTCCGGGCCGAGGGTGAGGTCGCGCGGGGCTGAACCATCAGGCAGTTTCCACTCGGTGATCTTTCCGGCAGCGGTGATCCGGGCGACGCGGTCGCCACCGAGTTCGGTGAACCAGACGTTCCCATCGGGTCCGGTGATCATCGAGTAAGGCCAGGTATTCTTTCGCGCCATCGGGTACTTGACGACCCTGCGGCCGTTCGGAGCGGAGGAGTCCAGCACGAGCTTCCCGACAAGATTCCCCGTCGTCTCGGCGAACCAGACCGAGCCGTCCTTGGTAAGGGTCACCCCGGCCACGTCGGACTTGTCATTACCCCCGAGTGGAAACTCGGTGAAGTCGCCGGTCGTATCGACGTCGGCGACACTGTCACCGGTGTTCTGGCTGACCCAGAGCCTGTCGTCGGGACCGTTGATGACCTGGTAGGTGCCGGACTTCGGAGTCGGCGCCTTGAACTCCTCCATCTTGCCCTCGGAGGTGATGCTCCCGATCAGGTTGCCTTCGAAGGAGGCGAACCAGAGCTTCCCTTCAGGCCCCTTCGTAATGGCACACGGGCCGGCTTTCGGGGTCGGGGTGGGGTACTCGGTGAACTTCCCGTCGGTCGTGACCGCCGCGATCTTGCTCGGGTTGCAGAGCGTCATCCAGATACGGTCGTCGTAACCGCTCACAATGCCCTGGGCCTGGAAGTTGGATCCCTTACCGGGGATCGCGTAACGGCCCAGCACCTTGCCATCGACCGAAACCTTGTCGACATGGTCGCCGGTCGCCTCGGTGAGCCAGAGGTTGCCGTCGGGCCCTGAGGTGATCCCGAACGGTTGGGTATTGCCACCCGGCAGGTTGAAGACCTTGACCGTGCCGAAGGCCCCAGCCTTGTCCTTCTCCGAAGCGGCGTCGCTGCCGCAGGCCGCAAGCACGACCGAGACAGCGGCGATAAGGGGTGCGGACAGGATTCGGGTCTTCATCTTCACTTCTCCTTGTCGTGGTTCACGCCGCCTGCAGCGCCTCGAAGCGCCCGCTCAGGAACTTCAGTGCCTCTTCCCGGGGACTCGAGCTCCCCCTCAGCGCCGCCCACCCGAGCTCAGCGCCGGTGAAGCCTGTGGCATTCCAACCTTCGCGGTCGGCGGGAGCGGTCCACGGCCCGACGTAGAAGTAGGGCTCGTCGTGGTTCTCGTCTCCAGGCGAGAGGCCGTAGCCGGCACGGCGCCCCTCTGCCTCGATTCCCATCTCGAAGGCGATGTCGAAGTGCTCGGGCCACAGCCGGATCGGCGACGGGTCTTGGCCTGCACCGCATCGCTCACGCAGCTCTCGGAGCACCCCGTCGGCGAAGTGGTACGCGAATTCGAGTACGGCCGCCGCTTGTTCGTCCACCGGAAGCTGCACGTCGTCGAGATCGCCGGGGTCGATCCCGACGGCCAGGGCGGCCCGGCGCAGGCTGGTCACGGGGACGCGGACCGGCTCGCCGGCGATCGACTCGACCACCAGCTCGTTGACCTCCACGCGCACCGAACCCCCGTCCGGGAGGGTGGGGGTACCAAAGCCGTTCTCGTTCGCCTCCAGCGAGAACTCGTCGCCGGTGGCAGCCAGGCGCGCCGGGGCAAGGACCTTCTCTGCCAACTGGTGGAGGGCGTCCCGGGTGACCTCGAAGTCGGCTGGCAGGGCAGGCAGAACGGGCGTCATCAAAGGGGGCTGAATCGGGTTCAAGGAAGATGGGACTTTACTTGAAGCCGGTCCGCCCGCAAGCAGGACGGCGGGCGGCAGGCCTCGCTAGTCAGGCGAAGCCATCAGGCCTCGACCGGAGCGCCACCGAACCAGGAGCACCAATCCGCACCCGGCGGCGACCGCCCCGATCAACAGCAGCGACGTTGATACCCCTACGTCCTCGAACAGGATTCCCATCACGATGGCGCCCAGTGCCGCCGCCCCGGTGACCAGCGTGTAGAAGATCCCCACCAGCCGTCCCTTGATGTTCGGCGGCACGTCGAGCTGGAGGGCACTTCCCCCGCTCACGAAGATCATCTCCCAGGTGAAGCCGATCACCGCCAGCAGCGGGATATCGGTGGCCAGCGATGAAGAGACCCCGAGAAGCAATATCGCCGGGGCGCAAACGAGTACCCCGGCCACGAGCGTCCTCTCGGCCCCGGCCACGTCGCCGACCCACCGCCGGACGAACGGGTTGGCCACGATGGCACCGACGGTAAGCGCGCCCACGAGAATGCCCAGGAGCATCGCGCCCTCACCGTGGTCGGCGGCGATCTTGGGCATCAACTGCTCGATCGGGGCCACCAGGAAGAAGAAGGTCGCCGCGCCGAAGATCGCCATCCTCACCACGGCCAGTCCCCACCCTTCCCTCAGCCCGGTACGGATGCTTACGTCGTGGTGAGCGCGGGCCAGGTCGCAGGCGCGCTGCAGGACCGGGGAGGTGATGAGGACGAGCGCGACGATCAGGTAGGAGGCGGCATTGACGCTGAAGGCGAGGCCGGCGCCAACGTCCTGGACCACCATGCCCCCCAGGACGGCGCCGGTCAGCTGGCCGGTGTTGTAGACCGCCGAAGCGTCGGCCACCGCGTTATGGCGCATCTCCTCCGGAACCGAGTAGGGGACAACGAGCGCGAAGATCGGCTGGCTCATCGAGTGGGGAATCGAGAGCGCCAGCACGCAGGCGAAGATCACCGGAACCGTCAGCGCGTCGTTGAACGCGAAAAGCGCAAGGGCCAGCGGCGGCAGGACCTCGATAAGCGCGAAGCCGATCGAGAGCTTGCGCGGGCAGTAACGGTCGGCGAGGCTCCCACCGATCGACGCGCCCACCAGGCTCGGCCCGAGCGCGACGGCGGCGAGCAGGCCTACGTACATCGCATTGCCCGAGATCTGGAAGACGAGGTAGCCGGCGGCGACGGTCTGCATCCACGAGCCCATCGTGGATATGAACCGCGCGACCATCAGGCGGCGGAACGGCGCGTAGGAGGTAGGCCCTTCCCTCAGCCTGCGACGGACGCCGCCGCGCCTTGATTTCGATTCAACCGCCATGCCCGGAGCGTATTGAAGCGCCGGGCCTGGGCGCCCGGAGCGCAACCCCTGGCCCGGACGCCCGGCGTCGTTTAGGCTCGGCTCGCCAGACCACCACCAAGCAGGAGGAGCAGCGTGCCGCACGCCGACATCAACGGGCAGTCGATCCACTACGAGGACACCGGGGGCGACGGCCAGGCGATCGTCTTCTCGCACGGCTTCTTCATGAGCGGCGGGATGTTCGAGCCGCAGGTGCAGGCCCTGAAGGACCGCTACCGCTGCATCACCTGGGACGAGCGGGGCCACGGCGAGACGGTCACCAGCGCGGACCCATTCACCTACTGGGACTCGGCCGACGACCTCTTCGGCCTGCTTGACCACCTGGGAATCGAACAGGCGGTGCTGGCCGGCATGTCGCAGGGCGGGTTCCTCTCAATACGCGCGGCGCTGGCCAGGCCCGAGCGCGTACGTGCGCTGATCCTGATCGACAGCCAGCCCGGCCCGGAGAACCCCGACACCCTCGAGGGCTACAACCAGCTGATCGCCGCCTGGACGGCCCCCGGCGGGCCACCACAGGAGGTCGTCGACACCGTCTCGGCGATCATCCTCGGCCCGGGCTTCGACGACCCTCGCTGGATGGAGGCGGCCCGGAACATGGAGCCGGGAACCGTCAACCAGATCTACGAAACCCTCACCACGCGCGACGACGTGACGCCGCGCCTCGGGGAGATCGAGATCCCGGTGCTGGCCATCCACGGAGACCAGGACGCGGCCATCAGTGTCGACGTCGCCCGCGCCTACGTGACCCAGCTGCCCGACGGCGAGCTGGTCGAGGTGGAGGGAGCCGGCCATGCCGCCAACCTCACCCACCCCGAGCCCACCAACGACGCGATCGAGGCGTTCCTGGCGCGGATCTGACCGGCGGCGCGGCAGCTGCAGCCGCAGGTTCGGCAGCGAGAAACTAGGACCCGGACGCAACCAGGCGCAGGCGCAGCGTGCCGAGCGAGACGACCCGGCCCCGCGTCTTCATCCCCGCCGCCTTGAATGCCCTTGCGGCCCTGGAGACGTTCCTTACCCGCAGGTGGAGAGAATCGATCGAGTCGCTCCGGCTCTTGCGGAGCTGGACGAGCGGACCGCTCGACAGGCGGTAAGTGCCGCCCCGCGAGGGCTTCGAAGGCGCCATCAGCCTGCGCCAGGAACCGGGGTTCCTCGAGTTGATGACCACCCGGGAGACATTGATGACACCGGCCTCATTTGCCGGGGCAACGCGGGTCGGCTTGCCGCTGGGGAAGTTGTAGGCACAGAACTGGGCGGTGAACCGGCCGGCCTGCGAGTAGGTGGGCAGCTCGACGCGCGTGTAGAAGAGCTCGTCGCCGTTGTAGAGCGGGATCGGGGGGCTGTGCCTGATCCCTCGCGCATCGAGCGCGGCCGTGAGGCCATCCAGGGCCGGTGGCTCGAAGGTTGCGAACTGGTCGCCTGCGATTGGGGGAATGCCCGCGCCCAGCTCGATGTTGAGGTTCCCCAGGCGAACCCCGCCCGAGCTGATCGGCTCGTAGGTCGCAAATGGCCAGGCCGACGGGAGCCCCAGGTCGATCAGGGCGTCGTAGATCTTCCTGGCCTCGGGCTCCGTGGTGATGCTCGTTACGTGATTCAGGTCCGAAACAACGCTGGTCGAGGCGGCGCTGCTGGTTCCGGTAAGGCCGGCCCCCATCGCAAGGGTCAGCACGGAGGAGATCATGAGTCGCCTGGGCCACGGGCGGAAAGAGGTCACCGGCCGAGGGTAACGGCAGCTGGGCGGGCCGGGCGCCGTTATTCGGACTTCGGCGGGAAGAGACCGATCAGCAGGAAGAAGATGACCAGGCCGAAGGCGGTGAGCGACAGCGTGGGGATGGTGATGTAGTCGAGCGGGGCCAGGTTGGCCAGCCAGTTGACGGCGCAGCCCCCGCCCCCCGTCTTGCACCCCTGGCTCTCCAGCGACGGGTTTATCTCCACATACCGGTGCCAGGTGGCGATGCCGGCGCCCACGACTGCAACCGCGAGGGCGAGCCACGCGATCAGCCTCTGCCGGAAGATCGCGGCCAGGAGCAGGATCGGCACCAGCGGATACATCGCGTAGCGCTGGTACCAGCAGAGCTTGCAGGGGTTGAAGTTCGAATACTCGGAGAAGAAGAGGCTGGTGCCGGTGGCCAGGAGGGCGATCACGAAGGCGATCCACAGTTCCGACCCCCGCAGCCCCTCGCGCAGCCAGTCGAAGGCCCGCCGCGACGGGGCGAAGAACAGCCCGGTCAGGGCGAGCACGACCATCACCAGCAGGAAGGCCTGCCCGACCAGGGCGAAGGCGGAGACGATCTGGATGACGGGCTCGGTCAGGGGCTTCACGGACGAAGGTGAAGGTAGCCCACGAGCGGGAGCGACGGGACTCGAACCCGCGACCTCCGGCGTGACAGGCCGGCGCTCTAACCAACTGAGCTACGCCCCCGTGGCGCCGGGAGAGTATGACAAGCGCCCGGCCGCGGCACTCCTCCCGCAACTCGGGGGAGGGTGGAGTGTTTGAACCGGCACACCCCATCCAGCTTCAGGGAAGGAGCAGGAACATGACAAGGAAGTCACTCACCACCTTTTCCGCCGCCGCGCTGGCCGTGCTGGCCATCGTCCCGACGGCCTTCGCCGCGACCCTCACCGGGGGCGAGAATTCGGAGCGCCTTATCGGCACCAGGGTCGCCGACACGATCAGCGCCGCAGGCGGTAACGACCGCGTATTCGCACTGGCCGGCGACGATTCGATCGACGCCGGCACCGGAAGCGACCTGGTCGTAGCCGGGCCGGGCAACGACACCGCCGACGGCGGCAGCGGCAACGACCGCGTCTTCGCCGGAGCCGGTGTCGACACGGTCCTCGGAGGCGAAGGCAACGACCGCCTCTGGGCCATGGCCCGGGTCGACGTCAAGGCCGACGACCCCTCGGCCGACACCGTCGACGGCGGCGCCGGCGACGACCGGATCATGACGCGCGACGGCGAAGCCGACAGCGTCACCTGCGGGGAGGGCAGCGACCGCGCCGTTCTCGACAACCAGGACGTGATCGCCGACGCAACCGCCGAAAGCCCCAATGGCTCCTGCGAGACGGTTGTCCGTGGCGAGCCCCGCGCCCGCGACGCCGACACCGTCCAGGAGAAGGCGATGGAGCGCCTCGCCGACCTGGCCGCCCGCTGGAAGGCCCGCCTCGGGCGCTAAGCCCACGGCAGCCAACACGGCAGGCCCAAGGGCCCCGCTCCGGCGGGGCCCTTTTCGTTGCGGCGGGCCCGCACGGATAACCTGAAGCCGTGCTGGAGACGCCCGCACCCCACGACGACAACCCGCTGCGGCTGATCGTCCAGGACATCGCCGACGACCGGGCGGCGACCGTCCCGTGGCCGCCGGGCCCGCGCAGCTTCAGCCTCGGCCGCACGCGGCAGTACGCGCGCAACCCGCTCCCGCTGATGATCGACCTCTACGAGCGGTACGGCCCCGTCTACACCCTGAAGGTCCTGCACTTCAACGTCGTGATGATGCTCGGCCCCGAGGCCAACCACTACATGCTCGTCTCGAACGCCTCCAACTTCCGCTGGCGCGAGGGCCACATGCGTGACCTGATCCCGCTGCTCGGGGATGGGCTGCTCACCATCGACGGCACGCTCCACCGCTCCTCCCGCAAGCTGATGATCCCCGCGTTCCACCGCGAGAAGATCCGCTCGGCCACGGAGATCATGGAGGAGGAGGTCGCCGCGGCGGTGGGCACGCTGGTCCCCGGCCAGGTGATCGACCTCTACGACTGGACCCGCCACCTCGCCCTGCGGATTGCCATGCGCGCCCTCTTCGGACTCGACCCCGACCTCTCCCGCGCCGGCGACTTCGACGCCGCCGAGGAGTTCGAGGCGGCGCTCTCCTTCCACGCCCGCGACGTTGCCATGCAGCTGGCGCGCGGGCCGGGCACCCCCTACGCCCAGGTGCTCAAGAGCCGCGCCCGGCTCGACGAGCTCGTCTACGCCGAGATCGCCGGCCGACGCCAGAGCGGCCGACGCGGGGACGACGTTCTCTCCCTCCTGCTCGACTCGACCTTCGAGGACGGCGAGCCGCTGAGCGACAAGCAGGTCCGCGACCACGTGATGACGCTGCTCTTCGCCGGCCACGACACGACGACCTCGACGGTGGCCTTCATGTTCTATGAGCTCTCGAGAAACCCGGGGCTGCTCGAGTCACCGGAGATCACCCCGGAGATGATCCTCGACGAGACGCTGCGCATGTACCCGCCGGCCTACATCGGCCCGCGCCGCTCGGTCGAGCCCTACGAGTTCGCCGGGGTGACCGTCCCCGGGAACGTCCACGTCAATTACTGCTCGTGGGCCAGCCACCACCTGCCCGACGTCTGGGAGGAGCCGGAGCGCTTCGACCCGACGCGCTTCACCGAGGAAGGGAAGGCCGCCCTGCGAAAGGGGCAGTACATCCCGTTCGGCGGCGGTTCGCGCACCTGCATCGGGATGCGCTTCGGCCAGGCCGAGATCGGCGTGATCATGCGCTCGGTGCTCGAGCGCTTCCGGCTGGAGCTGATGCCGGGCTACGAGCTCGACACGCGCCTGGCGCCGACGCTCTCGCCGCGGCGCGGCATGCCGATGACGGTGCGCTCCGCGGGCCCGGCGCCGATCCTCGACTCGAGCTCGAAGCCGGCGGTTGAGCCGGCGGCCGCCTGACCGCTGCCGGCGGCACGCGGAGGACGGGCCCAGGGCACGCGAAAGCCGGCGCCGGGAGAAGACCCGACGCCGGCTCGCGTTACCGCAGGAGTTTCCGGCTGCTAGGCGGCCGGGGCCGGCGGCTCGCCGCCGGGATGCGCCGTGCCGGGGGCCGGCATGGCGGGAGTCGACTGCCCCTTGGCGCCGATCAGCGCGTAGTAGGCGGTC
This sequence comes from Solirubrobacteraceae bacterium, assembly GCA_040398965.1. Taxonomy (GTDB): domain Bacteria; phylum Actinomycetota; class Thermoleophilia; order Solirubrobacterales; family Solirubrobacteraceae; genus F1-60-MAGs163. The sequence goes on along the minus strand of JBBASZ010000005.1, from coordinate 25,716 downwards.
GGGATGAGCACGCCAATCCACGGATAAACGAGGATCGCCAGCACGATGAATGCGACGACCCCGAGTATCGGCAGTACCGCGGCGATAAGCCCCGCGACGAGGGACACGACGAAGATCCCGATGTAAACCAGGATCATCAGCCCGAACAGGCGCCAACGGTTGCCCTTGGTGAGCTCACCGCTGCGGCTCATCGAGGCGAAGACACCCTTGTCCTCGATGACCATCACCGGAAAGGCGACCAGCCACATAAGTCCCAGGATGATGCCGGGAATGATGAAGAAGACCAGGCCGATGGACACGAGAATGCCGACCACGATCGAAAGACCAAGCAACGGGAGAAGCTTGGGATTGATGCTCTTTAGGAGTTCGCCGACCGTCCAGTCGACCTTCCCGTCCTCGCGGACGTCCTGGACGATCCTCGAAAGGACCCCCTGGATGTAAAGGGTGGCGATGACCGCCACGATGAAGTAGATCAGGGCGATCAGCCAACCCCGGTCAGAGAAGTAGCTGAGAATCCCAACCGGGATGAAAAGGATCAGGGCGATGACCCAGATCGTGGCGAAGGCCTTCTTCCACGTATCTGTGGCCTCGCTGATAATTCCGCCGATGTCGATGTGACCCGGCGAGCTGCCTGCGGTAGTCATTTCGTTGAAATCTCCTTGATTTCAGGGTTTTTAAGCCCTCTGAAGGTCAGAGGGACGGAACTCCTTCGGGAAGGTTCGCCACCGCGGCGTCCATATCCTCCTGCGAGAACTCGGGATCTTCGAGCGTTCCGGCCAGGAAGGCGTCGTAGGCGGCGAGGTCGAAGTTGCCGTGGCCGCAGAGCCCGAACAGGATTACCCGCTCCTCGCCGGCCTCCCTGGCGGCCAGCGCCTCCTCGATCGCCCCGCTGATCGCATGGGTCGGCTCGGGCGCCGGGATGATTCCCTCGGTCTGGGCGAAGGTCGTCCCGTTGCGGAAGCACTCGGTCTGGTTGTAGGCGCGGGCCTCGACCAGGCCCTCGTGCACCAGCGCCGAAACGAGCGGGGAGTCGCCGTGGTAACGCAGGCCGCCGGCGTGCATCGACGGCGGCACGAACTTATGGCCCAGCGTGTACATCGGCATGATCGGGGTCATCCCCGCGATGTCGCCGTGGTCGTAGGCGTAGACGCCCTTGGTGAGGGTCGGGCAGGCGGCCGGCTCGGTGGCCAGGTAGCGGGTCTTGGCCCCGTCGCGCAGGTTGCGCCGCAGCCACGGGATCGTCAGGCCGCCGAAGTTGGAGCCGCCACCGACACAGCCGATGATCACGTCGGGCTCCTCCCCGGCCATTTCCATCTGCAGGATCGACTCCTGGCCGATCACCGTCTGGTGCAGCAGCACGTGGCCGAGAACCGAGCCCAGGGCGTAGTTGGTCTCCGGGTCCTGGGCGGCCACCTCGACCGCCTCGGAGATCGCGATCCCCAGCGACCCGCTGTCGTGCTGGGCGTTATCGCGCCCGGCCTGGGTCAGCTGGGAGGGAGAGCGGTGAACGGTCGCCCCCCAGGTCTCCATCGCCGAGCGGCGGTAGGGCTTCTGGTCGTAGGAGCCGCCGACCATGAAGACCTCACACTCCAGCCCGAAGATGCCGCATGCGAAGGCCAGCGACGAGCCCCACTGGCCGGCGCCGGTCTCGGTGGCGAGCTTCTTGATGCCGGCCTTGGCGTTCTCGTAGGCCTGCGGAACCGCGGTGTTGGGCTTGTGCGAGCCCGAAGGCGAGACGCCCTCGTACTTGTAATAGATGTGCGCCGGGGTATCGAGCGCCTTCTCCAGGCGGCGGGCACGGTAGAGCGGGGTCGGGCGCCACAGGCGGTAGGCGTCGCGGACCTCCTCGGGGATCTCAACCTCGGGCTCGGGGGTCATCTCCTGCTCGAGAAGCCCGGGCGGGAAGATCGCCAGCAGCTCCTCGGGCGCGGCCGGCTCCTTGGTGGCGGGGCTGAGCGGCGGCAGCGGCTCGCCGGGCAGGTCGGGCATGAGGTTGATCCAGTGGGTGGGGATCTGGTCCTCGTCCAGCAGGTACTTGGTGGTCTCGTCCGACATTCCGGCTCGCTCCTTACGGTTTCCTTGGGAAGGACGGCATCCTAACCGCCGATAGCCTGCGGATGTATGGAAATTGCGGTCATCGGGGCAGGGCCGGCCGGGCTGAGCTGCGCGAGGGCGCTGCGGGCCGAAGGCCATTCGGTGGCCGTCTTCGAGAAGAGCCGTGGCCCGGGCGGGCGCACGTCGAGCCGCCGCGCCGGTGAACTGCGCTTCGACCACGGCTGCCCGATGCTCGAAGAGGGAGCCGCCGCAGCCGCCTTCCGCGAGGCCGGGGCGACGGTGGAACCGTTCGCCGACGGCGTGGCCTGCGTGCCGGCAATGAACGCCGGCGCCAAGGCGCTCGCCGAGGGCGCGGCACTTCGCAGCCAGGTGGAGATCGAACGCGTGGCGGGGGCTCCCGGTGGCCTGGAGCTGTTCGCGGACGGCGAGAGCGCCGGGGTCTTCGAGCGGGTGGCGGTGACCGCGCCGGCCCCGCAGGCCGCCAACCTGCTCGCCGACGTCGCGCCGGCGCTCGCCGACCGGGCTGCGCTGGCCCGGTTCTCTCCCTGCTGGGCGGTGATGGCAGCGTGGGAAGACGAGCGGCTTCCCGGCGACGTGGACCTCGTCCGCGACCCGTTCCCCGAGGCCGAGCTGGCCTGGGCGGTGCGCGAGTCGGCCAAGCCCGGCCGCGACCCGGGTGAGCGGTGGACCATCCAGGCCGGGCCACAGTGGAGCGAGGAGCACCTGGAAGACGACCCGATCGAGGTCGAGCGCCACCTTCTCGGAGCGCTGGGCGTCGCGCTGCAGGCCGGCGGCGCCCTGCCGCCGCCCGACTTCCTGGCCGCCCACCGCTGGCGCTTCTCCCGGGTGACAGAGGCGATTGACGAGCCGTTCCTGCTCGACGAACTTGTCGGAATCGGCGCCACCGGCGACTGGTGCGGTGGCGGCGGGGGCGTGGAACGGGCGCTGGCCGGCGGCCGGGCGCTCGCGAGCGCAATAATCACCGGGCGCCCGTAGCTCAGCGGTTAGAGCCCCCGACTCATAATCGGTCAGACGCTGGTTCGAATCCAGCCGGGCGCACTTTGGGCAGCCCGCCCGCAGAGACCTGCCATCATCTCTGCGGGCGGTTAGCTCAGCTGGTTAGAGCACCTGTTTTACACACAGGGGGTCGCCGGTTCGAATCCGGCATCGCCCACTG
>JBBASZ010000005.1:16728-22384 GCA_040398965.1 Solirubrobacteraceae bacterium | reverse complement strand
CTAGCCGCCGGCCGGGCGATCCTGCTCATCGCCGGGCGATGAGCTCATCTCGTCCTGGTAGCGCTGGTCGAGAATGGCGCCGTAGATGAGGCCTCCGATGGCGAACACGACCAGCGCGGTGATCGCGAACCCGACCGCGAATAGTGCCCCGTTGCTCACGAGCTGCTTCGATCGGTCCAGTCGAGAAAGATGACGCCGAAGGCAAGGATGCTCGGAACCCAGAGTCCTACGAAGATCCCGGCGAGCTTGTCGTCTCCGAGGAACCAGAGGCCGATCGACAAGAGCATCGAGGCGAACGCCGAGAGGAGGATCAGCACTCGCGAGAAGGTCCGGATCTTGGAAGGAGTCATCGGAGCCAACCTAACAGCCGGCCCCTGCCGCCACCGACTTTGTCGCGCCACGTGCCGGAGCCATGCCAGGCGCCCTGAGCGCATGGCCGACCGGCGAAACGGCTCGACCAACCCTGTATAAACCTGTTCCCATGCCTCCCGCTTCGAAGGTCACCCGTGGTCAATTCCTGAAGGGCGCAGCAGCCTCGGTTCCGGCCGTGATGCTCGGTGCCAACGCCGCCAGGGCGCTCGCCGCCGGCGGAGCCGACGCGGCCGCCGCCGCTGCCGGCTTCGGTGGCAAGAACGTGATCCTGTTCATGACCGACCAGGAGCGTGCCATCCAGCACTTCCCGAAGGGCTGGGCCGAGAAGAACCTCCCGGGCCAGATGCGCCTGGCGAAGAATGGCCTTACCTTCCGCAACGCCTTCACCAACGCCTGCATGTGCTCGCCGGCGCGCACGACGATGATGACCGGCTTCATGCCGGCCCAGCACCAGGTGCGCCACACGCTCGAGAGCGACATGAACGACACCTTCGACAGCGACGGCAACCAGGTCTACGAGTACCCGAACGTCGAGCTCTCTACCGACCTGAAGAACATGTGCACGGTGATGGCCGCCGCCGGCTACAACGTCGTCTGGAAGGGCAAGTTCCACATGACCAAGCAGGAGGTGACGCCGCCGAACCCGCTGCCGGCAGCCGGCACCACGGCAGCCGGCACGGTTCAGGACTGGACGCCGGCCGACGTTGGCCAGTACGGCGGGCAGCGCTGGAACCCGAAGGACGCCGGCGCCAACCAGTCGCTCCCCGAGGGCGGCGGTAACGCAGAGTCAAACCCGGCCGTTCCGTACAGCGGCGGCGACAACGACAGCCGCTTCATGAACGACAACGGCAGCGTGAGCGACGGCGACGAAGGCGTGCTGGCCTACATCAACTCGGTCGCCGCCACGCAGGCGCCGTTCTTCCTCGTGATCTCAATAGTCAACCCGCACGACGTGCTCTTCTACCCCAAGTCGTTCGAAGACAGCCTGTACCCCAGCAGCGACCTCAAGGGCGACATTCAGCTGCCGGGCACCGTCGACGAGAACCTGAAGACCAAGCCGAAGGTCCAGACGGCCTTCCGCAAGATCTTCCTGCTCGGCAACCCGATCATCCGCAAGATCCAGCAGCGCCGCTACATCAACTTCTACGGCAACCTGATGAAGGAGGCCGACGCCTATCTCGTGCAGACGCTCGACGCGCTCGAGAATCAGGGACTGCTCGATGACACGGTGTTCATCCGAACCGCCGACCATGGCGAGATGGGGATGGCCCACGGCGGCGTGGGCGAGAAGAACTTCAACTTCTACGAGGAGTCGATCAAGGTGCCGCTGATCTACTCCAACCCGCAGCTCTTCCCCGAGCCGCGCACCTCCGACGCGCTCGTCTCGCACCTCGACCTGGTGCCGACGCTGGCGACGCTCTTCGGCGCCCCTGCCTCGGCGCGCGCCAACTGGAACGGGGTCGACTACTCGAAGCTGCTCGTCGACCGAAACGCGAAGACGGTCCAGGACTACATCGTCTTTACCTACGACGACTACCAGTCCGGGCAGGCAAAGAACCTCTATCCGCGCGGCGCAAACCACATCTCCAGCATCCGCGAGAAGCGCTGGAAGCTGGCCCGCTACTACGACCCGCTCGGAGTCGCACCGACCGAGTACGAGATGTACGACCTGAAGAACGACCCGAACGAGAAGCGCAACCTGGCCGCGCCCGGCCTGCGCCGCAGCCTGCTGCAGCAGAAGGAGTACAGGCGCCTCAAGCAGAAGCTGGCCCGCGTCGAGGCAACCCGGCTCCGCCCAATCCCGGGCACGCCCCAGCCGATCAACATGACGGCCTCGACATCCCAGACCAAGAACAGCAAGACCTTCAAGTTCACCGACAAGGGAACCTGCATCGGAATGCCGACCGGCAGCGGCAAGACCCTGATCGACTGGGTTCTCGACCCCGCCAAGGGCACCGGCGCCGGCAAGGTGACGCTGAGCAGCGGCGCCGGGCTGATCAAGGGCGTCGCGAAGATCACCTTCGCCGCCGACCCTTCCGCCAACCGGATCACGCTCACCGGAACGATGGACATCACCGGCGGCACCGGCGACTTCCGCGGCATCAAGGCCGAAGGGCTGACCTTCGTCGAGACCGACAACCTCGAGGGCACCGACGGCCAGATCACCATCACCGGCAACGCGACCTACCAGTAGCGGGCGGCGCGGCTAGGGCGTAACCACCTGGCGGATCTGGTCGCCGGCGGCGAGGCGGTCGAACCCCTCGTTCAGCTGGTCGAGGGTGAGGCGGTCGGTGATCAGCTGCTCGGCGGGGAGGTTCCCTTCACGCCAGGCGCCGAACAGCGTCGGAAGCATCTCGCGCGGCGCCGACGAGCCCAGGTAGGACCCGCGAAGCGTCCGCTCCTCCGCCACCAGGGAGACGGCCGGGATGGAGAGCATTGCGTCCGGCGCGGGGAGGCCGACAGTGACCGTCGTGCCGCCTCGTGCCGTGGCCTCATAGGCCGTCCTGAGCACATCGCTTGAGCCCACGCTCTCGATGACGCTCTCGGGCGCGGCCCCGGTAACCGAACGGATCTCTTCGACGGCGTCCTCGCCCGGGTCGACCACCGCGGTGGCCCCGAGCTCCATCGCCTTCTCCCGCTTGAAGGCGACCGGATCGACAGCGATCACCTCGCCGGCGCCGGCCAGCCTGGCTCCCATCACCGCTGAGAGGCCAACGCCGCCAAGCCCGAAAACCGCAACGGTCGAGCCGGGCTCAATGCCGGCGGCATTCAATGCGGCACCGACGCCGGTTAGCACGGCGCAGCCGAAGACGGCAGCCGTCTCCCAAGGCATGTCGTCGGGGAGCAGCACGGCCGAACGCTCGGAGACGATCGCCTCCTCGGAGAAGGCGCTCACCCCGAGGTGGTGGTGGATCATCTCCTCGCCATCGCCCTCCCATCGGCTCTCACCCGAGACGAGGGTGCCTGCGGTGTTGGCAGCGGCCCCCGACTCGCAGAGCGCGGCCCTCCCGGAGACGCAGTGGCCACATTCGCCGCACGAGGGAACGAACGCGAGCACCACCCGGTCGCCCACCGACAAGGAGCAGCCCGGCCCTGTAGCCACCACCTCGCCGGCCGCCTCGTGGCCCAGCACCATCGGCACCGGCCGGGGGCGGTTGCCGTTGATGACGGAGAGGTCCGAGTGGCAGAGGCCGGCAGCCTGGAAGCGAACGCGTATCTCGCCGGGGCCCGGCTCGCCGAGGCCGAGATCGCGGACCTCTATGGGCTTCGTCTCGGCGAAGGGTCCGGGATCGCCACACCGCATGAGGACCGCGGCCCGGACCGTGCTCACCCGTCGACCTCCAGGCTTTCCAGCAGCTCCCGCATCTGCCCGCTCACCTCAGCCGGGCGGCGGCTCTCGCGGTCGACGAAGACGTGGACGAACCAGCCGACCGCGCTGCACGCCCCGTCCTCGCCGAAGAGGGCCAGTTCGTAGCGGACGCTGGAGCTCCCGAGGTGGCCCACCCGCAGGTATGCGTCGACCGTTCCCGGGTAGCTGAGCGGCCCGAGGTACCGGCAGTGCGACTCGGCGCAAAGGCCGATCACGTCGCCCTCGAGGATGTCGAGGCCGCCGCGCTCGATGAGCACCTCGTTGATGACCGTGTCGAAGTAGGAGTAGTACTCCGCGTTGTTGACGTGGCCGTAGACGTCGTTGTCCTTCCAGCGCAGCTGCAGGGTGGTCCGGTGCGGGTAGGCGCCAGGGTCGGCGGGCGGGTCTGTGACGGGCTCGGCCATGGGGCAGAAGCTACCGGGGAGCGACTCCCGCCGCGGGCTGCGGCCCGGCCCCGGCGCGGTGCTCATCGGGTAGGTTTCCGCCAGGCTCCAACCCAACGAGAGGTAACCGATGAAGAGACTTATCGCCCTGATTTCCGCAGCGCTCGCCGCCCTGGCCGTAACCGCCGGCCTGACCGCCTGCGGCGGCAGCAACGAAGCCGAGACCGTCACCGAACAGGTCACCCAGATCCAGGACGACAGCCAGGACCAGCAGGACGAGGAGCAGGACAACCAGGACGACCAGAACGACGACCAGAACGACAACCAGGACGACCAGAACGACGACCAGGACGACGACGGGGACAACTGACCCCACGCGCGCCGGTCGCCCCAGGGCCGGCCGGCGCGCCTGATGTCACAATCGCCGCGATGGACTTCCACCTCCCCACCGGCGTAAAGGCACTGGTCGTCCAGGCCCTCGGCGTCGCCGTCCTCGGGGCCGCGACCGGGATCGCCTTCTCCCACTCGTTCTTCGAGGACTGGGGATGGTTGATCGGCCCGGTGGCGTGGATGATTGCGGCCACAGTGACCGCCCTCGTCCTGAAGCTCCCGCTGCCGGCGACCCTGCTCGGGGCGGTCCTGGCCGGAATCCCGAGCGCGATCCTCACCGCCGCCGGCCTGCACTGGGCCGGCGCCGTGGTGGCGGTTCTCCTCTTTGCGGGCTGGTGCGGCGGGATCGGCGGGCGTAGGATGGCTGCGAGCACAAGCTGATGGACTTGGGAATCGAAGGGCGCGTCGCGCTCGTCACCGGAGCATCGAAGGGCCTCGGCCTGGCGATCGCCACGGCGCTGGCCGAGGAAGGCGCCAAGGTGGCGATCACCTCCCGCGACGAGACCCGGATCCAGGAGGCGGCCAGGAGCATCGAGGCCACCGGCTTTGCCCACGACAGCTCCAACCTCGAGGGGATTCCCGTCCTGGTGCATGAGGTCGAGCACTTTCTCGGCCCGATCGACATCCTTGTAACCAACACCGGCGGGCCGCCGCTGGACCCGAACGCCTTCGCCTTCAGCGAGGAGCAGTGGCAGGAGGCATACATCGACCTCGTCCGCTCTCCCCTGGTCTTCGCCCAGTCGGTCATCGACTCCATGCGCCACCGCCTCTGGGGGCGCGTGGTCAACGTGGGATCCACCACGGTCCGCGAGCCGGCCGACGGCCTGATCCTCTCCAACTCCAACCGCTCGGCCACGCTGGCCGCCCTGAAGACGATCGCCACCCAGGTGGCCAAGGACGGCGTGACCGTAAACAGCGTCCTGCCCGGCCGGATCGCCACCGACCGCCTCTACGAGCTCTACGGCTCACGCGAGGCGGCCGACGCGGTGGCACGGGACGAGATCCCTGCCCGGCGCCTGGGCAGCACCGAGGAGTTCGCCGCCGCCGTGGCCTTCCTCTGCTCGGCCAGGGCGAGCTACATCACCGGGTCGACGGTCGTCGTCGACGGCGGCATGATGCGCTCGGTCTGAAGCTCAGCGGC
>JBBASZ010000005.1:11505-16628 GCA_040398965.1 Solirubrobacteraceae bacterium | reverse complement strand
CCGGACCCCGCTCCGCGGCCCTTGGTGGAGCCCTTCTGGTGCTTGGCAGCGCCCTTGCCGCGACTCTTGTGGCGCCCCCGGGGACGCCCGTGGTTGCGGTGCCCGCCTCCCCTGCGCCTGCCGTCACCGTCGGGTGACGGCTCCGAGGCCGAGGGCGGCCCAACGTGGGCGAACTGGTCCTCGAGGTCGAGGGCGCTGGTAATCGCGCGCATGTCCTTGACCTGGTCGCCGGCCACGAGGGTCACGGCAACGCCGGTCTCGCCCGCCCTGCCCGTTCGCCCGGTGCGGTGGACGTAATCCTCAGCCTGGCCGGGCGGGTCGAAGTTAACGACCTTGGAGATGTTGTCGACGTGGATACCGCGGGCAGCCACGTCGGTCGCCACGAGGGTGGGCACGCGGCCGGCCTCAAACGCGGCCAGCGCCTTCTCGCGCTGACGCTGGCTCTTGTTGCCGTGCATCGCGGCGGCGGTTACGCCCTGGGCGCCAAGGCGCTTGACGAGCCGGTCGGCGCCGCGCTTGGTGCGCACGAAGACGAGAGTGAGGTCCTGGCCATCGCCGATCTCCCGGACGAGCTCCTTCATCCTCGACTCGTTGTCGACTCGCACGAAGCGGTGCTCGATCTCGGCAACCTTCTCGGGCGCCGGAACATGCTCGTGCTGGACGGGCTCCTCGGTGTACTCGCGGGCGATGCGGCCGGCCTCGCCGTCGAGGGTCGCCGAGAAGAAGAGCGTCTGGCGCCCCGCGGGGCACTGGGCAACGATCCGGTCGACGGCAGGGCGGAAGCCCATGTCGAGCATGCGGTCGGCCTCGTCCAGGACGAGGATCTTCACGTTCGAAAGATCAAAGGCACCGCGCTGGAGGAGGTCCTCGAGCCGGCCCGGCGTGGCAACGACAATGTGCGACTTGCGCGCCTCTCGCGACTGCTTCTCCAGGCCAACGCCACCGTAGACGGCGGTGATCTTCAGCGCCCGGGCATGGGCAATCCGATAGGTGGAGTCGACGATCTGGGTGGCGAGCTCACGGGTCGGGGCGAGGACGAGCGCCGACGGGCGCGGGTCCTCGGCGTCGATCCGGTCGATCAGCGGCACCATGAAGGCGAGGGTCTTGCCCGAGCCGGTAGGCGACTTGGCCAGCACGTCGCTGCCGGCGAGAACGTCGCCGATCACCTTGGTCTGGATGGCGAACGGGGCGTCGAAGCCCTGCTCGTCGAGGGCGTGCACAACGGCACTGGATACGCCGAGATCGGCGAAGGACTGCTTTGACATCTGACTGCTCCTTGGTTTCCCGGGCGCGTTGCGCTCGGGGCGATTCGGGAGGTACGGCTGACCCGAACCGCCTATGGGGCGGGACCCAAGAAAGCTTCACCTCGCGACCGGCCGGTTGCCGATCGCTACGAGGACATTAGCCCTTCCCGCGGAAAACCCCGGGCAACCGCCATCGCGATCGGTCACAATGAGGGGGTGATTGCCGCCCTCGCCTTCGCCGTCCTGCTCGTCGCCTTCGCCGCGATCAGCTGGGCGACGCGCAACGCCCGCCGACGCCCGCGCTGCTGCCAACCGGGCCAGTGGCCGCCGGACGACATCACGGCGCGGAAGGATGCAGGCGCCGCGGCGGCAGGCACCGTGGCCCCCGGGGCGCCACGAGTACCCCCAAGGGGAATCGAACCCCTGCTACCAGGTTGAAAACCTGGCGTGCTAACCGCTACACCATGGGGGCAATGCGAATCCGAAGTCTAGAAGCGAAGGGCGTATCGGCACCGGCCGCCTCCACCGGCCTCGGGTCGGTCGGCGCCGGGGCGATGGGCGCCCTGGCGATCGGGGCGGTGGCCTTCGGCGCACTGGCGATCGGGGCACTCTCGATCGGGCGACTGGGAATCGGGCGCGGGAAGATCAAGCGCCTCGAAATTGAGGAGCTCCACGTCCAGCGCCTGACCGTGGATGAGCTCAGCACTCCCGACCGAAAACCCTGAGCCCGCGCCCGACGTGGCGCATACAGTTGGCCCCTCGCCGCCGTAGCTCAGCTGGTAGAGCAGCGGGCTTTTAACCCGAAGCGCGCAGGTTCGAGTCCTGCCGGCGGCATCCGCAGCTCCCATAGCTGATCGCGGCAGGACGGTACGCTCGGTCCATGAGGAAGTTCGTGCCGTGGCTCGTGGTGCTGGCCGTCGCCCGGGTGGTGATCGACCACTACCTCGAGATCGACAAGAAGGACCGCAAGCAGGCCCGTAAGGCGATCACCGCCAGCCGGCTGCGTCCCAGCCGGATGAGCGACGAGGAGCGTGAGAACCTCAAGCGGATCGCGGGCCAGGTCGAAAAGAAGCGCCTGGCGTATGAGGCGGCGGCGGCAGCCGTGCCCTTCCCGATGCCGGACCTTTACAAGAAGAAGCGCGGCCGCGGAAGGTTCGGGCGACGACGCGGCACCGGCTGACGATGGCCGGCCCCGAGCTCGAGATCGAGACTCCCGACGGGGAGCCGGTGATGCGATTTCGCCGCTGGCTGAGCGCGCCCCCCGAAGCCGTCTTCGAGGCGTGGACGACGCCGGAGCAGCTCAGGCACTGGTGGGGCCCGGCGCGCAACACGCTCGACGAATGCGAGGTGGACCTGCGACCCGGAGGGACCCACCGCTACGTGACCAGCAACGACGACGGGAATGAGTTCCGCTTTCACGGTGAGTTCATCGAAGTGAACCCCCCACGGCGGCTGGTCAGCACCTGGGTCTTCGAGGGCGCCCCCGACGCGGTGACTATCGACACCCTCGAGTTCGCACCGCAGGACGGTGGCACCCTCGTGACCGGAGAGAGCCGCGTCGAGAGCCTGGCGGTTCGCGACCAGCGGCTTGCCGACGAGCGGATGCTCGACGGTATGCGGGAAACCTGGGAGCGGCTCGACGCGTTCCTGGCGAGCCGGCCCCGGAACCGCTAACCGGGAATCGCGTCAGCCGGCGAGGGGCGGAAGGGTGCGCTGGGGAAGCTGCGGTTCGTAAAGCTGGCCGGGAGGAGCCTGGACGCAAAGCATGTTCGCCCCGCTGTAGGCGCTCGCGGGATTGAGCGGCGGGAGAGGCGGAGGCGGCGAGGGCTTCTGTGGCTTGTAGGAGACCGCCTGCGTGTTCGACCAGTCTTGCTCGAAGGCGGTCATGATCGCCGCAACACCTTGGACGCTCGGTAGCCACGAAGATGAGGCGCTGTTCCTGTTGGTGAGCATCAGCCCGAGCTCGCGGTTGAAGTTCATCGACGAGTAGCCGAAGTTCTCGGACCCCATGAAGCCGTTGATGCCGTCGGCGACGATCGCCTTGGCGTGGACGTAGTAGACACCCGCGGGCGCATCGCGGTCGAGAAGGTTCACCTCGACGCCGTTGGCAGTGAGGTAATCGAAGTAACCATTCTGAACCGGAACCTTGGTCCCCTTGTTAAAGGCTGTCGCCATGACCACGCGAACTCTCACGCCGGACTTGTCGGCGGCAACAAGCGCATTGGCGATGTCCGGGTCGGCCATCTCCTCGTTGTAGACGACGAGGCTCTCCTTTGCCGAAGCGATCAGGCCGAGCTGTCGCTCGCGCGAATTTCCCTGCGGCTGGGCCTGCAGCTCCGGGTTGGGCTCCCCGCCGTAGAAGGCCGTGGTCCCCATCTGCGGGTAGCGGCTTCCGTCGGCCAGCAGGGTTCCGTTGGCCCAGGTGTCGGGCAGGCTCGAGTCCAGCAGTTGGCGGTAGACCGTTCCCTCGTTCCAGTCCTGGCAGCTCTGGTCGGCGCCGTACACGGCGGCGATCCGCTCCATAAGGGCCGGGTCGGTGACCTTGATGGCGAAGTCGCGCGCCGCCCACTCTTCACCGCAGCCCGAGGGCTTGCCACCCTGGCAGGTGGCAGCCGGGTTGGTCAGGTAGTCGGCGTTGATCACCTTGTACTGCTGGCAGCTCCAATTGCCACTGGAATCCTTCGACCACTTCCCGCAGGTCTCGTACTGGCCCCAGTCGACCGGGAAGGCCTGCAGGTTTCCGGTGGAGACGAGGATCTTTGAGCCGGAGTCCATCTGCGCGGCAGAGCGGGGTGAACCGTCTGCGTTGGCGGTGTCGATAAGAACCGACTTCTGGTGGGTGATCTGGTAGTTCTGCGAGGAGAACTGAACGCGGTAAAGCCCTGCGCTCTTACCGGGCGCGGGGTTCTGCGAAGCCCACTTCAGGGCGGCCTGGGTCGCATAGAGCGGGTCGAGCCCAGTCTGGCCGGCGCAGAGGGACTGGGAGGCCGGGTCCATAGCGCCACACTCCTGGCCGGAGTTGAGGATCACCCGCACGTTGACGCCCCGCTGGACAGCCTTCATAAGGGCGCCGGGGCTAGAGGGCTGGCCGACCAGGTTGGGACCGCCGAAATCGTAGATGACGACGTCAACGCTCGTCCTCGCCGTTGCGATCAGGTCGACGATCTCGTCGCCTTCATTGGGAAGGGTGAGAGCCGACTGCTCGCCGTCCGGCCACGAGGCGGCGGCCAGGGAGGCGCCGATCAGGTTGGTTGCGGTGAGGTTGGTGGTCCGCAGGTTGGCCCCGGCGAGGTTGCTCACCTCGAGGTCGGCCGACTCGAAGTTGACGTTGCTGAGGTCGGCACCGGCAAGGTTGGCACCGGGCATGACGCAGCCGCTCAGGTCGGCGCCCGGGGTGATCGCCGTCGGGTTGCAGTCCTTGGCGGCGGCACTGGCGAAGGGCCGCTTGCCCTTCATGGCGGTGATAGCCACGCGGTTGTGCTCGTAGCTGCTGCCGGCGTCGGTGCCGTCGAACTGCTGAGAGGCGGTGGCAATCACGCGCGACGAGGACTTGACCCGGCGTGCGTTCCGCGCGCCCAGGCGGAAGCGGACGGTCTCGCTCGTGCCCCTTGGGACACGACGGGAGGTGCTGGCGACCACGCGGCGCTGGCGGGCCGGGCCGGTGACGAGCCGGACGGTGAATCGCTCCCGCTGGGCGCGGCGGCTGAGGAGCCCGCGGTCCCAGCGGATCTTCGCCGTGACCGTGCGGCCAGAGCGGGAGGCCTTGACCGACGTGACCTTCAGGAGGGCAGCCGGTTCGATGGCGACACCGCCCGCGGCGGTGGCGCCGGGCTCGGCGGCGACGGCACTGGCGGGAAGGGCGAGGGCGCAGGCGGCGGT
>JBBASZ010000005.1:0-11405 GCA_040398965.1 Solirubrobacteraceae bacterium | reverse complement strand
CGCCGGGCTCGGCGGCGACGGCACTGGCGGGAAGGGCGAGGGCGCAGGCGGCGGTTACAAAGGCGATGCGACGGTGCATGTAGACGAGTCTCCCTGACGTGATGCGCTGGATTGCGCGGATCGAGGAAAATAACACCCGTTCCGGTGGAGGTGCGCCGGTTTGTTTTCGAGCCAGGCCCGCCTAATGGCGGAAGTGGCGCCGGCCGGTGAAGACCATCGCGGCGCCCAGCTCGTCGACCGCGGCGATCACCTCGTCGTCGCGGATCGAGCCGCCGGGCTGGATCAGCGCGCCGGCTCCACCGCGGATGGCGTTTTCCGGCCCGTCGGCGAAAGGGAAGAAGGCGTCGGAGGCGAGCACGAGGCCGTCGGTTGACTCGATCCACTCGCGGCCGAGGGCGATGTTCACGGAGTCGACGCGGCTCATCTGCCCGGCTCCGATGCCGAGCGTGGCCTGGTCGCGGGCGACGACGATCGCGTTTGACTTCACGTGGCGGCAGACCTGCCAGGCGAAGATCAGGTCGAGCCACTCCTGCTCGGTCGGCTCTCGCTTACTTACGACCTTCATACCGTCGCGCTCGGCGATCACGCTGTCGTGTTCCTGTACGAGGAGGCCGCCGGCCACCGGGCGCAGGTCGAGCGAGCCGGCATCGGGCCGGCCGTCGCCCGAGGCCTCGAGGACCCGCACGTTCGGCTTTTCGGTCAGCTTCTCCAGCGCCACCGGCTCGTAGCCGGGTGCCACGAGCACCTCGATGAACTGCTCGGAGAGCGCGTTCGCGGTCTCCGCGTCGACCGGGCGGTTGAGGGCGATGATGCCCCCGAAGGCGCTTATCGGGTCACCGGCGAAGGCCTTTCGATAGGCCTCCAGCAGCGTTGCCCCGCGAGCGACACCGCACGGGTTGTTGTGCTTGACGATCACGCAGGCCGGCTCCTCGTCGCCCAGCTCGGCGAGCATCCCGCGGGCGCCGTCGAGATCGAGGATGTTGTTGAACGACATCTCCTTGCCGTGGAGCTGGGCCGCGTCGGCCAGCACGCCGCTCTGCGCGGCGGCCTCCTCGTAGAAGGCAGCGGCCTGGTGAGGGTTCTCGCCGTACGGCAGCTCGAGCCGCTTCTCCCACGAGCGGGCCAGGCGGGGCGGGAAGTCGCCGGCGCGCTCGGCAAACCACGAAGAGATCGCCGCGTCGTAGCGCGCGGTGAGGGCGAATGCGGCGGAGGCGAGCCGCTCACGCAGCGCGAGAGACAGCGTGCCCTCGCCGGCTCCAAGCGCCTCGAGTACCTCTGCGTACTGGCCGGGATCGGTGACGATCGCCGAGAAGGCGAAGTTCTTGGCGGTGGCGCGGACCATCGTCGGGCCGCCGATGTCGATGTTCTCGATCACCTCGGCCTCGTCGACTCCCTCACGGGCGATGGTCTCCTCGAACGGATAGAGGTTGACGCAGACCAGGTCGACAAACTCGATCCCGTGCTCTGCCGCCTGCTCCATGTGGGAGGCGTCGTCCCGGCGAGCCAGCAGCCCGGCGTAGAGCTTCGGGTTGAGCGTCTTTACGCGCCCGTCCATGATCTCCGGAAAGCCGGTGAGGTCGTCGATGGCACGGACCTCGATGCCCGCCTCGGAAAGAGCCGCGGCGGTGCCCCCCGTCGAGATGATCTCCACGCCCATGCCGGCAAGGCCGCGGGCGAACTCGACGATTCCCTCCTTGTCGGAGACCGAGAGCAGGGCCCGCCGCACGCGGACCTCACCGGGGGCGATTGTCGAGTAGTCCTCGGAGATGGGCGCGAGGCTACCGGAGCTCAGGGCGAGACGATCAGCCGTCGCGGGTTCTCCGGGTCGCGCGTCACCGCGCCGCGCGCGAGCAGGCGGACCGCCTCGGGAAGGAGCTCGTGCTCGATCCCCTGAAGGATCTGGTGGACCTCGGTCGGGTCGCTCATCTCCGGCAGCTCGATCGAGCGCTGGAGGATGATCGCGCCGCTGTCGACGCCGTCGTCGACGAGATGGACGGTGACCCCGAAGACCCGCACCCCGTACTCAACCGCCTGCTCGACGGCTCGCATGCCCGGGAAGGCGGGCAGGAGCGACGGGTGGACGTTGACGATTCGGTCCGGGAAGCTCGCGATGAACGCCGGCGAGAGGATTGCCATGTAGCCGGCGAGCACGATGATCTCCACGTCCTGTTCGCGCAGCCAGGCGGCCATCGCCGCATCACGGGCCTCGCGGTCGGCGTAGTCGTCGGCCGGGAAGGTCTTGACCGGAATGTCGGCCTCGCGGGCCCGGCGCAGCCCCGGGGCGTCGTCCTTGTCGCTCGCCACGCATGTGACCTCCGCGTCGAGGCCGTGGACCTGCTCGAGCAGCGCGCTCAGGTTGGTGCCCCGCCCGGAGAGCAGGACGGCGATCCTCGTCATCCCGTAACCCTTTCGCCTGCGACCGACAGCTTCGGATAGCGGCCGCCGCTGGAGGCCAGCCGTCCCCCGGCGATCAGGCCGTCGACGCGGGCCATCACCTCGTCGGCATGAAGGTCACCGAAGCTCCCGTAGTGCTCGAGGCGGTCATGGCCGCTCTTGATGAGCGCCTTCGAGCGCCCCCCGCGGAGGATCTCCACCGTCCGGGTACGCCCGACGGCGGGGCTCGCGCTGGCGACCACCTCGATGATCGCCGCCTCGAGCCCCTTCTCGTCGACGTCGGCCGCCTTTCGGCGCGAGGGCGCCGAGCCACCCCGCCCGGCGGGCACGGCCGCCACGTCGGCGACCGCGGCCGGGTCGCAGGCGTCGCAGCAGGGCACTCCGGGATTGGTGTGGGGAGCTTCCTCGTCGCCGAAGTGGTGCAGGATCGCCGCCCGGCGGCAGCCGCCCCCCTCGACGAACGACCAGACCGAGCGGTACTGGCGCCAGCGCGCGCTCACCCCTTCCTTGGCCGAGCTGCGGGCCAGTGAGCGGGCCTTCCCGTCGTACGGAGCCTCGACCCGCCCGGCGAGCCGGTCGGAGGGGGACGGAGAGGGGCGAAGCACCCCGGCCCGAACGAGGTGGCCGACGGTGGCGCGGACCTGGTCGGGCTCGCCCCCGACGTCGGATAGGGCGATGTCGTAGCGCCCGTCGCCGGCCGAGCCGACGATCGCCCCGGCGATCCGGTCGAGCTCGTCCTCCTCGATCTCCGAGCGCTCGATGAAGTAGACGTGCAGCCCCTTGTCGCGCGGCTGGGCAAGCATCAGCGCCCTCGACGGGAGCCCGTCACGCCCGGCGCGGCCGGCCTCCTGGTACCAGCCCTCCAGCGACTGCGGGACGCTGACGTGGACGACGCTTCGCACGTCGGCCTTGTCGATTCCCATCCCGAAGGCATTGGTCGCCACGACCACCTGCGCCTCCCCGTCCATGAAGCGCCGCTGGGTCTCGGCGCGCTTTTCGCGATCCAGGCCGGCGTGGTAGGCGAGAACCTCGATACCCAGGTCGTGGGCGAGGTCTTCGGCGACCTGCTCGGTGAGCTTGCGGGTGCCGGCGTAGACGATCGCCGGGCGGGAGGCCGGGTCGGCCAGGGCGGCGGCGAGCTGGGCACGGGAGTGCTCGGGCGAGCGGGTCGGCACGACGGCGAAGGTGAGGTTGGGACGGTCAAACCCGGTCGAGACCCGTACCGGCTCGCCCAGCCCCAGGCGCCTCACGATGTCGCCGGCCACCTGCGGCGTGGCGGTCGCGGTGGAGGCAAAGAGCGATTTGGCACCAAGCCAGCGGGCGGCATCGCCGAGGCGGAAGTAGTCGGGGCGGAAGTCGTGGCCCCACTGGGAGACACAGTGGGCCTCGTCGACGGTGAAGATGCCGATCGGGATGTCGCGCAGCGCCTCGAGGAAGCCGGGTGAGGCGAAGCGCTCCGGGGCCACGTAGAGCAGGCGAAGCTCACCGGCCCGCGCCCGCTCGATCACTTCACGGTTGGCGGCCGCGTCCTGCTGGGAGTTGACCAGCCCGACCCGGCCGGGAGCGCGCTCCTGGAGCGACTCGACCTGGTCCTGCATCAGCGAGACCAGCGGCGAGACGACGATCGAGAGGTCATCGCGCAGCAGCGAGGGGAGCTGGTAGCAGAGCGACTTGCCGGCGCCGGTGGGCATCACCACCAGCACGTCGCGTCCCTCGAGGGCGCCCTGGACGGCCTCCGCCTGGCCGGGGCGGAAGGCGTCGAAGCCGAAGATCTCGTGGAGCGCGGTCTCCGCGGTGGCCATGGCTCCGGTCAGGCCGAGCTGCGGGCCATCGGCAGCTCCTCCTCGAGGGAGAACTTGCCGGTGCCCTGACCGGGACCGGGGAGCGGGTACTTGCCCGAGAAGCATGCGTCGCAGTGGCCTGCCGGGTCGGCGCCGATCGCCTCGTAGACGCCGGGAAGCGACAGGTAGGCAAGCGAGTCGGCGCCAATGTGCTCGGCGATCTCCTCGACCGTGCGCTCGTGGGCGACCATCTCCTCGCGCGTGGACATGTCCACGCCGTAGTAACAGGGGTTGCGGATTGGCGGGGCGGAGATCCGCAGGTGCACCTCAAGGGCTCCTGCCTCCCGCAGCATCTGGATGATCTGGCGCATCGTGTTGCCGCGGACGATCGAGTCGTCGACCACCACCAGCTTGCGGCCGCCGACGATCTCCGGAAGCGGGTTGAACTTAAGCCGCAGGCCGTGCTTGCGCAGCTCCTGGCCGGGCTGGATGAAGGTGCGGGCCACGTAACGGTTCTTGACGAAGCCGTCGTCCTGGGGCAGGCCGCTCTCGCGGGCGTAGCCGCGGGCGGCCGGGTTGCCGGAGTCGGGGATGGCGATTACCAGGTCGGCGCCGGGCGCCGGCGCCTCGCGCGCCAGGACCTCGCCCATGCGCCCGCGGGCGGCCTGGAGGGAGGTGTCGTTCATGCGCGAGTCCGGCCGCGCGAAGTAGATGTACTCGAAGACGCAGAAGGCCTCCCGCTCGCCCTCGACGAGCATGCGGGTGCGGATGCCGTCCTCGCCGATCGAGACCAGCTCGCCGGGCAGCACGTCGCGCATGTACTCGGCGCCGATGATGTCCAGCGCGCAGGACTCGCTGGCCACGCAGTAGTGCTCGCCGATGCGGCCGAGCACCAGCGGCCGCACCCCGGCCGGGTCGCGGAAGGCGAGGACCCGTTCGTTGGTCATGATCACGGTCGAGAAGGCGCCCTTCAGGCGGGGGACGACGGCGGCTACCGCGTCCTCGATCTCCTCGTCGGGCTGTTCGGCGATCAGCGCGGCGATGATCTCCGAGTCGGAGGTGGAGGTGAACTCGACGCCGTCGGCCTTCAGCTCGGAATGGAGCTCGACGGCGTTGGTGAGGTTGCCGTTGTGGGCGAGGGCGATCTCGCGACGACGGCCGTTGCCGGCGGTGCGGTGGACCGGCTGCGAGTTCTCCCACTCATTGGATCCGGTGGTCGAGTAGCGCACGTGGCCGATCGCCAGCTCGCCTCCGAGGGCGCGCAGGTCGTGCTCCTTGAAGACCTGGCTGACCAGCCCCAGCGCGCGCTGGGTGATGATGAACGAGCCCCGGTCGGCAGCGGCGATGCCTGCCGACTCCTGGCCGCGGTGCTGAAGGGCGTAGAGGCCGAAGTAGGTGAGGCGGGAGACATCGCTGCCCGGGGCGTAGATGCCGAAGACCCCGCACTCTTCGCGCGGACCCTCCCAGGTGTCGGGAAGGTCGATCGAAGCGGGTGAGGCCGGTTCCGCCAGAACGTCTCCAGCGTACCAGCGGGAAGCGTCGCCTCCGCCGGGTCCGGCGGGCCGGTCGGTGGTTCCCGGGCGACGGCCGCTCACGGGAAGCAGGCCACCAGCCCGTCGTGGGCCGCGCGCAGCTGGTCGAGGGTCCACTCCGGGCGTTCGCCTCCGGCGTCGAGCGAGAGCTTCTCTCCCCCGACGTGGCCGATCACCGCCAGCCCGACCTGGGCGGCGAGCTCTTCAATTGCCCCCTGATGGCCGGAGATGATGAAGCCGCCCGGGGCCTCCCCGAAGAGGGCTGCGTCGAGCGAACCGTCGGTGAGCGCCTCGGGGTCGAGCTCGACCGTCGCCCCGATCGAGCCGGCCAGGCAGCACTCGGCCAGCGCCACGGCCAGCCCGCCCTCGGCGATGTCGTGGGCCGAGCTGATCCGCCCGCCGCGCACTGCCTCTCGGACCGCCTCCTGGGTAGCCGCCACCTGGGCGACGTCGATCTCGGGCAGCCCGTCGGGCAGCGGCTCGCCCCGCAGCCGGGCCAGCTCCGATGCGGCGAGGCTGGGGCGGAAACGGCCGACGAGCGCGATCGCCTCCCCTTCCTCGACAAAACCGAGATGCCCACAGCGGGCCGCGTCGGGAAGGAGGCCGACCATGCCAATCACCGGGGTCGGGTAGATCGGGCCGGAGGGCGCCTCGTTGTACAGGGAGACATTCCCGCCGACGATCGGCGCGTCGAGGGCTCGGCAGGCGTCGCCGATCCCGCGAACCGACTCGGTCAGCTGCCAGGCGACGTGGGGCTTCTCCGGGTTGCCGAAGTTCAGGTTGTTGGTGGTTCCCAGCGGCTTCGCGCCGACGCAGGCCAGGTTGGCCGCACACTCGAGCACGGTGGCGACCGCTCCCCGGTAGGGGTCGGCGGCAACACGCCGGCCGTTGCCGTCGATGCTGACGCCAAGGCCCGCACCCGACGGGAGCACGAGCACGGCGGCATCGGTCTCCTCGGGGCGACGCACGGTGCGCGACTGGACGATCGAGTCGTACTGCTCGAAGAGCGGTCGCCGCGAGGCGAGGTTGGGAGCGCCGAGCAGCTCCAGCAGGGTTTCCTGCGGGCCGGCGTCGGCGGCGACCGTGGCCGGCGGGGGCGGGTAGAGCGGCTCGGTCGGCCGCTCGGGAGCCAGGTCGTAGAGGGGGCAGTCGTCGACGAGCGCCTCGACCGGCATGTCGCCGACCAGCTCTTCGCCGGAGAAGACCCGCATCCGCCGCGAATCGGTCACCTCGCCGATCGCCGCGCTGGAGACCTCCCACTTCTCGCAGCACTCTCTCACGGCCTCCACGTCCTCGGGCCGCACGATGCAGAGCATCCGCTCCTGGGACTCGCTGACCATGATCTCGAACGGCTCCATGTCGGCCTCGCGCAGCGGCACCTTCGCGACGTCGAGGTCGATCCCGACCTCACCCTTGGAGGCCATCTCGCAGGCCGAGGAGGTCAGGCCGGCGGCGCCAAGATCCTGGAGGGAGACGAGCAGGCCGCGCTCGAGCAGCTCCAGCGAGCACTCGAGCAGCTTCTTCTCCTCGAAGGGGTCGCCGACCTGGACGGTCGGGCGCTTGCTGTCGTCGGCCTCTCCGAGCTCGGCCGAGGCCAGCACGGAGGCCCCGCCTATCCCGTCGCGGCCGGTGGAGGCGCCGTAGAGGAGCACGACGTTCCCGACCCCGGCGGCGGCGCTGCGGATCATCTTCTCCGACTCGGCCAGGCCCAGGGCCATCGCGTTGACCAGGCAGTTCTGCTCGTAGGGCTCCTCGAAGTAGACCTCGCCGCCGATGTTCGGCACGCCGATCGAGTTGCCGTAGTGGCCGATACCGGCAACGGCGTGCTCGAGCAGGTAGCGGGAGCGCTCGCTGCTGCGCACGTCGCCGAAGCGCAGCGAGTCGAGCACCGCGACCGGTCGCGCGCCTATCGCGAAGATGTCGCGCAGGATCCCCCCGACGCCGGTGGCCGCTCCCTGGAAGGGCTCGACGGCGCTCGGGTGGTTGTGCGATTCGACCTTGAAGGCGCAGGCCAGCCCGTCGCCGACGTCCACGGCACCGGCGTTCTCCCCCGGACCCATGATCACCGCCGAACCCTCGGTGGGAAGCGTCCCGAGCAGCTTCTTGGAGTGCTTGTAGGCGCAGTGCTCGCTCCACAGCAGCGAGTACATGGCCAGCTCCACCTGATTGGGCGGGCGGCCCTGCTTCTCGCAGGCCAGTTCGTACTCCTCCGCGGTCAGGCCGAGGGCGACCGCGTCGTCGAGCGTCGGCAGCTCCTCAGGCATGCGCACCCTCCGCGGCGGCCCGCATCGACTCGAAGATCCGCAGCCCGTCGGTCGAGCCGGTAAGGGCGTCAACCGCGTGCTCGGGGTGAGGCATCAGGCCGAAGACGTTGCCGGCCTCGTTCCGTACTCCGGCGATATCGCGCAGCGAGCCGTTGAAGTTCTCGGCCGGCTCGTAGCGAAGCACCACCTGGCCGTTCTGCTCGAGAGCTTCGAGCGTGGCCTCGTCGGCGTAGTAGCGCCCGGAGCCGTGCTTGGCGGGGATCGAGAGACGCTCGCCTGCCTCGCACTCCGAGGTGAAGGAGGTACCCGGCTCGACCACCTCGAGCGATACCTGCCGGAAGGTGAAGCGACGGTTGGCGTTGGGCAGCAGCGCCCCGGGAAGGAGACCGGCCTCGCAGAGGACCTGGAAGCCGTTGCAGATACCGAGCACAAGCCCGCCGTCGCCCGCGAACTCGACCACCGACTCCATCACCGGTGAGAAGCGGGCGATCGCCCCGGCGCGCAGGTAGTCGCCGTAGGAGAATCCGCCGGGGACGATTACCGCGTCGACGTCCTGCAGGTCGCGGTCACCGTGCCAGAGCAGCACGGCCTCGCCCACCTTCGAGGCGGCGAGCTGCGCGTCCACCTCGTCGCAGCTGCCGGGGAAGCGCAGGACCCCGAACTTCACTGCGCCGCGGGGTCCAGCAGCTCGATCTCGAAGTCTTCGACCAGCGGGTTGGCGAGCAGCTTTCCGGAGATCTCCTCGAGCTGGGACGGGTCGTCGATCTCGAGCTCGACCATCCGGCCGATCCTTACCTCCGAGACCCCGCCGAACCCGAGCGCCGGAAGCGCGCGCTCGACCGCCTCGCCCTGGGGGTCGAGGATTCCCTCCTTGGGCCGGACCAGCACCCGTGCGCGCATCAGGCCTGTGCCCCGGTGCGCTCGAGCCAGGCGTCGAACGGCTCCCCGGTGACCTTCTCGTAGGCCTCGATGTAGCGCCCACGGGTTCCCTCGACGACGTCTTCGGGTATCGCCGGTGCCGGAGGGCTCTTGTCCCAGCCGCTCTCGGTGGCCCAGTCGCGCACGTACTGCTTGTCGAAGCTCGGCTGCCCCTTGCCGACCTCGTAGGTGTCGGCCGGCCAGTAGCGGGAGGAGTCGGGGGTGAGGACCTCGTCGCCGATCACGAGGTTGTTGTCGGCATCAAGGCCGAACTCGAACTTGGTGTCGGCGAGGATCACGCCGTTGGCCCGGGCGTGCTCGGCGCCGAAGAGGTAGAGCTGGATCGAGATATCGCGCACCCGCTCCATCAGCTCGGGGTCACCGACCGCCTCGACCGCCTGGTCGAAGTCGATCGCCTCGTCGTGGCCGCTCTCGGCCTTGGTCGACGGGGTGAAGATCGGCTCGGGGAGCTGCTCCGATTCCTGCAGCCCGTCGGGAAGCTCGATCCCGGAGACCTTGCCGGTCTTCTGGTAGTCGCTCCACCCCGAGCCGGTGATGTAGCCGCGCACGACGCACTCGACCGGGAGCATCTGGAGCTTCTGGACGACCATCGCCCGCCCGCGAACGTCATCGGGCACGTCCTCGGTGATCGAGATGAGGTGGTTGGGGACGATCTGGCCGGTGCGCTGGAACCAGAAGTCCGAGATGCCGGTCAGGACAGCTCCCTTCCCCGGGATCGGGGTCGGATGGACGACGTCGTAGGTGGAGATCCGGTCCGAGGCGACCATGAGCAGGCGGTCGTCGAGCTCGTAGATGTCGCGGACCTTCCCGCTGCTGATCAAGGGGAGGTCGGCGGCGCTGCTCACTGCCGTGACTCTAGAGGAGCGGGGGGCGGAAACGCCCCCTCCGGAGGGCTCTCAGTCGCCGGTCCTGACGGAGCCCGAAGCCCGGCTCAGGCGGAGATCGAGTCGAGCCGGGCGACGATCTCCCCGGAGTGGCGCGTGACGTCTTCGAGGTCGAAGATGGCGTCGAGGTCGACGTCCAGTTCGCGGACGGCGAGCAGTTCGCGCAGCGGGGTGCCGGTGTCCCAGGCCCTCTGGGCGTCCTCCTGGACGATCCGGTAGGCGTCGTCCCGGGTCATGCCCGAGGCGATGATCGCCAGCAGGGCGCGCTGGCTGAACAGGGCGCCGCAGGTGATGTCGAGGTTGGCGAGCATCCGCTCGGGGAAGACCTCCATCCCCTCGACCACGCGGATGGCCAGGTGCTGCATGTAGTCGACGAGGATGATCGAGTCGGGGACGATGATCCGCTCGGCGCCGGAATGGCTGATGTCCCGCTCGTGCCAGAGCGCGACGTTCTCGACCGCTGCCTGTGAGTTACCCCGGAGCACCCGCGCGAGACCGGTGATCCGCTCGGTGGTGATCGGGTTGCGCTTGTGGGGCATGGCGCTGGAGCCCTTCTGGGCGCCGGAGCGGAATGGCTCCTGGACCTCGCGCACCTCGGTGCGCTGCAGGTGGCGGATCTCGGTGGCGAGCCGCTCCATCCCGGCGCCGGCCAGGGCGATCACCTGGAGAAGGTCGGCGAGCCGGTCGCGGGGGACGACCTGGGTGGAGATCGGCTCGGCTCCGAGTCCGAGGCGACCGAGCACCCGCTTCTCGAAGTCGGGGCTGGTTGCGGAGTAGGTGCCGACGGCGCCGCTGATCGCCCCGTAGGAGGCCTGCTCGAAGGCCCGGCGCAGGCGCTCGAGGTTGCGGTGGGCCTCGAAGGCGAAGCCGGCGAGCTTCACCCCGAAGGTGGTGGGCTCGGCGTGGACGCCGTGCGTGCGGCCGGTGCAGACGGTGCCGGCGTGCTCGCGGGCCTTCGCGGCGAGCGCCTGGACGAGCTTCTCGGCGCCGGCGATGACGAGCGGCGCGCTGTCGCGGACCTGGAGGGCGAGCGCGGTGTCGAGGACGTCGCTCGAGGTCAGGCCGTAGTGAACCCACCGCCCGGCCGGGTCGCCGGCGCTGGCGGCGAGGACGTCGACGAAGGCGGCGACGTCGTGGTCGAGGACCTTCTCCCGTTCGGCTACTTCGGCGACGGTCGCGGTCGCTGAGCGAATCGCCTCGAGATCGGCCTCCGTCGGGCCCTCCATCTCCTCGCACGCGGCGACCTCGACCCGGCGCCACGCCTCGATCCGGGCCTCGTCGCTCCACAGCGCGCCGACCTCCTCGCGCGTGTAGCGGGGGATCATGAGAACAGGATCCGCGCTGCCAGGTGGCCGGCGTTCTTGGCGTTGTCCAGGCCGACCGAGGCGACCGGGACGCCCGGGGGCATCTGCACCACCGAGAGAATCGAGTCAAGGCCGCCGGCGGCGGTCATCGAGCTGGAGAGCGGCACTCCGACGACGGGAAGGTCGGTGTGCGCGGCGGCAACACCCGGCAGGGCAGCCGAGAGGCCGGCGCCGGCGATGATCACCTTGATCCCCCGGGCTCGGGCGCCGGAGCAGTAGGCGGCGACGGTCTCGGGATCACGATGGG